>NZ_KK073874.1:1979635-2639514 GCF_000585375.1 Cryptosporangium arvum DSM 44712
TCGAGGTCGGGCTCCTCGGTCTGGGTGCCGTAGGACAGCGACGTCGGCGTCGTGAAACGCACGTCCTTCAGGCCGTCGGCGACCATCGCACGCACGTGCCAGCGGACGTTCTCGACGCTGCGGTGCCGGAAGCGCGCGGAGAACATGAACGGGGTCTGGCAGAACTTGCAGGCGTAGATGCAGCCGCGGGTGAGCTCGATCGGACCGTACTTGTGGTACTTCAGCGAGAACGAGCCGAACGCGTCGAGCTCCCGGGTGATCGCCGGGCCGGTACGCAGGGCCACGCCGTCGGAGTCCCGGACGGCCAGCCCGCGGACGCCGGTCAGCGGAGCCCCCGTGCCGACCGCGTCGACGAGCCGGACGATCGTCGTCTCCCCCTCGCCGATCGCGGCGACGTCCCAGCCCGCGTCGAGCACCTGCTGCGGTTCGGCGGTGGCGTGCACCCCGCCGGCCACGTGCAGCACGCGCTCGTCGTCCACCAGGGCGCGGACGGCGGCGAGCTCGACGGCGAGCGCGTCGGCGTCGGGGGAGTAGAAGGACCAGAGCACCAGCACGCGGTCGGCTTCGTCCAGTGCGGAGCCGACCGCGGCCGCGGTCTGTTCCGGGGAGGTCGCGAACGCGACCGTGAACGGGGTCTCCGGAGGTTCGGCCTCCAGCGCCCCGAGCAGGGCGTGGTGGCCGTAGGTCACGGCCTTGCGGTACCGGAGGACGACGGCGACGCTCACGCCGCCATTCTGGCAGCGGCGGCGCCCGCGGGCCGTGCCCTACCGGATCGTGGGCGGGGCGGCTCCGGGCCGCTGGGTCGGGACGACGACGCCCGGCGGCGGGCCCGGGGGAGCGTCGGCGGCCGACGGCGGGCGTTCCGGGGCCACGTTCCACGACACGGTCACCGAGACCGGGGCGCGGGCGCCGACGGTCGGCGTGTCGTAGTGGACGTCGACCCGATCGGGCCGTCCCGGGGTGCCGTCGCAGATGCGCTCGGCCAGCCACGTCCCGGAGTAGGTCCGGTCGGGGCCGCCGGTCGGGGAGTGGATGACGACGGCGGTGCCGTCGGGGAGTCGGATTTCGGAGGGCATGGGGGAGGGTCTCCCTCAGTTGTACTGAATGGAGTAAGAAGGCTGATCAGGATTGTCACCGGGTGGTAGCTCATGGTTACCCGTTCGGTCGGGAGGCTGAAACGGATCAGCCCGGGGGCGTACGCCCGGAGGCCACTGTGCTGCCGGGCGGCCCTGGTTACCGTGAGCGGATGCGGCGGCTGCGCGTTCTTCCGGTGATCGTCGTCGTACTGCTCTGCGCGCTGTTCGTCGCCGCTTACGGCAACCGCGGCGGTCCCGGTGTAGTGGTGCCGCTGTTCGTCGTGCTGGCCTGGCCGGTCCTGTGGTCGGCCCGACCGGTCCTCGGGCTGGGGCTCGTGCTCCTGCTCACCGCGCTGCTCACCCCGCTCTACGACCCCGAGACGGTCGGGCCGGTCGGCTGCGCGGCGGTCCTCGTCGCGGTGGGCCGGCTGGCCACCGTCCGGCCGTGGCGGGTGTCGCTGCCGGGCGCCGGGGTCGCGTTCGCGGTGCTCGCGCTGCTCGGAGCGGCGTTCTACGTGGAGAGCGGCGGGGCGTTCACCACCGCGCTCGTGCTCGCGCTGGCGGTCGGGTGCGTGTGGGCGGTGGGCAACACGATCCGGCAGGGCCGGGAGAACGCGGGCGCGCGGCGTCGGGAGGAGACCGAGCTCGCGGTCGCGGCCGAGCGGTTGCGGATCGCGCGGGAGCTGCACGACCTGGTCGCGCACAGCATGGGCGTGATCGCGTTCCAGGCCGGCGCCGGGCGGCGGGTGATCGAGACCCAGCCGCGCGAGGCGCGCAACGCGCTGGACGCGATCGAGACGACGTCCCGCGAGGCGCTGGCCGAGCTGCGCCGGACGCTGGCCGCGCTCCGGCGCTCGGAACCGGCCGGCGCACCGACGATCCCGACGCCCCGGCTGGCCGACCTCGACCGGCTGGCCGCCTCCGTGCGCGTCGAGGTCACCCGCACCGGCGCGGTCCGGGAGCTCCCGGCCAACCTCGAACTCTCGGCGTACCGGATCGTGCAGGAGTCGGTGACGAACGTGGTTCGCCACGCCGGCACCGACGCCTGCTGGGTACGGCTGGACTACCGGGGCTCCGAACTGGGGGTCGAGGTGCTGGATTCCGGCTCCGGAACCGGCCCTCCGGGCACCGGGTACGGCATCGTCGGCATGCGCGAGCGGGTGACGCTGCTGAACGGGACGTTCGCCGCCGGACCTCGCCCGGAGGGTGGCTTCCGGGTGGCGGCGACAATCCCCCTTCATGATTAGTGTCGTCCTGGCTGACGATCAGCCGCTGATCCGGTCCGCGCTGCGTGTGCTGCTGGCCGAGACGGCCGACCTCGAGCTGGTGGGGGAGGCCTCGACCGGCACCGAGGCGGTCGCGCTCGCGCGCGAGCACCGGCCCGACGTCGTCGTGATGGACCTGCGGATGCCGGAGCTGGACGGGATCGCCGCCACCGCGAAGATCGCCGAGACGCTGCCGGACACCCGCGTCGTGGTGCTGACGACGTTCGACGACGACGAGTACCTCTACGGGGCGCTGCGTGCCGGGGCCAGCGGGTTCCTGGTCAAGGACATGGGACTCGACGACATCCTGGCCGCGATCCGGGTGGTCGCGGGCGGGGACGCGCTCATCGCGCCGAGCGTCACCCGGCGGCTCGTCGACACGCTGGCGGGACGCACGCCGGCGCCGGCGGCCCGTCCCTCGATCGCCGGGGTCACCGACCGGGAACGCGAGGTCCTGACGCTCGTCGGGCGCGGGCTGTCGAACGCCGAGATCGCGGCCGAGCTGTTCATCAGCATCGCCACGGCGAAGGCACACGTGGCCCGGTTGCTGACGAAACTGGACGCCCGGGACCGGGTGCAGCTGGTGATCCTGGCCTACCAGTTCGGGTTGGTCAGCCCGGAGGATTAGGCCTGCTGACCAGGTCGTCTGTCGTCCACGGACCGATGTGGACGACCGGGGTTCCGGGCGACCGTTCCGGGCATGAAGCTGCCCGATCGTTTCCGGTTACCCAGTGTGTTCGGGGTTCAGGTTCTGCTCGTCGTGGTGTTCGCGGTGCTGTGGAATCCGCTGGACTTCTTCATCTACCGGCTCGGTGGTCAGGTCGTCGGGGACGGTGCCCGGCTCTACCTGGAGCAGCAGGCCGCGCACTGGTTCACGTACACGCCGTTCGCAGCCGTGTTGTTCGAGCCGCTGTCGTGGGTGCCCCTGGTGCCGGCCCGGGTGCTCTGGGAGCTGGTGTCGGTCGGGGCGTTCGCCGTGGCCTGCCGTCAGTTCGTCCCGTGGCGGTGGGTGGTGCCCGGGCTGATGCTGGAACCGGTCTGGCACTCGCTGTTCCTGGGCCAGATCAACCTGCTCCTCCTCGCGCTGGTCGCGATCGACTTCCGGCGGGTCGCGGCGGGCAAGCCGGCGGGGATCGGCATCGGGATCGCGGCGGCGGTCAAGCTCACGCCGGGCATCTTCGTCGTGCTGCTGCTGGCCGCCGGGCGGGTGCGTGCGGCGGTCGTCGCCGGGGTCACGTTCGGGGCCGCGACGCTCGGCGCGTGGATCGTCGCGCCCGAGGCCTCGCTCGTGTACTGGCGCGACACGTTCTACGACAGCACCCGCGTCGGCGTCCCGTACGTCAGCAACCAGTCGCCGTACGGCGCGCTGACGCGTCTGCTGGG
This sequence comes from Cryptosporangium arvum DSM 44712, assembly GCF_000585375.1. Taxonomy (NCBI): domain Bacteria; kingdom Bacillati; phylum Actinomycetota; class Actinomycetes; order Cryptosporangiales; family Cryptosporangiaceae; genus Cryptosporangium; species Cryptosporangium arvum. The sequence continues at coordinate 1,983,360 of NZ_KK073874.1, forward strand.
CGACGTCGGCAGCTGGTATCACGTCCTCCCGGCGGTGCTGTCGGCGGTGGGCATCGCGGTGGCGGTGCGGTACGCCCGGCGCGACGACTGGCTGGGGGCGTTCGCGGTGGCCGGGCTTACCGGCCTGCTGGTGTCGCCGATCTCGTGGAGCCACCACTGGGTGTGGGCGCTGCCGGCGCTGGCGGTGCTGTGGCGGGACGGCTACCGCCGGGCGTTCCTGGCCACCGGAGCGGTGCTGGCGCTCTCACCGATGTGGGCGACGCAGTTCGTCGACCACCCCAACGACGTCTGGGTGCTGCTGCCGGTCCGGAACGCCTACCTGCTGCTCGGGCTGGCCCTGCTGACCCACTTCGCGGTCCGGACAGCAAAACGCTCCGGCACCGCCGAAGCGGTACCGGAGCGTGTTCTGGCGACGCGGGACGCGCGTTAGGACGCCCCGCCCGTCTCGCCGGGCGGGGCCGCCGTGACGTCGTCGATGCGGTACTTCGCCAGCGCGTCCGACGCCACCGAGGCCTCGATCTCGCCCCGCTTGGCCAGCGCCCGCAGCGTCGCCACCGCGATCGACTCCGCGTCGACCTTGAAGTGGCGACGAAGCGCGTGCCGGGTGTCGGACGCACCGAAGCCGTCGGTGCCCAGCGAGGTGTAGTCGCCGGGAACCCAGCGCGAGATCTGGTCCGGTACCGCGCGCATCCAGTCGCTGGACGCCACGACCGGACCCTGCGCCTCGGCCAGCTGGGCGGTGACCCACGGGGTCCGCGCCTCGCCGTCGGGGTGCAGCAACGCCTCTTCCTCGGCCTCGACGGCGTCCCGGCGCAGCTCCGTCCAGGACGTGACCGACCACACGTCGGCCGCGACGTTCCAGTCCTCGGCGAGCAGCTGCTGGGCCTTGAGCGCCCACGGCAGCGCGACCCCGGAGGCGAGCAACTGCGCCTTCGGAGCGCCCTCGGTGGTCAGCGTGGCCGGCGCGTACCGGTACAGGCCGCGGAGGATGCCCTCCTCGTCCACGTGGTCCGGCATCGCCGGCATCACCATCGGCTCGTTGTAGACGGTGAAGTAGTAGAAGATGTTCTCCGGGTTCTCCCCGTACATCCGGCGCAGGCCGTCCTCGGTGATCACCGCGACCTCGTAGGCGTACGCCGGGTCGTACGCGACGACGGCCGGGTTCGTCGAGGCCAGCAGCAGCGAGTGGCCGTCCTCGTGCTGGAGGCCCTCACCGTTGAGCGTGGTGCGCCCGGCGGTGGCCCCGAGCACGAACCCGCGGCCCAGCTGGTCGGCGACGGCCCAGAAGCCGTCGCCGGTGCGCTGGAACCCGAACATCGAGTAGAAGATGTAGATCGGGATCATCGGCTCGCCCTGCGTGGCGTACGACGTCGCCACCGCGGTGAACGACGCCACCGATCCGGCCTCGTTGATGCCCTCGTGCAGGATCTGGCCCTGCTGGGACTCCTTGTAGGCCAGCATCAGCTCGCGGTCGACCGACGTGTACTGCTGGCCGTGCGGCGAGTAGATCTTCGCCGTCGGGAACAGCGAGTCCATGCCGAACGTCCGCGCTTCGTCGGGAATGATCGGCACGAAGCGGTCGCCGATGTTCTTGTCCTTCATCAGGTCTTTCAGCAACCGGACGAAGGCCATCGTGGTGGCGATCTTCTGCTTGCCGGAGCCCTTCTTCAGCTGGGCGTACATCTCCTTGCCCGGCAGGGCCAGCGGCTTGCTGCGGTCGACGCGCTTCGGGATCGCGCCACCGAGCTGGCGGCGACGCTCCATCAGGTACTGGTACTCGTCCGAGTCCTTACCGGGGTGGTAGTACGGCGGCAGGTACTTGTCGAGCTTCTCGTCCGGGATCTCCAGGAAGAGCCGGTCCCGGAACTCCTTCAGGTCGTCCTCGGTCAGCTTCTTCATCTGGTGGGTGGCGTTGCGGGCCTCGAAGTGGCTGCCCAGCGTCCAGCCCTTGATCGTCTTGGCGAGGATCACGGTCGGCTGCCCGGTGTGCTCGGTGGCCGACTTGTAGGCCGCGTAGAGCTTCCGGTAGTCGTGGCCACCGCGCTTGAGGTTCCAGATCTCGTCGTCGCTCAGGTGCTCGACCATCTTGCGGGTGCGCGGGTCGCGCCCGAAGAAGTGCTCGCGGACGAACGCGCCGGACTCGGCCTTGTAGGTCTGGTAGTCGCCGTCGGGCGTGGTGTTCATCAGGTTGACGAGCGCGCCGTCGGTGTCGGCGGCCAGCAGCGGGTCCCACTCGCGGCCCCAGACGACCTTGATCACGTTCCAGCCGGCGCCGCGGAAGAACGCCTCGAGCTCCTGCATGACCTTGCCGTTGCCGCGGACCGGCCCGTCGAGGCGCTGCAGGTTGCAGTTGATGACGAACGTCAGGTTGTCGAGCTCCTCGCGGGCGGCGACGCCGATCGCGCCGAGCGACTCGACCTCGTCCATCTCACCGTCGCCGAGGAACGCCCAGACGTGCTGCTGGCTGGTGTCCTTGATGCCGCGCGAGTGCAGGTACCGGTTGAACCGGGCCTGGTAGATCGCGTTGATCGGGCCCAGACCCATGGAGACGGTCGGGAACTCCCAGAAGTCAGGCATCAGGCGTGGGTGGGGGTAGCTGGAGAGACCCCCACCGGAGTGCGAGAACTCCTGGCGGAACCCGTCCATCTGGTGCTCGTTCAGCCGACCCTCGAGGAAGGCCCGCGCGTACATACCGGGGGAGGCGTGCCCCTGGAAGTAGATCTGGTCGCCGCCGCCCGGGTCGTCGTGGCCGCGGAAGAAGTGGTTGAAGCCCACCTCGTAGAGGCTCGCGCTCGACGCGTAGGTGGAGATGTGCCCGCCGACGCCGATGCCGGGGCGCTGGGCCCGGTGCACCATGATCGCGGCGTTCCAGCGCATGTAGGCCCGCAGCCGGCGCTCGATGTGCTCGTCACCGGGGAACCAGGGCTCGCGCTCCGGCGGGATCGTGTTGATGTAGTCGGTGCTGCGCAGCGCCGGGACACCGACCTGCTTTTCCCGAGCCCGCTCCAGCAGACGCAGCATGATGTACCGGGCACGCTGACGGCCCGCGTTGTCGATCACTGCGTCCAGCGATTCGAGCCACTCGGACGTCTCTCCGGGATCGATGTCCGGGAGCTGACTAGGTAGCCCGTCGCTGATCACCGGGAGCCGTTCGCGTGAGTTCGCCACGTCGATCCTTCACACTCGTCGGTGGGTGGGGTCCGGTCGATCACGGTCGGCGACCGCCCGAGGCCTCTTCGCTTTACCGATCCATCCTGCCCCGTAGGCGCGGAGATGGTTAGCTCCGGGGGACCGTTACCGGCCGGTAGTGTGTGCCCCACCCGTAGGGTGACATCTTCGCAGACCCACCCGATGCGCCAGGCGAGCACGCGACGGGCAGGATAGAACACGTGGACAGCGAGATCATCACCGTCCGTACCGGATCGTCACCGGTCGTTCAGGACCTGACCGACCGCGCCGCGGACTTCGTCCGCTCGCGCGGCGACGGGCTGCTGCACGCCTTCGTGCCGCACGCCACCGCCGGGCTGGCCGTGCTGGAGACCGGCGCGGGCAGCGACGACGACCTGCTGGCGGCGCTGGAGGACCTGTTGCCGGCCGACGACCGCTGGAGGCACCGCCACGGCAGCCCCGGGCACGGCCGCAGCCACGTCATGCCGGCCCTGATCCCCCCGTACGCCACGCTGCCGGTACTGGGGGGCCGGCTGGCGCTGGGAACGTGGCAGAGCCTGTGTCTGGTCGATCTCAATGTCGACAACCACGACCGGCAGGTACGGTTTTCGTTTCTCGGCGGTTGACCTGCGGGTAAGTACTGGTCCGTCAGGTACTGGTGGGTGCGACGCGCGCGGACTTATCGCTGGCAACACTTGCGCTGCGTTGGATGTATGTGTGGACTACCGAACTAGGCGGCGACGCGCCGCCATCAGCAGGAGGAGGGAACCGAAGAGTGAGCGCGACCGCGGGTCACGCCGACGGCGTCAAGAGCCCGGCCGACCGGCTCGGCATCCAGCCGGGGCAGGTGGTCATGGAGATCGGATTCGACGACGATTGCGCCGACGAACTGCGTGACGCCGTTGCCGAACGGGTGGGCGACGATCTGGTCGACGAAGACTCCGATGAGGTCGTCGACGTCGTGATGCTCTGGTGGCGGGAGGACGACGGTGACCTGTTCGATGCACTTGTCAACGCGTTGAGCCCGCTGACCGACAACGGCGTCGTCTGGCTGTTGACACCCAAGGCCGGCCGGCCCGGACACGTGGAGCCGAGCGACATCAGCGAGGTGGCCCCCACCGCGGGTCTGCAGCAGACGTCGAGCATCAGCGCCGCGCAGGACTGGTCCGGCGCGCGTCTGGTCGCGCCGAAGGCGGCGCGCTCCAAGCGCTGACCCCGACCATCCGCTGACACCGGCAGCGCGCTTTCCCGCGCTCCCGGTGCCGCTGCCGTGCTCTGGAAGGACTCACCATGCCGGTGGAAGTCGGCGACATCGCTCCGGAGTTCACGCTGCCGGACCAGAACCACCAGCTGGTGTCACTGGCCGACTTCCAGGGCTCCCGGAACGTGCTCGTCGTGTTCTACCCGCTGGCGTTCTCCCGGGTGTGCTCCGGCGAGCTCGCCGCGATCCGCGAGGACCTGCCGCGCCTCCAGAACGACACCGTGCAGGTGCTGACGATCAGCGTCGACTCGTTCTTCGTCCACAAGGTGTGGGCCGAGCAGGAGGGCTTCGATTTCCCGCTGCTCTCGGATTTCTGGCCCCACGGCGCGGTCGCGCAGAGCTACGGCGTCTTCGACGAGCAGAAGGGCACCGCGCGCCGCGGCACGTTCCTCGTCGACGCCGACGGCATCGTCCGCTGGAAGGTCGTCACCGGAATCGGCGTGGCCCGCTCGGCCGACGACTACGCCGGCGCCGTAGCGGCACTGGCCCCGTGAGCGGCCTCCGCTACCCTCGTTGATGCAGGGCGCATAGCTCAGTGGAAGAGCACTCGCCTTACAAGCGAGGGGTCGGGGGTTCGAAACCCTCTGCGCCCACTTGCACGGCCCGCTCAGAACGGCGCAGCGCCGCCCTGAGCGGGCTCCACCGCCGTTGTTTGGTTAAAGGCCAGTAGGGTTCCGGCTCCTTTGACGCGGCGGGCCAGGAGGCCGATCCGCCGCTGTCGGCGTCGCAGGCCGCACGGCCCGTTGGCTCGGCCGAGCCGAGCAGAACGCGACCTGGCTGGGCGCGTGGGCGCTCCCGGCCATCCGGCCCTCGACAGAGCTGACCTGAAGCCGTCGGACGGGCAGCCGCAGAGCGGGTACGCGCGGCCGGACGGGAGGACGGTTGGGCGTCCCGCGACTTGCGCGCAGGAACTCGTCGGCAATCCGGCAGCCGCCGACAAGCAGCGCCAGACCACGCGCTGATGCGCATCGACCGTTATGCCGAGCGTGCCCACGAGGACGGGGCCGCGCTCAGGAGGTAACCCGATCACCTCCTGGAGCGCCTGAGACTCGCGCAAAGAACCGCCGAGCGGCGGGCGGAGCCCGGGCGTCGCTCCCGCCGCTGCGCCGCCCGGCCGCCCTACTCGCTAGGTAACCTGGATCTCGTCTCGCATCGATCTCGCATGGTCTCGCACTCCGGCCTCGCATCGATTTCGTAGCGGAATAGCATTACCCCGCCTGAAGAAGCACTGATCGTCGACTTGTAGTCCCTCGTCGATCGCGGGTAGGGAACTAGTCACCGAACCAATCCGTGTAACGTCGCGCCCATGACCGACCCGTTCGCCGACCTCGAAAACGAGGTGGCACTCGACCGCGTGGGTACGCGCGGAGCGCTGCTGGACAGGGCACTCCGCGGGTACGTGCCACTCCGGAAGGAATTCGTCCAGCTCCACGACAAAGCCGACGACGGGACGCGCGGCTCGGTCCTCGGTCAGTTGCTCGCCGACCGACAGGAGCGGGCGCTCGACGCGCTCCTGTTGCTCCACGCGCTGTGGCCGGCCATCGACGGTGACGCCGAACCCCTCCCGATGTCGCAGTGGGCGTTGATGCTGACCACCGACCACGGAGGCGAGTGCACGCCCAACGCCGCGTCGAAAGCGTTCACCGAGTTGGAGAAGCGCGGGCTGGTGAGACGCGAGTCGGTCGGGCGGGGTACGAGGATCACGCCGTGTCGGGAAGACGGAAGTGGCGACGACTGGGAGAACCCCGGGACAAACCCCTCGGACCGGTACTTCACCGTGCCGCACCTCTACTGGATCGACCCGATCGTCGACGGCTCGACGCCCGCAGACGCGCTCCGGTTGCCGGGCAAGGCGATGTTGCTGATCGCGTTGAAGGAAACGCAAGATCCGGGCAAGCCCGGACGCTTCTCGGTAGCCGCCGCCCGCGGTGAGGAGTGGTACGGCATCTCTGAGCGGAGCGTCGAACGTGGATACGGCGAACTCCGTAAGGCCAAACTGCTGGCCGAGCGCACGCAACGGGTCCGGAACCCCAAAGCATCCAACGGAATCCAGACGATCTGCTGGCGCGCGCCCACGCAGGGCTTCTCCACCGACGACCGGGCAAAGCTCCAGGCCGAGGCCGTGAGCAAGGCCCGCGCGAAGATCACGGCCCGGGCCAAGAGCGGGCCGGTGAAGCCCACGCCCGAGCCCGATGCGAAGCCCAAGCCCAAGCCCAAGCCCACGCGCAAGGGGAAGCCCAACCTCCAGCGCATTCGACCGGTCAGGCGGTCACGCCGCACCGCTCCTGATCCGGGCACCGCCGCAGCGGCAAACCACCGAGAGGAGGAGGTGAATGGCTGATCCGGAAGGCCAGTGGAAAACAGTACGGGCCGCCATCCGAGGATGGGGCCCGACCCTGCGCCTGATCACGATCATGACAGCGCCAACTGTCGCGACCGTGGCGGTCCTGGTGCTCTACCAGGCTCTTTGGTTCTGACAACCACACTGTAGGCCGAGGTGCCGTCCGGCAACAAGAAGCTGGACGGCACCTCGCTGGTGCACGCGGACCGCGCCGCCTCCTGCCGGCGGGACCGAGACGCGATGCACCGCCACGGGGCACCCTGCTGAATGGCGCGACCGAGGAGCAAGTGACTCTGCTCGGTCGCATGGACGATGCGGCTACCGCGCCGACCATTACGGCACCAGGAGAGTTCCGGCTCCCTTGAGGCGGCGGACCACCGGGGCGGTTTCGGTGCGGTGGACGCCGGGGAGGGCGCCTATTCCGTCGGCCAGGTAGTCGTAGAGGCCGTCCAGGTCGCGGCAGACCACGGCGGCGGCGATGTTCGAGGGGCCGGTCACCGCGGCGGCGTAGGCGATCTGGGGGTGCTCGGCGAGGGCGCGGCCGACAGCGTTCAGGGCCGACGCGTCGACGGTGAGCCAGAGCGCCGCCTCGGCGGTGAAGCCGAGCGTTGCGGGCTCGACGTCGACGTCGAAGTAGAGGACTCCGCCGTGCTGCAGGGCCTCGAGGCGACGGCGGACCGTGGACTCCGACCAGCCGGTCGCGGCCGCGAGGGCGGGGAAGCTCGCGCGCCCGTCCTTGGCCAGCTCGGCGAGCAGCTGGTTGTCGGCCGTGGTGGCGCGCACCGGATCGCCGCCGGTGGCCGCCGGGGGAGTCAGGGCGGCGACCTGCGCCGCGTCCAGCGCCGCGGTGCGCCCCGGCCACCCGCTCGTGCCCGCCACCGACCGCAGCATGCAGTGCGCGGACACCGCCGCGACCCCCGACGTCCGGGGCAGCTTCTGCAGTAGGAGTTCGCCTTCGTCCTGCTGGCGGCGCGTCCGCGTGATGCAGTTGATCTCGGTGCCGCCGGACAGGATCAGTACCCACGAGGTGTCCGCCCGCTGGGCGAGCGCGGACGCCACCGGCATCGCGGCGTCCGGCGCGCACCGCATCCGGACCAGCCAGTCGACGTGCCCGAGCGCGGCCGCGTGCGGTAATCCGACCACGCGCAGCACCCCGTTCGAGCGCAGCCGTTCGTACCGCCGCGCGAGCGTGCGATCGGTGGTGCCGAGCACGGCCGCGATCCGGCTGAACGGCGCCCGCCCGTCGATCTGCAGTGCGTGCGCCAACTGGCGGTCCAGCTCGTCCAAATCCATCAACAGACCGTAGCAAGTGTCAGATACCGCCGGAATCAAAATCGCGAACGACAAGAACCGCCACTTGCCTCCACGCTCGGCCCATGCGCAAATGGCTACCGCTGACCGCGGTCTCCCTGAGCACGTTCATGCTCCTCGTCGACCTCACGATCGTCAGCGTGGCGGCGCCGGCCCTCGCCGACGAACTGCACTCCTCGTTCGCCGCGCTCCAGTGGACGGTGGACCTGTACGTCCTGGTGCTCGCCGCCTTCCTGATGGCGGCCGGTTCGCTCGCCGACCGGCTCGGCCACCGCCGGGTGTTCGTCACCGGCCTGATCGTCTTCGCGGTGGCCTCGCTGGCCTGCGGCGCGGCACCGAACATCGAGTTCCTGATCGCCGCCCGGGGCGTCCAGGGCCTCGGCGCGGCCGCGATGTACGGCACGAACGCCTCGATCCTCGGGCTGGCCTACTCCGGGCGGGACCGTTCGGTCGCGTTCGGGATCTGGGGCGCGGCCAACGGGGCGGCCGCGGCGGCCGGCCCGCTCCTCGGTGGGGTGCTCACCGAACACGTGGGCTGGCGGTCGATCTTCCTGGTGAACCTGCCGGTCGCCGTCGCGGCCCTGCTGCTGGCCCGCCGCAGCGTTCCGGGGGACCGGCAGGCCGCGGGCGCCCGCCTCGACCTGCCGGGCGTGTGCGCGTTCACCGCGGCCGCCGCGCTGCTCGTCTACGGCCTGATCCGCGCCGGCGACGCCGGCTGGACCGACGGCGGCACGATCGCCGTGCTCGCGGCGGCCGTGGTGGTGACGGTCGTGTTCCTCGTCCTGGAGAAGATCAACGACGACGCGATGCTGGACCTGACGCTCTTCCGGCGGCCCGCGTTCTCGGTGGCCGTGTTCGCGGCCGCCGGCCTCACCGCGTCGGCGTTCGCCAACCTGATCTTCGCGTCGATCTGGGCGCAGTCGGTGCTGGGACTCAGCGCGATGGACACCGGGCTGGTGCTCGCGCCGATGGCGGTCGTCGGGTTCGTCGTGGCCGGCGGCGGGGGACGGCTGCTCCACGGGGTGCCGGCCCGGTACTCGATCGGGATCGGGCTGCTGCTGGTCGGGGCGGGGAACGCGCTCTGCCTGCTGGTCGGGCCGTCCTCGAGTTGGGGCGCGCTGATCCCCGGGCTGGCCGTGACCGGTATCGGCGTCGGGCTGAGCACCCCCGTGCTGGCGTCGGCGGCGCTGGCCGCGGTGCCGCCGCAGCGGGCGGGGATGGCGAGCGGGGCGTCGAACACCGCCCGGCAGATCGGGTACGCGGTCGCCCTGCCGATCTTCGCGACGCTGGTGACCGGCGCGGCCGACGACGTCCTCGGCGACCGCGCGGCGGCGAAAGCGCTGACCGGCGGCGGGTACGCCGAACTCGTCGGCCGGATCCCGGAGGCGGTGCTGCGTACCGCCTACGCCGACGGCCTGGACCGCGTGTTCCTGACGAGCGCGATCGTCGCCGTGGTGAGTGGCGCGGCCGTACTGGTCCTCCTCGGGAGGCGCTACCCTCTCGGCGATGATCGACAAGATCGCGTGGATTCATCTCCGGGACGGCCGGATTCTGAGCACCCGGTCGCACGGTAAGGACGTCTGGTATCTCCCGGGCGGGAAGCGCGAGGCGGGCGAGTCCGACCTCGACACGCTCGTCCGGGAGATCGACGAGGAGCTCTCGGTGCGCATCGACCGGGCGAGCGCCCGGCACCTGGGCACGTTCGAGGCCCCGGCACACGGCCACCCCGTCGACGTCCGGATGACGTGCTACACGGCCGACCACTCCGGGGAGTTCGTCGCCGCGAACGAGATCGCCGAGATCGGCTGGCTCACGATGGCCGATCTCGGCCGCATCTCACCGGTCGACCGGCTGATCTTCGAGCACCTGCACGACGCCGGCCTGCTGGATCCGTAAAAAGTCGGGCCGGCGAGGAATGGACGAGTTCCAGGCAGGTATTCCGCGTCCGTGTCCAGGATCGACGAGAACCGCGAGCGCCTGCGTTCGGCGGGGCTGCGCGTCACCAACCCGCGGCTCGCCGTGCTCACGGAGCTGACCCGCGGTGGTCATCCCACCGTCGATTCCCTGGCCGACGCCGTGCGCGCCCGCCTCGGTGCGGTCTCGACCCAGGCGGTCTACGACGTGCTCGGAGTGCTCGTGGAGAGCGGGTTGGCCCGGGTGATCGAGCCCGCCGGGAGCGCGCGGCGCTACGAGGCCCGGGTGGCCGACAACCACCACCACCTGGTCTGCCGCGGGTGCGGGCAGGTCGAGGACGTCGACTGCGCGACCGGCGAGGCACCCTGCCTGGTCCCGGCGGACACCTACGGCTTCACCCTGGAGGAGGCCGAGGTCACCTGGTGGGGCACCTGCTCGGCCTGCGCGTCGCCGTCAGCACGGAGCCAGCGCGGAGTGCCACAGATCGTGGAGTGACGACTCCAGCGTGCGCCGCGGGGACCAGCCGAGATCCTCGACGGCCCGGGTGATGTCGGCGTGTTGCCACGGCAGTGCGGTCTCGCGGGAGGCGCCGCCACCGTCGGTGCGCAGGCCGCCGGTGAAGCCGGCCAGCGCGAGCAGAGCGCTCACCATGTCGCGGGTGGGCGTCGCGACGCCGCTGCCGACGTTGAGCACCGAGGGCAGCGCGGCGCGTCCCCGGGGCCGCAACGCCACCGCCACGACCGCCTCGGCCACGTCGCGGATGTCGACGAAGTCACGGACGTCGTCGAGCGGGCCGGTCGTGACCCCGCCCGCGCCCTCGGCCTCGATCTGACGTAGCTGCCCGACGAGCCGGCCGGCCAGCGTCGAGACCGGTGCGTCCGGTCCGATCGGGGTCGTCACGCGCAGCGTCACCGCGTCCACCCCGGCCGCGGCGGCCGTGCGGACGAGGTGCGTCGCGGCGAGTTTGGTGAGCCCGTACGGCGTCACCGGACGTTCCGGTGAGTCCTCCCGGGCGGCCGCACCGGCCGGGATCCGCCCGTACTCGGCCACCGACCCGAGGTGCACGAGACGCAGCGGACGGCCGGCCGTCAGCACGGCGTCGACCAGGTTGCCGACCGCGACCAGGTTGTTCGCGGCCAGCGACGACGCCTCCCCGGCCGTCGACCCGGCGCAGTTGACGACGACGTCCGGTGCGGCGTCGCGGAGCGTGTGCGCGACCGCGACGGGGCTCTCGGCGAGGTCGAGCCGCACGTCGGCGTCGACGTCACCGCGCCTGGTCACGGTGGTGACCTCGACCTCCGGCTCCGACGCGAGCCGCGCCCCGACGTGTGCACCGACAAAACCGTCCGCTCCCAGCAACATCACCCGTGTCATGAGCCCCACCCCCACGGACTTGAATGCCCCCAAAACAGAAAATCCACGCACGCGGAGAGTGACTCGTGCCGCAGCGGAACACGGTTCGCAGTGGTCCGCCGGGGGCACCATGAGACCTGGTTCTCGAAATGTGCGGGACGAAACGGGCGAGAGTGAGGGTCCATGTGTTGCGGGGAATTTACCGGCACCTCACGGCTCAGGTACGCAAGCCGGAAACCATCGGTTCTCGCAGATCCAGCCGCCGCACGGCGGCACGCGCGAAGGTGGTGGGTAGGTGAGCGGAGAACGTGACGCCGTGGTGACTCGTGACTTGGCGGACGCGGCGGCGGTCCCGGCACCGGAACTGCTGAACCTCGGCGTCGAGGAGGAGTTCCACGTCGTCGACCTGGACAGCCGCGAGCTCGTACCGCGCGCACCGGAGATCCTCGACCACCTCCCGGCCGCCTCGTTCTCGCCGGAGCTGCACCGCTCCGTGCTGGAGACCAACACCAAGGTGCACATCGGCCTCGAGCGCCTGCGCGACGAACTGATCGCGCTGCGGCGGCAGGCCTGCCAGGTCGCCGACGCGCTCGGCCTGGGCATCGTCGCGGCCGGCACGGTCCCGCTGGTGGACGTCGAGGAGCTCGCCGTCACCCCGAACGCGCGGTTCGAACGCATGCTCGACGACTACCAGCTCCTCGCGCGCGAACAGCTGATCTGCGGCGCCCAGGTGCACGTCGGCATCCCCGACCGGGACGTGGCGGTCGCGGTCGCCCAGCGCGTCTCCCAGTACCTGCCTGCGCTGCTGGCGATCTCCGCGAGCTCCCCGTTCTGGATGGGGGAGGACACCGGCTACTCGAGCATCCGGTCGCTGCTCTGGCAGCGGTGGCCGACGGCCGGGGCCAGCGGGCTGGTCGAGACGGCCGAGGACCACGACTCGCTGGTGGCCGAGCTGATCGCCTCCGGCACGATCACCGACCCCGGGATGATCTATTTCGACGTGCGGCCCTCGGCGCACGTGCCCACGATCGAGCTCCGGGTCACCGACGCCTGCCCGTCCGTCGACACCGTCGTGCTGCTGGCCGGGCTGTTCCGGGCCCTGGTGCGGCGCGAGCGCGACGCGGTGGCCAACCGCTATCCGCTGACGCGCATCCGCGGTCCGCTGCAGCGCGCGGCGATGTGGCGCGCGGCCCGCTCGGGTCTGGAGGGCGACCTCGTCGACCTCTCCGGCTTCGCGCGCCCGGTGCCGGCCGGTGAGGCGATCAGGAGCCTGGTCGGCTCGCTGCGCCCCCAGCTGGAAGCCGCCGGCGACTGGGAGTACGTGTCGGCGCTGGCCGGCCAGGCGCTCGCCCGCGGCAGCGCGGCCGACCGTCAGCGGCGCGTGTTCGCCCGCCGCGGCCGCCTCGCCGACGTCGTCGACATGCTGCTGGCCGAGACCCGCGCCGGTGGCGCGGTGACCGTGGGCGGGTTCGGGGGCCAGGAGGCACTGCTCGCCGGCTACCAGCAGGAACAGGCCCGCGGTGACGAGGTCATCGCGTCCGACGGAAGCGTGGTGCCGGTCTACGAACCGATGCTGCAGCTGCTCGAACGGCTCGGGGCAGGCGGCATCCGGGACCGGGAGAAGGAGCGCGACGCCGAGCAGCGTTCGCACCGGATGACGTTCCGGGTCGCCGGGGAGACCACCGCCCGGCTGTTCCCGCTCGACGTCATCCCGCGGATCGTGTCCGGCGAGGACTGGGAGGCGCTCGGCCGGGGCCTGGTGCAGCGGGCCCGGGCGCTCGACGCGTTCCTCAAGGACGTCTACGCCGACCGGGAGGTCGTCGAGGACGGCGTCATCCCGGCCTGGGTCGTCGACGGCGCCCCCGGGCTGCTGCCGCTGGCCGCGCTGATCCGGCAGCCGGTGCGCGCCCACATCGCCGGCATGGACCTGGTGCACGACGCCGCGGGCAACTGGAGCGTCCTGGAGGACAACCTCCGGGTGCCCTCCGGCCTGGGGTACTCGGTGGCCAACCGGCGCCTGACCGATCACATCTGGCCCGACCTGCCGCGCCCGGCCGGCCTGCACTCGGTGGAGACGCTCCCGGCGTTACTGCGCTCGACGCTGGAGGCGGCCGCGCCGCCGCGGACGTCCACCAGCCCGCAGATCGTCGTGCTGAGCCAGGGCCCGGTCGACTCGGCCTGGTTCGAGCACCAGCTCCTGGCCGAGGAGATGGGCGTGCCGGTCGTGCGCACCACCGACCTGGTCGTCGACGACCGCACGGTCTACCTGCACCGGCACGGCACCCGTCGCCGAGTCGACGTGATCTACCTGCGGCTGGACGAGGACACGCTGGTGCACGCGCCGGCCGGTGACGGGCGGCCGCTCGGACCGCCGCTGCTGTCCGCGGTCGGGGCCGGCACCGTGACGCTCGCGAACGCGCCCGGCAACGGGGTCGGCGACGACAAGGCGATCTACGCGTACGTGCCCGACTTCATCGAGTACTACCTCGGTGAGAAGCCGATCCTCGCGCACGTGCCCACGTACCTCTGCGGTGATGCGGAGCAGCGCGACGAGGTGCTCCGCCGGCTCGGCGAGCTGGTGGTGAAGCCGGTCGACGGGTACGGCGGCGAAGGGGTGCTGATCGGCCCGCGCGCGACCGAGGAGGAGCTCGACGCGGTCCGGCGACAGATCAAGGCCGCTCCGCACCGCTGGATCGCGCAGGAAACCATGCACCTGTCCACGCACCCCGTCTTCGACGGTAACCGGCTCACGCCCCGCCACGTCGACCTGCGGGCCTTCGTCTTCATGGGGGAGAACCCGACCGTGGCTCCGGCCGCGCTGACCCGGGTGGCCCCGGAAGGCAGCCTGGTCGTCAACTCCTCGCGCGGCGGCGGTGCCAAGGACACCTGGATTTTGTAGTCGAAGTTAAGGAGAGAACTCGATGTGCGGATTCGGCGGAGAGTTTCGTCTCGACGGGAGGGCCGCGGACGTCGACGCGGTCGCCCGGATGGTGCCGAGCCTGATCGACCGGGGGCCGGACAGCGGCGGGTACTGGTCCAAGGGGCCACTCGCCCTGGCACATCGCCGCCTGCAGATCATCGACCTGTCCGAAGCCGGCGCGCAGCCGATGGTCGACGAGGAACTCGGGCTGGTGCTCGTGTTCAACGGGATCATCTACAACTATCGCGAGCTGCGTGACGAGCTGAAGGCCGCCGGATACCGGTTCTTCTCGACGTCGGACACCGAGGTCGTCCTCAAGGCCTATCACCGCTGGGGCGAGCGCTGCGTCGAGAAGTTCCTCGGCATGTTCGCGTTCGTGATCAGCGACTGGGAGAGCGGCCGGCTGGTGATGGCCAGGGACCGGCTCGGCATCAAGCCGCTGTACCTGTCCGAGACCAACGGCCGGCTGCGCTTCGCGTCGACGTTACCGGCGCTGGTGGCGGCCGGTGACCTGGACACCTCGGTCGACCCGGTCGCGCTGCACCACTACCTGACGTTCCACTCGGTGGTGCCGGCGCCACGCACGATCCTCAACGGGGTGCGCAAGCTGCCGCCGGCGACGATCCGGGTGATCGAGCCGGACGGCACCACCGACGAGATCCTCTACTGGAAGCCCGAGCACACCCGGGGAACGGAGCTCACGGACGACGAGTGGCGCGAACGGACGCTCGCGGCGCTGCGGCTCGCGGTGGAGCGGCGCATGGTCGCCGACGTGCCGGTGGGCGTGCTGCTCTCCGGCGGGCTCGACTCCAGCTTCGTCGTCGCGCTGCTGGCCGAGTCGGGCCAGACCGGCCTGCAGACGTTCAGCATCGGGTTCGAGGACGCCGGCGGCGAGAGCGGCAACGAGTTCGTCTACTCCGATCTGATCGCCGAGCGGTTCGGCACCGACCACCACCAGATCCGGATCGAGACCCGGAACATGGTGCCGGCCGTCGACGCGGCGATCGGGGCCATGAGCGAGCCGATGGTCAGCCACGACTGCGTCGCGTTCTACCTGCTGTCCGAGCAGGTCGCCAAGCACGTGAAGGTGGTCCAGTCCGGCCAGGGCGCGGACGAGGTCTTCGCTGGTTACGACTGGTACCCGCCGCTCTCCGACGTGCCCCGCCGGGACGCGCTGGACGCGTACCGGAACGTGTTCTTCGACCGGGGCCACGACGCGCTCAACGATCTGCTCCAGCCCGACTGGCGCCTCGCGACCGACGTCAGCAAGGCGTTCGTGCAGGCGCATTTCGCAGTTCCGGGGGCGGAAGAGACGATTGATGCCGCGTTACGCCTCGACAGCCAGATCATGTTGGTGGACGATCCGGTCAAGCGGGTCGACAACATGACCATGGCGTGGGGGCTCGAGGCCCGGGTACCGTTCCTGGACCACGAGCTGGTGGAGTTGGCGGCGGCGTGTCCGCCCCGGCTCAAGCTCGCGTCCGGCGGCAAGGGCATCCTCAAGGCCGCGGCGCGAGGGGTAGTACCGGACGAAGTCATCGACCGGACCAAGGGGTATTTTCCCGTACCGGCGATCCGGCACCTGTCCGGGCCGCTGCTGGAGCAGGTCGCCGACGCTCTGACGTCGGACGCCGCCCGGCAGCGGGGAATTTTCGACCGCGGGCAGGTGAGCGCCCTGCTCGACAAACCGAACGAGACCCGGACGACGCTCGGGTCCAACGCGCTCTGGCAGCTGGGGTTGCTGGAGATGTGGTTGCAGACGAAGGGAGTTGGATGACCACTGGTATCGACGACGGGGCTCTTCCGGCTGCTGCGCCGTACGCTGCGGATCCCGCAGCCGCGCCGGCCAGCTGGGGGCCGTCGCTCTCCCCGTCCGGCGACACGATCGCGTACGTGTCGGACCGGAGCGGAGAGCCGAGGCTCTGGACGAGTCCCGTCGGCGGTGGGGATCCGGTCCTGATCGAGACCGGACCCGAGCCAGTGGAGCAGGTGCGGTGGTCACCGCGGGGCGACTGGATCGCCGTGCTGATCGCCCCCGGTGGGTCCGACCGGACGGAGATCTGGGTGATCCGTCCGGACGGCACCGACCTGCACCAGATCGGCGGGTTCGGCCGCACGAACGGGTGGTTCGGCCACTGGAGCCACGACGGTGCGTCGCTGGCCGTGGCCGAGGCCGACGCGATCGGCTGGAGTGCCGCGCACCTGATCGACCCGTCCACCGGGTGGCGGGTCACGGTCGGCGAGGCCGACCTCCGCGCCGCGGTCGACGTGAGCCGCGACGGCCGTTCCGCGCTGGTGCGCTGCGGGCCGCGGAGCGCACGCTGGCTCGAGATCGTCGACGTGGAGTCCGGTTCGTCGCACCGGCTGTACCCGGGAGAGGGTGAGGGCTCGACCGACGTCGGACATTTCGCTGCTGACCTGGTCTACGTGCGCACCGACGTCGGGCGCTCGCTGCCGGCGCTGGTAGCGGTGCCGCTGGGCACCGACGGCGTTCCCCGGGTGGTCGCGTCGCGTGACGACGCCGAGCTGGAGTACTTCACGCTCAGCGAGGACGGCACGCTGGCCGCGCTGCTCTGGAACGTGTTCGGGGGCCGCAGCGAGGTCTCGCTGCTCGACCTGCGTACCGGGGAGCAGCGGGCCGTCACCGACCTGCCCGGGGACGTGGTCGGCCACCTGTCGCTGTCCGGGGACGCCTCGACGCTCGCGCTCACCGCGGAGGGCCCGTCGCTGCCGCCGACGATCTGGACGGTCGAGGTGTCGTCCGGCGCGGCGAAGCCGGTGACGTATCCACCGCCGCTGCCGGCGGCGTCGATCGCGCCGGAGTTGCACCGGTTCGAGGCGCACGACGGTCTGGAGCTGACCGGGTGGCTGTACCCCGGTTCCGGGGCTCCCGGGCCCACCGTCATCCACTTCCACGGCGGTCCCGAGGCGCAGGAGCGGCCGGTCTACAACCCGCTCTTCCGCGAGCTGGTGTCGCGGGGGATCACCGTGTTCGCGCCGAACGTCCGCGGGTCGTCCGGGTTCGGGCGGGCGTTCGTGAACGCCGACAACGTCGAGAAGCGCCACGACGGCATCGAGGACGTCCGGTCCTGCGCGCGGTACCTGCTCGACGCCGGGATCGCCGCGCCGGGACGGCTGGGCGTGTTCGGGCGTTCCTACGGCGGCTACCTCACGCTGGTGGCGCTGACCTGGTTCCCCGACCTGTTCGCGGTCGGGGTCGACACCTGCGGGATGTCGGACCTGCAGACGTTCTACGAGCGCACCGAGCCGTGGGTGGCGGCCGCCGCGGTGAGCAAGTACGGCCATCCCGAGGACGACCGCGAGCTGCTCCGCGAGCTTTCGCCGATCCACCGCATCGACCGCCTCACCGCGCCGCTGCTGGTGGTGCACGGCACGAACGACACGAACGTGCCGCTCTACGAGGCCGAGCAGGCGGTGGCGGCCCTGGAGGCGCGGAACGCGCCGGTGCAGTACCTGCGCTTCGAGGACGAAGGCCACGTCCTGCTGAAGAAGCCGAACCGGGTGGTGTACGTGCACAAGGTCGCGGACTTCCTGAGTACGCACCTGACGCCTCGCCCGGCCTGAATTCGGTTGGGTCGGGCTGGGACCCTCGACCGGTGGCTCGGACATTCAGCGCGGTGGTGACGCTCGGGAGCGAGCGCCTCGGGGAAGTGGGGCCGTTCGCGGTCTCGCCGGAGTGGTGGGCCGAGGTGGGGCCGGTGGTGGCCGGCCTGGAGGAGGTCCTGGGCGTTCCGGTCACCGTGCTGCGCCTGCTCGACGTCGTCGGCGGGGACGGGGCCCGGGACGGGCACGTGCGCTACCAGGTGGAGGCCTCGGCCCGGCCGGCGATCGCGCTGCGGCCGACCGCGTTCCCCGTCGCCGACGAACCGCTGCGGCTCCCGTGGGCCACCGCGGCGGGGGTCGCGGAGCTACTCGGCTGGGCCTCCTCGCACGTGCGGCTGACCGGGCGGCCGGTCCAGCACAAGACATGGAACCTCGCCGGGCTGTGGCGGCTGCCGGTGGCCGGTGGCCACGCCTGGCTCAAGGCGACCCCGCCGTTCGCCGCCGACGAGGCCGCGGCGATCGCGGTGCTGGCCTCCGTGGACCCGGACCTGGTGCCCGGCGTGCTGGCCTCCGCCCCGGGCCGGGTGCTGCTCGCCGACGTCCCGGGTGAGGACCTGTGGCAGGCGACCGACGCCCAGGTGGAGACCACCGTCCGCCGGTTCGTGGCGGCCCAGGCCGCGGTCACCGTCCGCGGCGGGTTGCGCGTCCGCACGTCCGAGGTGCTCGCGGCGCAGGTGGAGGCCGTGCTCGGGCGGCTCGACCTCACCGACGAGGAGCGGAAGCGGGTACGGGCGCTGGCGCCCCGGTGGAGCGCGCTGGACGGGTGCGGGCTGCCCGACACGTTCGTGCACGGCGACTTCCACCCCGGGAACTGGCGCGGGACCCGGATCCTGGACTTCGCCGACGCGTGCTGGGGCAACCCGGTCCAGGACGGGCTGCGGGCGATCGACTACCTGCCGCCGGAGCGGCGGGACACCGCGCGGCGCGTCTGGGTCTCGGCCTGGGAGCAGGCCGCGCCGGGATCGCGGCCGGCCGAGGCGCTGCGCCTCGCCGAACCCCTGGCCCACCTCGCCTACGCGGTCCGGTACCAGGAGTTCCTCGACAACATCGAGCCCTCCGAGCGGATCTACCACGCCGGTGACCCCGAGGCGGTGATCCGGCACGCACTAGCCTGCTGACGTGGTCACCATCAGCGACGTCACGACCGTGTTCGACCGGCTCTACCCGCCGGAACTCGCCGAGAGCTGGGACGCGGTCGGGCTGGTGTGCGGTGACCCGTCGGCCGGTGTGCGCAAGGTCTACTTCTGCGTCGACGTCGTCGCGGCGACCGTCGACGAGGCGCTGGAGTGGGGCGCCGACCTGCTCGTCGCGCACCACCCGCTGCTGCTGCGCGGCGTCACCGCGATCCCGGCGTCGACGCCCAAGGGGCGCACGCTGCACCGCCTGATCCGGGCCGGTGCCGGCCTGTTCGTCGCCCACACGAACGCCGACTCCGCCGACCCCGGCGTCTCCGACGCGCTCGCCGCCCGCTTCGACCTGCGTGACCTGCGCCCGCTGCACCCGCGCCCGGACGCCGCGAACCTCGGTATCGGGCGGATCGGCACGCTACCGGAGCCGCTGACCGCCGCGGACCTCACCGCGCTGGCCGCGCGCGTGCTGCCGGCGACGCCGGGCGGGGTCCGCCTGGCCGGCGATCCCGGTCGCGTCGTGCGCACGGTGGCCGTCAGCGGCGGTGCCGGCGATTCCTACCTGGGCGACGCCACCGGTGCGGGCGTCGACGCGTTCCTCACCGCCGACCTGCGCCACCACCCGGCCTCCGAGCACGCCGAGTCCGGCGGTCCCGCGCTGCTCGACGCCGCCCACTGGGCCACCGAGCAGCCCTGGCTGGCCCAGGCGGCCGCCGCCCTCGTTTCGTCGGTCGGGCCCGCTACGGTGGAGACCTTCGTATCCGACCTCGTCACCGATCCGTGGACCCGTGCCGTGGTGCCGGATCACCCACGAGAAGGAGCATCGTGAAGGCCCCTGCCGCAGATCAGCTCCGCCTGCTCGACCTGCAGGCGGTCGACCTCTCGATCGACCAGCTCGCGCACAAGAAGCGCACGCTGCCCGAACACGCCGAGATCGAGAAGACCGCCGCGTCGCTGGCCGAGCTGCGCGACGAGCTGGCCGGTGCCGAGTCGGTGGTGGAAGGGCTCGACCGGAAGATCCGCGGGCTGGAGAACGAGGTCGAGCAGGTCCGCGCACGGGCCGAGCGCGACACGCAGCGGATGCAGTCGGGCGCGGTCGGGGCGAAGGAGCTGGAGCGGCTGCAGCACGAGGTCGATTCGCTGGGCGCCCGCCAGTCCGCTTTGGAGGACGACGAGTTGGTGCTGATGGAAGAGCGCGAGAACGCCGACTCGGTCCGCTCCGGCGTGCAGGACCGGTTCGACGCCGCGAACGAGGGTCTGGCCGCGCTGGAGGTCCGGCGCGACGCGATCGAGAACGAGATCGACGCCGACGTCGCCGCGCGCACCGCCGAGCGGGAGCCGATCGCCGCCTCGATCCCCGAGGACCTGCGTGCGCTCTACGAGAAGCTCCGCGCGTCCAGCGGGGGCATCGGCGCCGCCGCGCTGCGGGCCCGGCGCTGCGGCGGGTGCCGCATCGAGTTGTATGGCACGGCCCTGCAGGAAGCCCGCGCGGCCGACGAGGACGAGGTGCTGCGCTGCGAGGAGTGCCGCCGCATCCTGGTGCGGACGGGGGAGTCCGGGCTGTGAGTCCGCGCCACGTCGTCGTCGAGGCCGACGGGGGGTCCCGGGGCAACCCGGGGGTCGCCGGGTACGGCGCGGTCGTGCTCGACGCCGGCACCGGCGCGCTGCTGGCCGAGCGGGCCGCGGGGCTCGGCGTCACGACGAACAACGTCGCGGAGTACTCGGGGCTGATCGCCGGGCTCGAGGCCGCGCGGGAGCTCGGGGCGGAGCAGGTCGACGTCCGGATGGACTCCAAGCTGGTCATCGAGCAGTGCTCGGGGCGCTGGCAGGTCAAGCAGCCGCACCTGAAGCCGCTCGTCGCCCGGGCCACCGAGCTGCTGCGTTCGTTCCCGCAGACCACGCTCACCTGGATTCCCCGGGCGCAGAACGGTGCCGCCGACGCGTTGGCCAACGCCGCCATGGACGGCGAAATCATCGAGGCCAACTACACCGGTGACGACGTCGAGGCGGCGCCCGCGCTCGACGGCGAAACGGCGCCGGGTACCGGCTCGGTCGCGACCGCACCGGCGGAGGCGTCGGCGATCGGTGCCGCACCGGACATGCGAGCGGTGGCGACTCGGGCGGCGTCGGCAAAAGCGCCGGGATGGAGCCGGGGGCCGCAACGCACGGCCACCACGACGGTGCTGGTCCGGCACGCGTCCTCGGTGCTCTCGCCGGAGAAACGGTTCTCCGGGCGGGGCGACGTCGAGCTGTCGGAGGACGGGGTCGCGCAGGCGGAGCGGGTGGCGGCCAGACTCGGGGCGCGCGAAGGGCTCGACCTGGTGGTCAGCTCGCCGCTGCGCCGGGCGCGGCACACCGCCGAGCTGATCGCGAAGGCCGCCGGGCTCGACGTGATCGTCGACGAGGACCTGGTCGAGACGGACTTCGGAGCCTGGGAAGGCCTGACGTTCGCGGAGATCCACGCCGCCGATCCCGAGGCGTTGAGTGCGTGGCTGGGGTCCGACGGGGTCGCGCCGCCGGGCGGGGAGAGTTTCGCCGCGGTCGCCGAGCGGGTGACCAGGGCACGCGACCGTCTGCTCGCCGAGCACGAGGGCAAGACGCTCGTCGTGGTGTCGCACGTGACGCCGCTGAAGACGCTGCTGCGGTTCGCGCTCGAAGCGCCGCCGATCATGCTGTACCGCCTGCAACTCGACGTCACCGGCGTCTCCGAGGTGGACTGGTACGCCGACGGCCCGGCCAGCGTGCGCCTGGTGAACGACACCCACCACCTCACCTAGAACATGGCGACACCCGCCCCGCACTCGTCGTCGTGGTCCGGTGTCCCGCCGCTGGCCGCGACGGCGCCCCACACCTCAGCCTCGCGGCGCAGGAGCAGCGAACCGGCGCCGACCGCCGGGCGCGCCGCGTAGGCCGTTGAGCGCGGCATCGGTTCCTCGGGCGAGGTCTGCGGGCTAGTGTCTTGTGGCCTGTGTCACTTGCAGCTCGTCACAGCGCGCACGTGAGGAGACCGCCACATGTCCACTACAGAGGAACGGCCCCCGGAGCCACCGGCCCGGTCCGACCGTAACCACTGGTACTGGCTGTTGTTGATACCGATCATCGTTCCGCTGATCCCCATGCTCTACAACGGGACGGATCCCACCCTCTGGGGTATTCCGCGGTTCTATTGGTTGCAGCTGCTGTTCGTGGTGCTGAGCGTCATCGTGACGCTCGTCGTCTACCGCCAGACGCGGGGGCGGTGAACCATGGACGTCAAAGTCACCGAGCTGGTCATTTTCTGCATTCTGTTCGCGCTCGTCAGCGTGCTGGGCTTCGTCGCGTCACGCTGGCGCCGGCCCGAGAGCATGGAACACCTCGACGAGTGGGGGCTCGGCGGCCGCAACTTCGGCGGCTGGATCACCTGGTTCCTGCTCGGCGGTGACCTCTACACCGCGTACACGTTCGTGGCGGTGCCCGCGCTGATGTACGGCGCCGGCGCGCTGGGCTTCTACGCGCTGCCGTACACGGTCGTGCTGTACCCGATCGTGCTGTTGCCGCTGGTGCGGCTGTGGTCGGTGTCGCACGTCCACGGGTTCGTGACCCCGGCCGACTTCGTCCGCGCCCGGTTCGGCTCGTCCACGCTGGCGCTGCTGGTCGCGATCACCGGCTTCGTCGCGACGATGCCGTACATCGCGCTGCAGCTGGTCGGCATCGAGGCCGTGCTCAAGGCGATGGGCGTGGAAGGCAAGTGGCCGATCACGATCGCGTTCCTGATCCTGGCCATCTACACCTACAACTCGGGGCTGCGGGCACCGGCGCTCATCGCGTTCGTCAAGGACACGTTGATCTACCTGACGGTCATCGTCGCGGTGATCGTGATCCCGGCGAAGCTCGGCGGCTGGGACGCGATCTTCGAGGCCGCGGGGGCGAAATTCAGCGCGCCGGCCGCGCAGGCGGCGGGTTCCGGGCTGTTGCTCAACGCCAACAACCAGCTGAACTACATCACGCTGGCGTTCGGGTCGGCGTTGGCGCTGTTCCTGTACCCGCACTCGCTGACGGGGGTGCTGGCGGCCCGGTCACGGGACACGGTGAAGCGCAACATGGCGGCGCTGCCGGCGTACTCGTTCGTTCTGGGGCTCCTGGCGCTGCTCGGGTTGATGGCCATCGCGGCGAAGATCGTGCCGGTCGGGGCGGATCCCGAGGCCGGCGTCGCGGGTGACCGGAACACGGTCGTGCCGCTGCTGTTCGACTGGGCGTTCCCCTCGTGGTTCACCGGGATCGCGCACGCCGCGGTCGGGATCGGTGCGCTGGTGCCGGCGGCGGTCATGTCGATCGCGGCCGCGAACCTGTTCACGCGCAACATCTACACCGAGTACATCCGCCCGTCGGCCTCCCCGGCCGAGGAGGCGCGGGTGTCGAAGCTGGCGTCGCTCGCGGTGAAGTTCGTCGCCGTGATCCTGGTGCTCGGCCTGGACACCCAGTACTCGATCGACCTGCAGCTCATCGGCGGTGTGATCATCCTGCAGACGCTGCCCGCGGTGGCGCTGGGCGTGTTCACCCGCTGGTTCCACAAGTGGGGTCTGGTCGCGGGCTGGGCCGCCGGCATGGCGGCGGGCTTCTGGATGCTCTGGACGATCCCGAACCCGGCGACGAAGCGGGAACACTTCGGCGGCTCGGCGTTCAAGCTCTCCGAACTGGGCCTCGACACCAAGTGGACGATCTACACCGGGTTCCTCGCGGTGGCGGTGAACCTGATCGTCGCGATGCTGGTGACGTGGGGCCTGCGTGCGGGCAAGGTGCCGGACGGCGAGGACCTCACCAAGCCGTCGGACTACACCGCCGAGCAGGGTGACCCGAAGGTGCACGACATTCCGGAGCTGGTGGCGGACGGCAAGACGTCGTCCACCTGAGCTCGGCTCGTGCTGCTCTACCAGATCGCCCGGTAGAGCAGCACGAGGCCGATCACCGTGCCGAAGACGACGACCGTGATTTTCAGGGCCTGCGCCGAGAGTTTCTTGGCGAGCTTCGCACCGAGGTAGCCGCCGACGATGGTGGCGGGCGCGGTGACCGCGACCCCGAGCCAGCTCACCGGGCCGAACAGCGCGTAGACCGCGACGGTGACGAGCCCGACCGTCGCGCTGAGCACGTTCTTCAGCGCGTTCACCCGCTGCAGCGTCTCGTCGATCACGAGGGCCAGCACCGCGACCAGGACGACGCCGAGCGCCGCGCCGAAGTAGCCGCCGTACGCGGAGCCGACGAACGTGAGGCCCACCATCGTCGTGGTCCGGCCGCGCCGGGCCAGGCCTTTCAGCTGGTCCTGGAACGCGAGCACCGCGGTGGCCCCGAGTACCAGGAACGGGACGATGTACTCGAAAATGTCACCCGGTGTGATCAGCAACAGCACACAGCCGATACCGGCGCCGACGACCGCGATCGGGACGAGCGTCCACGCCCGCCGCTTCTGGCCGGCGAGTTCCCGCCGGCTGCCGTAGACGCTGGACAGGTACCCCGGCGCGACGCTCACCGAGTTCGTGACGTTCGCCGAGACCGGCGGCAGACCGGCCGCGAGCAGGGCCGGGAACGTCAGCAGGGACCCGCCCCCGGCGATTCCGTTGACGATCCCGGCCGCCAGACCGGCGACCACGAGCAGCCCGATGGCGGGCAGCGACAGGTGCATCACTGTGTTCTTTCCATGTTGCGTATCATCATGCGCGCGGCGGACGAGTCGGCCGGGCGGTCGCGTCAGCGTCTCTTCGGAGACACTGCCGAGGAACGTCCGGGCTCCACAGGGCAGGGTGGTTGTTAACGGCAACCCGGGGTGACCCGCGGGACAGTGCCACAGAAAACAAACCGCCGGTCGCTTCACGCGGTCGGTAAGGGTGAAACGGTGGTGTAAGAGACCACCAGCGCCCCGGGTGACCGGGGCGGCTCGGTAAACCCCACCCGGAGCAAGGTCAAGAGGAGCGACTCCGGTCGCTCTGCGTGAACGTTCGAGGGCGGCTCGCCCGAGTTCACGGGTAGACCGCTAGAGCCTGTCGGCAACGGCAGGCCGAGATGGATGACCGCCGGCCGGAGCAATGCCGCAAGGCGCTCCGGCCACAGGACCCGGCGTACAGGCCGACTCGTCCGCCGCCCCTCTGGTCGAGGGGCGGCTTGGGGCTCTGACCTCCCGGTTCGTTGGGTGGACGTCGGTCGACATTGGTCGGCTCCGGCCGTCATCTGACGCCCTGGGCGCGCCCTGACGCCCTGTAGACGCCCTGAGATTCGCCCTTCGTGCATCCCGTCTGCCGTCGACCCACCGCTCGCGGGAGCGGGCCGGCAGTGGGGCCGCCGCGTGCCTTCGCGTCGCCCGCTGTGCGTCGAGAGGATGGCGGCCCCGGTGACGGTCTGCTCGGCTTGCCCTGGGTCGACGGTAGGCGGGATGCCTCATCCCCGGAGCCTGAGCGCCTGCTTGTCGATTTGAGCGCGCCGGTACGGCGGGTGGATCGCCGGCGGTGGTCAGCCGTCGCACGTCGTGTGCGACGCCGTGGCGGCGCGGCCGGTGACCGGCCGGAGGCCGCATGCTCCGGCCGCGAAACGCCGACGGCGTCGACAGACGGAGAGGAGGCGCGCTGGCCGGGCCGCAGGCCCGGCCCTTGATCCTAAAGAGCACAATCCGGCAGTTAGGCATCGTCGAACTGGGCGCTCTAGGGATTGCAGTCGGCTAAGGTTCGGGACCGTGGGGGACGTGCTTGCGCTGGCTAAGCCGCTCAGCGACCTTACTTGGGTCGACTGGATAACCTTCGCGGGTTTGCCGTTGGCGCTGATTGGCCTCGCCATAACCTGGTGGCAGGCGAAGTCGGCAACTGACGCCTCCAAGGCGGCGACGAAGGCCGTCAGAAGTACAGAGAGACAGCTGAGAGCGAACCGACTAATGGGGGTAGCACCTCAGCTGAGGTGGATTTCAGCGGAACTTGAGATGGCGGTAGAGGCTGGCGACGGATTGCTGGTCCGTCGATTTTTGCGTAACTGGCGTCAGCAAGGGGCTAACGCTGCTGGCTTGCTACAGGCGAGCGACGACGTCCCAGAGGAAGTGGTGCAGCGGCTGCGGAAGAGCATAGGTCTCGCCTCGACAGCTGGCGAAAGTATCCTAGCGGGAAAGCAGCCGATCGCGGATTCGTGCAAAAGAGCGCGAGTCGCTATTGCGGACTGCTGTGACGCGATTGAGCTTTGGATCGGCGAATACGCCTCCCGTACTGCCGAATAAGGCGAAAGGCATAAGATGCGTGAAGAAGTTCGGGACAAGATGATTTCTCTCGCTCGAGCACTATTGTCTCAAACTAATAAAGGTGCGCTTAATTGGGAGGAAACGGATAACGAGGATACCTTTCTGTATCCGGGTGGCAATTCAAGTTTGACCATTAGTATGGTCCGAACTCGCCGAGACGAGGAGCGTTATCGCCTCACATTGAGCAATTCTAGGGGTACGCCGGTCGAGGCGCTAGAGTCCGCCTATGACAGTATAGGTATGCAGGAGCACCCTTATACTCCGATCCTGCGGGACCTATTCGACGCGGCGCGCGGCAATGCTTTGCAGGTGGAAACAGTCTTGGACGAGGCTCTTCGCGAAGTGCTAGGTGAAACTCCCTAAGCCTAATCGAGGCAACTATTTTGTCATTCTTTGGTAAAGTGGCGGCCTTCTGTCATAGTACTAATCAGGAGGTCGCCGCACCTCGACCCCTCGCCGGGTAGTGACGTGACTCTAAGAATCTCACGCAGCCTACGTGGAGTTAGATAGTCGACGCCACGTCGGGCGGCGGAGACCGACGCTCAGAAAGCGCACGTCGACCGGCTCGCCGCCGCGCTTCGCTACGAACCGTGCTCGGAACGGTGCGCGAACTGGCTGCTCTACGGCGTCCAGCCCCGGAACGCGAAAGCCGGTCTGGTTCCCGGTCGGTGTTCCGGCAAAGCCCACCGCCGGGAAACGCTCGGCTTCGTCGGCCGGCGGGTGCTGGTCTCCCGGAAGTGGTCCGGCAAGACGCTCACCGACCACCGCGCCGACCGCAAAGCCCACGTGCTCCGCGTCCTCGGCGCTGTCGGCAAACAGGTCGAGAACGCCGACGGCTACGTCTGGGAACGTGCCCGACCCACTGATGACGACTGCCCACCGGTCGCATCCCTGCTGATGCGCACGCTCACTGACCGCCTCCGCTGGAGACAGGAGTACGCCCACGCCCAAGAAGCCCTCGCCGACTTTTCGGCAATCGCCCACGCCGCCTGACCGGGGAGACGACGCCATGACGACGAAGGCCACTGTTTTCAGCCATCACCGATGCCCCGTCGCTCTCCGACCGGCTCTGGACCGTCCAGGACGTCTCCCCACTACCTTGGCGTACCGGTCGAGACGCTCTACCGCTGGCGCAAGCACCGGACCGGCCCACCGGCCGCGAGGGTCGGCCGGCACCTCCGCTACGAACCGGCGGACGTCCGTGCCTGGGTGAAAGCGCAGGTCGCCTGATGGCCCACATCGAAGATCGCTGGTTCACACCGCAACACGACGACGACGGCAAGCTCGTGCTGAACGCGCGAGGCAAACCGGTCATGGCGCGGACGACGCTGTACGGCACCGGGCTGCGGTATCGAGTTTGCTACATCGGTCCGGACGGGCGCGAGCGCAAGAAGTCGTTTCCCGACCGGGCCAAGCAGGCGGCCGAAGCGTTCATGGCCACCGTCGAAGCGGACAAGCACCGGGGAACGTTCATCGACCCGGCGGCCGGTTGCATGCTGTTCGGCGAGTTCGCCGAGACGTGGTTACGGACCCGGACCTACGACAAGTCGACGATGGAGAGCCTCGAAGTACGGGTGCGGAAGCACATCCTGCCGTTCTTCGGTTCCCGGCCGCTGTCGTCGATCAAGCCCAGCGCGGTCGCGGAGTGGGATAGCGAGCTGGCCGGCGTCCTCGCGCAAGACACGCGGTCGGTCGCGTTCGCCTACCTGCGCATGATCTTGACGGCGGCCGTCGACGACGAGCGGATCGCCAAGAATCCGTGCTCGGCGAAGTCCGTGAAGCAGCCTCGGCCGGTCGAGCGTCGGGTGATCCCGTGGACGTACGACGACGTTTCGGCAATCCGCGCGAACCTGCTTCCGCGCTACCGGCCGGTCGTCGACCTCGGCGGCGGGTGCGGCATGCGACAGGGCGAAATCTTCGGGCTCGGCGTCGACGACCTGGACCTCGTCGGCGGGTGGGTGCACGTCCGGCGACAGGTGAAGCGGGTCTACTCGCGGCTCGTGTTCGGGCTCCCGAAGAACGACAAGGATCGCCGGGTGCCGCTGCCCGCGTCGATCGCAGCGGCGCTCCGGGCGCATCTCGCCGAGTTCCCGACGGTGAGCGTCACGCTGCCGTGGGAGGACCCGTTCGGAGACGAGCGCGTGACCGTGCCGTTGGTCTTCGTCACGTCGCGGCGGGGTGCGATCAATCGGAGCCACTTCAACAGCAAGGTCTGGCATCCGGCGCTCGCGGCCGTCGGCATCCCGCATACCCGGGCGACCGGTGTGCACGCGCTGCGGCACTTCTACGCCTCGACGCTGCTCGACGCGGGGGAGAACGTCCGGGCACTGGCGACCTACCTCGGCCACGCCGACCCGGGCTTCACCCTCCGGATCTACACGCACCTCATGCCGTCGAGCGAGGAGCGGACCCGAACCGCGATCGATTCCCTGTTCGGCGTTCCGCTGCGGGCTGCGTGAGAATGCGCAGACACAGGAATCACTGTGGCCACGCCACTACTCGACCGTTTCGTTTTGCGTTGACGTCGGCCAAATTGTGGCGAGACCAGCTCATACTTGGCGCATGGCGCGCCCGTCGTGGAGTCCGCGCCGACCAAGAGGTCGGCGCCCCGTGTGGTGGGTGCTCATTCCTACGCTTGTTAGCTTGACGGCTTCACCGGCTAGCGGTTGGGACAGCCCGCCGAGCGCAGCGCAGGCAACGCTTCTTCTCGTCACCGCTGGCTCCGCCGCCATCGCCGCCTGGTTCGCCTTGCCTGCGTCGCATATTAAAAAAACGTGAACCCATTCATTCATGTTCGTCATTCGCTGGCCGCAGCGCGGTGAGGCCCGGCTCAGGGAGCCGGGTGCGGACGCCCTAGCGGCGCCCTGACGGATGAGGAGATGACGAAACGGCTGGTCAGGGCGTCGTCCCAGACAGACCCCGGTGTACAGGCCGACTCGTCCGCCGCCCTGGCCGGTCAGAAATGGTCGGAGCGGTCGGCCGTCCAGTGGTACTCCCCGTCGAGGTCGAGGCCCGACAGGTCGGGTTCGCGCTGGCCGACGACCGAGATTCCTCACTTCCTCGGTGATGTGGACCAGGAGCAGGCGCACGCCGCCCTCCTGGGTACCCACGGCGGTATACAGCGCTCGCGCGGCGGCGGCAGACGATCGCACGTAGCTGGCGACGGCATCAGCTGGGGCGACGATGACCACGGGGGGCTTCAGTGATCGGCTGTGAAGCGTGCCGAGGAAGATCTTTCCCGGCTGACGGACGAGAGCGGCCGACGAATGCACTACCTCCAACTCTGGTACGACTAGCCGCCGCCAAGCGTGTGCCTTGCCCCCCGTGCAGCGCCACTCGGCCGTGAACGATCCGCTTCGTGGCTGATCGGCCGATAGGGCGGTCATGCAGGTAGTCATTCGATGGATCGCACGTCATACCGTGCTGCTCGGGCTATTCTTTGCGATCGCCGTCATCGCCGGGTAGCGAGACGCCATCGGGCGTGTGGATGCCGGGACCGCTGTGCGTTGGGCGCGGACGGCATACGCCTCGTCCCTGCGCGCTGCTGGAACGCGACGACGACTGAGTCCCTGCAGCGAAGCTATCTAGGATTTTGAGGACGGCGCTCGACTTTCCTTCTTCGAAGGGAGCCGACGATCACCGCGTTGACTGTCGCTGCCAGGGCGAATATGCCAACTACTCCGACGCGTGTTGCCCATTCGTGAAGAAGAGGAGCGACTGGGCGCGAGTCCTGAACTGCACCAGCCGCTACCACCAGGGCGGCGACAACAACCACGTAGCCCGCGCCGACGAGGACGTACCTCTTGTCCCGGGACCGACCGCATGGCGTCACGATCGGGCCTACCAGCACCAACTCGTGAAGTCGGCGGTCAACCCACCCTCGTCGGCCATTCTGAGCACGCTGATGGCCACGATCAGGCCCGGCAGCCCCAGCGCGCCGCCGATCAGGCCGGCCAGGGCCAGCGACGAGCCGCGGCGCCGCCGGCGTTCGCAGCGCCGGAAGGCGATCGGGCCCAGCACCACCGCGGCTACCGAGCACGTCGCCAGGACGAGTCCCGGGGTCAGCCCGGGCTGGATGAACGCGAAGCCGATGCCGTACATGTCCAGGTACGGCAACCCGCCCAGGAACCCGAGCAGACCGAGGACGAAGGCCACCACCGCGAGACGCTCCCGCGGCGACGAAACCACACCCTCGGTCATCGGACCCCCCGCCGAACAGATCGGCGGGGGCGCGACGCGGTTGAGGACGACCCCGGAATCAACGAACGCCCCGGAATCAACGACCACCCCGCCCTCTTCCGGGCCACGATCGGCGAGCGCACCGGCCGGAGCGGCGATCACACCGGGTGAGGAGCGTTCAATCCGCGCGATTCGTCGAGACCGCGCCGACGGTCGTGCGATTCGTCGACGATTCCGAGTCTCGGCGGCGTTCCGCGTAGGCGTACGTCGCCACGCCCAGCGCCAACCCCCACGGCAGCCATAGCAAACCCGGCGCCGCGGTCGCCGACACCGAGCCGCCCTCCACCGCGAACCGGATGACCACCAACCCCGCGATCGTCACCGCAGCGGACACCACCGAGGCCGGGACCACCGCCAGCCACACCGGCACGCTCCGCCCGCCGCGCAACGGCACCCAGCGGGGAAACCTCTCGCCCCACCGCATGATCAGACCCAGGGTCAGCAGCACACCCACCACGTCGGGGATCACCAGCATCCAGGCCGCCGCCGCGGGGAGGCCTTTGGCGGCGACGTCAGCGGCCAGATCGTCGACGAACCGCTGGGACACCCCCAGGGGGAGGCCGAGGTTCCAGGCCGCGCGCTGCAGGGCGTAGGGGAGGGGTGCGAGCACCGCGACGAGCGTCGCCCAGCGGCCGATCGTCAGCCAGCGCCCCGCGTCGACGGCCGCCGGTCGTAGCAGCACGACCGCGGAGCGGGCGAGCAGACCCGCACCCAGCACGCACAGGGCCTGGTTGAGCACCGGCCGGTCGACCAGGCCGAAGAAGCCGCTGAAGCTGTACGCGAGGTTCTGCAGCAGGCGGACGTCCGGCACGACGGCGAGCAACGCCGCCGCGCACACCAGGAGTACGACCCCGGGTGCGCGGCCGGGGCGGCGCATCGCCCACACCGCGGTGGCCGCGGCGATCAGCGCGCCGCACCCCAGCGCCACGCCGGTCGGGACCGGGTGCGCGGAGGCGAGCAGACTGCCCATCTCGCGGCCCCGCGAATCGCCGTCGCCGAACGGGAAGCCCGGTGCGCCGAGCGCCCACGCGAGCGACATCAGACCATAAGCGACACACCAGACGGCGGTCGGAACGAGGATCACCATGCCCTCGACGGTGCGACTTCCCGGCCGTCCCCGCCCATCTCCCGATCGGCAGACGCGAACTGTCGGTGCCCCCCTCTATCGTGAATGGATGACCAGGTCACGGGCGATCGGCAGCGCGGTGGTGGCGCTCGCCGCACTGGCGCTGGCGCTCGTCGTCTCACCGGAGTTCCGCCCCGCGCGGGACACACCGACGGTCGTCGGTGTGGTCGTGCTCGCGGTGCTGGTGGGGGCGTGGCCGAACACCCGCTGGTGGATCGGCCCGGCGGCGGCGTCCGTGGTGGTCGCCACGGCGGCCGGGGTCGCGAGCTGGCTCCCGAACCCGACGATCGGCGGGGGCATCTGGTCGCTGGAACTCACCGCGGTGCTGATGGTCCTGCTCGCGTTGCTCTGCCGCTGGAGCCCTCCGGCCTGGGTGGTGGCCGTCGCGCCGGCGGGGGTCTTCGTCGAGTCCACGTTGATCCTGCAGACCACCGGCGCGCCGGTGATGACCGGCTGGGAAGCCGTCGGCGCGTGCGTGTTCTGGTCGTTGGCGGGCCTGGTCGGCACGGGTTCAGGCCTTTACCTGCGTCAGTTGGACGGCCGGCGAGCGGCCGCCGTCACGAACGCGCGGCGGGTCCAGCGGGTGCGGCTGGCCGCGGATCTGCACGACGGTGTCGCGCACGACGTGAGCGCGATGGTGCTCCAGGCGCAGGCGGCGAAGGTCCTGCTCGGGGAGCGAGCGGGCGACGTGGCGAGCGTCCTCGACCGGATCGAGGCCGACGGCACCCGGGCACTCGCCTCGATGCAGCGTTCGATCCACGTCTTACGGGAGGGCGAGGCCGACCGGCCGATTCCGCAGCCCGAGCTCCCGGTCGTGCAGCGGGTGATCGCCGAGGCGCTCCGCAACGCCGAGAAACACGGCGACGGCGGCGGCGTGACGCTCGTGATCACGAACCCGCTTCCGTCCACCCGAAGACCGCGCGGCCCGGGGCTCCGGTACGGCCTGGCCGGTCTCGCCGACGAGGTCGAAGCGGCCGGCGGCACGTTCAGCGCGGGCCCCGACGGCGACCGCTGGACCGTGCGCCTGGAGCTGCCGTCGTGATCCGGGTACTGATCGCCGACGACCAGGAAGCGGTTCGGTTCAGCTTCCGGACGATTCTGAACGCCGCGCCGGGCATGCGCGTCGTCGCGGAGGCGGAGAACGGCACGCGCGCGTTGGAGCTGGCCGACGAGTACAAGCCCGACGTCGCGCTGGTCGACATCCGCATGCCGGGCCTGGACGGGCTGGAGCTGACCAAGGTGCTCTCGCCGACGATCAAGGTGGTCGTGGTGACCACCTACGACCTGGACGCCTACGTGCACACGGCGCTGCGCAACGGGGCCTGCGGGTTCCTGCTGAAGCACTCCGGCGCCGCGCTGCTGGCCGCGGCGGTCCGGGCCGCGGCCGCGGGCGACGCGCTGATCAGTCCGGAGATCACCGTGCGGCTGCTGCGCGAGCTCAGCCCACGCACGGCGGACGCCAACCCGCTCACCGACCGGGAGCTCGACATCGTCGCGCTCGTCGCCGACGGCAAGACGAACGCCGAGATCGGCGCCGACCTCTACATCACCGCCGGCACCGTGAAGACCCACCTCGCGCACATCCAGCAGAAGCTCGACGTCCCGAACCGGGTGGGCATCGCCGCCTGGGCCTGGGAAACCGGCCACCGCCGCCCCACCCGCTGATCCCCGCCCCGGACACGGCGTGGTCACGGCCGTGGTGACGGCGGGCGCGGTCGACCCGGTCGTTCTACGCTCGACGAATGTCGACGTTCGTACCCCAGAAACTCCATCTTCGACCAGATCTGTTTGCCATCGAGCGTCACGACAGCGAGGACATCGTCGGTTCCGCCGACTGGGTCGCGCTGGTCCGCGCTCCGCAGGGTCTCACCGTGATCCGCACGGTCGCCGACGCCGCCGACGGCTGGCGTGCGTTCCAGGGCCAGTCGTCGCACGAGCTCGACGTGCCGGGGATGCTGCTCAGCATCCTCGCGCCGCTCGGGGAGGCCGGGCTCCCGGTGTTCGCCGCATCCACCTACGACGCCGACCTGGTGCTCGTCCCCGCGTCCCACGCCGAGAAGGCCGCCACCGTGCTGAGCACCGCCGGCCACGAAGTCCACGAAGACCGCGACCACCACGAGAGCCTCTAGGACACGGAGTACGACGATGGGCGTCGACCAGCACGGCCTGCCGACGACCGTGGCGAACCGCGCCGCGCTCGACCACTACGACCGTGCGGTCGACGAACTGCTGCACTTCCGCGCCGAGGTCGTCGCCGAGTCCGGCGCGGCGCTCGACGAGGACCCCACGTTCCCGATGGCGGTCGCGTTGCGGGCCTACCTCGGCCTGCTCACGACCGACCACGACGACGCCGTCGCGGCCCGTGCGTACCTCGCGACCTACCGACCGGGTGAAACGCACCCGAGAGAACGAGCCCACCTGCACGCGGCGAACCAGCTCGCGGGCGGTGACTTCCACGCCGCCGGCCGCACGCTCCGCGACCTCACGGTCGAGTACCCGCGGGACGCCCTCGCGCTCGCCGTCGGCCATCAGATCGATTTTTTCACCGGTGACGCCGTCAGCCTGCGTGACCGGATCGGCGGGGCGCTCTCCGCCTGGCATCCCGACGACCGCCACTACCCGAACGTGCTCGGCATGTACGCGTTCGGCCTCGAGGAAGCGGGGCACTACGACCGTTCCGAGGACGTCGGGCGGGAGGCCGTCGACCGCGACCCCCGGGACGTCTGGGGCATCCACGCGGTGGCGCACACCTACGAGATGCAGGGGCGCTTCGGCGACGGCCTCCGCTACCTCGACGACCGGCTCGACGACTGGTCGAAGGACACGTTCTTCAACGTCCACAACTGGTGGCACTACGGGCTGTACGCGCTGGAGAAAGG
The DNA here is from genome assembly GCF_000585375.1 of Cryptosporangium arvum DSM 44712. Lineage (NCBI taxonomy): Bacteria > Bacillati > Actinomycetota > Actinomycetes > Cryptosporangiales > Cryptosporangiaceae > Cryptosporangium > Cryptosporangium arvum. Next base: position 2,017,869 of record NZ_KK073874.1, read on the forward strand.
CGACAACGCCCGCGCGCTCGAGATCTACGACACCGTGCTGTACGACCCCGACGGCATCTCGCTGCAGCTGCTGGACGCCGCCGCGCTGCTCTGGCGCTTCGCGCTGGCCGGCGATCGGCAGACCGCACGGTTCGCCGCTCTCGTGGAACCGTGGCAGCGCCGGGCCGAGCACCCGTTCTACGCGTTCAACGACGCCCACGCCGTGATGGCTTACGTCGGCGCGGGGCGGTTCGACCTGGCCGAGGCGTTGATCCGCAGCCGCACGGAGTGGATCGACACCGAACAGCAAGGCTCGAACCACGCGATGACCGCCCGCGTCGGGCTACCCGTCTGCCGGGCGCTCCTCGCGTTCGGGCAGGCCCGCTACGAGCAGACCGTGGACCTGCTCTACCCGATCCGCGATCACGTCAACGAGTTCGGCGGCAGCCACGCGCAGCGGGACGCGGTCTACAAGACCCTGGTGGAGGCCGCGCTGCGCGCGAAGAAGCTGCCGCTGGCCCGCACGTTGATCAGCGAACGCCTGAACGTGCGCCCGTGCAGCCCGTACAACTGGCTCAAGCAGGCCGAACTGGCCCGCGCGCTCGGCGAGGACGCGGCCGCGACCGCCGCGCAGGCCCGGGCGAGCGCCTACCAGGGAACGACCTGATCGGTGTAGTCCACGAAGTGGAAGCCGCCGCTTCCGGCGCGCTTCTCGACCGTGTCGACGACCGGCGGCACCGCTTCGGCGACCGTGCGCACCGCGCCCGGCCCGCCCAGCTCGGTGCGCACGTGGCCGGGGTTGACCAGGAGCAGCGTGCGCCCGTCGCCCTCGTGTCGCACCGCGTAGCAGCGCATCAGCTGGTTCAGCGCGGACTTGCTCGCCCGGTAGACGTCGTACCCGGCGTTGTCGTTGAGCGTGATGCTGCCCTGCCGCGACGACATCACCGCGATCGTCCCGGTCGGCGGCACCAGGTCGCCGAGCGCCTCGATCGCGCGCATCGGGCTCAGCACGTTCGTCACCATCACGTCGACGAACTCCTCGGTGGAGACCGATGCGGCCGGTGCGTCGGTGCTCGCGACGCCGGCGTTGACGAACAGGAGGTCGATCGTCTGCCCGTCGAGTCGCCTGCGCAGGGCGTCGAGTTGGTCCGGGCTGGTGATGTCGAGGGTTTCCACGGTGACGTCGAGGTCGGCGAGGGCGTCGGGGGAGCCGTTGCGGACGGTTCCGATGACGTTCCAGCCGCGGGCCCGGAACTCGGCGGCCATCCCGAGGCCCAGGCCGCGGGACGCTCCGAGGATCAGCACGGTTGAGTTGCTCATGGCGCCAGTATAGCCAACGCCAACGTTGGAGTTGGGAGCGCTAAGCTGAGAGACATGCCCCGGGACGTCGAAGCCACCAAACGACGGATCCGCGACGCCGCGCTGCGGGAGTTCGCCGAGCACGGGCTGCACGGCACCACCGTCGAGCGCATCGCGGTGCGAGCCAAGGCCAACAAGGAGCGGATCTACAGCTACTTCGGCGACAAGAACGCGCTGTTCCTGAGCGTCATCGCCGAGGAGTTGGACAAGGTCGCCGCCGCGATCCCGGTCCGCGTCGAGCGCACCGAGGACTTCGGCGAGATGGCCGGTCGCACGTTCGACTACCTGCGTGAGGACCCGGGGCTGCAGCGGCTGATGCTCTGGGAAGGGCTGGCGGACACCGGAGCGGTCGCCGACGAGGCCAACCGCGGGCTCCACTACCGGGAGAAGACCGAGGCGATCCGGGTCGCCCAGCAACGCGGCCTGCTGGACGACACCCTCGAGCCGCACCACCTGATGTTCTTCCTGCTGGCGCTGGCGAACTGGTGGTTCGCGGCCCCGCAGATGGCGCGCATGCTCACCGGCGGCCCGATCGACGAGGACGAGTGGGCCGGCCGGCGCCGCGCGGTGGTCGCGGCGGCCAACCGTTTGTGCCGCCCCGACGTCGGGAAATAGGCGTTCGGACCGAGAGGACAGGTGATCGCGATGGCCGAGGAAACCCGGTACTGGTGGAACCTCAAGCACAAGCGCGTCGAAACCGACGACGACCGGGGCAAGGCGGCTGACCGCCTCGGCCCGTACTCGTCTCGGGAAGCCGCGGAGAAGGCCCTGGACACCGTCGCCGCACGGAACGCGGCCGCGGACGCCGAAGACCGGCGCTGGAACGACTGATCGCTCGAACTCCCGGGGTACCGTCGAGATGAACCGTTTCGACCGGCGGCGAGATCGCTCGGCGAGGGTTCGCCGAGTACCCCGGGAGGCAGCATGGACTTCGATCGTCCACCGGTTCGCGCTTCGGACAAAGACCGCGAGCGTGTCGTCGAACTGCTGCGGCAGCACACATCCGAGGGCCGGCTGACGATCGAGGAGTACGAGCAGCGCGTCGAGACGGCGTACGCGACCAAGACCGTCGCCGAACTGCGTCCGTTACTGGCGGACCTGCCGGTGCCGCTCGACGAGGTGCTCCCGGCGGCGGCCGTGGTGAAACCGGCCCGCGCGCCGGAGCACTCCGACGGTTGGGTGCGCTACGCGATGATCGCCGCGGCGGTCTTCCTGATGCTCGGTGCGCTGGTGGCCGCGAGCCGGGGAGTCTTCGCGGTCTGGCCGCTGCTCCTGATCGGCATCTTCGTGTTCGGTGGCGGCAGCGGAGGCCGCCGCCGCCACCACTGAACTCAGTGGAAAGTGTGTTCCTCGGCCGGGAACTTGCCTTCCCGGACGTCCTCGGCGAACCGGCGGGCCGCGTCGTCGAGGATCGCGTTCATGTCCGCGTACTGCTTGACGAACCGCGGCAGCTTGCCGGTGCGCAGGCCCGCCATGTCCTGCCAGACCAGCACCTGCGCGTCGGTGTAACCGCCGGCTCCGATGCCGACCGTCGGTACCCGGATCGCGTCGGTGACCCGCTTGGCGACGTCCGAGGTGACCATCTCCAGCACCACCGCGATCGCACCGGCCTCGGCGAGCGTGACCGCGTCCTCGACGATGCGGTCGGCGTCGTCACCGCGGCCCTGTACGCGGTAGCCCGACAGCAGGTTCTCGTGCTGCGGGGTGAAGCCGACGTGCGCGAACACCGGGATGCCGGCCCCGGTCAGCGCGTCGACCTGTGGCGCGACCCGCGCGCCACCCTCGAGCTTGACCGCGTGCGCGCGGCCTTCCTTCAGGAACCGGACGCCGGTCGCGAGCGCCTGCGCGGGCCCGGACTCGAACGACCCGAACGGGAAGTCGGCCACCACCATCGCCCGCGAAGCCGCGCCGCTCACGGCCCGGACCAGCGGAATCAATTCGTCGACGGTGACCGGCAGCGAAGTCTCGTTGCCGAACACGTTGTTCGACGCCGAGTCGCCGACCAGCAGGACCGGGATACCGGCCCGGTCGAACAGGGCGGCGGTGTACTGGTCGTAGGACGTGAGCATCGCCCACCGCTCACCGCGTTCCTTCGCGGCGACCAGGTCACGGGCACGGACTCGGCGGTGCGAGGGACCGCCGTACAACGACGTCTCTTCGGACATCATCGTCCCCTTTCCTCCTCGAGGCCCGCCTGCGCGGGTCCCCGGGTACGCCTTCATCGTCGCACCGGATCCGCCCGCACGCGCGTGGGGTTCGTCACGGTCGGAGTGCCCCCTTGTGATGTGATATCAGCGTCATCCAGGGCCAGATCCGGCGATTCCCCACAGGGTGCCCCAACCCCGTAACGTCGTCGTAACAAGGCCCCGGGAGACTCCGGGCAGCAGTCCGAGTGCACTGAAACGAGGGGAACGCGTCGTGGACCGTCAGCAGGATTTTGTGCTGCGCACGCTGGAAGAGCGAGACATTCGCTTCGTCCGGCTGTGGTTCACCGACGTGCTCGGGACGCTGAAGAGCGTCTCGGTCGCGCCGGCGGAGCTCGAGGCGGCGTTCGAAGAGGGCATCGGCTTCGACGGCTCGGCGATCGAGGGCTTCACCCGGGTCTACGAGGCCGACATGGTCGCGATGCCCGACCCGTCGACGTTCCAGGTCTTCCCGTTCGAGGGTGCCGGGTCCGGCGAGAGCGCCCGGATGTTCTGCGACATCCAGATGCCCGACGGGTCGCCGTCCTGGGCCGACCCGCGCCACGTGCTGCGTCGCGCCCTGCGCAAGGCCGCCGACAAGGGGTTCACGTTCTACACGCACCCCGAGATCGAGTTCTTCCTGCTGGCCGACCACCCCACCGACGGTCGCCGGCCCACGCCGGTCGACTCCGGCGGCTACTTCGACCACACCACGCACGCCACCGCGCGTGACTTCCGTCGGCAGGCCGTGCTGGCGCTGGAGCGCATCGGCATCTCGGTGGAGTTCAGCCACCACGAGACCGCGCCCGGTCAGCAGGAGATCGACCTGCGCTACGCCGACGCGCTGGCCACCGCCGACAACATCATGACGTTCCGGCACGTCATCAAGGAGGTCGCGCTCTTCCAGGGCGTCTCCGCGACGTTCATGCCCAAGCCGTTCACCGACCTGGCCGGCAACGGCATGCACACCCACCTGTCGCTGTTCGAGGGCGAGCGCAACGCGTTCCACGACCCGGGCGACCCGATGACGCTGTCGAAGACCGCCAAGGCGTTCATCGCCGGCATGCTCTTCCACGCGCGGGAGTACACCGCCGTCACCAACCAGTGGGTGAACTCGTACAAGCGGCTGTTCGGCGCTCCGCAGCACAACGTCGTCAACGAGGCGCCCAGCGCGATCAGCTGGGGGCACCTGAACCGGTCGGCGCTGGTGCGGGTGCCGCGCTACGGCAAGCCGCACTCGGCTCGCGTCGAGATCCGGTCGGTCGACGCGGCCTGCAACCCGTACCTGACGTTCGCGGTGCTGCTGGCGGCCGGTCTCAAGGGCATCGAAGAGGGCTACGAGCTGCCTCCGGGGGCCGAGGACGACGTGTGGTCGCTCTCGCCGGAGGAGCGGCGTGCGCTGGGGTACGAGGACCTGCCGCACAACCTCTCCGAGGCGCTCGGCTACATGGAGAAGAGCGAGCTGGTCGCCGAGACGCTCGGCGAGCAGATCTTCGACTTCTTCTTGAAGAACAAGCGCGCCGAGTGGGACGACTATCGCCGCCAGGTCACCGCGTACGAGCGGCGTCGGTACCTGCCATTCTTGTGAGCGGCAGTCGATAGCCTGCAGGGGTGAGCAACCCACGCCTGCTGGTCGTCCGGAACGATGCCGAGGACGACGCCCGTCGACTCGGGGACTGGTTGGTCGAGGCAGGCGCCGATCTGCACGTCGTCAACGCCGACGCCGGTGACGCGCTGCCGGCCGACCTGACCGGGTACGACGGTGTGGTCGTGCTGGGCGGCGCCCAGGCGGCCCACGGCGAACCGGCGTCGCCCTGGTTCCCGGCGTTGAAGGCGCTGCTGCGCGAAGCGGTGCACGAGCGGGTGGCCACCCTGGGCGTCTGCCTGGGTGGCCAGCTGCTCGCCGACGCGCTGGGCGGACGGGTGGAGCCGGCCGCCAACGGGCCGGAGATCGGGGCGTTCCTGGTGGCCAAGCGGGACGTCGCCGACACCGACCCGCTGTTCGCGATGCTGCCGTTCACGCCGGACGTGTACCAGTGGCACGTCGACGAGATCACGGTCCTTCCGCCCGGCGCGGTGCTGCTCGCGTCATCGCCCCGGGTGCCTCACCAGGCCTTCCGGATCGGTCCGAAGGCCTGGGGAATCCAGTTCCACATCGAGTGCGACCAGGCGATGCTGGCGTCGTGGGCGGCCGGGGACGACGGTTCGCTCGAACGCGCCGGGCTGGACGCGGCGACCGTACTGGCCCGGTGCGCGGCGGTGGAGACCGACGTCGAAGAGGTGTGGCGTCCGTTCGCGGCCCGGTTCGTGGCGGTCGCCGCCGGTCGCGGCGCCGGCCCCGGCGTACCCCTCCCGGTGGTGGAGGCATGACCCGTCCCGTTCCCGTCGGCACCAGCCGGCTGGCCCGCCTCGGGTTCCGCGATCCCAGCCGCGCCGCGGACCTCCTCGGGCCCGACGGGCTCGGCTGGTGGAGCCCGGAGGCGTCCGCCCCCGCCGGTCCCGACGGCGAACTGCTGATCACCGAGCTCGCCGCGGCGGCCGACCCCGACCTCGCGGTGCTCACGCTGCACCGGCTCAACGCCGCCCAGAAGGAACCGGCCGCGCTCGCCGCCTCGCTCCGCGAGGACGTCGGCTTCCGCCACCGGCTGTTCGGCGTCCTCGGCGCGTCGGCCGCGCTCGGGGATCACCTCTGTGCTTTTCCCGACGAGTGGCGCGCGCTGGTGACCGGCGTGTGGGAACCCTCGCCCCCGTCCCCGGAGCTGCTCCGCGAGATCCTGCTGGACGCGGTGGGCGCGCCGATCGACGCCGGGGAAACCTGGGGGAGCGCTGGGGTGAAAGCGCGGGGTTCCGGGCCCGACGTCGTCGCCGATCTGCGGCTGGTCTATCGCCGGTGCCTGCTGCGTACCGTGGCCCGCGACCTCAGCGACGCCGGGCCCACCGGCCGCTCCGACGTCGCGATGATCGCCACCGAGCTCGCCGACCTGGCCGAGGCCACGGTGCGGGCCGCGCTCGCGGTGTCCGCGGCCGCCCTGCCCGACGGCGCTCCGGCGGTGCGGCTGGGCGTCATCGGCATGGGTAAGTGCGGCGGCCGGGAACTCAACTACCTCAGCGACGTCGACGTGGTGTTCGTGGCCGAGCCGGGCGCGCCCGGCGAGGAGTTTCCCGGCACCGAGAACCCGGGTCCCGCGCTGCGTGCCGCGACGTCGCTGGCCAGCGGCATGATCCGGATCTGCCAGGAGGTCGCGTGGCAGGTCGACGCCGCGCTGCGTCCGGAGGGCAAGGACGGACCGCTGGTCCGGACGCTCGCGTCGCACGCCGCGTACTACAAGCAGTGGGCCCGCACCTGGGAGTTCCAGGCGCTGATCAAGGCCCGCCCGATCGCCGGCGACCTCGACCTCGGCATGGCCTGGATGGGTGAGGTCACGCCGCTGGTGTGGGGCACCACCACCGGTAAGTCACGCCGGGACGGCGCCGCCGGGCGCGAGGGCGCGGTCGCCGAGATCCGGGCGATGCGTCAGCGGGTCGAGCAGTCGCTGCCGGCCAAGGAGGCGGCCCGGGAGATCAAGCTCGGCCCCGGCGGCCTGCGTGACATCGAGTTCGCCGTGCAGCTGCTGCAGCTCGTCCACGGCCGGGGCGACGCGACACTGCGCAGCGGCAACACGCTCGACGCACTGCGGGCCCTGATCGACGGCGGGTACGTCGGCCGGCTCGACGGCGAGGCGTTCGACTCGTCCTACCGGTTCCTGCGCACGGTCGAGCACCGGCTGCAGCTGCAGCGGCTGCGCCGCACCCACAGCCTGCCCACCGACCACGACGAGCTGCGTTGGCTGGCCGCGATGCTGGGGCACCGGGGCGGCGGCGACCCGGTCGAGGCGTTCCACGCCGAGTGGGCCCGGCACTCCCGCGAGGTGCGTCGGCTGCACGAGAAGCTGTTCTACCGCCCGCTGCTCGAGGCGGTCGCCACCGTCTCCAACGAAGACCTGCGGATGCTGCCGGAGTCGGCCCAGGCGCGGTTGGAGGCGCTCGGCTTCACCGACCCGTCCGGAGCGCTGCGTCACGTCCAGGCGCTGACGCAGGGCGTCTCCCGGCGCGCGCACATCCAGCGGGCACTGCTCCCGGCGATGCTGGGGCTGTTCGCCGACGCGCCCGACCCCGACGCCGGCCTGCTCGCCTACCGGCAGGTGTCCGACCGGCTCGGCACCACGCCGTGGTTCCTCCGGCTGGTGCGCGACGAGGGGCTGGTCGCCGAACGGCTGCCGACGCTGCTCGGCACCAGCGTCTACGTCGCCGACCTGCTCACCCACGACCCGGAAGGGTTGCGGCTGCTCGCCGAGGACAGCGAGCTGCGGCCCCGCTCCCGGGAGGTGCTGCACGGCGCGCTGCGTGCGGCCGCCACCCGCCACGCGGACGCGGAGTCGTCGGTGGTGGCGGCCCGCGCGCTGCGCCGCCGGGAACTGCTGCGTACCGCGTTCGCGGACCTGCTCGGTTTCGACGACGTCGAGACCGTCGGCCGCGCGCTCACCGACGTGTGCGACGCCGTGCTGGTGGCCGCGCTGGGCGTCGCCGAGCGGGTGGTGAGCGAGCAGCGCCAGGGCGAGCTGCCGATGCGGATGGCGATCATCGGCATGGGCCGGCTCGGCGGGTCGGAGATGTCGTACTCCTCCGACGCCGACGTGATGTTCGTGCACGAACCGCTGGCCGGCGCGTCCGAGCACGACGCCACCGTGGCGGCGCGCGCGGTGGCCGAGGAACTGCGTCGGCTGCTGTCGATGCCGGCGCCCGACCCGCCGGTGGGCATCGACGCGAACCTGCGCCCCGAGGGCCGCCAGGGGCCGCTCGTGCGGTCGCTCGGGTCGTACGCGGAGTACTACCGGCGCTGGTCGAAGCCGTGGGAGTGGCAGGCGCTGCTCCGGGCCCGGCCGGTGGCCGGTGACGAGGACCTGGGTCGCCGGTTCGTCGAGCTGATCGACCCGCTGCGCTACCCGGCCGAGGGCCTGGACACGGCCGCGGTCACCGAGATCCGCCGGATCAAGGCCCGGGTCGACGTCGAGCGGCTGCCACGCGGCGCCGACCCGGCGACGCACACCAAGCTGGGACGCGGTGGCCTCGCGGACGTCGAGTGGACCGTGCAGCTGCTGCAGCTGCGCTCCGCGGCGCAGGTGCCGGGGCTGCGGACGACGCAGACGATCGCGGCGCTGGGCGCGGCCCGGGACGCGTCGCTGATCAGCGAGGTCGACCACGACGCGCTGGTCGCCGCGTGGGAGCTGGCCGCGCAGGTGCGCAACGGGCTGATGCTGGTGCGTGGCCGCCCGTCGGACCAGCTGCCGCGGCACGGCCGGGAGCTGACCGGGGTGGCCCGCGCGGTCGGCTGGTCGTCGGACGACGACACCGGCGAGTTCCTCGACGACTACCTGCGGACCATGCGGCACGGACGGCAGGCGGTGGAGCGAGTGTTCTATGCCTGACACGGTGTCGTCCCCGTCGAACACGGCGTCCTCCCCGTCGAAAGGGTCGACGACCGGCGGGGTGAGCGTGCGGCTGCCGGTGGGCTCGGAGCCGCCGCGCTCCGGACGACGCTGGGACGGGCTGCTCACGCGGCTCCTCCCGGAGTCGCACCGGATGCCGGTCACCGTCACGTTCCTGACCTCACTGCTGCTCGCGGTCGGGTTCCTCTCGCTGCCGCTGGCCGGCACCGATCTCTCCGCGCAGGTGGCCCGCGGCCACTTCTTCGACGAGCACGGCTGGGTACCGATCGACTTCCGCTGGTACGGCGGGGTCTATCCGTTCGGGTACAGCGCGTTCACCGGCCCGGCGAACGCCGTGTTCGGCTCGCGTGGCGTCGGCGCGATCTCGGTCGTGGTCTCCGCGGTGGCGTTCGCCTGGCTGCTGGCCCAGGTCGGGGCCCGCCGACCTCTCACCGCCGGTGTGCTCGGCGCGATCACCGGCGTGTTCAACCTGGTCAGCGGCCGGACGACGTTCGCGATGGGCATCGCGCTCGGCATGCTGGCGCTGTGCGTCGTCGCCGCGTCCGCGCACCGCTACCGCCCGCCGCTCGACGATTCGGCGCACTGGATGCGGGCGTTGCTCCAGCCCCGCGCCAGCTGGTGGGAGATGGTGCTGGCCGCGACGCTGGCGGCGCTGAGCACCGCGGCGAGCCCGGTGGCCGGCCTGTTCGTCGGGTTGTGCGGCACCGCGCTGCTCTTGTCCGGCGTGGTGGCCGAAGGGCTCGTGCTGGGCCTCGGCGCCGGTGTCGCGATGGTCGTACCGACGTTCATCTTCCACGACGGCGGCGTCCAGCCGTTCAGCGAAGAGTCGATGAAGGTGTGCGTGGCCGCGTGCCTCGCGGTCGTGCTGCTGGTGCCGCGCCGGGGATACCAGGCGGTGCGGATCGCCGCGGTGCTCTCCGCGGTGGGCGCCGCGCTCACGTACTACACGCACAACCCCGTCGGCAGCAACGTCGTCCGGCTCTCGATGCTGTTCGCGGCGCCGGTCGTGGTCGCGATCTCGACGTTCGACCGGCGGCTGCTCGTCGGCGTCGTCGCGCTGCTGTGCTGGTGGCAGCCGCCGCTGATCGGGGGTGACCTGGCCTACGCCGGGGCCCGGGAGGCGACGAAGCTCTACTACCAGCCGCTGATGGACCAGCTGGAACGCCGCGGGCCGGTCGGCCGGGTGGAGGTGGTCCCGCTCCGGGACCACTGGGAGTCGACGTACGTCGCGGACGTCGTCCCGATCGCGCGTGGCTGGGAGCGGCAGGTCGACGTCGACCGCAATCCGCTGTTCTACGACGACACGCTCGCGCCCGACACGTACCTCTCCTGGCTCTACGAGAACGCGGTCAGCTACGTCGCCGTGCCACGCGGCGACACCCGGCTCGACCCCGCCGGGCGGGAAGAGGCGGCGCTGATCGAGGCGAACCTCTCCTACCTGCGCAAGGAGTGGGAGAACACCGACTGGTCGCTCTACCGGGTGGTCGGCGGCCCGTCCGTGGTGGCGTACCCGGCCCAGCTGGAGTCCAGCGGCGCGACCGGGGTGCGCTTCAGCAGCCCGGTGGCGACCGACCTGACCGTGCGCGTGCGCTGGTCGCCGTGGCTGGTGCTGCGCGGCCCGGAGGGGTGCATCGAGCCCGACGGGACGTGGGTGAAGGTGCGGTTGACGCGGGCGGGCAGCTACTTCCTCACCGGGTCGTTCGACCAGCCGTGGCGTTCACGCTGCTGAGCTGACGCCGGCCGCGTCGGCCAGGGCCAGCACCGACGCGGACCCGGTGGCCTCTCCGATCGCGCGGCACTCGGTGGCCGCGCGCTGCGCCCCAGCGGCGTCGCCGAGGAGGGTGCGGGCCCGGACGAGCCGGCCCAGCACGAGGCCGCGGTCGCGGCGGTAGGCCGGCGCGAGGAGCGTCAGCGCCGTGCGGAGCGGGCGCACCGCGTCGGCGGGGGCGTGCAGCAGGAGCGCGCACTCGCCGCGCGCGGCCAGCACCCAGGCCCTGGTGCAGTGCCCGCCGTAGCCGGTGCGGCCGTCACCGGCGCTCTCCCGCGCGTCGGCGAGCAGCGTGGCCCGGGTGAGCAGCGCGTCGCACCCGGCCCGGTCACCGCGGAGCGCGACGACGCGGGCGCACTGCACGTGCAGCGCCGCGGCCAGCGGACGCTGGGCGTCGGTGCCCTGGCGGAGCGCGGCCCGGGCGAGCGCGAGGGCCCGGTGCGGGTCGTCGCGCTCGGCGAGCCGGCTCTGGCGGTGCAGCGCCCACGCCAGGGAGGCCCGGTCGCCGCTCTCGTGGGCGCGTTCGACGGCCCGGCCGGCCCACGTCGTCGCGTCGGCCGGGAGCCCGGTGTCCTGGTACAGCCAGGACGCGGTGATCGCGTACCGGGCGGACAGGCAGAGCCGCGCGGTGCGGGCCGGGCCGCCGGCCTCCAGCGCCGCCAGGACCCGCAGCGCCGCGCGGACGTCGGGCAGCGCGGCGCGGGGCCCGAACAGGTTGTCGGTGCGGACGAGCAGGTGCCACTGCCGCCGGAGGTGCTCGATCGTCTCCTGGGGAGGAACCCCGGCGAGCCGGTACTCGAGCGCCGGGACACGTGGGTCGGGGTGCGTGCCGGCCTGTGAGGCAGAGTGCGCGCCGGCCTGTGGGCCAGGGTGCGTGCCGATCGCGGCGCGGGCGGCGGTGATCGTGCCGGCGGCGGCGAGGACGTCGTCGCACCGGCGGTAGAAGTCGGCCGACCGGACGTCACCGGTCTCGGCGTTGGCGATCGTCGAGCGGCTGTAGCCCACCCGGTGAGCCAGTTCGCGCTGGGTGAGCCCGGCGCGGGTGCGGTGGTGCCGCAGCAGCGCGCCCAGCGACGTGGGGTGGTCGGTGCCAGTCACACGCGTACTCCTTCCGAACCGGACGCGAGCCCCGGACCGTGTCGGTGGGCGGCCCGGGGAGTGTCCGGACCGTGTCCGGCGATGTCCGGCCGTCCGTCCGGTGTCCGGCATCTTAGAAGCGCCGTCGGACATTTCGCCGGACCGACTTTGCTGCCCTCACGAACGCCGGAACCACTGGCGCGCGAGGGGGAGGAGATCTCCGATGTCCGCGCACGACCCCTGCTTCGACCCACCGTCCCGGCCGGGTGCCGCGGCCGGCGGCACCTCGCCGTGGCGCGTCTGGCCGCTCGGGCGCAACCGGTGGCTCCTGCTCCGCGAGGACGACCCGATCGCCGAACTCGGCGTGCTCGGCACCGCCGAGTGGTGGGTCCGCCCGATCGGTGACGACCTGCCCTGGGCCGAGACGTACGGCGGCCGGAGCGCCGCGAGCCGCGCGGTGATCGTGTGGTGGCTGCACACCCACCCGTTCGGGGCGGACGAGTGAGCGCCGAATCCCGCTCGCACGGCCACCGCGGCGCCGGTACGGTGGCGTCGTCCGGGTCCGGACCCATCCGAGGAGGTGAGACCGATTCACGTCAGGCGCGATCGGGCACTCCCCTCCGGTTGCCGGGCCGCTCATCCGCGGTAGGCGGCCCCGGGAGTGCCTTCACCGAAAGGCCTCCCCATGTCAGGTCCCTCTTCCCCGCTCTCCGAACGGGCCATCGCCGGCCGCTTACGTGCCGCCGGGTGCGTCTTCGCCGAGGACGAAGCCCAGCTGCTGATCGCCGCGTCGCCGTCCCCGGCGGAGCTCCTCACGATGGTCGACCGGCGTGTGGCCGGTCTGCCGCTCGAGCACGTCCTGGGCTGGGCCGAGTTCTGCGGTCTGCGGATCGCGGTCGACCCCGGGGTCTTCGTGCCCCGCCACCGCACCGAGCTGCTCGTCCGGCAGGCGGCCCGGCTGGCCCCACCGGCGCCGACCGTCGTCGACCTGTGTTGCGGGTCCGGCGCACTGGGCGCCGCCCTGGCCATCCGCCTGCCCGACGTCGACCTCCACGCCGTCGACATCGACCCGGCCGCCGTGCGTTCCGCCCGGCGCAACGTCCGTGGTCGGGTATACCAGGGCGACCTGTTCGCACCGCTGCCGACGACGCTCCGCGGCCGGGTCGACGTCGTGCTCGCCAACGCCCCGTACGTCCCCACCGAAGCGATCCGCCTGCTGCCACCGGAGGCCCGGATCCACGAGCCCCAGGTGGCCCTGGACGGGGGAGCGGACGGCTTGGACGTCCTGCGCCGTGTCGTCGCCGGGGCGCCCGGGTGGCTGGCCCCCTGCGGCCACCTCCTGATGGAGACGAGCGGCCACCAAGCGGAGGCGTTGGCGTCGTGCGGCGCGGCCGCGGGCCTGGAGTGCCGAGTGGTCTCCAGCGACGAGGTCACGATCGTCGTCGCCGAAACGCCGAAGGCCGCCTCCCGATAGGGGAGGCGGCCCGGCGACGGACTGACGGTGGTGCGCCGGCCGCTAGGAGCGGCACACCGATGGATCAGATGTCGTAGTACAGCGCGAACTCGTGCGGGGTCGGGCGCAGGCGCACCGGGTCGACCTCGTTGGCTCGCTTGTACTCGATCCAGGTCGAGATCAGGTCCGGGGTGAAGACGCCGCCCTCGAGCAGGTAGTCGTGGTCCACCTCGAGGCGGTCGAGCACCTCGGGGAGCGAACCGGGGACCTGCGAAACCTCGGCCAGCTCGTCCGGCGGGAGCTCGTAGAGGTCCTTGTCGACCGGCGTCGGCGGCTCGATCTTGTTCTTGATGCCGTCGAGGCCGGCCATCAGCATCGCGGAGAACGCGAGGTACGGGTTGGCCGACGGGTCGGGCACGCGGAACTCGATGCGCTTGGCCTTCGGGCTGCTCACGATCGGGATACGCGTGCAGGCCGAGCGGTTGCGCTGCGAGTACACCAGGTTGACCGGGGCCTCGTAGCCCGGCACGAGGCGCCGGTACGAGTTGACGGTGGGGTTGGTGAACGCGAGCAGCGACGGGGCGTGCTTGAGCAGACCACCGATGTACCAGCGCGCGGTGTCCGAGAGACCGGCGTAGCCGACCTCGTCGTACATGAGCGGGTTGCCGTCCTTCCACAGGCTCTGGTGGGTGTGCATACCCGAGCCGTTGTCACCGAAGAGCGGCTTCGGCATGAAGGTGACGGTCTTGCCGGCGGCCCACGCGGTGTTCTTGATGATGTACTTGAACAGCATCAGGTTGTCCGCGGAGTGCAGCAGCGTCGAGAACTTGTAGTTGATCTCGGCCTGACCGGCGGTGCCGACCTCGTGGTGGCCACGCTCGACGCTGATGCCAACCTGCTGGAGGTTGTTCACCATGCTGTCGCGCAGGTCCGCGAAGTGGTCGATCGGGGGAACCGGGAAGTACCCACCCTTGTAGTTGGTCTTGTAGCCCCGGTTGCCGCCCTCTTCCTCGCGGCCGCTGTTCCAGGCGCCCTCGACCGAGTCGACGTAGTAGTACGAGCTGTGCTGGTTGGTGTCGAAGCGGATCGAGTCGAAGATGTAGAACTCCGCCTCGGCACCGAAGTACGCGGTGTCGGCGATGCCGCTGCTGGCCAGGTACTGCTCGGCCTTCTTCGCGATGTTGCGCGGGTCGCGGGAGTAGGCCTCACGGGTGAACGGGTCGGCGATGAAGAAGTTCAGCGCGACGGTCTTGTTCACCCGGAACGGGTCGACGAATGCCGTCGACACGTCCGGAAGCAGCAGCATGTCCGACTCGTGGATCTGCTGGAAGCCTCGGATGGACGACCCGTCGAACGCCAGCCCCTCTTCGAGGATGTCGGTGTCGAACGACTCGACCGGGATCGTGAAGTGCTGCATCACACCCGGCAGGTCACAGAAACGGACGTCGACGAAGCGAACGCTCTCGTCCTGGATGAACCGGATCAGTTCGTCGGGCTGGGAAAACATCCATCCTCCGTCAGTGTGGGTCGCTGGCCACAACGTAGGAAGCGCCGGTTGCCTGCCAATGTCCCATCAGTTTCGCCGATGTTAACCAGGGTGACGAGACGAAGGCGGAGGCGCCCATTACCGGACAGCTTAGGACGAAGCCTACGGGCGGCGTAAGTCACGTTCCCGCCGGCCCACCCCGGGCCGTTAGGGTCGGCATGTGAGCTCTACCGCCGTCGGTCCTCCGTCAACCGCATCGTTCGGACGCCGCGCCGCGGCTTTCCTTGTGGACGGCGTCCTCTGCGCGATGGTGGCCGGGTTGTTCACCTACCCCGCCCCGCCCGGCGGCTGGAGCACGGCGGTGTTCCTGGTGGCCTACACGGCGTTCATCGGGCTGTTCGGTGAGTCTCCGGGCATGCGGCTGCTCAAGATCCACTGCCAGGGAATCGCCGACGGCCGCCCGATCGGGCTGGGCCGCGCTCTGCTCCGCACGGTCCTGATCATCCTGCTGATCCCGGCCCTGCTCATCACGAGCGACGGCCGCCGCTGGCACGACAAGGTGACCGGCTCCCTCGTCGTGCCGAACAACCGGGGTTAACGCCCCCGGTACATCTGCTGCTTGGCGCCCTTCATGGCGCGGGCCGACTTCGGCATCGGGCCCTTCGGGATGGGCGGGCGGGCGCCGCCGAGGCCCTGGAGGCGCTGCGCGATCTGACCGACCTGGCCCGGCGTCAGGCTCTTGGGCATCTTCTGCAGGTGCGACTGCAGCTTGCGGATCGAGACCTTGCCTTCGTCCTCACCGACCAGCACGTCGTGGATCGGCACGTCGGTGAGCACCCGGCTGACGCGCTTGCGCTCGGTGCTGACCAGCTGCTTCACCCGGTGGCTGGCGCCCTCGCCGAGCAGGATCACGCCGGGACGGCCGACCACCCGGTGGACGACGTCCTGCTGCTGGCTGACCTGCACGGCCGGCGTGAACTTCCAGTTGCGCTGGTTGCGGTTGCCCGGCATCGACTCCAGCACCGCCAGCGCGGCCCCGGGCTGCCCCTCGACCTGCGCGTACGTCGCCTTCTGCACCCGGCGGCTGAAGACGATGAGCGTCGCGAGAACGGCGATCAGGACCGCGAGCGGCACGATGACCCACAGCCCGGTGAGCCAGGCGACGCCGATACCGACGAGGAGCGGCACCAGGAACGCCGCGAGCATCAGCGGGACGATCAGACGATCGTGCCCCCGAACGAACTTGAACACCTGGAAGATCTGTCGGACCCGCTGGCGGAAGCCGACTTTTTCGGGGGTGGCGGAGGTCATGCTCCAAGTCTAGAGCGCGCTGTGACCGCGCAATATGGCGAGCCCGATCAGATGTGCTGGTTGGCCCGGCGGGCGATCGCGGGCGGGACCGCGAACGCGGCAGCCGCCTCCCGGCGGTCACGGGCCCGACGGTTGTCTTCGCTCATCGCTGCCCAGGCGTTACGACGCGCGGTGCGCTGGCCCCCCTCGGGGAGAAGCGCGATCGCCGACGTGACCAGCTGGCGCAGTGGCTGAACGGTGGTCACAGCAACCTCCTGCTTACTGAAAGTAACTTCACGTGTACGTTCGGCAGGACACATCATGCCGGACGCTCGTGTCCGACGTGTGTCCACCGCATATCTAGACCGCGGCGGTCGCCGTCGCGCGTGCTTCGATCGCCTGCTGGTAGAGCCGGCCGGCGCGGTACGACGAGCGCACCAGCGGCCCGGAGAGCACGCCCGCGAAGCCGATCTCCTCGGCCTGCTCCTGGAACGCGACGAACTCCTCCGGCTTGACCCAGCGCGAGACCGGGTGGTGGCGGGGCGACGGCCGCAGGTACTGCGTGATCGTCACCAGGTCGCAACCGGCGCCGTGCAGATCACGCAGCGCCTCGGTGACCTCCTCGGGCTCCTCGCCCATGCCGAGGATCAGGTTGGACTTGGTGACCAGGCCGGCCGCCCGCGCCTGGCGGATGACGTCCAGCGACCGCTCGTACCGGAACCCGGGACGGATCCGCTTGAAGATCCGCGGAACGGTCTCGATGTTGTGCGCGAACACCTCGGGCGCGGACGCGAAGACCTCGCCGAGCAGCTCCGGGACCGCGTTGAAGTCGGGAGCGAGCAGCTCGACGCCGGTTCCCGGGTTCAGCTCGTGGATCTGCCGGACGGTCTCGGCGTAGAGCCAGGCACCACCGTCGGGCAGGTCGTCGCGGGCGACGCCGGTGACGGTGGAGTAGCGCAGGCCCATCGCCTGGACGCTCTCGGCCACCCGGCGGGGCTCGTCCCGGTCGAGCGCCTTCGGCTTGCCGGTGTCGATCTGGCAGAAGTCACAGCGCCGGGTGCACTGGTCGCCACCGATCAGGAACGTGGCCTCGCGGTCTTCCCAGCACTCGTAGATGTTCGGACAGCCGGCCTCTTCGCAGACCGTGTGCAGGCCCTCGCGCTTCACCAGACCCTTGAGGTCGGTGTACTCGGGGCCCATCTTCGCCGTTACGCGGATCCATGGTGGCTTGCGCTCGATCGGGGTCTCCGCGTTGCGGGCCTCCAACCGGAGCAGTTTGCGTCCTTCGGGCTGCACCGTCGTCACAGCAGCAAAGCCTACGCCGGTTTGAGTACCGAACGACGTGGCGCCGCTCACGCCTGATCGAGCGTGATCTCCAGCCCGATCTGGCCGCGCCGCCCGACGCCGATCAGCCGCCCGATCGCGGCGCCGAGCGCGGAGATCCGGAACTGCCAGCCGTACTTCGCCTTCAACGCGGCGTCCAGGGTGCGCTTCTCGTCACGGCGCATGATGCGCACGTGCGCGGGCGCCGGGTCGCCGAGCAATGACCCTCCCTGGTCGCAGGGGGCGACCGTGGCCACGGGGGCGTTGCGCAGACGCTTGACCTTGCCGGACTCCGCGCCGGTCCACACCAGCAGCCGGCCGCCGAACGGTGCCGCCCACACCGTGGTGGGTACGGCGGTGCCGTCTCTGCGGAACGTGGTCAGGCTCACGTACGGCTCGGCCGCCAGCGCGGCGAACGTATCGGAAGCGGGTCTTTCGTCCGTGTGAGACACCAGGCCACCTCCGGTGAAACGGATACGGTCGGGTTTGCCTACCACGAAACCGGCGATGTCGTCCGGCCGCTACCCGGGAACCGGTGTGGTCAAACCCGGTCGGGGCCACCGGCGAGCGACGGGAGCCGCGGCTCCACGAGCGCGATCGCGTCCGCCACGGTCACGGTGCGGCCGAGCTCGGCCGAGAGCGACGTGACCCCGGCGTCCTGGATGCCGCAGGGCACGATGTTGCCGAACCCGCGCAGCTCGGAGTTGCAGTTCAGCGCGAACCCGTGCATCGCCACCCGGCGGCTGACCCGCACGCCGATCGCGGCGATCTTGCGTTCCGGCCCGCGGTCGTCGGCCGGGATCCAGACGCCGGTGCGCCCATCGACGCGGGTGGTGGCCAGGCCGAACTCCGCGCAGACCTCGATCAGCATCGCCTCGATGCGCCGCACGTACGCGACGACGTCGAGCGGGCGGGGCAGCTGGACGATCGGGTAGCCGACCAGCTGGCCGGGGCCGTGCCAGGTGATCTTGCCGCCGCGGTCGACGTCGACGACCGGGGTGCCGTCGAACGGGCGCTCGGAGGCCTCGGTGCGCCGCCCGGCGGTGTAGACGTCATAGTGCTCGAGCAGCAGCACGGTGTCGGGGATCTCGTCGGCGACGCGCAGCGCGTGCAGCCGGCGCTGCTCTTCCCAGACCTCGCGGTACTCGTTCAGACCCGGCAGAAGTCGCACGTCGGTGGGGGCCGTAGCGAGCGTCATGCTCGAAGCCTACGCCCGCAGCACCCCCGACCAGCCGTGCGTGCGGGCGAGCGCGCCGAGCGTGGAGTCGTCGAGCACGTCCAGCGCGTGCTGGTCGCTGCCGAGGCACCTGGCGACCGCCGACGCCAGCTCGGTGGCCCGGTACGGCGCCAGCTCCAGCAGATCGAGGGCGATGCGCCACCAGCCGGGATCGGCGTCGACCGCGAGCGGACCGCCGGAGCGGTACCAGGCGGCCAGCCCGTCGATCAGGTCGGCGCCGAGCCCGTCGGGGTCGGTGAGCCGGGCCACCGCGGCCACCGTGCGGGCCGCACCGCCGTCCCACCCGTCCAGGTGGCGGATCACGAGCGGGTGCAGCGACGAGTCGCCCAGGGCGCCGGCCGCCTCCACCTCGAGCAGCCACACGTCCGACCGGCACAGCGCCGCCCGGACCGCGGGCAGCGCGCGCGGATCACGCCGCCGTGCCAGCCCGATCAGCGCCTCGCGCCTGGCCTCACCGTGCCGGTCGGTGAGCCGGGCGGCCAGCGCCTCCCGCACCGTCGTGCCGTCGACCTCGTCCATCTGGGTGCCCAGCCCGAAACAGGCCCAGTTGCGGACGTCGCCGTGGGGGTCGGCCGTGAGGCTGATCAACGCGTCGACCGCGAACGGCGCGAACGGGACGTTGATCTCCATCGCCGCGAGGTGCGGCAACGCGCGGGCCACCGCCGTGCGCACAGCCGGCGCATCGTGCTCGACGAGCCCGAGAACGGGCCCGAACGCCGCGACCTCTCCGGCGGCGGCGTCGACGGCGCCCGCCAGATCGTCCGGCTCCGAGGTCGGGTCCCCGGCGAGTGTGGTGAGGTCCATGCGATCACCGTCCCCCGAACGCGAACGCCTTACACCGGAACGATCGCACCGCCCCGTCGAGAAGAGACTACGGCGCGCCGTCGAGGATTCGCCCGTGGTTGTGGACAACCGCGGGCCCGCTGCGACCGATGCGGCCGGTGGTGAAACAGTCCCTCACTGCCCGAAATATGCCTGTGGACGCCCAGCGCGGCGACGCCGCAACCGGCCTACCGTTCGGCGCCATGGACGCAACCCCACGATTACGGGTCGGCGAGGTAGTGGCGGTGTTCGCGCCCCTCGCCGAAGCCCTCGCGCCCGGGGAGCGGGCGGGTCAGCTCGCCGTTCTCGCCGTGCGCTCCCTGCTGGGCCTGCCCGCCGCGCCGCCGACCGATCGCCGGGCCGGGCCGGGGCCTGGCTTCACCGCCGGACTGGGGTCTGTCGCCGCCGCCGCCGGTCCGGGGCTTGGCTTCGCCGCCGCCGGGCTGGGGTCCGTCGCCGCCGCCGGAACTGGGTCTGGCCCCACCGCCGGGCCGGAGCCTGGTTTCGGCGCCGGGCCGGAGTCCGGTTTCAGCGCCGGGCCGGAGCCCGGTCTTCCCGTCGGGTGGCCGGAACGGCTGGTCGCGTACGGGGTGCCGGCCGGGCTGGTGGCGGTGCTGGCGGCGGCCGTCGCCGAGCGGATCCCCACCGCTCGTGAGGTCGCCGCCGCCCTCCGGGAGACGTGCGACCCGATCCCGATTCAGCTCAACGAGTAGCGCAGAGCGGAGGCCAGCGTGGCGTCGGTGAACTCGAAGCCGTGGTCGAGCAGCACGCCCGGGACGGCGCGTTTGCTCGACAGGATGCCGTTGTCGGCGAAGTCGCCGAGCGCGAGGCGCAGCGCGAACGGCGGCACCGGCGCCAGCGCCGGCCGGTGCACCTGCCGGGCGAACTCGGCCGTGAACTCGGCGTTCGTCACCAACTCCGGGCCGACCAGGTTCACCGGTCCGGCCACGGCGTCGGCGGTGAGCAGGAACCGGATCGCGGCCACCTCGTCGCGCAGCGAGATCCACGGCCACCACTGCCGCCCCGACCCGAGGCGCCCGCCGAGGCCGGCCTTGAACAGCGGCTTCAAGCGGCCCATCAGCCCGCCGGAGGGGCCCATGACGAGCCCGGAGCGCAGGTGCGTCACCCGGATACCGGCGTTCTCGGCCGGGCCGGTGGCGGCCTCCCAGACCCGGCACAGATCGGCGAGGAAACCCGTGCCGAACGGCTCGTCCTCGCGCACCTCGCGGTCGCCGGTGTCCCCGTACGCGTCGATGCCCGACGCGGAGATCAGCACCTTCGGCGGCTTCTCGGCCTGCGCGGCCGCGGTCGCGATCGTGCGGGTGCTGTCGACCCGGCTGTCGATGAGCGTCGCCTTGTACCGCGAGGTCCACCGCCGGTCGCCGACGCCGGCCCCGGAGAGGTGCACGATCGCGTCGGCGCCGGAGAGCGCCGCCGGGTCGAGGCGCCCGGCCGCCGGGTCCCATCGCAGCTGGTCGGGCCCGGTCGGCTCGCGGCGCACCAGCCGGATCACCTCGTGCCCGTCCCGGCGCAGGTCGTCGACCAGCGACGTCCCGATCAGCCCACTGGCTCCGCTCACCACGATCCTCATGCCGCGATCCTCTCGCGAGGCTCGGCCGGCCGCGACTCGACACGACCCACGCCGACCCGGCTGGCTCGGCGAGCCCGGCCCGTTCGGCTGGCTCGGTGCGTTCGGCTGGCTCGGTGCGTTCGGCTGGCTCGGTGCGTTCGGCTGGCTCGGTGCGCCCGGTCCGCCCGGCCTGCCCGACGCTCCCAGCCTGCCCGGCCTGCCCGGCGAGGGGGCCGTCGACGCGGACGGCCCGCCCCGGGCGGGGCGGGCCGTCGGAACGGAGCGGACCGGTTCAGGCGAGGCCGGGTCGGGCCAGGCTGGATCAGGCCAGGCCGAGTTCGCCTTCGAACGCACCGGCCTCGAGGCGCTGCTTGATCGCGCCCAGGAAGCGGGCGGCGTCGGCGCCGTCCACGATCCGGTGGTCGTAGGAGAGCGCCAGGTAGATCATCGACCGCGGCGCGATGACCTCGCCGAGGTTCGGGTCGTTGATCACCACGGCACGCTTCACGACCGCGCCCGTGCCGAGGATGCCGGAGTTGGGCTGGAAGATGATCGGGGTGTCGAACAGGGCACCCACGCTGCCGGTGTTGGTCAGCGTGAACGTCGCCCCGGCCAGCTCGTCCGGAGTCACCTTGTTGTTGCGGGTGCGGTCGGCCAGGTCGGCGATCTTCCGGGCCATGCCGGCCAGGTTCAGGTCACCGGCGTCACGCACGGTCGCCACCAGCAGGCCGCGCTCGGTGTCGACCGCGATGCCCAGGTGCTCGGCCGCCGGGTAGGTGACCGTGCCCTCCTCCATGTTGAGCACCGAGTTGAGCTGCGGGTACTGCTGCAGGGCTTCGACGGCCGCGACCGCGAAGAACGGCAGGAACGTGAGCTTCACGCCGTGCCGGGCCTGGAAGTCGGTCTTGGCCCGCTGGCGCAGCTGCGCGATCTTCGTGACGTCGACCTCGATGACCTGCGTGAGCTGGGCCGCGACCTGCAGCGACTCCACCATCCGCTGCGCGATGACCTTGCGCAGGCGGGTCAGCTTCTCGGTGCGGCCACGCAGCGGCGACGGCTGGGCCGGTGCCTTCGGAGCGGCCGCGGCGGCCGGGGCGGCGGCAGGTGCCGCGGCCGGAGCCGGAGCGGCGGCGGCGGCCTTCTTCGCCTCGGCCGCGTCCAGGACGTCCTGCTTACGGATCCGGCCACCAACCCCGGTGCCCTTGACGCTGCTCAGGTCGATGCTGTGCTCGGCGGCGAGCTTGCGCACCAGCGGCGTCACGTAGGCACCCTGGCCGTTGTCGGACGACGAGGCCTCGGTGGCCGGCGCCGGGGCGGAGGCGGGCGCGGCGTCCTGCGGCGGCGTCGACTCGACGGCGGCGCGGGCCGGCTCCTCGGACTCCTCGGCCGGCGGGTTCGGCGGCTGGGCGGCCTGGGGCTCGGGCTTCGGCTCCGACTTGGGTTCCTCGGCCTTCGGCTTGGGTTCCTCGGCCTTCGGCTTGGGCTGCGACGGCTCGGACTTCGCGGGCGCGGAGTCGGCCGAACCGATCACGCCGAGCTCGCCGCCGACCTCGACGGTGGCGTCCTCGTCCGCGGTGATCGAGAGCAGGGTTCCGGCGACGGGCGACGGGATCTCGGTGTCGACCTTGTCGGTGGAGACCTCGAGCAGCGGCTCGTCGACGGCGACCGAGTCACCGACCTGCTTGAGCCAACGGGTGACCGTGCCCTCGGTGACCGACTCGCCCAGCGCGGGCATCTTCACCGACGTGCCGTCGCCACCACTCGGCGCGGCCTCGGCCTGCGGAGCCGGAGCGTCCTCGGCGGCCTCGGTGGACGGGGCCTCGGCGACCGGAGCCTCCTCGGGCTCCTGCGCGGCGGGCTCCTCGGCGGCGGGCTCCTCGGCCGGGGCCGGCTCGCCGGAACCGGCGTCCTCACCGGCGTCACCGATGACGCCGAGCTCGCCGCCGACCTCGACGGTGGCGTCCTCGTCCGCGGTGATCGAGAGCAGGGTTCCGGCGACGGGCGACGGGATCTCGGTGTCGACCTTGTCGGTGGAGACCTCGAGCAGCGGCTCGTCGACGGCGACCGAGTCACCGACCTGCTTGAGCCAACGGGTCACGGTGCCCTCGGTGACCGACTCGCCGAGTGCGGGCATCGATACGGAAGTCGGCATGGTCTGTGCGGCTCCTCAAACTATTTGATCGTTGGCACGGGCGCGTCACCCGTGTACGTGCAATGGCTTCCCCGCAAGCGCGAGGTGAGCCTCACCGAGCGCTTCGGACTGAGTGGGATGTGGATGCAGGAGCGGCGCGACATCCTCGGGAAATGCCTCCCAGTTGTAGATCAGCTGGGCCTCGGCGACCAGTTCACCCATCCGGCTGCCGACCAGATGGACACCGAGAACCGGACCGTCCTTGGCGCGCAACACGGTTACCGCGCCGGAGGCCCGCAGAATCGTAGCCTTGCCGTTGCCGGCGAGGTCGTACTGGACTTCGTCGATGTCGTACCCCCGGGCGCGGGCTTCAGCCGTGGTCAAGCCGACCGAGGCCACCTCGGGCTCGGAGTACGTCACGCGGGGCACGCCCGCGTAGTCGATCGGCACCACCGGGAGTCCGGCCACCCGCTCGGCCACCAGAATGCCCTCGGCGAACCCGACGTGCGCGAGCTGCGGGGTGGCGATCAGGTCGCCGACCGCGGAGATCGTCGGCACGTTCGTCGAGCACAGCGGGTCGACGACGACGTGGCCACGCTCCAGCGCGACGCCGGCCTCCTCGTAGCCCAGACCGGCCGAGACCGGCGCGCGGCCGACCGCGACCAGCAGCACCTCGGCGTCGAGCACGGAGTCGTCGGACAGCCGCACCCGCACACCGGCGTCGGTGGGTTCGGCCGAGGCGAACCGCACCCCGGTGCGGAACCCGATGCCCCGGCGGCGGAACGCCCGCTCCAGCCGGGCCGACGAGGACTCCTCCTCGGCGGGCAGCAGCCGGGGGAGCGCCTCGACGATCGTCACGTCGACGCCGAGCGAGCGCCAGGCGCTGGCGAACTCCACCCCGATCACGCCCCCGCCGAGCACCACCGCGCTGGCCGGCAGCTGCTCGAGGCGGAGCGCGTGGTCGCTGGTGAGCACCCGGCGGCCGTCGACCTCGAGGCCGGGCAGCGTGCTCGGCGCGGAGCCGGTGGCCAGCACCACGTGCCGGCCCTCGTACGTCTCGCCGTCGACCTCGACCGTCGTCGGCGACGTCAGCCGGCCGCGCCCGTTCACCACCGTGACGCCGCGGCTCTTCACCAGGCCGGTGAGGCCCCGGAACATCTTGGTCACCACGCCGTCCTGGTAGGCCAGCACGGCGGGCAGATCGACACCGCGGAACTCGGCCCGGATGCCGAACCGCGCGGCCTCACGGGTGGTGTCGGCCACCTCGCCGGCGTGCAGCAGGGCCTTGGTGGGGATGCAGCCCCGATGCAGGCACGTTCCGCCGAGCTTGTCCTGCTCGATCAGCACCACCGACAGGCCCAGCTCAGCTGCCCGGAGCGCGCAGGAGTAACCGCCGCTGCCCCCGCCGAGGACGACGAGGTCGTGTGCTGGCCCTCCGCCCACCATTTCTCCCGTGGCTCCCGAGCTTTTGACTCTTGGCCCCAATCCTGTCACTACGCGATCGCGGGCCGCTCCTCGGGGCGCGTTACCTCCGCAGGTCGTGCCGGTTAACTACACTCGGGGGCAGGGAGGTGCCCCCGTGAGTTTCTTACGACGGAAGAAAACCCGGCCGGGGACGCCGCGCGGTGCGCAGCGTGAAGACATCGCGCATCTGGAGGAGTTCGCCAGGACCCGGCGCGGGGTAGAGGCGTACGTCGAACCGCAGACCAACGTGACCGCGATGACGGTCATCCTCATCGCGACCGACGGCGAATGGACCCGGCGGCGCATCGGAAGCCCCGACGACGCCCGCAAGCTGGGTCAACGCCTCGGCATGCCGGTCTACGACGTCGCCGCGGTCGGATATCCCAACCGCATGCGCGAATGGTCCCGCAAGAAAGCGGCCGGCCCAGACCAAACCTGACGCTGGAGGGCGGCCCGCCCAGAACAAGCCTGACGCTGGAGGGCGGCCCGTCCAGAACAAGCCTGACGCTGGAGGGCGGCCCGTCCAGAACAAGCCAGGCTTGCCCTGGACGGGCTCCAGGTTCAGGCAAAAGCCGCCTAGCCGTTCTTGGCGATGTCTTCGACGACCTCGACGAGCGTGCGGAGGGGTACGCCGGTGG
This sequence comes from Cryptosporangium arvum DSM 44712, assembly GCF_000585375.1. Taxonomy (NCBI): domain Bacteria; kingdom Bacillati; phylum Actinomycetota; class Actinomycetes; order Cryptosporangiales; family Cryptosporangiaceae; genus Cryptosporangium; species Cryptosporangium arvum. The sequence continues at coordinate 2,043,135 of NZ_KK073874.1, forward strand.
CGCCCTTCGGGGTGTAGCCGTGGGGGGTCTTCGTGTTGTACGACGGGCCCGCGATGTCGATGTGGGCCCACTCGACCTCGTCCGGCACGAAGCGGGACAGGAACGAGCCACCCTGGAGCATGTGGCCGGCGCGGTCGAAGCCGGCGTTGATCTGCGTCACGTCGGCGATCGCCGAGTCCATGCCCGAGCGCACCTCGTCGGGCAGCGGCATCGGCCACATCGGCTCGCCGGTGCGCGTTCCGGCGTCCTTGATGCGTGCCAGCAGCTCGGTGGAGCCCATCAAGCCGGAGATCCGCTCGCCGAGCGAGACGACCTGGCCGCCGGTGAGCGTCGAGGTCTCCAGCAGGTAGTCCGGCTCGTCCTCGACGGCACGCACGATCGCGTCGGCCAGGATCATGCGGCCCTCGGCGTCGGTGTTGAGCACCTCGACCTTCTTGCCGCCGTACATCGTCACGACGTCACCGGGTCGGTAGGCCGAGCCGGACGGCATGTTCTCGGCCATCGGCACGTACGCGGTGACCTTCACCGCCGGCCGCAGCCGCGCGATCGCGGTCATCGCGGCGACCACGCAGGCCGCGCCGGACATGTCGCTCTTCATGTCCTGCATGTTCTGCGCCGGCTTGATCGAGATGCCGCCGGTGTCGAACGTGATGCCCTTGCCGACCAGCGCGACGTGCTTGTCGTACGCCGCGGGGGTGTAGGCGATGCGGACGAGCTGCGGACCGGCTTCCGACCCGAGCCCGACGGCGAGGATTCCGCCGTACCCGCCCGCCTTCAGCGCGTCGGTGTCGAGGACCTCCACCTCCAGGCCGGCGTCGGCCGCCGCTTCGGCCGCCTGCGCGGCGAACGCCGGCGGGCGCAGGTCGTTGGGTGGGGTGTTGATCCAGTTCCGGGCCGTGCGGACCGCGTCGGTGAGGGCTTTGACCCGGTCGGTCTCGCCCTGCAGCTCGATCTCGCCGCGGCCGGTCGCGTCCGCGAGCAGCACGATCTCCCGGACCGGCGGGCGGTAGCTCGGCGCGAGCTCGCTCTTGTAGCCGACGAAGTCGTACGCGCCGAGCGTGGCGCCCTCGAGCACCGGCCGGGTGAGCGACGGGTCGGCGTCGACGAGCGCGAGGCCGACCCGGTCGGTGCCGGTCAGCGCGCGGATCGCCGCGCCGGCGGCGCGCCGGTAGTTCTCGTGCGGGTCGGGGGCGCCGGGCTTGCGCTCGACCGGGCCGAGCCCGACCGCGGCCACGATCGGCGCTGTGGTGGCGCCGAGCGTCGCGACCTTCACGACCTCGCCGGCCACGCCGTTCGCGCCCAGGCGCGCGAGCACGTCGAGCAGGCGTCCCCCGAGCGCGGCGTCGACCGCCGCCGCCCCGGGGCCGAGACCCAGCTGCTCACCGTCGCGATGGACGCCGATGACCACGGCGTCGACCTCGGCGTCGACGGCGCTTGCGGCGGACACGGTCAGGACAGCTGCCTCGGTGGGTCGCGTCATTCTCGCTCCAGAGTCTGGTTAGGTGCCTCGGCGATGCTACGGCGCGACACCCGGGCCGACTGCGATCGACCCTGACGGTACGTTCGCCAGCATGACCAGCAGCGACCCGAGTAGCCATCTCGCCGCGCCCGAATCGCCCCTGCGCCGCTCGCCGTTGCACGACCGGCACGTCGCGCTCGGCGCCAAGTTTGCCGAGTTCGGCGGCTGGGAGATGCCGCTTCAGTACTCCGGCGTCATCGACGAGCACACGGCGGTACGCACCGGCGTGGGCGTGTTCGACGTCTCGCACCTCGGCAAGGCGCTCGTCGCCGGGCCGGGTGCCGCGGACTTCGTGAACGCGACCCTGAGCAACGACCTGGGACGGATCGGACCGGGCAAAGCGCAGTACACGCTCTGCTGCGACGAGTCCGGGGGTGTCGTCGACGACCTGATCGCGTACTACTTCGCCGAGGACCGGGTGTTCCTGGTACCGAACGCGTCGAACACCGCCGAGGTGGTGCGGCGCCTGGCCGCGGCGGCGCCGAGCACCGTGCAGGTCACCGACAAGCACACCGACTACGCCGTGCTCGCCGTGCAGGGCCCACGCTCGGCCGAGTTGCTGGCGGCGATCGGGCTGCCCGCCGACCACGACTACATGGGGTTCGTGGAGGCCGAGCACGAAGGCGTACCGGTGATCGTCTGCCGCACCGGCTACACCGGCGAACACGGGTACGAACTGTTGCCGAAGTCGGAGTTCGCCGAGCCGCTGTGGGACGCGCTGCTCGGCGCCGGAGAGGCGCTGGGGGTACGCCCCGCCGGGCTGGGCGCACGCGACACGCTGCGGACCGAGATGGGTTACCCGCTGCACGGGCAGGACCTGTCGCTGGAGATCAGCCCGCTGCAGGCCCGCAGCGGCTGGGCGGTCGGCTGGAAGAAGCCGGCGTTCTGGGGCCGCGACGCGCTGCTCGCGGAGAAGGAAGCCGGGCCGGCGCGTCGGCTGGCCGGCCTGGAGGCGCTCGACCGGGGGATCCCGCGGGTCGGGATGGCCGTCCTGGACGCCGACGGCGGTCGGATCGGCACCGTGACGAGCGGCACGTTCTCGCCCACCCGGAAGGTGGGGATCGGGCTCGCCCTGCTCGACACCGCCGCCGGGGTGGCGGTGGGCGACGAGGTGACGATCGACGTGCGCGGGCGGCGCTCGCGGGTACGGGTGGTGGATCCGCCGTTCGTGCCGTCGCACGTGAGGTGACGGGCACGTGAGGTGACGGGCACGTGAGGTGACGGGCACGTGAGGTGACGGGCACGTGAGGTGGCTCGCACGTGAGGTGAGTCGCACGTGAGGTGACCTGCGGTATTCGAATGCTCACGTCCGCGGGTGCCATGATGTGTGTTCGCGAGGGGATCATCGGGTAGGTCGTCTGGGGCCGCGTCGGACGTGTGTGCCGACGTAGCCTGGATCTCCGAGACCACCGACCTCGACCTGTCGAAGGCGCATGACTGAGCCGAACATTCCCGCCCGTCCCGATCCACTCAGCCGTGAGAAGGCTCCGGACGTGAGTTCCGCGTCCGCTTCGTCGGCCTCGTCGCCTCCCGGCGGGGCCAGACGCGGTGATGCGGAGCCGTCGACGGCGTCGGGCGTTCCGGCGCTCGAGGAGCCGACGACCCGGGGGATCGACTCGCTCGAGCTCCCGCCGTTGCCGCCGCTCGCGTCGTCGGACTCGGCGCCCGTCGGGCACTCGCTGAAGACGCCAGGCGCGGCGTCTCCGGCGGCGACCCCCACGGCCGACGAGCCGCTCCCGAGCGCCGCCCCGTCGGCAAAGCCCGTCTCCCCAGCAAGGCCGACGTCCGAAGCGAAGCCGACGACCGAAGCGAAGCCGACGTCCGAGCCGAAGCCGACGTCCGAGCCGGAGTCCGCGACCGAGGCGAAGCCCGCTACCGGGCCGAAGCCCACGTCCGAGGCGAAGCCGGCACCGGAGGCGAAGCCCGAACCGGCGGTGAACGGCGTGCGGAGCGCGGTTCCGCGACCGGCGTCGGGCGCTCCGGGCGTCGGGCACTCCCCGCGGCCGGGCGGGTCGGCGTCGGTACCGGCCTTCAACGACTCGGGCTTCCGGACCGCGGCGGCCGCCGCCACCGGCGGGGCGCTCTCGACCGGCTACCGCGGCTACGCGGCGCACGCCACCCCCACGAGCAGCCTCTCGACACCGGCTTCCCAGGTGCCCCCGGCGCTACGCGGCCCGGAGGCCCCCGAAGAAAAAGACGACAAGAAGAAGGGCTTCCTCGGCATCTCCGGGGGCCAGGTCCTCGCGGGCGCGATGGCCGCGTCCACCTCGGCGGTCGCGGCCTCGTACCTCGGCGTGGCCGGCACCGTGCTCGGCGCCGGTCTCGGCAGCGTGATCGCGACCGTGAGCACCGCCGTCTACCAGAAGTCGATCCAGCGCTCGGGCAAGGTGCTGCAGACCGTCGTCACGACGACGGTCGGCGGCCAGCAGGTGCCGGTCGACGAGGTCCTGCATGAGGGCCGGGACTCCTCGACGGTCGCGCCCGATCCGAGCCTGCCCGGCGTCGAACAGGTCGGGCGCGGACTACCGGACCCGAGCCTCACCCCCGCTCCGCACCACGCCGAAACGCACGTGATGAGCGCGGTGCCCGACGACGCCACCCGCCCGTTCGGAGTTCCGCCGGAGCCGCAGGGGCCGCTGTACGGGTCGGCTCCGGTGCCGCCGCCGTCCCGGCCGGACGACTCGGGCACCGTCTACGGCGGCGGCCCACCGTGGTACTCCGAGTTGCCGTGGAAACGCATCGCGCTGACCAGCGCCGCGCTGTTCGTCCTGGTGATGGGTGTGATCACCACGGTCGAGATGATCGAGGGCCGCTCGCTGGCCAACACGGTCAAGGGCGAGGAAGGCCGGGGCACCACGATCACCCAGCCCTTCCAGCAGAAGAACGACGAGCCGGACACCTCGCCCACCCCGTCGCCGAGCGAGAGCGGCTCGGAGAGCGCGACGCCGAGCGAGTCGCCGAGCGAGGACCTGTCGCCGTCGGACGAGGACAGCGAGTCGCCGAGCGGCGAGCCGACGGAGTCGACGGATTCGACCCCGAGCGACGCCCCGAACGACGAGTCGTCGCCGCAGCCGGACCCGATCCAGACCCAGGGCACCGACCTGACGTCGTCGGCGCCGGGCGCGCCGATGACCGACGCGGCCACCACGGTTCCGAGCGCCAGCCCCCTCGGCTGAGCGGACAGCGCCCGGCCCGGATCTCCGGGCCGGGCGTTTCAGCGCGTCAGGGGCAGCGAGACCGACCAGGGCTGGATGACCAGCACCACCAGCGCGGCGGTGGTGGCGACCTCACAGGCGGCGCCGAGAACGTCGCCGGTGACGCCCCCGAAGCGGCGGACGCAGTGGCGGACGAGCGCCCAGGCCACCACGAGCCCGGCCGCCACGGCGAGCGGGCCGCGCCAGAACGTGGGGCCACCGACGCCGGTGGCGACGGCCGCGACGACGACCATGGCCCCGGTGGTCAGCGCCAGCGCGACCGGGGAGACCGTGCCGGCGACGAGTGCCCCCAGCCCGTTCGGCCGGGCCGGCGGGGTGCCGACGCGGCAGGCCCAGGTCACCGCGGTGCGGCCGGTCGCCGAGGCCACCGCCGGCAGCAGGAGCAGCGGCAGCACTGCGCGGGTGCCGGTGACCGCGGCCAGGCACGCCACCTGGGCGACGGCGACGAGGATCAGCGTGATCACGCCGAACGGGCCGATGTCGGGGGCCTTCATGACCGCCAGCGCGCGCTGCGGTTCGCCGTAGGAGCCGAGTCCGTCGGCGGTGTCGGCGAGGCCGTCGAGGTGCAGCCCACGGGTGACGAGCGCCAGCGTGCCGACGCCGAGCACGCCCGCCGCCAGCGGCGGGATGCCGACGAGCGCCGCGATCAGCAGGACGACACCGGCGGCCAGGCCCACGCCGGCGCCGACGAGAGGGGCGAGGAGCATCGCGCCGCCCGCGGTCTCCCTGTCCATCCGGCCGGCGCGTACGGGAGCGACGGTGAGTAGCGAGACCGCGAGTCGTAGGGCGTCACCCACCGCTGGGCGCCGCCTGGTCGTCCACGACCTCGGGCGGGCGGGCACCGGCGTCGTAACCGCCGACGCCACCGATCTCGTCGCCGGGGTCGACGGTCACCTCGACCTCGTCCGGGCTCTCCACGACCGGGTGCGGTGCGGCCCGGACCAGCTCCATCGCGGCGGTGAGCACCGGCAGCGCGAGCAGTGCGCCGCTGCCGTCGCCGAGGCGGACGCCGAGATCCACCGCCGGTTCGAGCCCCAGCGAGGAGAACGCCTGCTTCTCCCCGGCGCGCCCGGAGGCGTGCGGGGCGCACCACCAGCGCGGCGCCTCGAACGCGAGTGCGCGCGCGACCAGGGCGGCGGCCGCGACGCCGACGCCGTCGAGCAGCGCCGGTGTGCGCCGGGCCGCGGTGCGGACCAGGAACCCGGCCGCGGCGGCCAGGTCGGCGCCACCGCCGGTCGCGAGCAGGCGCCGGGTGGCGAGGGTGGCCGCGGCCTGGGAGACGCGACGCATGCCGTCGCGGATCGCGGCGCACCGTTCGATCCAGAGCGCGTCGGGCATGTGCGCGTCGTACCCGAGCGCGCGGACCGGCTCGACCACGCAGAGCGAGCCGATGATGACGGTGGCCGGGACCAGGGCCGACGCGGTGAGCACGACCGGGATCACCAGGTCGGCGCCGGAGTCGACCTCCTCGTCGGCGACGCGGGCGCCGAGGTCGAGCGCGGCTTCGACCTCGTCGGGCGTCAGCGGGTCCTCGCGGTTGAGCGCCGGGCTGCCGGCCCGCACGCGCCGGGCCGAGACGTCCCCGGGCAGCGGATCGCCGGCCAGCCCGGCGTCGACGACCCGGATCGAGACGTCGGCGCGGTGCGCCAGCAGCGCCAGCGCACCCTCGCCGGCCAGCAACGCCGTGGCCTCGGCGGCGCCGTCGGTCACGCCGTGGTCGGCGGCGAACGCGATCAGGCGGACCCGGCGGAACGGCGTGTCCACCGACCGCACCGAACCGGCCCAGTGCGCCAGCCCGGTCAGCGCGCCGGTGGCCGTGCCCCAACCGGCCAGCCGCGCCTGGGCCGCCTCGCCGTCGGCCCACTCGGGCGCCACGGGCGTGAGGCTCTCCAGCAACGAAGATTCCGGCGGTGGCGCGCTCTCGGCGTCCGGATCAGTCACGTCAGGAGGCTATCCGCCCCGTCCGGCAACCGGACGGCCCGCCCGGCCACGATCAGCACCGCGTGTTCGCAGATCGCGGCCAGCCGCTGGTTCAGCGTGCCCTGCGCGTCGACGAAAACGCGCCCGGAGCGGGTGGCCGGCACGATCGTCCAGCCCACCTCCGGGCTGACCAGCACCAGGTCGGCCGGGCAGGCGACGACGGCGGAGAGCAGCGCGGACACGTCGGGCGCGATCGCGTCCCACGGGTCGTCCGCCTCCCACGCCGACGCCGCGTCGAACGCGCCGACCAGCCAGCTCCCGACGTCGTCCACCAGCGCCGCCGCGCCGGGCGGGAGCGTTCCCAGCGCGGACGGCAGCGCGGCCGGGCCGCCGCCCACCTCCACCGTCACCCACGAGCCCTGGCGCCGCTCCCGGTGCGCGCGGACCCGGGCCGCCCAGTCGGCGTCGCCGGGCCGGTCCGGGGCGGTCGCCAGGTAGCTCACCGGCCCGGAGCCGCGCGCGGCCAGGCGTTCGGCCCACGCGGACTTACCGGAGCGGATCCCTCCGAGTACCAACGTGTGCATCGTGGAGTCCTTGTAGGTTCGGAGGATGACATGGCAGTGGCGGTATGCGGGCAGCGGTGACCAGGGTCAGGCCTCGGAGGAGTTCCCGAGCCAGTCCGACGCCGAGAGCTGGCTCGGCGAACAGTGGCGTGAGCTCCTGGCCACCGGGATCGACGAGGTCACCCTCGAGGAGAACGGCCGCGTCGAGTACGCGATGCCGCTGACCGCCGAGTAGCGGTCAGGGCCGGGTACGGGGGGAGCGGGTCAGCGCGGGATCCCGCTCCACCACCGGTTCGAGCGCGGCGTCGATCGCCGCCAGGAGGTCGGCGTCGAGCTTCACCCCGGACGCCGCGACGTTCTCGGTGACCTGCTCGGGCCGGGACGCGCCGATGATCGCCGCCGACACGTTCGGGTTCTGGAGCACCCAGGCCACGGCCAGCTGGGCGAGCGTCAGCCCGGCCTGGTCGGCCAGCGGCGCCAGCAACTGCACCCGGGTCAGCACGTCCTCGCTCATCCACCGCTGGACGAAGTCCGCGCCGCCCTTCTCGTCGGTGGCGCGGGAGCCGGACGGGGCCGGCTGACCCGGCCGGTACTTGCCGGTGAGCACCCCCTGGGCGATCGGCGAGAAACAGATCTGGCCCAGCCCGGCCTCGACGCTGGCCGGCACGACCTCGGCCTCGATCACCCGCCAGAGCATGCTGTACTGCGGCTGGTTGGAGATCAGCGGGACGTGCAGCTCACGGGCCAGTTCGGCGGCGCGGGCGATCTCCTCCGCGCGCCACTCGGAGACACCGATGTAGAGCGCCTTGCCCGCGCGGACGACGTCGGCGAAGGCCAGCATCGTCTCCTCGAGCGGGGTCTCGTAGTCGTACCGGTGGGCCTGGTAGAGGTCCACGTAGTCGGTGTTCAGCCGACGCAGTGAGCCGTCGATGCCCTCGAGGATGTGCTTGCGGGAGAGCCCGCGTGCGTTCCGGCCCTTGCCGACCGCGAAGTAGACCTTCGTGAACAGCTCGTAGTCGGCGCGCCGGACGCCGTCCAGCGCCTTCGCCAGCACCGTCTCGGCGCGTGTACCCGCGTACACGTCCGCGGTGTCGAACGTCGTTATTCCTTGCTCGAGGGCGGTGCGGACGCACGCGATCGCGGCGTCCTCCTCGACCTGCGAACCGTGCGTGATCCAGTTGCCGTAGGCGATCTCGGAGATGTAGAGCCCGGAACGACCGAGTGTGCGGAATTCCATAACTCCGACCGTAGTACTACTCTGGACGATCGCCGGCCGGCGGCGGGCACCCGTTCGAGGTGCGCGGCGTGGTGGCTCATCCGAGCACATCACCCGAGGGGAGAGCCGCGGTGCCGGCGTTTGCCGCCCTGGTCAGGGCAGGTTTCCGACGTCATTCCACGTATCGGCGAGCCACGCTCGCGTCCGCGTTCACGAACTCGGTGTTCGGGTTCCTCAAGACCTACGTGCTGCTGGCCGTGGCCGCGAACGGTGCCGTCGCCGGGTACGACGCCGCGGCGCTCGCGATGTTCGCCTGGGCGGGGCAGGGGCTGATCGGTGTCGTCCAGGTGTTCCAGTGGAACGAGCTGGCCGACCGCATCCGCACCGGGGACATCGTCGCCGACCTGCTGCGGCCGGTGGATCCCCTGGTGTCGTTCCTCGCGGTCGACCTCGGCCGCGCGCTCCACGCGCTGGCGGTGCGGCTGACCGTGCCGCTCGCCGTCGGGGCGCTCTTCTTCCCGCTGCGCTGGCCCGAGCACCGCACCACCTGGCTCTGGGTGGTGCTCTCGGTCGTGCTCGCCACCGTGACCAGCTTCGCGACCCGGTACCTGATCAACCTGCTGGCGTTCTGGTGGCTGGACGCGCGCGGGCCGGGCACGTTGTGGCTGGTCGGCGGCACGTTGTTCACGGGTCTGGCGGTGCCGATCCCGTTCTTCCCGGGGTGGGCGCAGACGGTGCTGTGGTGCACGCCGTTCCCGTGGATGCTGCAGGCGCCGCTCGACGTGCTGCTGGAGCGGGGGAGCGCGGTCACGCTCGTCGCCGGTGGTGCGCTCGCCGCCGGGCTGACGCTCGCGGCGGCGGCGTCGGCCCAGCGGGTGGCCGTGCGCCGGTTGGTGGTGCAGGGTGGCTGAGAACCCGTACGTCCGGTTGTTCCTGGCCCAGATCCGCGGCCAGACGCAGTACCGGCTCTCGTTCGCCGTCGACCTGGTCCTCAACGCCGGGATCACGACGATCGACGTGCTGGTGCTGCTGACCGTGTTCCGGGTGACGCCGACGCTGGCCGGGTTCGGCATCGGCGCGGTGCTGCTGATGACCGGACTGGCCCAGCTGGCGTTCCAGCTCGCGGACGTCGCGGTCGGCAACCTCGAGCGCGTGCCGCAGTACCTGCGTACCGGGCTGCTCGACGCGGTGCTGCTGCGCCCGCTCTCGACGTTCGGGCAACTGATCGTGCTCGACTTCTCGATCCGGCGGGCCGGCCGGATCGTGCAGGGGCTCGCGACCTACGGGATCGCGCTCCGGGTGGCCGGCATCGAGTGGACGCCGGCGCGCGTGCTGCTCGCCGTCGTCGCCCCGCTCGCCGGAGCGGTCTGTTACGCAGCGATCTTCACGGCCGGTGCCGCGTCGATGTTCTGGCTGGTGGACGGAGGAGAAGTGGTGAACGCGGTGACGTACGGAGGTCGCGACTTCGCGAGTTATCCGACCGCGATGTACGGCGCGTGGTTCGGCAAGCTGTTCGGTTTCGGGCTGGGCCTGGCGTCGGTCGGTTACCTGCCCGCGCTCGCGCTACTCGGGCGCCCCGACCCGCTGGGCACCCCCGCCTGGTCGCACTGGGCCACGCCGGCCGTCAGCGTTCTGTGGGCGCTCGCGGCCGCCGGGATCTGGCGTGTCGGGGTACGCCGCTACCAGAGCACCGGCTCATGAGCGTCGTGGTGGTGGACGGGCTCCGCAAAGACTTCACGGTGTGGGCCAAGAAGGGCCGGCTGCGCCGCGAGCGTCGCTCGGTCCCGGCCGTGGACGGCGTCGATCTGCGGATCGAGCCCGGCGAGATGGTGGGCTACCTCGGGCCGAACGGCGCCGGGAAATCCACCACGCTCAAGATGTTCACCGGCATCCTGACGCCGTCGAGCGGAACCGTGCGGGTGTGCGGCCTCGACCCGGTACCCGAACGGGCCCGGTTGGCCCGCCGGATCGGGGCGGTGTTCGGGCAGCGCAGCCAGCTGTGGTGGGATCTGCCGCTGGCCGAGTCGTTCACGCTGCTCCGGTCGGTGTATCGCGTGGCCCCCACCGACCACGCGAAGCGGCTGGCCGAGTGCCGCGAACTGCTCGACCTCGACGAGTTCCTGGCTACCCCGGTCCGCCAGCTCTCCCTGGGCCAGCGGATGCGCGGCGAACTCACCGCGGCCCTGCTGCACGACCCGGAACTGCTCTTCCTCGACGAACCGACGATCGGCCTGGACGTCGTCAGCAAAGAAGCGGTGCGTGGTTTCCTGGCCGAGCTGAACCAGCGGTACGGCACCACGCTGGTGCTCACCACGCACGACCTGGCCGACATCGAGCGGCTCTGCGGGCGGCTCGTCGTCGTGGACCACGGCCGGATCGTGCACGACGGAACGCTCGCGGCCCTGCACGAGCGCTACGGCTCCCGCCGCCGGCTCGTCGTCGAACTCGACGAGCCGCACCAGCCCCTGGACGTGCCCGGGGCCACCACCGAGTCCGTCGAAGCCGACGGGCGACGCCAGACGCTCGCGCTGGACGGCCCGCTCCCGGCCGTGGTGGCCGCCGTCGCCGCGGCGGCCCCGCTGCGTGACCTGAGAGTGCTCGAGCCCGCGATCGAGGAGGTGGTTACTAGACTTTTTCGCCGATCTTGACCTGCGGCCCCGGCGTGCGCATGCGGCGGAACTGCACCGACCGCATCACGCCGTAGAACGTCAGGCCGCCCATCTTGTCGGGCGCGTTCGGGAACCGCTCCCGGACGTTCTTCCGGATCAGGCGCGAGATCAGGAACACGTCGGCCAGGATCGCGACGATCAGCAGCAGCCAGAGGATGTTGGCCCCGAACCGCACGGCCGAGGGCCACTGCGGCTGCGAGAACAGCAGCACGGCCAGCGCACCGACCAGGAAGTACGACCCGACGTTGCGGCGCGCGTCGACCAGGTCGCGCACGAGCCGCCGCACCGGTCCCTTGTCGCGGGGGCTGAGGTACTTCTCCTCGCCCCGGCGCATGCCCTCGTAGGCCTTGGAGCGCTCCTCGCGCATCTTGGCCCGCATGGCCTTCTTGTCGGTGGGCCCGGCGGCGGCCGTCACGTTGCGGGGCCGGCTGTTCGCGGTGCGCTTCGGCGTCGGCCGGCCCTTACCGGGGGTGTAAGCCTTACCCGAGGGCTCGGACACCGGCTCGACCGTCTCCGGAACTTCGTCGGAAACGGGGGTGGACTTGCGACGGAGAAGGCTCACCTGACCAGCGTATCGGCCCGGTCAGCCGATCACCCCGGCAGCGCCAGCATCTGATCGAGCGCAACTCGGGCGAAGTGGGCCGTTTCGGAATCCACGGTGATCCGGTTGACGACCTCGCCCCGCGCCAGCGACTCCAGCGACCACACCAGGTGCGGCAGATCGATGCGGTTCATCGTCGAGCAGAAGCACACCGTGCGGTCGAGGAACACGATCGTCTTGTCCGGGTGGGCGAGCGCGAGCCGGCGCACCAGGTTCAGCTCGGTGCCGATCGCCCACGACGAACCGGCGGGCGCGGCGTCGAGCATCTTGATGATGTACTCGGTCGAGCCGACGTAGTCGGCGGCGGTCACGACCTCGTGGCGGCACTCGGGGTGCACCAGAACGTTGACTCCCGGGATCCGGTCGCGGACGTCGAGCACCGAGTCGAGGCTGAAGCGCCCGTGCACCGAGCAGTGCCCGCGCCAGAGGATCATCGACGCGTCACGCAGCTGCTGCGGGGTGAGGCCGCCGCCGGGCTTGTGCGGGTCGAACAGCACGCAGTCGTCGAGGCTCTGGCCGAGCTCGAGTACCGCGGTGTTGCGGCCGAGGTGCTGGTCGGGCAGGAACAGCACCTTCTCGCCCTGGGTGAAAGCCCAGTCCAGGGCCTTCTTGGCGTTCGAAGACGTACAGATCGTGCCGCCGTGGCGTCCGGTGAACGCCTTGATCGCGGCCGAGGAGTTCATGTAGCTGACCGGCACCGTGGCGTCGGCGACGCCGGCGTCCTTCAGCACCTCCCAGGCCTCGTGGACCTGCTGGTCTCCTGCCATGTCGGCCATCGAGCACCCGGCCGCCAGGTCCGGCAGGATCACCTGCTGGTCGGGGCGGGTGAGGATGTCGGCCGACTCGGCCATGAAGTGCACACCGCAGAAGACGATGTACTCGGCGTCCGGACGCGCGGCGGCGTCCCGGGCGAGCTTGAACGAGTCGCCGGTGACGTCGGCGAACTGGATGACCTCGTCGCGCTGGTAGTGGTGGCCGAGGACGAACGCACGGTCGCCGAGCTGCTCCCGGGCCTTCGTCGCGCGTTCGACCAGTCCCGGGTCGGAGGCGGCCGGTAGGTCGCCCGGGCAGTCGACGCCCCGCTCGGAGTCGGGGTCGGTGCCCCGGCCGAGCAGGAGCAACGCGGCGGCGGTGGGGGAGGGCTCCGCGAAGCCCTGAGCGGTCAGGGCCGGTAGCCCGAGGTCGGTGCTCACGCTCACTCCGATCGACGCGTATTACCGCGGGGTTAATCATCGTGTCACGCGGTCGCGTTTCGGCCAGTGGTGCTGATCACTTCGAGCACAACTGGCCGGCCGCGCGGTACGGCACCATGTGCGCATGCGCGTACTCGTGGCTCCGGACAGTTTCGGCGGGACGTTGTCGGCCGGTGAGGCCGCGGCCGCGATCGCGGCCGGTTGGGCGCGGGAAGCGCCCGACGACACCGTGGTGACCCGCCCGCTGTCCGACGGCGGCCCGGGCCTGGTCGAGGTGATTCGCGCCACGCTCGGCGGCGAGCTGGTGCCGGTGGCGGCGCGCGGGCCGCGCCTGGAGCCGCTCGACGCCTCGTTCCTGCTGCTCGACGGCGTCGCCTACCTGGAGTGCGCGACGGTGGCCGGCCTTCAGCTGGTGCCCGAGCCGGAGCGCGACCCGAAGGTCACCACCACCTACGGCCTCGGGCTCCTGCTGGCCGCCGCGGTGGAGGCCGGTGCTCGCACCGCCGTGATCGGGCTCGGGGGGAGCGTCACCAACGACGGGGGAGCGGGGCTGCTGGCCGCGCTCGGGGCCGGTCCGGTGGGTGTCTCCGGTACCGCGCTGCCGCCCGGGGGCGCGGCGCTGCGGGTCTGCGAGGGCCTGGCCGGCGTCCCGGCGCTGCGCGGAGTGGAGATCGTCGCGGCGACCGACGTCGACAACCCGCTGACCGGCATTCACGGCGCGTCGGCGGTGTACGGGCCGCAGAAGGGAGCGTCGGACAACGACGTCCAGATCCTGGACGCGGCGCTGGAGCACTGGGCGACGGTCCTGGAGCGGGACCTCCCCGGCTGCCCACCGGGCGTCGGCCTTCTTCCGGGCGCGGGCGCGGCGGGTGGCCTCGGGGTGGCGTTGCTCGCGCTCGGCGGGCGGCGGGAGGCGGGGATCGGGCTGGTGCGGCGGCTGATCGGCTTCGACACCGCGGTCGCCGACGCCGACCTGGTCGTCACCGGTGAGGGCTCGTTCGACTACCAGTCGTTGCGCGGGAAGGTCGTCGCCGGGGTCGCGTCGGCCGCGGCGGAGCACGGCGCGCCGTGCGTCGTCCTGGCCGGGCGGGTGGCGGTCGGCCGGCAGGAGGCCGCGGCGGCCCACGTCGACGAGACGCGGTCGCTCGTCGACCACGCCGGCCTGGACCGCGCGATGAACGACGCGGCCGAGGTGTTGAGCGATTTGGCCGCGCGCACCGCCCGTGACTGGAGCCGGGCCCGGCCGGTTCGCTGAATCTTGTGCAACCATGGGAATGGACGCCGGGACCCCCTTGGTTGTCCCGGTAGTTGACCAGCGACACAACGGGAGCGATTGTGACCGTCTCCGACACCCACGAGCACGCCTCGACCACCGACGGGGTCGTCCTCACCGACGGCGCCGCCAGCAAGGTCAAGGCCCTGCTCGACCAGGAGGGCCGGGACGACCTGCGCCTGCGCATCGCCGTCCAGCCCGGCGGTTGTTCCGGCCTCCGGTACCAGCTTTTCTTCGACGAGCGCTCGCTCGACGGTGACACGATTCTCGACTTCAGTGGTGTCGAGGTCGCGGTGGACCGGATGAGCAAGCCCTACCTGGGCGGGGCGACGATCGACTTCGTCGACACGATCGAGAAGCAGGGCTTCACGATCGACAACCCCAACGCGACCGGGTCCTGCGCCTGCGGCGACTCGTTCCACTGAGTATCTAGCTTTTCGCGGCGGCGCTCACCAGTGGTGGGCGCCGTTTCGTGTGCATTAGGCTGTTCGCCGTTTGCGTTTTCCGGGTAATCCCGGTGCCCTCGCTGTTTACCCCGGATGGAGACAACCCCGGATGAAAATCGCCGTCACCGGGTCGATCGCGACCGATCATCTGATGCACTTCCCGGGTCGGTTCGCCACCCAGCTGATGCCCGATCAGCTCGACCGCGTCTCGCTGTCTTTCCTGGTCGACGACCTGGTCGTCCGGCGGGGCGGGGTGGCTGCCAACATCGCGTTCGGGATGGGGCAGCTCGGGCTGCGCGGCATCCTGGTCGGCGCGGTCGGCAACGACTTCGCCGACTACCGCTCCTGGCTGGAGCGCCACGGTGTCGACTGCGACTCCGTGCACGTCTCCGAGTACGCGCACACGTCTCGCTTCGTCTGCACCACCGACGACGACATGTGCCAGATCGCGTCGTTCTACGCGGGCGCGATGAGCGAGGCACGCAACATCGAGCTCGGGCCGATCGACGAGCGCGTCGGAGGGCTCGACCTGGTGCTGATCGGCGCCAACGACCCGGAGGCCATGGTCCGCCACACGGCCGAGTGCCGGCAGCGGGGGCTGCGCTTCGCCGCCGACCCGTCGCAGCAGCTCGCCCGCATGACCGGCGACCAGACGCGTCAGCTCATCGACGGCGCCGCGTTCCTGTTCACCAACGAGTACGAGAAGACGCTCCTGGAGAACAAGACCGGTTACTCCGAGGACGAGCTGCTCGACCGGGTCGAGATCCGGGTCACCACGCTCGGCAAGGACGGCGTCGAGATCGTCGGCCGGGGCATCGAGCGGATCCACGTGGAGTGCGCCACCGAGGCGGCGAAGGCCGACCCGACCGGCGTCGGCGACGGGTTCCGCGCCGGGTTCCTCACCGCGCTGTCGTGGGGGCTGGAGCTGCGGCGGGCGGCCGAGGTGGGCAACCTGCTCGCCACCTACGTGCTCGAGACCGTCGGTACGCAGGAGTACTCGGTCGACACGACCGAGTTCGTTAAGCGCCTCGGCGGCGACTACGGCGACCTCGCCGCCGAGCAGGTCGCCTCGTACCTCTAGTCGGCGGCCCGCTGAGAACGACGCTGCCGAGCGGGCAGCGTCGCCCTCAGCGGGCTCCAGGTCAGAGCAACAACTACTGCACCCGGCGGACGTCGTGAGCCGTGCCGTCGGAGCCCAGGTACTCGTGCGACTTCAAGCGGCACCAGGCCGGGACGTCGTTCCGGGCGGCCGGATCGTCGGCGAGGACACGGACGACCCCGCCGACCTCCACCTCGCCGATGCGCCTGGCCAGGTGGATCACCGGGAGCGGGCAGCGCAGGCCCAGGCAGTCGAGAATGAGATCCGGCGTCACAGCCCGGTCACCCCCGCGGTGGCGCGCAGCTCGGCGACGATCGCCGGCAGTTCGGTGAGGAACCGCTCCACCTCGGCCCCGGTGGTGCCGGAGTGCAGCGACACCCGCACGTTGCCGTGGCTGAGCACGCCCATCGCCTCGAGCACGTGCGACGGGGAGAGCGTCGAGGACGTGCACGACGACCCGGACGACACCGCGAACCCCCGCGCGTCCAGCGCGTGCAGCAGCGCCTCACCGTCCACGTAGAGGCACGAGAACGTGACCAGGTTCGGCAGCCGGTCGACCGGGTCACCCACCACCTCGACGTCCGGCACGGTGGCCGCCACCCGTTCCCGGATGCGATCGACGAGCGGGCCGAGCCGTGCGGCCTCGGCGGCGGCGTCGGCGTGGACCGCGCGCAGCGAGGCGGCGGCCGCGACGATCGCCGGCAGGTTCGACGCCCCCGCGAAACGGCCGCGCTCCCGTTCGTCGGCGGGGTACGGCGTGGTCCAGCGCGTGCCGGTACGCACGACGAGGACGCCCACCCCGGCCGGGCCGCCCCACTTCCGCGCGCTCCCGGACATCAACGACCAGCCGCCCGGCACCGGCGCCCGGCCCAGCGTCTGAGCGGCGTCCACGAAGAGGGGAACGCCCGCCGAGGCGCACGCCGCCGCGACCTCGGAGACCGGTTGCGCGGTGCCGACCTCGTGGTTCGCGCTCATCAGCGCGGCCAGCGCGACCCCGGGCGCGCGGACCGCTTCGGCGAAGGCCGACGTGGACACTCGGCCCGCGCGGTCCACTCCCACCGGTACGGACGTACCGGTCGTTCCCGCGGCCTGCTGGGCCGCGTCGTGCTGTTCGGCCGCGTGGAGCACGGCCGAGTGCTCGACCGCCGAGTGGACGAACACCGAGCCGGCCCGGCGCCGCCCGGCCAGCCCGCCGAGCACGGCGAGGTGAGCGGCCACCGTGCCGTTCGCGCAGAACGTGACCTCGTCCGGGCGCGCGCCGATCACCTCGGCGACCACGGCCCTGGCGGCGTCGAGCAGTTGCCCGGCCCGCCTGGCCTCGGTGTACAGGCGGGCCGGATCGGCCCAGCCGTCCTCGAGCGCGGCCGCGAGCGCCTGTTTGGCCACCGGGTGGAGAGGCACGGCCGTGGCAGCGTCGAAGTACGTCCGTATTGGTGGTACCGGCTGGTCGGACACGGATCGAAACGCTACCCCCGGCGCGTCGGCGACCCCTGCGGGTCCGCGTCTCGGGGGTCCAGTAGTCTACGTTCGGTCGAAGGGATTGAGACCCGACTCAAGCAGGTCGTCGGGCGCCGATGAGGAGGGCGACTGGTGGGGGCAAACCCGTCAGCGAGTGCCGAGCGTCGTAGTCGGCGTTCTCGGGCCGGGCGCATCGTCGCTGTCACCGGCATTGCCGGGGCGTCGGCGCTGCTGCTGTCCGGCTGCTCCACCGAGGAAGTGCTCCGGTTCGGGTGGCCCAAGGGCATCACCCCACAGGCCGAGCAGATGATGGACCTCTGGACCGGCTCGGTCATCGCCGCGCTCGCCGTCGGAGTGTTCGTCTGGGGCCTGATCTTCTGGGCGGTCATCCGCTACCGCAAGAAGAGCGACGAACTGCCGGTGCAGACGCGGTTCAACCTGCCGATCGAGATCCTGTACACGGCGGTCCCGTTCCTGATCATCGCGGTGCTCTTCTACTACACCGCGATCGTCCAGACGTACGTGGACAAGCAGAAGGCCAACCCGGACGTCACGGTCTCGGTCGTCGCTTTCAAGTGGAACTGGCAGTTCCTCTACCCGGAGGAGCTCGACACCGATCGGCAGCCGATCGGCACCGTCGGGTCCACCGAGGAGATCCCGGTGCTGGTCGTGCCGACCGGCCAGCGGATCCGGTTCGTCGAGACGTCGAACGACGTCATCCACTCCTTCTGGGTGCCGGCGCTGCTGTTCAAGCGCGACGTGGTCCCGGGGCGGACGAACTCGTTCGAAGCGACGATCAACTCCGGTGAAGAGGGTGCGTACGTCGGCCGGTGCGCCGAGCTGTGCGGCACCTACCACGCCAACATGAACTTCGAGCTCCGGGCGGTCACGCCGGAGAAGTTCGACCAGTTCATCGAAGCGAAGAAGACCGGGGCGTCGACCCACGACGCGTTGCAGCAGATCGGTGAGTCGCCCGTCGCCACCACGACGACGCCGTTCAACACCGACCGCACCGCGCGTCAGCCGAGCTAGGAGAAGCGGCAATGAAGAGCGAATCCAGGATCTTCAACCTGCTCGCCCTGTTCCTGTTCGCGATGGCGGCGGTGTACGGCGTCTGGACGTCGAAGATCGACGAGGGCACCGAGTGGGTCGGCGTGGTCGCGCTGATCCTGTCGGGTCTGCTGTGCGGCATGTGTGGTCAGTTCTTCTCGCTCGTCGCCCGGCGCATCGAGCCCCGGCCGGAGGACCGGTCGGACGCGGAGATCTCCGAGGGCGCCGGTGACCTGGGCTTCTTCAGCCCGGGCAGCTACTGGCCGTTCGGCATCGCGGTGGCCGCGAGCATCGCCGGCCTGGGTGTCGCGTACTGGTTCCCGTGGCTGATCGCCCTCGGCGTCATCGCGGTCCTGTTCGCCGTGACGGGCCTGCTTTTCGAGTACTACACCCGCACGGGCGAGCACTGATCGAGCGCTAGCGAGAAAGCCGGCCCCCCCGCAGGGGGGCCGGCTTTTTTTGTTCGAACGTGGAGCCCGCTCAGGGCGACGCGGGCAGCCGAGCGCGCCGACGACGTGACCTTTGGCCTGCTGTCCGGCGTCGGCGCGCTCGCCTGTCAGCGTCGTCCTGAGCGGGCCGCCCTCAGGCAGCGTGTTGGGCGGCCCAGGCGAGTTCGGCGGCGGAGCGGACGACCGCTTGCTGGTCGGGGGTGAGGTAGGGCTCGACGACCGGAGCGAGCTGGGCGTAGAGGCCCAGTGCGGCTCGGCAGGAGTCGGGGAGCTGCTCGCCCCGCAGCCCCAGGGCGGCGTCCTGCGAGCGGCGCCACGACGGCCCCATGGCGTCGGCGACCAGGTCGAACAGCCGGTGCTCGCTGTCGTACAGGATCCGGTGGTGCACGGCGGCGACCACGGGTAAGCGGGTGGCCAGGCGGTTGCGCGTCACGGCGGCGGACGTGCGCCGCCCCGCGGCCAGCGAACCCACCAGGCGTTGCACGACCTCGGCCCGCCCGGTCATCTGCCCGGCGATCCAGGCCCGGCGGGGCCCCTCGATGTCCGACCAGCGCCACGCCCCGGCCTCGGCGACGAGTTCGTTCGCGGTGCCCTCGGCGTCGTGCAGGATCACCGCGCCGCGCCAGCCGGGAACCGTGCTCCCGGCGAGCTTGGGATCGGCGAACGAGACCCGCACCGCATCTCCGGTACGCCAGGACACCGACATGAGCAGGCCACCGAGCTGCCGGTGGGTGTACTCCGGCCCGCTCCCCAGCGCCACCAGATCGACGTCGCTGTGCTCGTGGGCATCGCCGCGGCTCTGGCTACCGAGCAGCACGACGCCGGAGGTTCCGGCAGCAACGAGCTCTGCGACGGTCGCCGCCACCGCGGCGGCAACCCGCGGGGGGAGAGGGGGCGGCACGGGCTAAGTGTCCCATCGGGTCCGGTCTGACGGAACGTTTCGTCAGCATTTCTTCACGCACTGTTGTCTCGTGGCCGTGTGCTGTTCGCACGCGGCTCACCTGCGGCAACGGTAAACCGAGCCGGTTGCCGCAGCGAGCGCGTGCAAACGTTGTGTTGGTCACGCGAGGGCGCTCAGCCCTGGGTGGCGACGGCGATCCAGCGGTCCAGCGCGGTGCCGGCGGAGCCGGAGTCGATCGACGTGGCGGCCTTCTCCAGACCGGCCCGCAGCGAGGCCTCCAGGCCCCCGGAGAAGCCGTCGTAGGCCGCGATACCGGCGGCGGCGTTGAGGACGACAGCGTCGCGTACCGGGCCGCGGTCGCCGGCCAGGACGGATCGGGCGACCTTCGCGTTGAACGCCGCGTCGGCGCCCCGGAGGTCCTCCCGGGCGGCCCGTGGGATCCCGAGGTCGGCGGCGTCCAGCACGGTCTCGGTGACCGAACCGTCGGCGACGACCCAGAGCCGGGTCGGCGCGGTGGTGGTGAACTCGTCCAGGCCGTCCTCGCCCCGCATCACCACGGCGGAGGCGCCCCGCTGCGCGAAGACCTCGGCCATCACCGGAGCCATCCGCAGGTTCGCGCAGCCCACCGCGCTGGCCCGGACCCGGCCGGGGTTGGTGAGCGGCCCGAGGAAGTTGAAGAACGTCGGGACGCCCATCTCTTTCCGCGGGACGCCGGCGTGGCGCATCCCGGGGTGGTAGATCGGCGCGAAGCAGAACGCGATCCCGGCCTCGCGGACGCACACCGACGCCAGCTCAGGCGTCATCGAGATCGGGACGCCGAGGTACTCCAGCAGGTCGGCGGCGCCGGTGCTGCTGGAAGCGGCCCGGTTGCCGTGCTTCACGACGGGAATGCCGGCGCCGGCCACCACGATCGCGGCCATCGTCGAGATGTTGACGGTGTGGGCCTGGTCCCCGCCGGTACCGACGATGTCGACCGCGTCCGGCGAGACGTCGATCGGCGTCGCGGCCGCGAGCATTCCCGCGACCAGCCCGCTGATCTCCGCCGCGGTCTCACCCTTCGAGCGCAGCGCCATCGCGAACGCGGCGATCTGGACCGGGGTGGCGTCGCCGGCCATGATCCTGGACATCGCCCAGCTGGTCTGCTCGGGCGCCAGCGCCTCGCGGGCCAGCAGCGTGTTGAGCAGCGAAGGCCAGGTGTGGTTCATCGTGCGACGACGCCCAGCTGTGTGCGCAACACGTCGGCGACGGTGGTGGCCGCGGAGACCGGGTCGAGCGGGTGGGAGAGCACCGCGTCGGCCTCCGACCAGGTCGCGAGCCAGCGGTCGACCTTGCGCGCCAGCACGATACCCACCGGCGGGCAGTCGTCGATCTCGTGCTTGAGCTGGCGGGAGATGCCCATGCCCCCGGTCGGCCACGCCTCGGCGTCGAGCAGGAGGAGGTCGAGCCCACCGGCGTCGGCCAGGCGGACGACCTCGTCGCCCCTGCTCGCCTCGACCCAGGTGATCGGACCGATGTCGGCCGCGGGCCGGCGCCCGACGGCCATCCGGATCCGCTCCCGGACGGCCGCGTCGTCGCTGTAGACGAGAACGGTGGCGGGCGAGGCGTTCGTCATGGTGGGGCTCCCGACGGGCGACGGCTGCGGGGGACGTTGTGAGCGGATCCTAGCGCTGGTCGGTGACCGGCCTGCCCGCCAGCCGGGCGAGGTGCGCGTTGTACGCCTCCAGCGCGTTGTCCTCACCCGTGGTGCGGTCGAGCTGGCGGTCGATGCGTGCCGCGGTGCGCTCGTCCGAGCGGATCCACTGGGTGACGAACGCGGCCAGCATGAGCAGGCTGATCAGGTCGCCGGAGGCCCACAGCAGGCCACCGCCGACCTGCTGATCCATCTCGGGGGAGATCCAGCTCAGGTTCAGGCCCTCGTAGTACGCGGTGGCGATCCGGCCGGCCATCTGCATGATGATCACGCCGAGCACCGCGTGCAGCGGCATCGAGATGATCATCATCAGCGCCCGCGCGGGGTAGGGCCACCGGCCGGGCAGCGGGTCCAGGCCGATCAGCGGCCAGAAGAACAGCGAACCGACGACCATGAAGTGCACGTGCGTGAACTCGTGCAGCCAGGTGCTGGTCAGCGTCGCCGGGTACCAGCCGGAGAGGTACAGCGCGTACGGCGTCGCGATGAAGAACGTGAACGCGATCAGCGGGTGGCTGATGAGCCGGAAGTAGCGGCTGTGGAGGAACTTGAGCAGCCAGCTCTTCGGCTTCGCCGGGAGCGTGCGCAGGGCCAGCGTCACCGGCGCGCCGAGCGCCATCAGGATCGGCCCCACCATGCTCAGCAGCATGTGCTGGATCATGTGCGCGCTGAACAGCGTGTCGTCGTAGGTGCCGAGCCCGGAGAGCGTCGCGACCGCGACGATGCCCAGCCCGCCGGGGACGAACGCGAGTGTTCGTCCGATCGGCCAGCGGTCGCCGCGGGCCCGCAACTTGTGGACGCCGTAGAGGTACAGGCCGGCGGCGGCGACGAGCGCGATCGCCATCCACTGGTCGAGGTTGGCGGCAGTGAACAGCGTTGCCGGAGTAAACGGCGCTAGCTCGGAGCTGGCCGAAATGCTGGTCAGAGCAGTGGGGGCCGACACGTCATCCACCTTAGGCCGGAATCTACGACACGACGTAGGCACCCGGTGCGTGCGCTGGGATTCGTGCGGGACATAATGCTCCCGTGACGACGGCCACGACCAGTATCGAGAAGAGCCAGATCCACTCGCTGACGCGCCCGAACATGGTCAGCGTCGGAACGATCGTGTGGCTCTCCAGCGAGCTCATGTTCTTCGCGGCTTTGTTCGCGATGTACTTCTCGATCCGAGCTTCCGGCCCGGGTCAGCGTCTCTGGGCTGAGGAGACGGAGCACCTCAACGTCCCGTACGCCTTGGTGTTCACGACGATCCTGGTGCTGTCCTCCGTGACGTGCCAGATCGGTGTGTTCCGCGCCGAGGTCGGCGACGTCTACGGGCTTCGGCGCTGGTTCGCGCTGACGTTCGTGATGGGGCTGATCTTCGTTCTCGGCCAGGCCTACGAGTACCAGCACCTGGTGCACGAGGGCGTGACGATCCCCGCCAACGGCTACGGGACGATGTTCTACCTGACCACCGGGTTCCACGGTCTGCACGTGATCGGTGGCCTGATCGCCTTCCTGCTGATGATGGGCCGCAGCACGCTCGGCCCGTTCACGCCGGCCCAGGCGACCAGCGCGATCGTCGTCTCCTACTACTGGCACTTCGTCGACGTGGTGTGGATCGGTCTGTTCGCGACGATCTACTTCGTCAAATGACCCCGTCAGTCACGACTGGTTCCCCGAACGACAAGGTGGATTCAATGACCGAGCGCTTGCGCGAGGTCCGGTCAGCAGAGTCGCCGTGCGGTCATGGCGGCTCCGAGCGCAGCGAGGTGCTGGCATGACCGCCTCCGATGCCGCCCGTCGTGGTGGCCGGAACCGCAATCGAGCGGGGCGCCTGGGTCGCGCCGTCATGCTCGTGGTGGCGCTCGGTCTGATCGGCGGGGCGTACGCCACGTTCGCGCCGACCGGGCAGGCCGACGAGACCTCCAGTTCGATCGCGGTCCGCGAAGGGCAGAAGCTCTACAACGAGAGCTGCATCACCTGCCACGGACAGAACGCCCAGGGTGTCAAGGACCGTGGCCCCAGCCTGATCGGCGTCGGTTCCGCCTCGGTCGATTTCCAGGTCTCCACCGGACGCATGCCGGCCGCGCGCCAGGAGGCGCAGGTCGCCCGCAAGCAGCCGGCCTTCAACGACGAGCAGACCGACCAGCTCGCCGCGTACATCCAGTCGATCGGTGGCGGTCCGGAGATCCCGGACGGCAACCTGCGCGGCGACGAGGCGCTCGGTGGCGAGCTGTTCCGGGTGAACTGCTCCTCCTGCCACGCGTTCTCGTCGAACGGTGGCGCTCTCTCCTCCGGCAAGTACGCGCCGTCGCTGGAGCCCTCGAGTGACCGGGACATCTACGCGGCCATGCTGACCGGCCCGCAGAACATGCCGGTCTTCGGCGACAACCAGCTCACGCCGGACGAGAAGAAGGCGATCATCGCCTACGTCCAGACGCAGAAGACGGACGCCGACCCGGGTGGCTGGGGAATCGGCCGCACCGGCCCCGTGCCGGAGATGGTCGTGATTTTCGCGATTGGCATCGTGGTGTGTCTCTTCGGGGCGCTGTGGATTGCGGGTAAGTCATGAGTGAGTCTCACGGGAGCGGCACCGAGGTCGAGTTCGACCCGACCGACCCGAAGCACAGCCAGTTCGACCTGGTGCGTGAAGGTGCCCGGCGGGACGGCGTCGAGATCGTCCACTACCAGCCGCGGTTCGCGGTCGCCGGCACCAAGCGCGAGAAGCGCGTCGAGCGGACGATCGCGTTCCTGCTCGCGCTGACCGGCCTCTCCGCGCTGGCGTTCGTCGTCATCTACGTGGCCTGGCCGTACGAGTACGAGCAGGGCTACCACGCCGACAAGCTGTACACGCCGCTGCTGGGCTTCACGATGGGCGTCGCGCTGTTCTCGCTGGGCGCCGCGATCATCGTGTGGGTCAAGAAACTGATGCCGGAAGAGGTCTCGGTCCAGGACCGGCACGACAACAACCCGAATCTCGACGAGCGGGCGCTGACCGCCGCGACGATCATGAACATGGTCGACGAGACCGGCATCAAGCGTCGTCCGCTGCTCAAGGGCGCGCTCGCCCTCGGGGCGGCGCCGCTGGGCATCATGGCGATCATGCCGCTCGGCGCCCTGATCAAGGACCCGCACCCGGACGGCGAGACCTCGCCGCTCTGGACCACCGGGTTCAAGGAGGGCGTCCGGCTGGTCCGTGACGACGGCACCCCGATCCGTCCGGGCGAGGTCTCGGCCGGCGGTCTGGAGACGGTGTTCCCGGGCATCCCGCACGGCACCGGCCTCCAGTACGCCGACTCGCCGACGCTGCTCATCCACCTCCGGGAGGAGGACGCGGCGGAGTTCAAGCCGCGTAAGGGCTACGAGAACGCGCACTACGGCAACTACTTCGCCTACTCGAAGATCTGCACCCACGCCGGTTGCCCGGCGAGCCTCTTCGAGCAGCAGACGAACCGGCTGCTGTGCCCGTGCCACCAGTCGCAGTTCGACGTCAAGGACAGCTGCCGGCCGATTTTCGGTCCCGCCACCAGGCGGTTGCCGCAGCTTCCGATTACCGTGGATGAAGAGGGCTACTTCGTCGCGCAGAGCGACTTCAAGGAAGCCATCGGACCGGCCTTCTGGGAGCGTCCGTAATGCCTTTGCTGCCGAAGATCAAACCTGCGGCCGTCGGAACTTGGGCTGACGACCGGCTCGAAGCGTCGACGCCGATGCGTCGCGTGTTCAACAAGGTCTTCCCGGACCACTGGTCGTTCATGCTGGGCGAGATCGCGCTCTACTCGTTCATCGTCCTGCTGCTGAGCGGCACGTTCCTGACGCTGTTCTTCACCCCGTCGCCGACCGAGGTCGTCTACGACGGCGTGTACACGCGGCTGCAGGGCGTCGAGATGTCGAAGGCGTACGACTCGGCGCTGAACATCTCGTTCGAGGTCCGTGGCGGTCTGGTCATGCGCCAGATCCACCACTGGTCCGCGCTGATGTTCGTCGCCGCGATGCTCGTCCACATGTTCCGCACGTTCTTCACCGGTGCGTTCCGCCGCCCGCGTGAGCTGAACTGGGTCATCGGCGTGACGCTGTTCGTCCTGGGCATGTTCGAGGGCTTCCTCGGCTACTCGCTCCCGGACGACGCGCTCTCCGGCACCGGCCTGCGGATCGCGTCGGCGATCATCTACTCGATCCCGGTCGTCGGTACGTGGGTGTCGTTCGCGCTGTTCGGCGGCGAGTTCCCGGGTGAGTTCATCCTGGAGCGCTTCTACATCATCCACGTGCTGCTCCTGCCGGCGGCGATCCTCGGTCTGATCGCCGCGCACATGGGCCTGCTCGTCAAGCAGAAGCACACCCAGTTCCCCGGCCCGGGCCGTACCGAGCAGAACGTGGTCGGTCACCGGATGTTCCCCGGGTTCGCGGCGAAGGCCGGCGGCTTCTTCATGCTGGTGTTCGGCGTCATCGCCGGGCTCGGCGGCCTGGTGCAGATCAACCCGATCTGGCTGTTCGGCCCCTACGAGGCGGCGGTGGTCTCGGCCGGTTCGCAGCCCGACTTCTACATGATGTGGCTCGACGGCGCGGTGCGGTTGATGCCGGCCTGGGAGTTCCGCAGCTTCGGCTACACGATTCCCGCGATGTTCTGGCCATCCGTGGTGCTGGCCGGCGTGATGTTCACGCTCGCCGGCGCCTATCCCTGGCTGGAACAGAAGTACGGCAAGGACCGATCCCATCACAACCTGCTCCAGCGGCCGCGGGACGCGCCTGCCCGCACCGGCCTGGGCATGATGGCGATCAGCTTCTTCATCGTGCTGCTGCTCTCGGGCGGCAACGACATCATCGCCGACAAGTTCGACATCAGCCTCAACGCGACGACCTGGGCGGGCCGGATCGGTCTGTTCATCGTCCCGCCGCTGGCCTACTTCTTCACCTACCGCATCTGCCTCGGTCTGCAGCAGCACGACCGTGAGGTGCTGGCGCACGGTGTGGAGAGCGGCATGATCCGGCGCCTGCCGTCGGGCCAGTTCATCGAGGTGCACCAGCCGCTCGGCGAGGCCGACGAGCACGGCCACACGCACCTGGAGTACGTCGGCGCCGCGGTGCCGAAGAAGATGAACAAGCTGGGTGCCGGTGGGCGCGCGGTCCGGGGCTTCTTCATCCCGGTCGAGCGGCCGCAGGAGGTCGAGAAGACCGCGGTCGGCACGGGCACCGACGGCAAGAAGCCGTCGGAGCTGAGCGGAGCCTCGGCCTCGGACTCCGGGAACTACTGACCGGTCAGCACGAAGGCCCCGCCGATCCGAGGATCGGCGGGGCCTTCGTCGTCTGTGCCTTCGGCTTCGGCTTTTCGGCCGGTGGGGTCAGTCGGCGTCCTCGAGGCCGATCGAGAACGCGGCGTCGAGGTCGTGGCGCGAGTAGGCGCGGAACGCGATGTGCGTCTCGGTGTCGACGATGCCGGGCACCTTGTTGATGCGACCGGCGATGACCTCGGCGATGTCGTCGAACTGATGCACCCGCACGATGGCGATCAGGTCCACGTTCCCGGCGGTGGAGTACACCTCACTGACGCCGGGGAGATCGGCGAGGGTCTGGGCGACCTCGGGGATCGAGTCGGTCTCGCAGCTGATCATCACGATCGACGTGATCACGGTGGACGCTCCTCGGACTCCTCCGCGGTCCGTCCCGCGGTGCGGCCAGCCTAACCACCGTGGTTCAGGCGGGAACGGTGAGCCCGTCTCCGGCGCGAACGACGTCGGTGAGCGTTTCGTGCTTTTCGACGCGCGCACCGGGCCAGACCACGCACCGGGTGATCCGCCCCTCGACGACGGCTCCGGCACCGACGACCGAGTCGGTGACCTCACCGGTGACGACAGCGCTCGGATCGATGCCGGCGGGATCGCTCGCGTCGGCGGTGCGGGCGTGCAGGTTGGCAGTCAGGTAATCGGTGGGCGTGCCGCAGTCGACGAACGTGCCCACGAACGGGGTGAGTTCGAGGTGGCCCTCGGCCCGGGCGGCGCGCCAGACGACCTCGTAGAGGCCGGTCGGCTCCGGACGCAGGCGGGCCGCCTCCGTGGCGGGAAGCAGCGAGATCCCGGCGAACCGCCACTCGTCGAAGTCGCGCCGCCGCTCGCCGGCCTCGACGACGAGCAGCCGGGGCCGCTCACCCGACCAGCCGCCGAGAAACTCCCCGGGAAGCGGCCCGGCCAGATAGGCATCGGCGTTGATCACCAGGACGTCGCGCCCGCTCACCCAGTCGCGCAACGCGGCGATCGCCCCGGCGGTGCCGAGCGCCTCGGGCTGCTCGACCGAACCGGTCGCCCGCCCGGCCACCGCGGCGACCACCTGGTCAGCGTGATGATGGGCGTTCACGGCGACGAGATCGGGCCCGCTGAGCCCGAGGGTCTCGAGTTGGTTGAGTGCCCGGTCGAGCAGGGTGACGTTGCCGACCGGACACAGCGCCTTGGGCAGCAGGTCGGTGAGCGGCCTGAGCCGAGTACCCGCCCCAGCGGCCAGCACGACCGCACAGAGCCCGCGCGCGGTCACGCCGGTTCTTCGTCGTAGGGGGCAGCGTGTTGGCCGGGGCTGGCGTGTTGGTCGGGGCTGGCGTGTTGGTCGGCGTCGGTGTGCTTCTTGGGGCCGGTGTGTGTGCCGGGGGCAGCGTGTTTGTGGAGGGCAGCGTTTTTGTTGGGGGCAGCGTGCGGGGCGGCTTCGGGGTCGCCGAAGACCTCACCGGGCTCAGCCAGGACAGCATCTGTGCGCTCAGCACCGCCGTCGAGCACCGCACCCATGACCGTGGCCGGCGCCGAGGTGGCCCCCGGAGCTGCCACGTCGGCGGCGGACCCGTCCGCGGTCCCGGTGTCGGTGCTCGTCCAGCTGTCCTGCGCCGCGTTGTTCGGGGTCGGGGTGTTTGGGGTCAGAGTGTTCAGGGTCGAGGTGTCCGGGGCCGGGGTGTCCGGAGTTGAGGTGTCCGGAGTTGAGGTGTCCGGAGTTGAGGTGTCCGGAGTTGAGGTGTCCGGAGTTGAGGTGTCCGGAGTTGAGGTGTCCGGGGCCCGGGTGTCCGGGGTCGCTCGTTCCGGCGTGCCAGCCGCCGGAGCGGTAGCGATTCCCGTCTCGCTGGGCGGCACCAGTGTGGCCGTGGCGGCGGTCGAGGCGCTGAGTTCCGCGGCCTCCGAGGCTGGGACCGTTGCCTCGGTGCGGGTGCCCATCTCGCTGGCCTGTGCCGACGTGGTCGAACCGCTGGCCGAGGTGCTGCGTTCCGCGGCGGTCGGAGCGGCGGTCGGAGCGGCGGTCGGAGCGGCGGTCGGAGCGGCGGTCGGAGCGGCGGCTTCGGTGTCAGAGTCCGTGTCGCTGCGTCGCTCAGGGGTGGCAGGGGCGGTCAGTGTGCTGCTCGCGGTTGCCGCCGCCGCTGCCTTGCTGCTGCCTTCTGTCTCGCTGGCCCGCACCAGCTCAGTCGGGGCGGCGTCCGGGGTGCCGCCCTCCGCCGGGTACGCCTCCGAGTCGCTGCGTGCGTCTCCTTCGCCGTCCCCCGCCGAGGAGGCAGCATCGGTGGCCGAGGGAGTGGACTCCACCGGAAGATTCGCCGTGTCAGCGGTGGTGCTCGTGCCAGCGGTGGCGCTCATCCCAGCCGTGGTGCTTGTGTCAGCGGTGGGGCTCATCCCAGCCGTGGTGCTGGCGATGGAACCCCTGGCCTTATCGGTGCTGGGACTGGCGCCGGAACTCGTGCTGGAGCCGGAGCCGGGGAGTGCTTCGGGCGCCGGGGCGGGAGCGCCGGGGGTCGCGTCGGGGGAGACCAGGCCGGCTCGGCCCAGCAGGCGGAACGTCGGCCCGGTCAGCGGAGGCAGGGCGTCGAGCGCGTACCAGCGGGCCTCGCCGATCTCGACCTCGTCGACGGTCAGCACGACGTCGTCCGCGTCGACGGTGGCGGTGAAGATCAGGTCGACCTGCTGGACCCACGGGTTGACGTGGGCGTTCGGCACGATCGGCGTCACCGTGTCGGGGTCGAGCGACACCCCGATCTCCTCACGCACCTCACGGACCGCGGCGTCCCGCGGATGTTCACGCCGGTCGAGGAGGCCACCCGGCAACGACCAGCCGGTCGCGGGGGGCTGGCGGACCAGCAGCAGGCGGTCGTCATGGTCGCGGAGGAGCACCACCGAGCCGAGGGTGTAGTTCGGTGTCGCCAGCCGGACCACGTTGCGGCGCACTCGCAGCGGGAGGCGCCGGAACACCCCGATCGCCGTGCGGTGTGCCGCCGCCCGGACCGTGCGGAATCGACTCGGGTTCGCGGGCGCCATGAGTGGACAGGTTAGAGCTCCCCGGTGCGGCCAGCGTGACGGGCACCGCCGGACGCGATTCCGGGCGCAGACGGCGCCGGTCGCCGAACGGATCGGCGCCGTGCCGCCCGGCCTCCATGCGGCCGACCAACTGGGCCCAGCGCCCGGCCCCCCGCGCCGGCGAGGACCAGACCGTGTCGACCTTCACCAACCTCGTCTCCGGACGTTCCACCCAGGCCAGCACCCGCTCGATCTCCTCCAGATGGAGACCTTCGGAGGCCGGATCGCGCTCCACGGTCTCGGCTGCGGCGACGAGCTGATCGACGACCGGCATCGGCGGCACACCACGCGCGGCCACCCCGGCCGCGGCCAGCCGGCCGTGCCGCACCACGGAGATCTCCCAGCCGCCGGCCCCGTCGGCGCGCGCGGCGACCAACTCGGGCACGACGCTTATCGCCCGGGTGCGTTGCGACCGGATGACAGCGCGCAGGAGCGCCGACAACCGGTTCCTGGCTACCGCGGCCTCCTCGTAGCGCTGCCGGTCCGCCAGCGACTCGATGCGGCTCAGCAATCGCTCGACCAGTCGCGACGGATCGCCCTGGACCGCCTCCCGGAACGCGGCGGCGTGGCGTCCGTACGCCTCCACCGAGACGCGGTGCTCGCAGGGCGCCTCGCACTTGCGGATCTCGGCCAGCGCGCAGGCCGGGCTGGTCTTGCGCGTGGACAGCACGCCACCGCACTGACGCAGCGGCAGGACGTCGTACACCGCGGTGGCCGCGGCCTCCGCCGAACGCCGGGACGAGAACGGCCCGAGGTACGCCGTGCCGTCGTCACGGGCCTGACGCACCACCGACAGGCGGGGGTAGGCGTCGGTCGTCAGACGCAGCCACAGACGCCGCTCGGGATGCTTGGACCGCCGGTTGTACGGCGGCTTGTGCGCCGCGATCAGACGTAGTTCGCGCACTTCGGCCTCGAGCGAGTGCGCGCAGACGATGGCCTCGATGCGTTCGGCTGCATTGATCATCTCGGCCATCCGCGACCGCTGCTCGGACGAGACGAAGTACTGGCGCACCCGCGACCGCAGATCTTTGCTGGTGCCGACGTAGAGCGGCCGGTCGCGCGCGTCGCGGAACAGGTACACGCCCGGCGCGTTGGGCACGCCGACCGCCAGATGTCGCTTGCGACGCTGGGCCTCGGACACCTGCGTCGTGAACGTCTCGAGCTCTTCGAGGGTCTGGATGCCGAGGTTGCCGAGCCGCTCCATCAGGCTGTGCAGAACGTGCACAGTGGCCTGCGCGTCGGCCAGCGCGCGGTGGACCGGTGTGGTGGGGGAGCGGAAGAACGCCGCGAGCGTGCTGAGCTTGCAGTTGCGTACCTCGTCGCGGCTGAGTGCCCGGCGCGCCAGCACGGCGGTGTCGACCTTCCGGAAACCCGGCCACACCATGCCGTGGGCCTCGCAGGCGGCCTTCAGATGGCTCAGGTCGAAGGGTGCGTTGTGCGCGACCAGCACGGTGCCGCGCGCGAACTCCAGAAAGGCCGGCAGTACCTCCGGGATCGGTGGCGCCGCGGCCACCATCGCGTCGGTGATGCCGGTGAGCACCGTGATGAACGGCGGAATGCCGATCCCCGGGTCGACGAGCGTCTGGAACTCGCCGAGCACCTCACCGCCGCGGACCTTGACCGCACCGATCTCGGTGATGGCCGAACCGCCGGGAGCGCCGCCGGTGGTCTCGAGGTCCACCACGACGAACGTGGTGTCCCGCAGCGGCTGGCCGAGTTCGTCGAACGTCGACTGAACCCAGCCCTTGGGGGTTGTGGTCGACGAGCCGTGCTGTTGCATGGGCTGACCGTAGGGGGAGGGTGGGACAAAAACTCGAACGAGCCGGGTTCACCTGGTCAGACGTGGTCCGTCGTGCGGCCGACGGCGATCAGGAGTGGAAGACTGGAACCATGTCCACCTTGCGGCCACTGTGACCGGCGATCACCACAGAGAGGACGGCGTCACCGACGCCGCGATCGGCGCTGCCCAAACCGGCGTCGAGCCGACTCAGCCCGACGTCGAGCCCACTCTGCCGGATGCGGTCCGCGCCCGCGTGACGGCGCTCGCCGTCGACCTCTTTCCCTCCCTCGGCCCCGACGTCCTGCCCGCGGCGCTGCGCCGGTTCGCGCAGTTCACCCCGGCTCGGCGGGCCCGGCTGGCCGGTCCGACCGTGGTCGCGCAGCTCGCGGCCGACGCCGAGTTCCGCCAGCGGCTGGCGGAGCGGGCCGTCGAGGCGGCCGGGCCGCTGGGAGCCGCCGTAGCCGCAGGCACCCCGCCCGGCGCCGCCGACCCCGTCGAGGTCGCCGCACTGGCCTACCTGGCCCGCCCACCGCACTGGACGACGCTCGTCGAGTCGGCGTCGGCGACCGTCGTGGCCGCGGCCGAATCCGAGCAGGTGCTGGCCGCGTCCCGGCAGGTCGAACGCCTCACCGAGCAGCTCGAGCGGGCCCGGGCCAACGCCAAGGCCGACGCCGAGAAGCTGCGCTCGGACCTGGCGACCGTCCGCGGCGAGGCCGACGAGCTGCGGGTACGCGTGCGCGAGCTCACCAAGGCCCTGCGCGACTCCGAGCAGGACGTCCGCCGCCTCACCGACGCGGTGTCCACCGAGAAAGGCCGGGTCGCCGCCGCGTCCAGCGCCTCCGACGCCGAGATCCGGCGGCTCCGCGGGCGGCTCGCCGACGCCGAGCGCGAGCTGGAGGCGGCCAAGTCGTCCAGCCGCGCCGGCCGGGTCACCGACGACATGCGGCTCTGGCTGCTGCTGGAGACGCTCGGCAACGCCGCTCAGGGGCTCCGTCGCGAGCTCGCGCTCGGTCCCCCTGGCGTGCTGCCCGGTGACGTCGTCGCGGCCGACGTGGAGGCCACGGCCGGTACGAAGACGAAGGCCGGCAGCCAGCTCTGGGCCGCCGACGACCCGGCCCGGCTCGACCAGCTGCTCGCGCTGCCCCGCGTCCACCTGGTGATCGACGGCTACAACGTGACGAAGACCGGGTTCCCGGAGGCCGCGCTCGAGCAGCAACGCACGCGCCTGGTAGCGAGCCTGGCCGGGCTCGCCGCGCAAACGAACGCCGAGATCACGGTCGTGTTCGACGGGGCGGGCCGGCTCGCGATCGCGCCCGGGAGCCCGCGCGGGGTGCGGGTCATCTTCAGCCCGGCGGGGGAGACCGCCGACGAGGTGATCCGGCGGCTGGTGCGCACCGAACCGCAGGGACGGCCGGTCGTCGTCGTGTCGTCGGACAAAGAAGTGGCCGACGGTATCCGCCGGGCCGGTGCCTATGCGGTGCCGTCCGTAGTCCTGGTGAAGCGTCTCGACCGGGCTTGACTCAGTTTTGTCGTACCCCCTGCCTACCGTGCGTGGTGGAAGGAACAGATGCACGGAAGGAGGCGACGACGATGCTCATCGATTGCGACGCGTGTGGCGTCCGTGGCTCAGGCTGCGCCGACTGCGTGATCACCGCGCTGGTCGGGGCCCCGCCGCCCGGTGTCGAACTGACCGAGATGCCGAACGGCGTCGAACTGGACGACGTGGAGGAGAACGCACTGCGGGCCCTGGTCTCCGCGGGCCTCGACCCCGAGTTCGTGTCGATCACCGCGACCGAGCCCGCCCACGACCTGCGCCACCACACCGACTGGCTCGGAGGCAGCCACACCGACCGCCAGGCCGGCTGACGCCGGAGCCCCACCGGCGGCCGGGCGCGCACGCCCATAGGCCGGCCGGACCACAGCGGGAGGCCCGCTGACCCTCGGGCACCAGGCCGACCAGGCCTTCGCCAGAGGCCGGCCAGGCCTTCGCCAGAGGCCGGCCAGGCCGTTGCCGGGAGGCCAGCGAGGGCTCCCGGAGGGCCAGCGAGGGCTTCCGGAAGGTCGGCCGGGCCGTTGCCGGGAGGCCAGCGAGAGCTCCTGGAAGGCCAGTGAGGGCTCCCGGAAAGGCCAGCCGGACTGTTGCCGGGAGGCGAGGCGGGCTGTCGGTAGGAGCCAGCCGGGCTGTTGCCGGGAGGCGAGGCGGGCTGTCGGTAGGAGCCAGCCGGACTGTTGCCGGGAGGCCGGCCGGGAACTGGTGGAGGCCAGCTCGGGACTGCCAGGGGCCGGGAGGCCAGCCGGGACTCGGGCGGGAGACCAACCGCACCGCCGCCGGGAAACCAACACAACCGCCGGCAGAAACACAGCACAACCGCCGGCAGAAACACAGCACAACCCCCGGCCGTCCAGCAGCGGGCGGCTGGGATGATCGACGAGTGTCCAGCCGAACCGTCGCCCTGATCGCGTTCCTGGTCCTCGGCGCCGCCGTGGTGCTGGCAGCGGGCCTACTCACGCCCTGGCGCACCACCCCCGCCGAAAGAACCCCCGCCGAAAAGAGCCCCGCCGAAAAGGCCCCCGGAAAAACCACCCCCGCCGGAGAAACCAGCGGCAAGGCCGACCCCGCCCGAAAAACCACCCCTGCCGGGAAAGCCACAGAAGCCACAGACCCCGCCCCGCCCCGCCCCGACGCGGCCACCGACTTCACCGAAGCCGAAATCAGCCGCGGTAGCGCCTTCCGCGCCGCGTTGCGGCCCTGGTCCCTGGCCCGGCTCGCGCTCGGGCTCGTCATCGCGCTGGTGCTCGGCCTCACCCCGCTCGGTGCCCGGCTGATCGGTGCGGTCGCTCGTCCGCTCGGTGGCTCCTGGTGGAGCGAGGCCCTGCTCGGCGGCGTCGTGCTCGGTCTGGTGGCGACCGTGATCACGCTGCCGCTCGCGGCCCGGTCGGAGGTGCTGCTGCGCCGGTACGGCCTGTCCACGCAGAACTGGGGCGGTTGGCTCGCCGACCAGGCCAAGGGCTGGGCGATCTCCGCGGTGCTCACGGCCGTGCTCACGCTGATGCTGTTCGCGCTCGTGCGGGCCACGCCGAACTGGTGGTGGACGTGGGCCGCGGCCGGTGCGGCGGCGTTCGTGTTCGCGGCCTCGTTCGCGTTCCCGGTGCTCATCGAGCCGTTGTTCAACAAGTTCACGCCGATGCCCGATTCGCCGCTGCGCACGAGCCTCGTGCAGCTCGCCGAGCGCGATCACGAACCGGTGAAGGACGTCCTCGTCGCGGACGCGTCGCGCCGCACGACCGCGCTCAACGCGTACGTGTCGGGGTACGGGGCGAGCCGCCGGATCGTCGTCTACGACACGCTGCTCGAGCAGGCTCCGCCCGAGCAGGTCGAGTCGGTCGTGGCGCACGAGCTCGGCCACGCGGTCGACGGCGACGTGGTCACCGGCACGGTGCTGGGGGCGCTCGGCGCGGCGGCGGCGGTGTGCGGGCTGGCCGTGCTCGGCGGCTCCACGGCCCTGTTGCGCCGCGCCGGGGTCGAGAGCCTCACCGATCCGCGTTCGATCGCGCTGCTGCTGGCGATCGCCGCGCTGGCCGGCGTGTTCGCCACCCCGGTGCAGGGCCTGGTGTCACGCAAGATCGAAGCGCGCGCCGACGAGCACGCGCTGGCCCTCACCCGGGATCCGGAGGCGTTCGTGGCGATGCAACGCGGGCTGGCCCTGCAGAACCGGGCCGACCTGCGTCCGAACCGGTTCTTCCAGGTCTGGTTCGGCACCCATCCGACCACTGTGGAACGCATCGCCGCCGCCCGGGCGTTCGCCGCCCGCGAGAACCTCCCCATCCCGGCGCCGTCCCGATGAGAGACCCGATGACAGCGGAAACACCCCGATGAAGACCTTGCTCGTCACGAACGACTTCCCGCCGCGCCCCGGCGGCATCCAGACCTTCGTGCACCAGCTCGCCGTGCGTCAGCCGCCCGGCGAACTCGTCGTCTACGCCTCGCGCTGGAAGGGCGCCGAGGAGTTCGACGCCGAGCAACCGTTCCCGGTCGTGCGCCACCCCACGTCGTTGCTGGTGCCGACGCCGGCGGCCGCGCGCCGCGTCGTCCGCACCGCGAAGGAGCACGGCTGCGAGACGGTCTGGTACGGCGCCGCCGCCCCGCTCGGCCTGCTCGCGCACACGCTCAGGAAGAACGCCGGCGTCACCCGCCAGGTCGCCCAGACCCACGGCCACGAAGCCGGCTGGGCGCAGTTGCCCGCCGCCCGTCAGCTGCTCACCCGAATCGCCGACGGCGTCGACGTCATCACGTATCTCGGCGCGTACACCCGGGGCAAGCTCGAGGGCCCGGTCAGGAACAAGGCCGAGCTCGTGCACCTGCCGCCGGGCGTCGACACGAGCATGTTCCACCCCGGCGTGGACGGTTCGGCGGTCCGGGAACGCTACGGGCTCACCGACCGGCCGACGATCGTCTGCGTCTCCCGTCTCGTCCCGCGCAAGGGCCAGG
This sequence comes from Cryptosporangium arvum DSM 44712, assembly GCF_000585375.1. Taxonomy (NCBI): domain Bacteria; kingdom Bacillati; phylum Actinomycetota; class Actinomycetes; order Cryptosporangiales; family Cryptosporangiaceae; genus Cryptosporangium; species Cryptosporangium arvum. The sequence continues at coordinate 2,078,954 of NZ_KK073874.1, forward strand.
ACCAGCTGATCCGGGCGCTCCCCGCGATCCGCGCGACGATCCCGGACGCGGCGCTCCTGCTCGTCAGCGGCGGCCCGTACCGGGAGACGCTGGAGAAGCTCGTCCGGGAGCGCGACCTGGAGAACGACGTGAAGTTCACCGGCTCGGTGCCGTGGGAGGAGCTCCCGGCGCACTACGCCGCCGGCGACGTGTTCGCGATGCCGTGCCGCACCCGGCGCCGGGGGCTCGACGTCGAAGGGCTCGGCATCGTGTACCTGGAGGCATCGGCCACCGGTCTGCCGGTCGTCGCCGGTGACTCCGGGGGAGCGCCGGACGCCGTGCTCGAAGGCGAGACCGGCTACGTGGTCGGCGGCCGGGACCTCGACGCCTTGGTGGCACGCACGACCGAGTTGCTCGGAGACGCGGCGAGGGCGCAGGCCATGGGCAAGGCCGGCCGGGAATGGGTCGAGCGCGACTGGCAGTGGGACGACCTCGCGGCCCGGATGACCACCCTGCTCAACTGAAAGAACCGTTCTCCCCGCCGGAACGCCGCAGCGGGGAGAACGGTTGACTACTCAGAGACCAGGGGTGTTCGGAGCTTCCAGCAGGCCGAGACGCAACGCCGTCATCAGCGCCTGCGCGCGGTTTCCCGCTCCGAGCTTCTCGTAGAGCTTCGAAATGTGGGTCTTCGCGGTGGACTCGCTGACGTAGAGCTGCTTCGCGATACCCGCGACGCTCATCCCGTCGGCCAGCAGCCGCAGCACTTGGCTCTCGCGCGGCGACAGGTGCGGACCGCTCGGCGTGAGCCGCCGCTTCATCGCGCTGGCCAGGTCGGACGCGGTGAACGCGTTGGGCGAAGAGGCGGCGTGCCGCGCGGACGCGACCACCTCGTCGGCGGGGGCGTTCTTCGGGACGAACGCCGAAGCGCCGGCCTCGAGCGCGCCGAACAGCTGGTCGTCACCGGCGTACATGGTGAGGACCACGATGCCGATGTCGGCCCGGGACGAACGGAGTGCCTTGGTGGCCTCCAGCCCGCTGCCGTCGGGCAGTCGCAGATCCATGATCACGACGTCGGGCTTGAGCTCGGCGGCTTTGCGGAGCGCGTCGGCGACCGACCCCGCCTCCCCGACGACCTCGAAACCCGGGTCGCGCTCGAACGCGTGGCGGAGCCCTTGCCGAATCAAGTCGTGGTCGTCGACGAGGAGAACAGTCGTTACCCCGCCGCTGGCCTCGCCCCCCGGCGGGCTGGGGAAGGACCTGTTGTCAGTCACTGTCTGGCCGCACCTCCTGCAGCGTCACGTTATACGATCCGTCGCCTAAAGTTCTCATATCAGGGTCTCTGTAGGTGATGGCCAGCAAGAATGCATTCCGTCCCGCCACAGTGGACGGCGGAGCCCGGGAAAACGGTCGTTGATGTGAATTATGCCATTTAGCTGGCCGTTCCTTGTCGGGATTTCCCGCCCAAGACAACACGCACCGTGGTCCCTTTGGGGGCACGGGGCACGATTTCCAACTCGGCCCGGACGCGATTGGCGCGTTCGGCCATGATCGTCATTCCGTAGCGGCCCTCCGGCCGGTCCCGGCCGAGCCCCTTTCCGTCGTCGCTCACCTCGACCTGGGCGAACGGCGGATCCACCTCGCACGTGACCCACAGGTTGGCCGCACCGGCGTGCTTGCGTGCGTTCGTCACCGCCTCCTGTGCGATACGCAGCAGCTCGGATTCGACCGCGGCCGGCAGCCGGGCCGTCGACTCGTCGAGCGAGAGGTGCACCCGCAGGCCGGCGGACGACCCGATCGTCCGGGCGTAGTCGGCGATCGCGCTGCCCAGGCCGCCGTGCCGGTCGACGTCGCTGCGCAGCTCGAAGAGGCTCAGCCGCAGCTCGGTGATGACCCGGGTGACCTCGGCCCGCAGCAGCCGCAGCGTGCTCTCCGCCGCCTCGCTCTCCGCGGGCAGGTCGGCGATCGCGTTGTCGATCCCGTAGCCCACCATCACGAGTTCCTGAGCGACGCCGTCGTGGATCTCCCGGGCCAGGCGCTGCCGCTCCTCGACCGTCGCCAGCCCGCGCACCTCGTCGAAGAGCAGCGCGGTCTCCAGCCGCAGCGCGGCGTTGCCGACGACCTCGACGGCCTCGGCGACCGCGGCCGGCGGGTAGGCGCCGGTGCGGTCGGACTCCAGCACGACCAGCCCCACCGTGCGCACCCCGGTGATCATCGGCAGCACCAGCACCGACACCGGCGTGCCCGGCCCCGCCCGGTCCAGCGTGCGGTTGGACACCTGCGGCTGCTGGCTCGCCCAGGTGTCGGCGAGCGGGGTCTCGGCGTCGAACGACGTCTCCCAGGCGACGCGCCCGGGCGCACGCTGGGTCAGCACCTCGAGCCGGCCGCCGCCGCTGCCGGTCAGCACCGCGCTGCGATCCGTGGCGGCGACCTGGTTGAGCTCCTCGAGGAGCCGGTCGCCGAGGCTGCCGGGGTCGAGACCGCCCGGCAGTTGTCGCGCGATCGTGCGGAGCTGGGTGAGCAGCCGGGCGGCCTGGACGAACTCGGGCTCGACGGCGTCGCTGCGGCTGCGGACCAGGCGCTGCACGGCGAGGCCGAGGACACCGGCGACCCCGGCCAGCACGGTCCACTCGAGGGCCGCCAGCCCGTACGAGGACGAACCCAGCTGGTCCTGCAGTGCGCCGGCCACCACGAGCGCCACCGCGGTCACACCGACGAGCGCGCCGAGTTCGGCCCGGCCCGCGACCGCCCCGACCGCGAACGCCGGCGCGGCCAGGTAGGCCAGCACGAACGCCGGGTGGACGAAGGCCTCCTCGGCCGGCGGCGTGGCGGCCGCCATCGCGACCACGATCACCTCGGCCAGCCAGCCGATCCGCGCCGGCCAGGCCCGCTCGGGGGCCACCAGGCCGGGCGCGGCGGCGAGCGCGAACAACGCGCACCAGAGCAGCGTCGGCGCGATCGAGCCGGTGCTCGCCAGCGACAGCACGATCACCAGCGTCAGCAGGCAACCGCGGATCAGACGGGTCAGCGCGACGGTCTCCAGCAGGGCCGACGCCGGGGGCAGCCCGCGCAGCCAGGCCGGCCCGCTGCGTACCGGGGTGCCCCGGACGACCCGGTCAGGTGTAGATAGCGGCGATCTCGTCGGCGTACTCCTTCTCCACGACGGAGCGCTTCAGCTTCATGCTCGGCGTCAGCTCGCCCGTCTCTTCGGTGAAGTCGCGAGGCAGAATACGGAAAACCTTGACCTGCTCGGCGCGCGACACGGCCTGGTTGGCGTCGTCCACCGCGGCCTGGATCTCCGCCCGCAGTTCGGGGTCCTCCGCGAGATCGCCCACGGTAGCGTCCGCGGGCTTTCCCTGCTTGTCCTTCCACGGCCCGAACGCGTCCGGGTCGACGGTCACGACCGCGCCGATGAACGGCTTGCCGTCGCCGACGACCATCGCCTGGCTGACCAGCGCGTGCGCCCGGATGCGGTCCTCGAGCACGGCCGGGGCGACGTTCTTGCCGGCGGCGGTGACGATCAGCTCCTTCTTGCGCCCGGTGATCGTGAGGAAGCCCTCGTCGTCCAGGGTGCCGAGGTCGCCGGTGTGGAAGAAGCCGTTCTTGAGCGCTTCCGCGGTGGCGTCGGGGTTGTGCCAGTACTCGGAGAACACGTGGTCGCCGGCGATCAGCACCTCGCCGTCGTCGGCGATGCGCACGGTCATGCCGGGCAGCGGGCGCCCGACGGTGCCGAGCTTCACCGCGTCGTCGACGTTGGCCGCGGTGGCCGGCGAGGTCTCGGTGAGCCCGTACCCCTCGGAGACCCAGAGCCCGATGCCCCGGAAGAAGTGCGCGAGCCGGGGCCCGAGGGGCGCGCCGCCGGAGATCGCGTGGGTGCAGGAACCTCCGAGCGCGGCGCGCAGCTTCGCGTAGACGAGCTTGTCGAAGACCGCGTGCTGGGCGCGCAGCAACAGGCCGGGACCGCCGGAGTCCAGCGCTTCGCTGTACGCCACCGCCACCCGGTCGGCCCGGTCGAAGATCGCGCCCTTGCCTTCCTTGTGCGCCTTCTGCTTCGCGCCGTTGTAGACCTTCTCGAACACCCGCGGGACCGCCAGGACGAACGTCGGGCGGAACGTCTGCAGGTCGTTCATCAGGTTCTTGATGTCGGGCGCGTGGCCGAGCGTCGCCCGCGACTGCACCGCGCCCAGCTGGATCAGCCGCGCGAACGCGTGCGCCAGCGGGAGGAACAGCAGCGTGGACGCGCCCTCGTTGAACATGCTCGGCAGCATCGGCAGCGCGTTGCCGACCTCGAACAGCAGGTTCTTGTGGGTGAGCACGCAGCCTTTGGGGCGGCCGGTGGTGCCCGAGGTGTAGATGATCGTCGCGGTGTCGGCGGGGCCGAGGGCGGCCCGCCGCTCGTCGACGTCGGCAGAAGGAACGGACGCTCCACCGGACGTCAGCAGCTCCACCGCCGACGCGTCGATCTGCCAGACCTGGCGCAGGGAGGGCAGCGACCCGCGGACGGCCTCGACCTGCGACTGGTGGTCGGAGGACTCGACGAAGACGCCGACCGCGCCCGAGTCGCCGAGGATCCACTGCACCTGCTCGGCCGACGACGTCTCGTAGATCGGGACGGTGACGGCGCCCGCGGCCCAGATCGCGTAGTCGACGAGCGTCCACTCGTAGCGGGTGCGTGCCATCAGGCCGATCCGGTCACCCGGCTGGATACCCGAGGCGATCAGCCCCTTCGCGACGCCGACGACCTCGTCCCGGAACGTGGCGGCGGTGACATCCGTCCAGCCGCCCCCGGAGGGCCTACGGAACGTGACCTTGTCCGGCACCTCCTCGGCGGCACTCCAGACCGGATCGGTCAGATTTGCCCCGTCCGGGACGGTGTAGACGGCGGGCTGAGCGAACTCACGCACCACGGCCTCCCCTTCCTGTGTCGCGTTCCCATCAACGGTATCCGACCGTGGTACGGGTCACGGTGGTCCCCTTCGCGTCCGGTGGCATGCTTCGGGAGTGCCCCGCCTCCACGTGGTCTCCGACGTCCACGGCCGCGCCGACGCGCTGGCTACCGCCGGTGACGGCGCCGACGGACTCCTCGTTCTCGGCGACCTGCTGCTCTACCTCGACTACGCCGACCCGTCCCAGGGCATCCTCGCCGACCTGCTCGGCGCGCAGGCCGGGGCCGAGTTCGCGGCGTTGCGCAAGGAGCACCGCTTCGGCGACCTGCGCTCGATCGGCGCGCAGCTGTCCCAGGTCGACGACCTGCCGGGCGCGGTGACCGAGGCGGCCCGCCAGCAGTACGCCGAGCTGTTCGGGATCATGCCGACGCCCGCGTACTGCACGTACGGCAACGTCGACATGCCGGCGCTCTGGCCGGAGTTCGTCGACGACAAGCACCGCATGTTCGACGCCGAGGTGGTGGAGATCGGCGGCTGGCGTTTCGGTTTCGTGGGTGGATGGCCCCGCAAGCTCCTGCCGGCGGCGCAACCGGTGACCCGCGCACCGCGGATCCCGCCGATTCCGTTCGGCGCCGACTTCTCCCCGGAGGAGTTCGCCGCGAAAGTGGAATCGCTCGGCCCGGTCGACGTCCTCTGCTCGCACGTGCCACCGGCCGTCCCGGAACTGCGCTGGGACACCGTCACCCGGCGGCCGGAGGTGGCCTCCGAAGCACTGCTCGAGGCGATCCACACCCACCAGCCGCGGTACGCGCTCTTCGGCCACGTCCACCAGCCGCTCCAGCGGCGGCTGCGGATCGGGCGCACGGAGTGCGTCAACGTGGGTCACTTCCGGGCGACCGGACAACCGTTCGTGCTGGAGTGGTAAGCAGAACACATGGCGGACTCCTCCCAGCAGTCGATCACGATCCCCGCGCCGGTCGGCACGATCGCGGCGGTCATCAGTGACTTCGCGTCCTACCCCGAGTGGGTCGACGCGGTGAAGAGCGTGGAGATCGTCAGCGAGTACGAGGACGGCTACACCCACCAGGCGAAATTCGTTCTCGACGCGGGACCGGTCAAAGACGAGTACACGCTGGAATACGCGTACGCCGAGGACCTCACCCGGATCGAGTGGACGCTCGTCGAAAGCACGATGATGAAAGTCCAGGACGGTAGCTACGACCTGGTCGACAACGGCGACGGCACCACGGAAGTCACCTACACGCTGACCGTGGACATCAACCTGCCGATGCTCGGGATGTTCAAGCGCAAAGCCGAGAAGATGATCATGGACACCGCGCTCAAGGATTTGAAGAAGCGCGTGGAATCGTGCGCGTAGTTCTTTTCACCGGTAAGGGCGGAGTCGGGAAGACCACCTCCGCGGCCGCCACCGCCGTGCTGGCGGCCCGGGCCGGTGCCACGCTCGTCGTCTCCACCGATCCCGCGCACTCGCTGGCCGACGCGCTCGGGCTCCCGGTCGGCGCCGAGCCGACGCCGGTCGCCGACGGTCTGCACGCCCAGCAGGTCGACCCGCAGGCACGCTACGAGCAGTACTGGGGCACGCTGCGCGGCTACCTCACCACGGTGCTCCGCCACGGGGGCCTGTCCGGCGTCGCCGCCGAGGAGATCGTCGTCCCGCCCGGGCTGGACGACCTGTTCGCGCTGTTCGCCGTGCGCGACGAGGCCCGGTCCGGGCGGTGGGACACGGTCGTCGTCGACTGTGCCCCGACCGCGGAGACGCTCCGGCTGCTCACGCTGCCCGACGTGCTCGGCTGGTACACCGATCGGCTGGCGCCGCTGCACCGCCGGTTGTCCGGCGTCGCGCGTCCGGTGCTCGGCCGGGAACTGCAGAACCTCCTTCCCGACGACGCCGTGGTGAGCGCCGTCCAGAAGCTGCGGACGGCGCTCGCGGACGTCCGTGACCTGCTCACCGACCCGCAGACGAGCGCGGTGCGGCTCGTCCTCACGCCGGAGGCCGTGGTGCTCGCCGAAGCGCGACGCACGTTCACGGCGCTGGCGCTCCACGGGTTCGTGGTGGACGGCGCCGTGGTGAACCGGGTGATCCCCGACGGTGACGACCCCTGGCGGGCCGGGTGGGCCGCCGCGCAGCGTGCCCAGCTGGCCGAAGCGCGGGAGAGCTTCGCCGGTGTGCCGCTCCGGACCGCGCCCTACCTGCCGGGCGAGCCGGTGGGGGTGCCCGCGCTGACCGAGCTCGCGGAAGCGCTGTACGGCGACGACGACCCGGTGGCCGCGGTGCCGGTCGAACCACCGCTGCGGCTCGACGGCGACGCCGTGCTCTCGGTGGCGCTGCCGCTCGCCGACCGGTCCGAGATCGCCCTGTCCCGCGTCGCCGACGACCTGATCCTCACGGTCGCCGGGCGGCGCCGGCTGCTGGCGCTGCCGACCGTGCTGCGCCACCGCGCGGTGGCCGGGGCCCGGCTGCAGGACGGCCGGCTGGAAGTGAGGTTCGAAGGATGACTACTCCTCCGCCCGGCCCGCTGGTCGACGAAGCGGTCAGGTTCGCCGAGGCGCTGCTGCACCGCGTGCGCGGGGACGGCGCCCCCGACCTGCCGCCGGAACTCGTCGCCCGGTTCAGCGGCGCGGTCGCCGACGTGGCCGTCGCCGGCGCCGGATTGTTGCAGGTCGTCGCGGAGGTCGCGCGGGAGTGGGGCGCGTCGGCCGGGGCCGAGGAGCCCGACGAAGAACCCCCGGTGGAACGAATCGACATCAGCTGAAGTTTGGGACGCCACGGCGGAGCGATGATTACCCGTCGAGCGGCGTGCCATACGCTGCGCAGAAGCGTGACGCTGACCGGAAGGTGCGTAGGTGTGGTGAGGGGCGCGTGAGCCTGACCGTCGGAGTCGACGTCGGAGGAACCAAGGTATTGGCCGGAGTGGTGACTCCGGATGGGGAAGTGCTCGCCACGGTGCGGCGGCCCACCCCGAGCCAGGACGTCAACGACACGGCCCGGGTCATCGCCGAGGTCGTGCGTGAGCTCGACGAGGACTTCTCGATCGAGGCGGTCGGCGTCGGCGCGGCGGGCTGGATCGATGCATCCCGTTCGGTCGTGCTGCACGCACCGAACCTCGCCTGGCGTCGGGAGCCGCTGCGCGACCGGATCCAGGAGCGGGTCGACCTGCCGGTCGTCGTCGAGAACGACGCGAACGCGGCGGCCTGGGCCGAGTACCGGTTCGGCGCCGGCCAGGACCAGCACCATCTGATCCTGATCACGGTCGGCACCGGGATCGGCGGTGGCGCGGTCGTCAACGGTGAGATTTACCGTGGGCACTTCGGGATGGCGGCCGAGTACGGGCACACCCGCGCCGTGCCGGACGGGCACCCGTGCGGCTGCGGCGCGAGCGGGTGCTGGGAGCAGTACGCGAGCGGCAAGGCGCTGGTGCGGTTCGCCAAGCAGCGGGCCCGCGAGGACGCCTCGGCGGCGCGCGTGCTGCTGGAGATGGCCGGTGGCCACGCCGACCACATCGACGGACCGATGGTGACCAGGGCCGCGCAGGCCGGCGACGCCGCGGCGCTGGCGTCGTTCACCGAGCTCGGCGACTGGCTCGGCTGGGGCATGGCCGACCTGGTGTCCGGCTGGGACCCGCAGTGCATCATCCTCGGCGGCGGTGTCGCCGAGGCCGGTGACCTGCTGTCGGTGCCGGCCCGGGAGACCTACGCCAAGGTGACGGCTCTGCGCGGACGCACCGAGGTGGCCGAGGTGCGCATCGCCGGGCTCGGCAACAAGGCCGGTCTGATCGGTGCGGCGGATCTCGCTCGCATCCGGTGACGACCTGGCTGCGGCTGCTCGACTGGAACGTCCGCGGCCTGCGTGACGACGTCGACGCCCTGGTGCGTACCGTCCGGGGCGTCGCGCCGCACGTCGTGGTGCTGCAGGAAGCGCCCAGGGTGGTGCGCTGGCGGGCCCGGGCGGCGTCGCTGGCCCGCCGCTGCGGCCTGGTCGTCGTCCAGGGTGGGGCGTCCGGCAACCTGGTGTTGTCCTCGCTGGCGGTGACCGTGCGCGACGCCGGGGTCCTGCGGCTGCCGCTCACCCGGTTCCAGCACCCGCGGGCGGCCGTGGTCGTGCGTGGCTCCCTGGCCGGAGCGCCGTTCACGGTGGCCGGAGTCCACCTCGGACTCACCGAGCCCGAGCGGGTCGGGCACGTGCCGGTCCTGCTGGGTGCGCTGGCCGGGAACGAACCGGTGGTGCTCGCGGGCGACGTCAACGAGACCGGCGACGGACCGGCCTGGAGTGCGTTGGCCGAGCGGCTGACCGACGCCGGGGCCGCCGATCCGACGCCGACCTTCAGCACCCGGTCGCCGCGGCGCCGGATCGACGGCATCTTCGTCTCGCCCGGCGTCCCGGTGCGCGACTACCGGGTACTGACCACGCCGGACGTCGCGCTGGCCAGCGACCACCGCCCGGTGATGGCCGAGATCGGGCTCACGCGCTGAGACGTGCGGCGGCGAGCCACCGCTCGAGCGGCAACGAGGTGCCGCGGCACACCGACCGACCGGCGTAGAGCAGAACGGCGTCGGTCGCCTCGGCGAGCTTGGCGATCTCCGTGCGTGCCAGCAGCGCCTCGCGCTCGGGCTCCTCGAACCACTCCGGGTCGTGCCCGGTCAGCGCGCACCAGAGGGCGAGCACCTGTTCGTGACGGGCCATCGTCACCACCTCCCACCGCACACGGTGGGGGATGCGCGCTACGCGCTGTGGACCACCGTGTGACCGTGCGGGAAATTCGTGATCACACCACGGCTCCGTCGTCCGGGTCGTCGTCGTTCCACCCGTCACGCAGACGCCAGACCAGCGCACCGGCCCCACCGAGGATGCCGCAGAGCGAGAGCAGCAGCCGGACGTGTTCGCTGAGTCCGAGGGTGTCGGAGCGGAACAGCAGCACCAGGCCGGCCGCGATCGCCAGGAGCGCGCCGATGACCGGCGCGGACATCCGGGGGAGCGGCGGCGGTGGCGGCGGCTCGTACCCTTCGTCCTCGTCGACCGGGAAGTCGCTCGGCGGAGCGTCGGTGCCGGTCAGGCGGTCGCGCCCGAGCGGGCGCCCGGCGACGTCACCGGACGCCGGCCTCTCGGGGCCGGGTCGTTCGGTGGACGGCGTGTCGGTGGACGGCGCACCCGTGGCGGGGGCGTCGGTGGACGGGGTGTCGGTGGACGGGGCGTCGTCGGTCGGCCCGGCCGGCTCGTCCGGGCGGACCGGCTGGTCGGCCGTGCCCGGCGTCCGCACCGGCAGCGGGTCGGCGGTGGGGTCGGTGAGCGCCGGAACGGCCGCGGTGCCGTCGACGATGGCCCCGCCGCTGGAGGCGCCGCTCCCGGAGTTCCCGCTGCCCGGAGTCGGGCTCTCGGCGGTGCCGTCGGCGGCTCCGCTCTCGGGGGGCTCGATCAGCGCACGGCGGCGCGGCCGGTCGGGTGCGGCCGTCGCGTCGTACCCGGCGATGATCCGTTCCCACTCGACGTCGACGTCGATCTCGATCGGGCGGGAAGCGCCGGTCTCCGGAGCGCCGGAGCGGGCGCTCTCCTCGGACTGGAGTGCGTCCTCCTGCACGGCTTCGAGCAGGCCGCGGGCCTCCTCGAGCCGGTCGCGGTCGACCCACAGCCGGTCGGTGGGCCTGGCCGGCAGCGACGTCGACCGGACGACCGGGTTCAGATCGGCGCTCGGCGCCAGGTACGCGGCGATCCCGATGACGCCGAGGACGTCGAGCAGGTGTTCGCCGATCCGCGGATCGACGTCGGCGAGCGCGACGAACTCGGTCGCGTCCAGGCCGTTGTCCCGCCGTCCCCGGTACGGGCGCCCCGAGGTTCCGGTCATCGGTGGCCCGCCGGGGACAGCAGTGACGCGACGAACTCCGCACTTCCCGCGAAGATCGTCGGTGCATCGTTGTCGAGCGTCGCCACGTGGTAACTCTCCCGCAATACGACTTCGGACTTCACGGCGGACGAGACGCCCGCCAGCAACGCCTCGCCGCTCGCGGGCTCGACGACGTGGTCCTCCGCGCTGCGGTACAGCCGGACCGGCACCGTCACGCGCCCCAGATCGGCCCGGACGACCTTCCAGAGCTGCGACAACGACGCGGCGGCCTTGAGCGGCAGCCGGTCGTAGGCGAGTTCGTGCGCGCCGGGCTTCTTGATGTCGTCGCTGATCCCCGGGAACGAACCCAGCACCCGGCTGACGACCGGCAGGAGCGCGGCGTCCTTGCGCAGGGTGAGGTAGGAGGGGTTGACGAGCAGCAGGCCGGCCGGTTCGGTGGCCTTCCCGGCGTGGACCTCGGCCAGCCGGGTCACCAGCGTGCCGCCCATCGACAGGCCGCCGGCGACGACCGGCACGCCCCGGCTGTGCAGCGACAGGTACTCGTCCTCGACCGCTTTGTACCAGTCGTGCCAGGTGGTGCGGTTCATGTCCGGCCAGCGGGTGCCGTGGCCGGGCAGTAGCGGGCAGCTCACGGTGTAACCGGCGGCGTGCAGCGCCTCGCCCCACGGGCGGATCGACTGCGGGGTCCCGGTGAAGCCGTGGCTCAGCAGGACGGCCGCGGGTGCATCGGGCCCAGCGTCGAGGAGGAATGGTTCTGCACCGGGCAGCACGGACATTCCCACCTCCCCAGGGACTCAGCTCGGCAGCCCCGTGCGGAGGGCGCGAGCGTCGGCTCCATCGTGACACGAGGCGGCGTCATCGGCCCCGCGTTCGGAGCACCTCGGCCAGATCGAGCGTGGTGAACGCCACTGTCGGGTAGACCGACGACGAGGGCGGTGAGGGTACGCTCGACCGGCACGGGCCACGAGGAGGAACGGTGTTTTACTGGGTGTGCAAATACATCCTGATTGGTCCGTTTCTCCGGCTGTTTTTCCGGCCGGTGCTGGAGGGTGTCGAGAACATCCCCGCTTCCGGGCCGGTCATTCTCGCGAGCAACCATCTTTCGTTCAGCGACTCGTTCTTTCTTCCGCTGATGTGTCCGCGCCGAATCGTCTTCCTGGCGAAATCGGAATACTTCACCGGTAAGGGGCCCAAAGGCCTGTTCTCCCGGCTGTTCTTCAGCGCGGCCGGCTGCGTCCCGATCGACCGCACCTCCGGGTCGGCGGCCGAGGCCGCGCTCGTCACCGGAGCGCGCGTGCTCGGTGAGGGGCAGCCGCTGGGCATCTACCCGGAGGGCACCCGTTCCCCCGACGGCAAGCTGTACCGGGGCAAGACCGGCGTGGCCCGGCTCGCGCTGCAGACCGGGGTGCCGGTGGTGCCGGTCGCGATGCTCAACACCCACCACGTGCAGCCGATCGGCCGGCTCGTGCCGAAGGTGATGCGGGTCCGGATGCGCGTCGGCAAGCCGCTGGACTTCTCCCGCTACGCGGGGATGGCCGGGAACCGGTTCGTCGAACGGTCGGTGACCGACCAGATCATGTACGACCTGATGCAGCTGTCCGGCCAGCAGTACAGCGACGTCTACGCCGCGTCGGTGAAGAACGGCTCGGACGCGACGCGCCGGGCACAAGAGCCCGTTGCCGCCTAGTCCGACCACGGGTGACCGGCGGCCGGCCGGGTTCACCGTCGAGGTCACCGGCTGGCGGGCGCTGGCCGCGTTCCGATTCCTGACGCTCGTCTACGCAGTCGCGTTGAACCTGGACGACCTGGGCCGGGTCGACAGCCCCGCCTGGTGCGTGGCCACGCTCGCGGTGATGGGGGCGTGGAGCGTCGCCTCCTCGTACTGCTACGCCCGTCCGCGCCTGCGTACACCGGTGCTGTTCGTCGTCGACCTGGCCGTCACGCTCGCCACCGTGCTGGCGACCCGGCTGGTCGAGACGCCGGAGCGGATCGCCGGCGGCGAGTTCACCGTGCCGACGGTGTGGGCCTCGACCGCGGTGATGGCCTGGGCGCTGCGCTGGGAGATCGTCGGGGGCCTGCTGGCGACGCTGGGTCTGGGGGCCGCGAACGTCGTGGTGGTCAGCGGCCAGCCCACCCGCGGGACCGTGCACAACATGATCCTGGTGCTGCTGGCCGCGATCGTCATCGGCTACGTCGCCGAGGTGCTCCGCCAGGTCGACCGGCTCATGGTCGACGCCTGGCAGGAGCAGGGCGCGGTCGCCGAGCGGGATCGGCTGGCCCGGCAGATCCACGACGGTGTGCTGCAGGTGCTGGCGCTGGTGAAGCGGCGCGGATCCACGCTCGACGGCGAGGGCCGGGAGCTGGCCGAACTCGCCGGGGAGCAGGAGTCCGCCCTCCGCGCGTTGATGACGAGCGGCTCGGCCGCCCCGTCCGACGGGGTGGTGGACCTGTCCGCGCTGCTGGCGCCACTCGCGGCGTCGCCGGGAATCGAACTGGTGGCGCCGGCCGAGCCGGTGCTGCTCCCGGCGGGCGCGGGCGCGGAGGTCGCGGCCGCGGTCGCCGCGGCCCTGCACAACGTGTCCGAACACGCGCCCGGCGCGCACGCCTGGGTCGTGGTCGAGGAGGAGCGGGACGCGGTGCTGGTCACGGTCCGGGACGACGGTCCGGGCATCCCGCCGGAGCGGCTGGCCGAGGCGGCGGCCGAGGGCCGGCTCGGTGTGGTTCAGTCGATCCGCGGCCGGATCCGGGAGCTCGGCGGCACGGTCGTGATCACCAGCGCGCCCGACGAGGGAACCGAGGTGGAGCTGAATGTCCCCCGTTAGGGTCATGGTCGTCGACGACCACCCGATGTGGCGCGACGCGGTGGCGCGCGACCTCGGCGACGCCGGGTTCGACGTGGTCGCGACCGCGGGGGACGGCGCGGCGGCGGTGCGGATCGCGGCGGCGAGCCGGCCCCAGGTCGTCGTCATGGATCTGCAGTTGCCCGAGCTCTCCGGGGTCGAGGCCACCGCGCGCATCCTGGCCGCCGACCCGTCCTGCCGGGTGCTCGTCCTCTCGGCCAGCGCGGAGCGGCCGGACGTGCTGGACGCGATCCGGGCCGGCGCCACCGGCTACCTGGTGAAGTCGGCCGGGGCCACCGAGCTGATCGAGGCCGTCACCCGCACCTCACGGGGCGAGGCGGCGTTCACCGCCGGGCTGGCCGGGCTGGTGCTCGGGGAGTACCGGCGGCTCGCCGCGGGGCCCGAGCCCGCCGACGGGCCGGCGCTGACGACCCGGGAGACCGAGGTGTTGCGGCTGGTGGCCCGGGGGCTCACCGCCAAGCAGGTCGCGACAAGGCTGAGCCTGTCGATCCGGACGGTGCAGAACCACCTGCAGAACGTCATGGACAAACTGCAGGTGCACAACCGGGCCGGGCTGGTGCGCTACGCGATCGAGGCCGGGCTGGACGAGGAATCCTGACCGGCCAGCGGCCCGGGGTCGTCCGGCACGTCGGTGGTGTCTAACGGATCCGTGGTGGCGAACCTCAGCAGCAGACGGGCCCGGTTACGCAGCCCGAACGTGGTCAGGCGGGTGGTGAGCTCCGGTACCGGTGCGACCTCGCCGGCCCGGGCCGCGCGCAGCGACCAGGCCGTGGCCAGCGCCGCGTCGGTGGCGTCGCCCATCCGTTCGTAGACCGACGCCGCGACCGCGTGGTGCAGGGCCGCAGTGCCGTGGTCGCCGTTGCGGGCCGCCTGGGCGCCGTTGACGACCGAGCGGGCGGCCCGGACCCAGAGCGTCTCGCGCGGCGCGCCGTCGAGCACACCCTTCAGCCATCCGGCGGACTCCTCGCCCTGCAGACCGCACCTGACGCCGGTGAGCACCGCGGCGTGCGCGGCGGCGGCCAGCCACTCGCGCGGCGCCAGCGCCTCGGCCGAGTGCTCGGCCTCCAACCGGCGCAGCGCGACCGTCGCCTGCTCGGCCGAGCCGTTGACCGCGCGGTAGAGCGCGGCGTGGGCGAGCGCGTTGGCCATGGCCAGGCGGCTCCCGTGCCGGGCGGCGGTGACGACGATCGCCTCGGGGTTGAAGCCGGTGTCCTCGCCGCGCAGCGCACGCAGCCAGGCCGCGAGCGTGCGCAGGTGCGACCATTCGGCGTCGAGGGCCTCGTCGCCGGTGAACGCGGCATCGGCCGAGGCCAGCGTGGCGTCCCAGTCGCCGTCGAAGTAGGCACGCATCGGCGTGTGGCCGGGGTGCGGAGCGCCGCGGAAGTTCAGCGTCGTGGCCGCGGCCTCGTCCAGCAGCGCGAAGCTGCGGGCGATCTCGCCCTCCTCCTGCAGCGCGCTGGCCAGGTTCTCCGACGCCCGGCGCAGCGAGCGCAGGTGGTCGGTGCGGCTGCGGTCGACCGCGCGCTCGAGCAGCGTCAGACCGGACAGGTCGCCGGCCAGGTATCGGGCGGCGCCCTCGGTGATCTGCGCGTTGACCTCGAGCTCGGGCAGGCCGAGACGGCGGGCCAGGTCACCGGCGGTCTTGGCCGCGGTGGTGGCCTCGTCGACCTCGTAGCTCATCATCCGCAGCCGGGCCAGTTCGGCGTGGGCGGCCGCGCGCACAGGGCTCTCGTCGCCGGCGCCGTAGGGTGCCAGCGCCCGGTCGAGGTGGGCCAGCGCGGCGGTGCGGTCACCGCGGGCCCAGGCGACCTGGCTGAGCAGCGTCCGCGCGCTCGCGGCGGCGTCGCGGGCCCCGAGCACCTCGAGCTGGCTGGCGCACCGGGCGACGTCGGCGGCGCCGTGGAATTCGTCGGGGGACGCGGTGAACCGCAGCCTCCACCGCAGTACCAGCGCGGACAGCCGGGACACCTCGTCGTCCCTGGCGGCCGGGTGCTCCAAAGCCGCCAGCTCCTCGAGCGTCAGCGTGTTCTGGTCGTCCCAGAGCGCGAGCGCCTTGTCGAGCAGGTCGACGGCGGTGGGCGCGGCGTGCAGGCTGGCCGCGCGTTCGGCCGCCGCCACCAGCGCGGTGCGGGCCGGCGGCAGGAACGGACGGACGTCCATGTGCAGCGTGCGGGCCAGTTCCAGCGCGGCGACCCGGTGGTGCGCGACCGCGTCGACGGCCTCGGTGGTGCGGCCGGTGACGTGCGACTGCAGCCAGCGGGCGGCTCGCTGGTGACGCACGACGCGCAGCGCGCGGGGCTGACGGCGGTAGGCCATGTCGCGCACGACCGCGTGCGAGAACGCCAGCGCGGGCTCGCCGGCCAGCACGTGCCCGGTGGCCGGCCGGATGAACGCCTTCGCGCGCAGCTCGGCCAGCAGCGCCTCGACCTCGTCGCGGGCCAGCTCGGCGACCGTGGCCACCGCACCGGGCCAGAACACCTCGCCGATGACCGCCGCGGCCTGCAGCGCGCGCTGGCTGCGGGGCCCGAGCAGGTCGACGCGGCTGGCGACCACCGACAGCACGGAGTCGGGCAGCGGGAGCGCCCCCTCGGCGTCGTCGCTCTGCTGGTCGGCGAGCATCCGGACGTACTCGTGGGCGTAGAGCGGGGTGCCCGCGGCGAGCACGGTGAGGTGCTCGAGAGCCTCCTCGGGGATCGGCGAGTCGACCGACAGCGCGCGGAAGAGCGTCAGCGTGTCGTGCGCGTCGAGCGGCGGGAGCTCCACCAGCGCGTGCCGGGGGTGCGTCGCGTCGTACCAGGGCACGTGGCGGGAGGCGAGCAGCTCGGGCCGGGCCGTGCCGAGCACCAGCAGCGGCCCGTCGACGGTGTCGACGAGCTGCCGGAGGAAGTCGAGCAGGGGTGGTTCGGCGAGCGCGAGGTCCTCGATGACGATGACCAGCGGGCGGCGCGCGGCGAGCCGGGCGAAGAACATGCGCCAGGCGGCCTGGGCCTCGTCGGCCTCGACCGGGGGAGCGGCGTAGCCGACGAGCGGGGCGAGCGCGTCGACCACGCTGCTGCGCTCGGCCGTGGTGAGCAGGCCGTGCAGCGAGTCGACGACCTTGCGGCGGGCGGTGTCGGCGCTGTCGGACTCGAGTACCCCCGCGTACGCGGTGACGACCTCGGCGACGGCCGCGAACGGGCCGCCCTCGCCGCCGGCCAGGCAGCGCCCGCCGACCCAGCGGACCCCGACGGGCATGGCCTGCTCGGCGTGGCGGTTGAGTTCGCGCACCAGGCGGCTCTTGCCGACGCCGGCCGGCCCGACGACGGTGACCAGGCGAGGCGCCCGGTCGTCGACGGTGGCGCGCAGCAGCCCGGCGAGGTGGTCGAGGTAGGGGCCGCGGCCGACGAACGGGCCGTGGTCGCGGTGACGGTCCCAGCGGCGCTGGACCAGGCGCAGCGGACGCCAGACCGGGACCGGCCCGGCCTTGCCCTTGACCATCACCGGGGGCATCTCGGTGTACTCGACGTACTCGCGGCTGGCGCGCCAGGTGGCCGAGGAGACGACGATGCCACCGACCGGGGCGTGCGACTGCAGCCGGGAGGCGAGGTTGACCACGTCGCCGGCGACCAGGGCCTGACCGCCGTCCCGGATCGCGTCCAGATCGACGACGACCTCGCCGGTGGCGATGCCGACGCGGGCGCGCAGCGGGCCGGACGGGCCGATGATCCGCCCGTCCAGGTCGGCCTGCAGTTCCAGGCCGACGCGGACCGCGCGGACGGCGTCGTCCTCCTGGGTGACCGGTGCGCCGAACACGGCCATCACCGCGTCGCCGATGTACTTCTCCACGACGCCGGCGCGGCGGCGGATCGCGCGCGCGACGGTGTCGAAGTAGCGTTGCTGGAGCGCGCGCAGGTCCTCGGGGTCGAGCCGTTCGCCGAGGTTGGTGAAGCCGGTGAGGTCGACGAAGAGGATCGTGACGACCCGCCGCTCCTCCCGGGACGCGACGCCGGGCACGGGCAGGCCGCGGGCGGCCGGGTCGAGATCGGCGGCGCAGTGCGGGCAGGTCTCGGCGGTCAGCTCGACGCCGGCGGTGCAACTGGGGCACTTGCGGAGCAGGGCGGAGCCGCAGCGGCCGCAGAAACGGTCGCCGGGCCGGCCCACGGCGGCGCAGCGTGCGCAGTGCGTGTCGATGGGTCCTTCACCCCCGCGTGCAAGGTCTTCCAGTACACCAAATCTGTCAGCGGTCGTGTATTTGCTGTGAATCGTCTCAGTGGCCTCGTCCGGGGACCACCCATCCGGACAAGAATCATCCGGTCGGAGCCTTTCTCAGTCGTCTTCCGGACGCTCCGCTGACACGTCGGGGTGGGGCGCGACTACCGTGTGTCGCGACTTGAGCGGTGGGGTCCGGTGCGTCCGGCGAACCATGCCGGATGGAGGGGAATTCCCGCAATGCCCGGAATGTCGAGTATGGTCACCGTGACGCTGAAGACGCCATGGACCGACTCCGCGGGAATCGGTCACCCCGAGGGTTCGACGGTCCGGGTTCCCGAGACGGTGCTCGACGAGTTGGTGTCCACGGGGGTCATCGTCACAGATGCCACTGAGACATGGGTCACCTGCGACTAAATAAGTCACTCAACGTGACATTTTGACGTCGAGACTCACGTCATGCCGGCGCGGCGGCGCAGTGCGGGGATGTCGGTGACGACGATCTTGCGACCCTCGGTGTGCAGCCAACCCCGCGTCGCGAACGTACCGAGGGCCTGGTTGACGCTCTGCCGGGAGCCGCCGGCCATCTCCGCCAGCTGGGTCTGGTTCAGGTCGATCGT
This sequence comes from Cryptosporangium arvum DSM 44712, assembly GCF_000585375.1. Taxonomy (NCBI): domain Bacteria; kingdom Bacillati; phylum Actinomycetota; class Actinomycetes; order Cryptosporangiales; family Cryptosporangiaceae; genus Cryptosporangium; species Cryptosporangium arvum. Next base: position 2,097,343 of record NZ_KK073874.1, read on the forward strand.
CACGACCGGTGACCGGTTGTCGCCGACCAGGCGGATCAGCGTCTTCGCGACCCGGCCCGGCAGGTCCAGGAAGATGTGGTCGGACGTCTGATCGGTCAGCCGCCGGATGAGCCCGCCGAACGAGCGCATCACCCCGTCGAGGATCGGCGGCTGGGTGCGCACGAGCTCCAGGAACGCACCGCGGGAGAGCGCGAGGACGTGCGTCTCCTCCAACGCTTCCGCCGACGCCGAGCGACTGCCGCCGTCGAGCAGCGCCAACTCGCCCAGCACGCCGGGCGGGCGCACCACGTAGAGCAGCGCGCGGTCACCGGTGGGAGCGGTGCGGAACACCGAGACGGCGCCACGGCGGACCATGATCAGCGAGTCGCCGGGGTCCTTCTCCAGGAACAGGAGTTGTCCGCGCCGGTAGCTGCGCGGCACCGCGGCCGCGGCCACCCGGCTGCGCACGGCGGGCGCGAGGCCGGCGAAGAGATCGACCCCGGCCAGCGGGTCGTCGGCCTGCGGAGTGCCCGGCGCGGTCATCGCGGCCCCTTCGTTCGGGTCGGTACGGTCACGGTGTCCACCGCCGTGGCCGGCCTCGTCCCGGTCGTCGTTCCCCCGGCCTGCATCGTCCCGGTCGCCTCGTTCCGTGGTCGCGTCGTCCTCTGGCGAACCATGATGCCGTGTCGTGTCGGATGTCTGACAGCGGGATCGGCCGAAAGGCGATATGTAGCGTGGTCGCCGGTTCGCGCGCAAGGATTGTCGGAGGGCACGACTAGGCTTTCCAGCGTGCCCGACCCGTCCACGTACCGCCCATCTCCGGGATCGATCCCGGAGTCGCCTGGTGTCTACCGTTTCCGGGATTCTCGGGGCACGGTGATCTATGTCGGTAAAGCGAAGAACCTCCGCAACCGTCTGAACTCGTACTTCGCCGATCCGGCCGGCCTCCACCCGCGTACCTATCAGATGGTGACGTCCGCGGCCAACGTCGACTGGGTCGTCGTCACCACCGAGGTGGAGGCGTTGCAGCTGGAGTACTCCTGGATCAAGGAGTACGACCCGCGCTTCAACGTCCGCTACCGCGACGACAAGAGCTACCCGAGCCTCGCGGTGACGCTCTACGAGGAGTATCCCCAGCTCCGGGTGATGCGTGGCCCGAAGAAGAAGGGCGTGCGGTACTTCGGGCCGTACGCGCACGCGTGGGCGATCCGCGAAACCCTCGACCTGCTGCTCCGGGTGTTCCCGGCGCGCACCTGCTCCAGCGGCGTCTTCAAGCGCGCGGGGCAGATCGGGCGGCCCTGCCTGCTCGGCTACATCGACAAGTGCTCGGCGCCGTGCGTCGACCGGGTGTCGGCCGAGGAGCACCGGGCGATCGTCGAGGATTTCTGCGACTTCATGGCCGGCAAGACCGACCAGATGCTGCGCAGGCTCGAGCGGGAGATGCAGCGCGCCAGCGACGAGCTCGAGTTCGAGCGGGCGGCCCGGCTGCGCGACGACATCGGGGCGCTACGCCGGGCGATGGAGAAGCAGGCCGTCGTCTTCGGCGACGGCACCGACGCCGACGTGATCGCGTTCGCCGACGACGGCCTGGAAGCCGCCGTGCAGGTGTTCCACGTCCGGGGCGGGCGGGTCCGCGGCCAGCGCGGCTGGGTCGTCGAGAAGGTCGAGGACCTCGGCGTCGGCGACCTCGTCGAACAGTTCTGCCTGCAGATCTACGGCAGCGAGGACGCGAGCGAGGTGGTGCCGCGCGAGGTGCTGGTACCGGAGCTACCCACCGACGCGGCCGTGCTCGAGGAACTGCTCTCGGAGCTGCGGGGCAGCCGGGTCGCGCTCCGGGTTCCCCAGCGGGGCGACAAGAAGACGCTGATGGAGACGGTCAAGCGCAACGCCGAGCAGGCGTTCAACCAGCACAAGCTCAAGCGCGCGAGCGATCTCACCGCCCGGTCGAAGGCGCTGCAGGAGATCCAGGACGCGCTCCTGCTCGACGAGGCGCCGCTGCGCATCGAGTGTTACGACATCTCGCACGTGAGCGGCACCGACATCGTCGGCAGCATGGTCGTGTTCGAGGACGGCCTGGCCCGCAAGTCGGAGTACCGGCGGTTCGCGGTGCGCTCCGGGCCCGACGGGCCGCCGGACGACACGGCGTCGCTGGCCCAGGTGCTGCGCCGGCGCTTCAACCGCTACCTGGACGCCCACGTCGAGACCGGCGATCTGCCGGAGGAGTCCGACTCGGGGGCGGAGGCTCCGGCCGACCGGGGGGTGCCGGTGGGCATCGATCCGGCCACCGGGCGGCCGCGGAAGTTCGCCTACCCGCCGAACCTCGTCGTGGTCGACGGTGGTGCGCCCCAGGTGGCGGCGGCCGCGCGGGTGCTCGCCGAGCTCGGCATCGAGGACGTCGCGCTCTGCGGGCTCGCCAAGCGCCTGGAGGAGGTCTGGTTGCCCGGCGACGACTTCCCGCTCGTCCTTCCGCGCACCAGCGAGGGTCTCTACCTGCTCCAGCGCGTCCGGGACGAGGCGCACCGGTTCGCGATCACCTATCACCGGCAGAAGCGCTCGAAGCGGATGACCGAGTCGGCGCTCGACGACGTCCCCGGGCTGGGCGAAGCCCGGCGCAAGGCGTTGCTGCGCCAGTTCGGGTCCCTGAAGCGGCTGCGGCAGGCATCGGCCGACGAACTCGTGAGCGTGCCCGGCATCGGCCGCCGCACGGCCGAGGCGATCGTGGCCGCGCTGGCCGGTGACGCCGCGGTCCCGGCGGCCCGATCGGCCCCGGAAGCCACCAAAGGCACCGAAAAGTCTGGTGTGCGGGCTGCGGGGACTAGCGTCGACGCAGCAGAATCAGGAGTAACACCCATGCGAGCGGGGAGACACGAGAACCGATGACGATCGGGGAGCGGTCGCCGGGCGCCGACGATCTCGGAAACCTGGACGGGATCGCCGCCGCGCGAGCCGAGATGGACCTCGTCGTGGTCACCGGCTTGTCCGGGGCCGGCCGCAGCACGGTCGCCCGTGCGCTGGAGAACGTCGGCTACTACGTCGTGGACAATTTGCCGCAGACGCTCATGGTCACGATGGCCGAGCTCGCGTTCGCCTCCGGCGGCGCGGGCCGGCGCACCGCGATGACGCTCGACGTCCGCAGCCGGGCGTTCTCCACCGACCTGCTCGGGGCGGTGGCCGACCTGCGTACCCGGGGCTTCCATCCCCGGGTGGTGTTCGTGGACGCGTCCGACGACGTGCTGATCCGGCGGTTCGAGAGCGTCCGCCGGGCCCACCCGCTGCAGGGGGAGGGCCGGCTCGCCGACGGGATCGCCGCCGAACGGGTGCTGCTCGCCAACGCGCGCGAACTCGCCGATGTGATCATCGACACCAGCCTGCTCAACGGCAACCAGCTCCGCGGGCGCATCGAAGAGTTGTTCGTCACTCCCGAGCGCACCCTCCACGTCACGACGCTGTCGTTCGGCTTCAAGTACGGGCTGCCCGCCGACGCCGACCTGGTCATCGACATGCGATGGCTGCCGAACCCGCACTGGGTACCGGAGTTGCGGCCGTTCAGCGGCAAGGACCAGGCCGTCAGCGACTACGTGATGGCGCAGCCCGGTGCGGTCGAGTTCCTCGATCAGTACGCGGCCGTCGTCGCGATGGCCACCGACGGTTACAAGCGCGAGGGCAAGCGGTACCTGACCATCGCCGTCGGCTGTACGGGCGGTAAGCACCGAAGTGTCGCCAGCGCGCTCGCGTTGGCGTCGCGGTTGGAAGCCCGGGGTATCCCCACCACCGTGAGCCACCGGGACCTGGGCCGGGAGTGACGGCCGGCGCGGAGCACGGTACCGTCCGCCTCCGCTACGCGTTGTCGATGAAAGGCGCAGCGCGGGGCACTAACGCCGCGAATCACGTCCTAACGGGCGTGGTGCGGTGTATCGACGGCAACCGGCAGAGGGGCGGACGGGGAATGGGACGGCGAGAGGCGTGATCGGTTCGGACACCGAGCGGCCTCCCCGGGTAGTGGCGTTCGGCGGCGGGCATGGGTTGTTCGCGTCGCTCAAGGCGCTCTGTCTGCTCGGGATCGAACCGACGGCCGTGGTGACCGTCGCCGACGACGGCGGCTCCAGCGGCCGGCTGCGGCGCGAATTCGGCGGCATTCCGCCCGGTGACCTGCGCCAGGCGCTCGTCGCGCTGGCGAACCCCGGCGATCCGGTCACCGCCGCGGTGTTCCAGCACCGCTTTCCCGGCAAAGGTGAGCTCGGCGGGCACGCGATCGGCAACCTGATCATCTCCGGGCTCACCGACATCCTCGGTGGCACCGTGGAGGCGCTCGAGCACGCGTCACGCGTGCTCGGATGCCGGGGCCGGGTGCTGCCGATGGCCGCGGAACCGCTGGACATCGAGGCCGACGTCGCCGGAGCGCTGGGCAACGTCGTCACCGTCCACGGTCAGCACGAGGTCGCCAGCACCAAGGGGCAGGTCCGCCGCGTCCGGGTGACACCGGCCGACGCGCCGGCGTGCGCGGAGGCGGTCGAGGCCGTGAAGATGGCCGACGCCCTGGTGCTGGGCCCCGGCTCGTGGTTCACGAGTGTTCTGCCGCACTTCCTGGTGCCCGAACTGGCCGACGCGATCGTCAGCTCGGCGGCCCGGCGGATCGTCGTGCTGAACCTCAGCACCGACGGTGAAACGAAGGGAATGCCGTTCGACGGCCACCTTCATGCGCTGGCCGAACACGCTCCGGCATTGAAAGTGGACGTCGTGCTCGCAGATCCACACATCGTCGGGGACCACACCGGTCTGTCGCGTGCGGCAGAATCTCTAGGGGGACGACTGGTTGTGGCGCCGGTAGCGGCGTCCGACGGAAGTCCGCGGCACGATCAGCAGGCTCTCGCCAACGCACTCCGCGGAGTGCTGGGCACCGGCTGAGACCGGTCGGCTGGGGCCGCCGTGCGTGTCGCAACGGGGGCAGAGCGAGACGACTGGAGCAGCGCGATGGCGATGACGGCCGCGGTCAAGGACGAGTTGAGCCGGGTCGTGGTCACGAAACCCTGTTGTCGCAAATCCGAGATGGCGGCGCTGTTGCGCTTCGCCGGCGGGCTGCACATCGTCGCCGGCCGGGTGGTGGTGGAGGCCGAGCTCGACACCGGCAACGTCGCCCGGCGGCTGCGGCAGAGCATCGCCGAGGTCTACGGCCACGGCAGCGAGGTGCACGTGCTCACCGCAGGCGGGCTGCGCAAGACCAGCCGCTACATCGTGCGGGTGGTGCGTGAGGGGGATTCGCTGGCCCGTCAGACCGGCCTCCTCGACGTCCGGGGGCGGCCGGTGCGCGGGTTGCCGCCGCAGGTCGTGTCCGCGGCGGCGTGCTGCTCGGAGGCGGCGTGGCGGGGTGCGTTCCTCGCGCACGGTTCGCTCACCGAGCCCGGCCGCTCGGCCGCGCTCGAGATCACCTGCCCCGGGCCGGAGGCGGCACTGGCGCTCGTCGGGGCGGCCCGGCGCATCGGGGTGACGGCCAAGGCCCGCGAGGTGCGTGGCGTCGACCGGGTCGTCGTGCGCGACGGCGACGCGATCGGTGCGCTGCTGACCCGCATCGGTGCCCACGCCAGCGTGCTGGCCTGGGAGGAGCGGCGGATGCGTCGCGAGGTGCGGGCCACCGCCAACCGGCTGGCCAACTTCGACGACGCGAACCTGCGCCGGTCGGCCCGCGCCGCGGTCGCCGCCGGTGCGCGGGTGGAGCGGGCGATGGAGATCCTCAGCGGCGACGCGCCGGAGCACTTGCTCGCAGCCGGCCGGCTGCGCCTGGCGCACGGCCAGGCGTCGCTGGAGGAACTCGGTTCGCTGGCCGACCCGCCGCTGACCAAGGACGCGGTGGCGGGCCGCATAAGGCGTCTGCTCGCGCTCGCCGACAAGCGCGCCCACGACACCGGAATCCCCGACACCGAGGCCAGCGTCACGCCGGAGATGCTCGCACCCTGACCCGTCCACCCGGGCCGGGTCGCTGCGGGTGGGGTGCAGAGGGGTTCAGTGGGCGGGGTTCAGTGGGCGGGGCGGCGGCGGGAGCGGCGGTAGAGGGCGACCATGCCGCCGATGAACGCGGCGTTCGCGACGGCCGCGACGGCGCACACGGCGTAGAACACGACCGGCCCGAGCGCCGAGTCGGGCGTGATCGCCAGGAGCGGCAACGAGAACGGCATCGTCACGAAGACCAGCCAGACGCCGGCCAGATTGGCGTCCGGCTGGTCCCAGGTGGCGAGGCTGAACGTGACCACCGCGGCGACGACCGCGACGCCGATCAGGTAGGCGCGGGAGAACCAGTTACCGAAGGCGAGCTGAAGGATTCGCATGCGTTTACTTTCGCCGGTGCGGAGCGGCCCCGCGTGAGTGCTTGTACCTAGAAGCCCATGGGTATTCGTTCCAGCACCCCGCCGGCGAAGACGTCGTACAGCGGCAGGGTCTCCAGGTGCACGTAGCCGATGTGGCAGTCGCACGTCGCCAGCGGACAGCTCCGCGGCCGCAACGCCCGCCGGTACGACCCGTCGTAGAGGTTGCCGAGCGGTTCGTCCACGAAGTGGCAGCGGCGCACGCTCCCGTCGCCCCGCACCGACAGCACGGTGTCGCCGGTGCGGCACGGCTGCCCGGCCGACAGGTGCGGCCGCGCGCTGTAGGAGAACAGCGGGTCGATCGCCGCCCAGGCCCGCTCCTCGCCCGGCGTGTACACGTGCCCCTCGGCGGCGTTCACCCACAGGTAGACGTCGTCGGGCAGGGCGGTGCGCAACCAGCCCGCGTCCTCGTAGTGCGCGGGCAGCCCGACGATGCCGACCGAGAACCGGACACCCCGCGAGTGCAGCGTCGAGCAGCGCGCCAGGAACCTTCCCCGGCTGATCTGGGTGGGGTGGTAGGTGACCCAGAGCGCGAGCCGGTCGAGGTTGGCGTCGGCCATCCACCCGAACGTGGCCGCCAGGTTGGTCTGGATCGCCACCCGGCCGACGTGCGGCAGCCGGGACAGGTCGGCCAGCGCCCGCCGGTACCAGGAGCGGGTCAGCCCTTCGCCCCAGGGCGTGAACAGCACCGAGATCCGGTCGTCGTCGGGGTTGCGGGTCACCCAGTCGGTGAAGCGTTCGAGCGCGGCCCGGTCGGCCGCCAGCGTCGCCGGGCTGTCGCGCCGCTTGGCGAACGGGCAGTACGCGCAGTCGTAGTTGCAGCTCGCGAGCGGACCGCGGTACAGAATCGACAGGTCCATCAGCGCGTCACGTGTTCCCTCATGGCGCTGCGCACCGCATCCGAGACGAGCCACGGCCCGATCGCGTCGGCGCGCTCCATCCCCGCCGCGGTCAGCGCGACCAGGTCGGCGCCGTGCTCGAGCCACCCTCGTTCGGCCAGCTCACCGAGTTCGGGGAAGTCGGCGCCGAGCGGGGTGCCGAACCGCGTCGCGTAGTCGGCCGGAGCGAGACCCTCGGAGCGCAGCAGCGACTTCACCAGCCAGCGGCGTCGCTGCTCGGCCTCGTCGAGGTGGTACCCGACCTCGGCGTGGTCGAAGTCGGACGCCGGGCGGCGGACGTAGTCGTCGATGATCGCCCGCACCTGGCCGACCCCGACCGCGTAGTCGAACGAGTAGTGGAGGTCGGTGGTGTACGAGCGGGCGCCGCAGCCGAGGCCCACCATGCCGTCGTCCTGGCAGCGGTAGTCGCTGCTGTCGTCCGCGGACGGAACCCGCCGGAAGTGCCGCAGCGAGAGCTGGTGGTAGCCGGCGGCGATCAATCGGTCGCGGCCCTGCCGGTACAGCGCGAGCCGCTGGGCGTCCCAGGCCGGGTCGCTCCCGTCGGCGTCGCGCCGCCCCAGGCCGGTGAGCGGCCGGACGTAGAGCGGGTAGAGGAACACCTCTTCCGGCGCCCACCGCAACGCCGTGGTCAGCGAGTACTCCCAGCTCTGCGCCGTCTGCCCGGCGATGCCGTAGATCAGGTCGACGTTGAGTTCCGGGATGCCGGCGGCCCGGATCGTGTCGAGCGCACGGTCGACCTCGGCGCGTTTCTGCGGGCGTCCGGCCGCGTGGGCCTCCGCGTCGAGGAAGCTCTGCACGCCGATGCTCACCCGGGTGGTGCCGCGCTCGCTGAGCACCGCCAGCCGGTCCGGCGTCGCGGTGGCCGGTGACGTCTCGACGGCGGTGGGGGCCGCGCCGCGGCCGAAGGTGTCCAGGACGTCGAACAGCCCGGTCAGTTCGGACGCGGTGAGGTAGGTGGGGGTGCCCCCACCGACCGCGGTGCGCGCGACCGTCACCGGCCCCAGCGCGTCCGCGACCCGCCGGGCCTGGACGCGCAGCTGCGCGAGGTACGCGCTGACCTGTTCGGCCGGCGGGTTGGCGCGGGTGAAGAGGTTGCAGAACCCGCAGCGCATCTCGCAGAACGGGAGGTGGGCGTAGAGGAACAGCGTGTCGGTGGGTTCGGCCGACCAGACCTCGCGCAGCGCCGGGCGGGGGCGGAGCGGCCGGTAGGCGGTCTTGTGCGGGTAGGCGTAGAGGTAGCCCTGGTACGGGGAGCCGTCGAGCGTCACGGGAACACCACCTCCGCGTAGGGCACGGTCCACACCACGTCGTGCGCGACGCGGTGCCCGACGTGGCCGTCCTCGCCGTAGGCCGTGCCGTGGTCGGAGGTCAGGATCGCCGCGCAGGGGCGCCCGCGCCCGGTGACCGCGGCGATCAGCCGGGGCAGGTGCGCGTCGACGTACTCCAGCGCGGCGGCGTGGCTCTCCCGGGAGTCGTGCTCGGCGCCCGGCCGGTAGTGCCGGTTCGGCTGGTGCAGCGCGGCGACGTTGACGAAGAGGAACAGCGGGCGGGCGGGGTCGAGCCCGGCGATCACCGATTCGATCCGGTCGAGCTGGGCCTCGAAACACGCGGGGTTCGTGACGCCGAACGCGGGCTCCCAGTGCGACTCGGCGAACAGGCCGGGGAGCACCCGGCCGAGCGCCGAGACCGGGTTGAAGAAGCCGACACCGCCGACGCAGACCGTGTGGTAGCCGGTCTCCCGGAGGGCGGTGACCACGTCGGGTGCGTCGAAGACCCAGGTGTCGTCGGTGGTGGATTCGCTGCCCGGGAACGCGGCGGCGAACCGCCGGGGATGCGGGCCCGGGGTGACCGGGGTGGGGAGGAAACCGGCGAAGAACGCCTGGTGGGCCGCGTAGGTGAAGCTCGCCGGGGTGTGGCGGCGTTCCCACTGCCCGCCGGGGAGCACCCGCGCGAGGTTGGGGGTGCGCCCGGCCGCGGCGAGTTCGGCCGCGACGTCGTGGCGCAGGGTGTCGAACGTGACGAAGAGCAGGTCGTGGCGGCCGACGAGGTGTTTCATACCCGTGCTCCCAATGCCTCGAGCTGCGCCTCGTACGTGGTGCGCCCGTGGGCGTCGAGGACGCCGGGCAGCAGGTCGCCGAACGCGTTGACCTCGGCGACCGCGTGGGTGCGCCGGTCCACCCCGATCATCAGGTCGACGCCGACGTGCGGGCTGCCCGGGAATCCGGCCGCGGCCCGCACGCACGTGGCCAGCGCGGACTCGTAGGCCTCGGCGCCGATCCGGGCGCGGACCGCGCGGACGTCGCCGCGGGCGTTGCCGAGGTGCAGGTTCGTCATCGGGGTGCGGCTGGTGCGCACCACGACGTGGCCAGGAACCCCGTCGACGACAAGCACCCGCAGGTCGAACACGCGGCCATCGAGGCTCGCTTTCGGAAACCAGCGTTCGACGTGCAGGCCGTCGGGAGCCAGCCGGTCGACGATCGCCGCGACCTCGCGCTCGGACGTGTACCGGCGGACCCGCAGCGAGTTGAAGAGCGCTCGGTCGGTCAGCTCGACCGAGGTGACCGCGAGCGCCCGCCGGTCACCGGCGTGCAGGGCGACGACCCCGGACGCCGACGACCCGTGCGCGGGCTTCACGAACACCCGGGCCCATCCCGCGGCCCGCATGCCCGCCCGCAGTTCCTCGTACCCCCCGATCCCGGCGCCGGTGAACTCCGCTGCCGCCGGGGCAGCCGGCGGGAGGGCCTGCGGAACGGGAACGGCGGCGGCGGCCAGGCGGGCGTGGGCCAGGCGCTTGTCGAACATGACCGCGATGTCGCCCGGGTCGTGGAGCAGGCGCGCGCCGGACGCCCCCGCGGCGGCCACCACCCGCTCCAGCGCCGCCCGGAACCCCCGGTACCAGGCCGCGCCGCCGACGATCTCGCCGAACTGCGCCGGCTGGGCGGCCCCGCGCAGCCGCCGGTCGACCTCGGCGTCCTCACCCGGTGAGTCGATTCGCACCAGCGCACCGGACGGGAACGTCACCGGGCCGCCCGCGACCGCACGCCACGGCAGCACCTCGACGTCGTGCCCGGCCGCACGCGCCGCCGCGGTGAACATCGTGGCGCGCCGGCTGCCCGGGTTGCCGACCAGCGCGATCATTCGCCGACCGCGACGTATCGTTCGTCGTCGGCTTCGCCGAACCGCGACTCGGACGCGTCGATCCGCGCGTCGGGAAGCGCACCGCCCAGCCGCTCACCGGTGAGGATCGGCGTGGCGACCGCCCGGGTGACCTCGGCGGGCAGGCCGCCGTTCCCGAACACGCGCTCGCGGAGCGCGGTGTGCTTCACCGGCTGCGTCTCCAGGTTCTGCGACCCGCGGACGCGGAGAGCCCGCAGGCCGGGCAGCCGGCTCGCCGACGCGGCGATCTCCGTGACCGGAAGCGCGGATTCGGCCGGGTCACCCCAGTTGTCGATCACCAACGCCCGCACCGGCGCCCGGTCGATCAGGTCCGAGATCCGACCGGGCATCGTCCGCACGCCCTCGTCGTAGCCGGGGGAGACGCGCCACGCGGCCCCCTCGATGCCGGCGCGGACGCCGTCCTCCACGTTCACGACCGGGGGGCCGTGGAAGCGGGTGAGCTCGTCGTCGCTCGGGATGGTCACCGACAGGCTCCTCAGTGGATGTCCGGGCTGAACCGCGGCGGACGGTCGACACGTTCGACGAACACCACCGGAAACTCTGTTCACTCGCCGACCGCGACGTACCGGTAGCGCTCACCGAGCTGCGAATCCTCGGTGTCGAGCACGACGCCCGGCAGCGCGGCGGCCAGCTCGCCGAGCACCTCCTCGCTGACCAGGTGGTGGTGCAGATCGAGCCGCTCGAGTCCGCTCAGCTGCCCACCGGTCAGCAGCGCACGCGCCCCGGTGTCGCTCAGCAGCCCCAGCGACAGGTCGAGCGTCGTCAGCCGCGGAACGATCGGAGCCCGGGCGAGCGCGGCCGCGACGTCGTCGGCGATCTCGGCGTTGCGCAGCCCCAGGTGACGCAGCGCGGGAAGACGCTCACCGGACAGGATCCCGGCGAGGTCCTCGGCGGTCGCGTCGCCGCCGTAGTTCGGGGTGCCGAGCCACAGCTCCAGGTGACGCAGCGCCGGGAAATCGCCCGCGCCGACGTCACGGACCACCGCGGCCGGCAGCCCACCGGACTCGAACGCGAGCTCCCGCAACGTCTCGTGCCGCACCGTCCCCAGCCGCAGTCCTTCGCTGCCCCGGATGCGCAGTACCTCCAGCGAACCGAACGCCTCGAACAGCGGCGCGACGTCGCCCAGCCGGATCCAGGAGATCTCGCACTCCTCGAACGTCATCTCGCCCAGGAACAGGGCGCGCAGCCCGCTCAGCCGAGGTGCCGCCGCGACCAGCGCGTCGATCGGCGCGGGGTTCTCGTAGCAGTCACCCCAATCGCCGACCAGCAGCGCCTCGACCGGCGTGCTGTCGATCAGCTCGTCCAGCCGGCGGGCGAACTCGCCCCGCTCGGCCTCGAGACCCGGAGAGATCCGCCAGGCCGCCGGTCCGCCGACCGGCTCCCCGTCGGCGGGCCACTCCCGCACCGGCAGCCCCGCGAACGTGCTCACGTTCTCGTTGATCGTCACGGGCGGGACGCTAGCAATGCCGACCGACAGTCCGTTGCCGCTGTCCACAGGCCCGATCTGTCGTCGAAACTGTCGAATGCCCTTAACCAACGGCGGGAGCGATTGGGATTGTGTGATGCAGGGCGCAACGTTGTCTCTGGACGTCGGGCCGGTTCTGGCGGACGGTGTTGAGGAGCGAGGGAGATCTCATGAACGTGGCAGTGGTGGCCGGCAACCCCAAGCCGCAGTCGCGCACCCTCGACGCCGCGACGCGAGTGGCCCGTGAGCTCACCGGCCAGGAACCCGGGTCCGTCGTGGACGTCATCACGCTCGGCGCCGGCCTGCTCGGGTGGGGTGACGCCGGCGTGGCCGCCGCGGTCGAGTCGGTTCGCTCGGCCGACGTCGCGGTGTTCGCCAGCCCCACGTTCAAGGCGAGCTACACCGGCGTCCTCAAGCTGTTCCTCGACCAGTTCGCCACCGCCGAGGGCCTGGCCGGCGTGGTCGCCGTCCCGGTGATGCTCGGTGCCGGGCCCGGCCACGCGATGGCACCGGACCTGCTGCTCAAGCCGGTGCTCGTGGAGTTGGGAGCGTCCTGCCCGACGCCGGGTCTCTACCTGATCGATTCCACCTACACCGACAGTTCGGCGATCGCCGACTACGCGAAGCGCTGGTCGGGCGCGGTGGCCGGAACCGCGTCCGGGCTGCGATGAGGGCGGTCGCGGGCGCGGCGCCCCGGGAACTGCGTGACGTCTACGGGGCGTTCCCCAGTGGCGTCGTCGGGCTCTGCGCGCTCGTCGACGGGGTTCCGGTCGGGATGGCCGCCAGCAGCTTCGTCGCGGTGTCGCTCGAGCCGCCGCTGGTGGCGGTGTGCGTCCAGAAGACGTCGACGACCTGGCCGCGGCTGCGTGACCGCCCGCGCGTCGGGGTGAGCGTCCTGGGGGAGTCGCACGACCTGGCCGCCAAGCGCCTGGCGGCGAAGACCGGTGACCGGTTCGAGGGCCTGTCGATCGGCACCACCGACGGCGGCGCCGTGCTCATCGAGGGCGCGAGCGCCTGGCTGGAGTGCACGGTCGACCGTGAGGTCCCGGCCGGTGACCACGACATCGTCCTTCTGCGCATCGAGTCGTTCGAGTACGAACCGACGGTCGCGCCGCTGGTGTTCCACTCCAGCGGCTTCCGGCGCCTCTCGGCCTAGGTCACGTCCGTCAGATGACTCGGGGCTAGATCTGTCACCTACTGTTGCGGCGTGGTTGTGGACTCCTTTCGGCTCGGCATCGACTTCGGAACGTCAAGCACCGTCGCGGCGCTGGCCGGGCCGGACGGCCGGGTGCGTCCGCTGCTGTTCGACTCCTCGCCGCTGCTCTCGTCCGCGGTGTTCCTCGGCCCCGACGGGGCGCCGCTGACCGGCGCGGACGCCGAGCGGGCCGGGTTGGCCTACGCGTCGGGCCTTGAGCCGAACCCCAAGCGCCGCATCGACGACGGGACGCTCTGGCTGGGGGAGCGCGAGGTCCGCGTCGTCGATCTGATCGGCGTCGTGCTGCGCCGGGTCGCGGAGGAGGCCTACCGGGTCACCGGACGGTCACCGAGCGGGGTCGTGATCACCCACCCGGCGGCCTGGCGGCAGTCCCGGCTGGGGTCGCTGGCCTCCGCGGCGTCCGCGGCCGGGCTCGGCGACGTGCGGTTCGTGCCCGAACCGGTGGCGGCGGCCGCGTACTTCGTCCGGGTGCTCGGCCACGCGCTCCCGGTCGACCGGTGTCTCGTCGTCTACGACTTCGGCGCCGGGACGTTCGACGTCAGCGTCGTGCGTCCGGTCGGGCCGGGGTTCGAGGTCGTCGCGTCGGCCGGGCTGCCGGACGTCGGCGGGCTCGACCTGGACGCCGCCGTCGTCGCGCACGCCCGAGCGCTGACCGGGGGAGCGACCGACGCCTGGGCGCGCCTCGACTGGCCGCAGAGCCCGGCCGACCAGCAGGCCCGGCACGCGCTCTGGCGCAGCGCCAAGGCCGCCAAGGAGCAGTTGTCGCGGCATCCGGCGGCGGATCTGCACGTGCCGCTGGCCGGCGCCGACGTGCGGGTGACGCGGGAGGAGTTCGAGAAGCTCGCGACCCCGCTGCTCGATCGCACGTCGTCGCTGACGCTGAGCGTGCTGCGTGAGGGCGGGGTCGCCCCGGAGCAGGTCGGTGGGGTGTTCCTGGTCGGCGGTTCGTCCCGGATCCCGCTGGCGGCCACCCTGCTGCACCGGACGCTGCGCATCGCGCCGACCGCGCTCGACTACCCCGAACTCGTCGTCGCCGAAGGCAGCCTCCACGCGATCGGCGCCGTCCCCACCGCCCCGGGCCAACCCGGCAGCGCGCCCGCGTTCGGAGGCCCGCCCACGCCGGGCGCGCAGCCCGGCAGCCCGCACGCGGTCCCACCCGCACCCAGCCCTCCGGGGCCGCGCAGCGCTTCCGGCCCCTGGGGAACCGCCCCGGCGCCGCCCGAACGTCGCCCCACCAGGAAGATCGCGCTCGTCGCCGGATCCGTCGCCGCGGTCGTCCTGCTCGCGCTCGTCGCCGCGCTCGTCGTCCTCAAGCCCTGGGTCGACGACGGCCCCGTCACCGGCGCCACCAAAGGCCCCACGCTCACCGGCCACACCGACGACGTCACCGCCGTCGCGGTCGGTGGCCCCGACGGGACGCTCGCGGCCGGTGCCAGCGACGACGACACGATCCGGTTCTGGAACGTCGAGAGCGGCAAGAAGGACGGACCCGACCTGACCGGCTTCACGATCGCGCCGGACGAGATCGAGTTCAACCCCGACGGCAGCCGCCTGCTGACGCTCTCGGGCTCCACCGTCCAGCTCTGGGACACCGGGAACCGCCGCAACGCGTTCGACACCATCGAGGAGCTCGACACCGAGAAAGGCCTGCAGAGCCCGGGCTCGATCGCCGACGTCGCGTTCGTGAACGACGGTAAGCAGGTCCAGGCCGCGTTCTCCTACGGCTCGGTACTCACCTGGAACACCTCCGACGGCAAGCGGGTCGGCACCTACCCGACCATCGCCGGTGCCGACAAGCTGTTCTCCGACGTCGCGCTCAGCCCCGACGGCACCCGTCTGGCCACCGTCGCCAGCAAGGAGGGCCTGCGCGTCTACGACGTGAAAAAGAAGTCGTTGGTCGGCGGTGAGCTGAAGACCGCGGACGACATCTCCTCCTTCGACAACCTCACGTTCAGCCCGGACGGCACGCGCCTGGCCGTGACCAACTCCTACGACGTGGTCGTGTTCGACGTCGGTAGCGGCAAGGTCGTCGACACCTTCGAGGGCCACACCGGTTCGATCGACACGCTGGCGTTCAGCCCCGACGGCAAGGTCCTCGCGTCGGCGGGCAACGACAACCGGATCCTGCTCTGGGACCTCGCCAACCATCGCGAGCTCACCACCGCGCTCACCGGGCACCAGAAGAAGACCGGTGACACCACGAACTCGATCACCGGGCTGGCGTTCAGCCAGGACGGCAACTACTTGGGCAGCTCGAGCACCGACAAGACGGTCATTCTTTGGAAAATGACCCGGGACTGACCTCGCCGAACGCGTCCCGGAACGCGAGATCGACGCTGAATCGATTCGGCGGGACCGGTACGATGTAACCCGCGGCTCATCGATAGGCTCGACGTCGAGAACGACGTCTCGTCGCCGGTCGGGGGCCTACGGATCGCGGCCGTCGGAGGGGACGAACGAGCCGCACTAAATCATCGGCGAGGGAGTACGCGTGACCATCCGGGTAGGCATCAACGGGTTCGGACGTATCGGGCGCAACTTCTTCCGTGCCGCCCTCACGTCGGGCGCCGACATCCAGGTCGTCGGGGTCAACGACCTCACCGACAACGCCACGCTCGCGCACCTGCTCAAGTACGACAGCATCCTGGGCCGCCTGCCGCACGAGGTGAAGGCAAGCGCGGACGAGATCTCGGTCGGCGGCCAGACGATCAAGGCCCTCGAGGAGCGCGACCCGGCCAAGCTGCCGTGGGGCGACCTCGGCGCCGACGTCGTCATCGAGTCGACCGGTTTCTTCACCGACGCCGCCAAGGCGAAGGCGCACCTCGACGGTGGCGCGAAGAAGGTCATCATCTCGGCGCCGGCCAAGAACGAAGACGTCACGGTCGTCATGGGTGTCAACCACACCGACTACGACCCCGCGTCGCACCACATCATCTCGAACGCGTCCTGCACCACGAACTGCCTCGGCCCGCTGGCCAAGGTGCTCAACGACGAGTTCGGCATCGTCAAGGGCCTGATGACCACCGTGCACGCCTACACGCAGGACCAGAACCTGCAGGACGGCCCGCACAAGGACCTCCGCCGCGCTCGCGCCGCCGCGCTCAACGTCGTCCCCACCAGCACCGGTGCGGCCAAGGCCATCGGCCTGGTGCTGCCGGAGCTCAAGGGCAAGCTCGACGGGTACGCGCTGCGGGTGCCGATCCCGACCGGTTCGGCCACCGACCTCACGGTCGAGCTCGGCCGTGACGCTACGGTCGAAGAGATCAATGCCGCCTACCAGGCCGCCGCGAACGGCCCGCTGAAGGGCTACCTGTCCTACAACAGCGACCCGATCGTGTCGTCGGACATCGTCACCGACCCCGCGTCCTGCATCTACGACGCTCCGCTGACCAAGGTCATCGGCAACCAGGCGAAGGTCGTCGGCTGGTACGACAACGAGTGGGGCTACTCCAACCGTCTCGTCGACCTGGTCAACTACGTCGGCAAGACGCTCTGACGTGAAGAGCCTCGACGACCTGCTCGCCGAGGGGGTTGCGGGTCGGCGCGTCCTGGTACGCGCCGACCTCAACGTCCCGCTCGACGGGCAGCGGATCACCGACGACGGCCGCATCCGCGCGGTGCTGCCGACGATCACCGCGCTCCGTGACGCCGGCGCGAAGGTGATCGTGTTCTCCCACCTCGGCCGCCCCAAGGGCGCGCCGGACCCCAAGTACTCCCTGGAGCCCGTCGCCCAGCGGCTGGACGAGCTGCTCGGTGCCCCGGTGGCGTTCGCCGCCGACACCGTCGGTCCGCAGGCCCAGGAGATCGTCGCCTCGGTCGCCGACGGCGGGGTCGTGCTGCTGGAGAACCTCCGGTTCAACGCCGGTGAGACCAGCAAGGACGACGCCGAGCGCAAGGCGTTCGCGACTCAGCTGTCGCACTTCGCGGGTCAGAACGGTGCCTACGTGGACGACGCGTTCGGCGCCGTGCACCGCAAGCACGCCAGCGTCCACGACCTGGCCGAGCTGCTGCCGGCGTACGCCGGTGGCCTGGTCCGCCGTGAGCTCGAGGTGCTGCGGACGCTGACCGGCACCCCGGAGCGGCCGTACGTGGTCGTGCTCGGCGGCAGCAAGGTCTCCGACAAGCTCGGGGTCATCGACGCGCTGCTGCCCAAGGTCGACACGCTGCTCATCGGCGGCGGCATGTGCTTCACGTTCCTGGCCGCCCAGGGCCACGGCGTGGGCGACTCGCTGCTCGAGCAGGAGATGATCGACACCTGCAAGCGGCTGCTGTCCGAGGGCGGCGACAAGATCGTGCTGCCCACCGACGTGGTGCTCGCCGACGACTTCAGTGCCGACGCCAACACCAAGGTCGTCGCGGCCGACAAGCTGGAAGACGGCTGGAAGGGCCTGGACATCGGCCCGGCGTCGGTCGAGCTGTTCGCGAGCAAGCTGGCCGGCGCGAAGACCGTGTTCTGGAACGGCCCGATGGGTGTGTTCGAGCTCGCTCCGTTCGCCGCCGGAACCAAGGGCGTGGCCGAAGCGGTCGCGTCCGTCGACGGCCTCACGATCGTCGGCGGTGGCGACTCGGCCGCCGCGGTTCGCCAGCTCGGCATCGACGAAGCGCGGTTCGGCCACATCTCCACCGGTGGCGGAGCCTCGCTGGAGTTCCTCGAAGGCAAGGAACTGCCCGGCGTCGCCGTACTCGAAAGGGCCTGACATGGCGAAGAAGGTCACCTTCGACCGGCGTCCGCTGATCGCGGGCAACTGGAAGATGAACCTCAACCACCTCGAGGCGATCTCGCTCACCCAGAAGGTGGCGATCAGCCTCACCGAGGAGCAGCTCGGCCTCGTCGAGGTCGCGGTGATCCCGCCGTTCACCGATCTGCGTAGCGTCCAGACGCTCGTCGACGGCGACAAGCTGCTCATCGTCTACGGTGCGCAGGACCTGTCGCCGTACGACAGCGGGGCCTACACCGGGGACATCTCCGGTGCGATGCTCGCGAAGCTCGGCTGCACCTACGTGGTGATCGGCCACTCCGAGCGGCGCGAGTACCACAACGAGGACGACGCGCTGGTCAACGCGAAGGTCAAGGCCGCGTTCAAGCACGGGCTCACGCCGATCCTGTGCGTGGGCGAGGGCCTGCCGGTGCGCGAGGAGTCCCAGCACGTCGCGCACTGCACGACGCAGCTCGATGCGGCGCTGGCGAAGATCCCGGCCGATCAGGTCAAGGACATCGTCATCGCGTACGAGCCGGTGTGGGCGATCGGCACCGGCAAGGTCGCCACCCCCGACGACGCGCAGGAAGTCTGCGGCGCGATCCGGGCGCGGCTGGCCGAGAAGTACTCGCCGGAGATCGCGAACGGCATCCGGGTCCTCTACGGCGGCTCGGTGAAGGCGAAGAACGTCGCCGCGATCATGGCGAAGCCCGATGTGGACGGCGCGCTGGTGGGCGGCGCGAGCATCGACGCGGACGAGTTCGCGACGATCGCGCGCTTCCCCGAGCACGCGACGGCCGCGAGCTGAGCAGCTTCACCGAATCGGCCGGGGGTTCGCCCCCGGCCGATTCGTCTCTCGTGATCGTCGTCGCCGGGGGCGAGGCGCCGAACGCCGACGCGCTGGCGGGCCTGCCGGCGGACGCGTTCGTCGTCGCCGCCGACTCCGGGGCGGACGGGGCGCACGCGATCGGGCTGCGGGTCGGGCTCGCGATCGGTGACTTCGACTCCGCGTCCGAGGGCGCCGCCGAGCGGGTCGAAGCCGCCGGCGGGCGGGTCGAGCGGTATCCGGCGGCGAAGGACGCGACCGACCTGGAGCTGGCGCTCGACGCGGCGCTGGCCCGGCGGCCCGGACGCATCGTCGTCCTCGGGGGAGCCGGCGGCCGGTTCGACCACTGGCTCGCGGTGGCGTTCCTGCTGGCGTCCCCGCTCTACGCCGGGGTGGCGATCCAGGCCCGCTGGGCCGAGGCGACGGTGACCGTGGTGCGGTCCTCCGGCACCACGCTGACCGGCCGCCCCGGCGACGTCCTCACGCTCCTGCCGGTCCACGGACCGGCGCTGGGCGTGCGGGCCGAGGGCGTCGAGTGGCCCCTCCACGACGAGGACCTGGCCCCCGGCACGACCCGGGGCGTCTCGAACGTCCTCACGCGCACCACCGCTCGGGTGAGTACGCGTGAGGGGGTCCTGCTCGCCGTTCAGCCGTCGGAACGCGGTCAGCCGGTCTCGCCGCGGACCGAGTAGGCGCTCAGGCGATCGATCGCCAGCGTGGTCGCGGCCACCGCCAGCACCGCCGTGGCGAGCACGGCGTAGAGCGCCGACAGGTTCGCCGTCACCAGATCGGTGGACGCGACCCGGTCACCCACCGCGACCGCGAACTGGCGGATGCTCAGCCACCGGACCCCGGACAGGATGCTGACCAGCGTCCCCTCCCAGATCACCAGGTAGCCCAGGGCGATCAGCACCGGACGGCGACTCACGACGCTCAGCGCCACGAACAGCGTGCTGTACGCGACCGTGCCGACGAACGCGCCGACCGCCAGCCCGACCCCGAGCCGGGCCGAATCCACGATGACGCCGGCGATGAACATCGGCACCGCGGTGGCCAGCGTGGTGATGCCGATCGCCACGGCCAGCTTCGTCAGCACGATCGTTCCGCGCGAGACCGGCGTGGTCAGGATCGTGACCGCGCTGCCGTCCTCCAGCTCCGACCCCAGCACCCCCGTGCCGACGATCATCGCGATCAGCGGCAGCACCACGGCGAACCCGACCTGGGTCAGCACCGGATCGGCCCACCGATCGGGAGAGACCCCCGAGGCCCGCCCGATCAGTGTGGCCCCGATCAACAGCAGCGGCAGCGGCAGCAGCAGGAAGAACCGGCGCCGGCCCAGGAGCCCACGCGTGGTGATCCGAGCGATCACTCCGGCCACAGCCATCACTGGCCTCCTTCGATGAGGTACGAGAAGACGCTTTCGAGCGACTCGTCGGCGGGAAGCACCTGGTAGAGCCGCACCCCGGCGGAGCGCGCCGTCGGCGGCAGCGCACGCGTGAACGCGCCGTAGTCGCGGGCCCGCACCAGCAGCCCCGGCGGCTCCAGTTCGACGCCGGAGACACACTCCAGGCCCAGCAGCGCGACGCCCAGCGCGCGGTCGTCGCTGGAGGCGAGCCGGAACTCGTGCGGTCGCTGCGTCATCAACCGGCGGATCGCGCGGTGATCGCCGGACGCGGCGAGGCGGCCGGCCACCATCACCTGGATCTGCTGGGAGACCTGCTCGACCTCCTCCAGGATGTGCGAGCTGAACAGCACCGTGCGCCCGGCCTCGCCCATCCGCTGGAGCAGTTCCATCAGCTCCAGGCGTTGCCGGGGGTCCATGCCGTTGAACGGCTCGTCGAGCAGCAGGACGGCCGGGTCGTGCACCAGCGCGGCGGCGACCCGGGCGCGCTGACGCATGCCCTTGGAGTACGTGGCGATCCGCCGGTCGGCCGCGCTGCCGAGCCCCACCATCGCGATCGCCCGGTCGGCGGCGGCCCGCGCGTGCGGCAGCCGGTGCAGCTTCGCGGTGGCCTCGACCAGCTCACGGGCCGACAGGAACCCGTACGTGTCCTCGCGGTCGACGACCAGCCCGAGCGAGGCGTAGATCCCCGGGTTCCGCCAGACCGGGGCGTCGCCCAGCCGGATCGAACCCCGGGAGGGCTGCAGCAGCCCGGCCATCAGGTGCAGCAGCGTGGTCTTCCCGGCCCCGTTGGGCCCGAGCAGGCCGGTGACGCCGGTGCCGATCGACATCGAGATGTCGTTGACCGCGACGACGTTGCCGAACCAGCGCGAGACCCCCTCGATCTCGAGCACGGCGTGCGCCGGGGCTTCCGGTCGCGTGACGGTCGGGGCGCTCATGCCGGGACCTTCCGGTATCGGGCC
This sequence comes from Cryptosporangium arvum DSM 44712, assembly GCF_000585375.1. Lineage (NCBI taxonomy): Bacteria > Bacillati > Actinomycetota > Actinomycetes > Cryptosporangiales > Cryptosporangiaceae > Cryptosporangium > Cryptosporangium arvum. Next base: position 2,118,322 of record NZ_KK073874.1, read on the forward strand.
ACCAGCAGCGCGGTGCAGGCGGCGATGACGACGACGGCGTACGCCAGCAGCAGCGGCCCGTAGACGACCTGGTCGTCGCTGTAGGGGACCTTGCCGTCCGCGTAGAGCCAGACGCTGAGGTAACTCAGCGCGGTCGGCGGGCTGACCATCGAGACCAGCTCGGTGGTGCCCTCGCTGCCCCCCAGTTCCTGGGCGACACCGACCGCCGGGAGCGCGATCAGGAACACCGCGACGACGGCCGCGGCGGCGATCGCCCGGCGCCGGATCAGCGACGCGACGAGCAGGCTGATCGACGTCAGCACCAGGGCCGACAGCGCGGCGTGGGCGAGCCCCTGCGCGGAGTCGACCGCCGCGTCACCGACGCCGCTCGCGCCGTCCTTGGTGGAGAGCGCCCCGCCGGCGAACATGATCAGCAGCGGCCCGGCCAGCACCAGGAAGATCGCGGTGATCGCGCCGGTCAGCCGGGCCAGCGCGTAGTCCGAGCGGCGCAGCGGCCGGGCCAGGTACAGCCCCAGGGCCCGGGTCTGCTGGTCCCGCGACGTCAGCTCGGGCGCCACCGCGGCCAGCAGCAGGATGACGAGCGTCGCCATGTTGTCGACGAACTGGGGACCGTTCATCACGGCCTCGCCGGTCTGCGCCTTGATCGCGGTCATCACCACCGCGACGGCGGCGATGATGCCGATGATCGCCCAGCTGAAGATCTTCGCTTTCACCCCGCGGCCGAGACCGAACGCGGTGCGCACGGTGTGGGCGTAGAGCGTGCGGAACGCGTACCCGCGACCGAGCCGCGGCCCGGTGTAACGCTGGTAGCCGAGGTCATGGATGACGCCAGTAGTCACGAGGCCCTCGCAAAGAGTTCGGCGACGCGGTGACGCCGCTGGTCCAGCCGGTGCAGCGCCAGGTGCAGGTCCGCGACGGCGTCCAGGATCTGGTCGTACGTGCGCGGGTCGACGAGCGGCACGACGACGGTCCGCCCGTCGTGCGTGGCCGCGATCTCGCGGGAGCGCAGCAGCTCGGCGAGCGCTTCGGCCCCGTCGTCGACCTCGATGACGAGTTCGTCCTGACCGGCGGTCATCGCGTCGACGCGGTCGGCACGCAGCAGCTTGCCGCCGTCGAGTGCGACCAGGTAGTCGCAGATCCGCTCGATCTCCCCGAGCAGGTGCGAGCAGATCACGACCGTGATGCCGAACTCGCTGCCGATCCGGCGGACCAGGTCGAGCATCGCGTCGCGGCCGGCCGGGTCGAGGCCGTTCGTCGGCTCGTCGAGCAGGAGCAGGTCGGGGTCGTGCACCAGCGCCTGCGCGAGCTTCACCCGCTGCTTCATTCCGGTGGAGTAGCCGCCGATCTGCCGGTAGCGCTCCTCGTAGAGCCCCACGTGCCGGAGCGTCTCGGAGGCCCGCTCCCGTGCGGTCGCTTTCGGCAGGCCACTGATCCGGCCGAAGTGCGTGACCAGCTCGGCCGCGGAGATGTCCGGCGGCAGGCAGTCGTATTCGGGCATGTACCCGACCCGGGCGCGGACGAGCTCGCCGTCGACGGTGGGGTCGAGCCCCAGGACCTCGATGGTGCCGCTGGAGGGCGGCAGCAGACCGAGGACGATCTTGAGGAACGTCGACTTCCCGGCGCCGTTCGCACCGACGAGGCCGACCACACCGCCCGTGGTCCCCGTTCCGGAGACCACTGCGGAGTCGATCGTGACGGACAGGTCATCAAGCGCCCGTACGCCACCGTCGTACTGTTTCGCCAGGGATCGAGTCGTTATGACGGTCACGGCGGGTAACTGTAGGGAGTCCTACACCGCCGGCACATCGGGAATACCCCTGAGCCGCAGCCCTGGGAATCTCCGCCGTAGGCAGGACAAGCCCGTTGCCCGCGGGGGTGTCGCGCGGGCAACGGGCGGCAACCGAGCGACGGATCCCGGACCGACCCCGCCGGTAAACCGGTCCGGTGGTCCTCCCGCTCGGAGACTGCGCCCGCCAGAGGCGGGATCTACCGCCAGAAGGCGGGATCTACCGCCAGAGGGCGGGATCGATCTGGATCTGGAACGGCTCTTCGAGCGTGAACAGATCGCGGTGCTCGGTGGGCTTCTCGTAGGTCTTGTTGCCGCCGAGGCGATAGGCGTAGCAGATGACCTCGGGCTCGGTCTCCAGGCGCAGGTAGAGCGGAATTCCCCAGGCCGCGTAGACCGCCACCTTCGTGGTGCGGTCGGGCGTGTAGGAATGGCGCGACACGACCTCGGCCGCGAGCGAGACCTCGTGCGGGTGCGCCCAGCCGCGGTGCGCACCTCGCCGGGTCAGCTCGCGCGGGACGACGAGGATGTCGGGAGCCCGGAGTTCGGCGACCACCCGGCCGTCGTAGATCCGGACCTCACCCTCCTGGACCGGCCAGTACTGGCTCGGGCACTGCTCCTCGAGGACGTTCGCCAACCGGCGGCACGCTTCCTGGTGCCAGAACGTGGGCCGGGGCGAGACGACCAGCCGACCGTCCTCGATCTCGTAGTGCACGCCCTCCGGGACCTGCACCAGCTCTTCGTCGGACCATCCGTCCGGGGGTTCGTAGAGTCCTACCGCGGCTGTCATGCCGGTCACGGTAGGGACTGGTGTGTGCGCTGGTGATCCCTCCACGTATCGCCGCGCGTCCCCCATGCATCAGCCCGCCGCGCCGAGCGCACTAAGTCAGCGCAACGCCGCCAACTCGATCCGAATCGGGTAGGGATCGTCCGTTTCGAAGACCTCGGCGTGTTCGACCGGAGTCAGGTAGGTCTTGGTCACCGGATCGAGGCGGTACTCGTAGAGCGCGACCGACGGCTCACGTTCAATGCGCAGATATAGCCCGACGCCCCATTCGGCGTACACGCCGACTTTCGTGATTCGGTCGGCGACCCTGGAACCGGTGGAAACAATCTCGGCCGCGACGGGAACCTCGTTCGGCTGGATCCATCCCCGTTCGGCGTCGCGCTCCCGAAGAGCCCGGGGAAGCACCATGACATCTGGGATGCGACGCTGCACGATGTGGCCGGCGTCGTTCAGAACACGAATTTCGCATTCGTAGAGCGCGATCAAGTCGCGCGGACAATTTTCCCGGAGAGCGGCCGTAACGATGAATCCAGCGTCCTGGTGCCAGGGGATGGGCTGCGGAGTCACGATGAGGTGTCCGTCCTCGATCTCGTAACGCACGCCCTCGGGAATCTCGGCGAGCATGTCGTCGGTCCACCCGAATGGCCCCGGCCTGGCGCTCAGGCTCTCGAAACCCACGATGGCGGTCATGACGTCGAAGCTATCGGGATCCTCAATGGAATCCGCATCCCGGAAAGTATTTGTGGATAGCGAGCGGTATATGTTCTCGCGAACCCGCTTTCGGTACACGATCGCCTCGGGATTGGGCTCGATCGGGTCATCTTCATCCACAGAATGAGAGTAGCTCTTGACGGCAGCGGCCCGGCATCCCTCAAGGGACACCGGGCCGCGGGGGATCAGGCCGGGAGGCTGGCTACTCCGGGGGCCAGGAAACGCTGGCCGGTCACCTTCTCCGCGACGCCGACGCGGTCCAGGTACGGCGTGATGCCGCCGAGATGGAACGGCCAGCCCGCGCCGAGGATCATGCACAGGTCGATGTCCTGCGCCGCCGCGACCACGCCCTCGTCCAGCATCAGCCGGATCTCCTCGGCCAGCGCCGCGAGCGCCCGCTCACGGATCTCGTCCGCGGACGGCCCGCCGGTCCGCGGGCCGTAGATCTCGGCCACCGCCGGATCGACGACCGGCGAACCGCTCGACCAGTCGAGGAACGCGGTCTTGCCCGCCCCGACCACCGTGCGCATGTTCTCCGACACGTAGAACCGCGAGGGGTACGCCTCGTGCAGCGTCTCGGACACGTGCAGCGCGATCGCCGGACCCACCAGCTGCAACAGCAGCAGTGGGCTCATCGGCAGCCCCAGCGGCTCCAGCGCCCGGTCGGCCTCCAGCAGGTCGGTGCCCTCGTCGATCGCGCGCGTGACCTCGCCCAGGAACCGGGTCAGCAACCGGTTGACCACGAACGCCGGGGCGTCCTTGACCAGCACGCACGACTTACCCAGCGACTTGCCGACCGAGAACGCGGTGGCCAGCGACGCGTCGTCGGTCTGCTCGGCGCGGACGATCTCCAGCAGCGGCAGCACCGCGACCGGGTTGAAGAAGTGGAATCCGACGACCCGCTCCGGGTGCTGCAACCTCGACGCCATCTCGGTCACCGAGAGCGACGAGGTGTTCGTGGCGAGCACGCACGACGGCGACACGACGGCTTCGACGTCGGCGAACACCTGCTGCTTGACGCCGATCTCCTCGAACACCGCCTCGATGACGAAGTCCGCGTCGGCGAACGCGTCCTTGGTCAGCGAGCCGGTGACCAACGCCTTCAGGCGGTTGGCCCGGTCCGGCGACACCCGCTTGCGCGAGAGCAGCTTGTCGATCTCGCCGTGCACGTAGCCGACGCCCTTGTCCAGGCGGGCCTGGTCGAGGTCGGTCAGCACGACCGGCACCTCGAGCTTGCGCGCGAACAGCAGCGCGAGCTGACCGGCCATCAGCCCGGCGCCGACCACGCCCACCTTCGTCACCGGCCGGGCGAGCTTCCGGTCCGGCACCCCGACCGGGCGCTTCGCGCGCTTCTGCACCAGGTCGAACGAGTACAGGCCGGCGCGCAGCTCGTCGCCCATGATCAGGTCGGCGAGCGCCTCGTCCTCGGCGGCGGTGCCGTCCTCGAACGTCGACGTCCTGGCCGCGGCGATCAGGTCGAGGGCCCGGTACGGCGCCGGGGAGGCGCCGTGCACCTTGCCGTCCGCGACCGCGCGGCCCCAGGCGACGGCGTCGTCCCAGGCTTGCCCGCGGTCGATCTCCGGGCGCGCGACCTCGACGTCTCCACGCAGCACCCCGGCCGCCCACTCCAGCGACCGCTCCAGGAAGTCGGCCGGCTCGAAGAGAACGTCGCCGATGCCCAGCTCCAGGTATTGCGTGGGCTTGAGCATCTTGTTCTGGTTCAGCGCGTTCTCGACGATCACCGTCACCGCGTTCCCGGCGCCGATGAGGTTCGGCAGCAGCCAGGTGCCGCCCCAGCCCGGTACCAGTCCGAGGAACACCTCGGGCAGCGCGAGCGCGGCCGCGCCGGAGGAGATCGTGCGGTAGTCGCAGTGCAGGCCGATCTCGATGCCGCCGCCCATCGCGGCACCGTTCACGAACGCGAACGTCGGCACCGACGCGTCGCGCAGCCGGGCGAACGTCGCGTGGCCGAGCCGGCCGATCGCCAGCGCCTGCTCGCGGTCGGTGAGGCGGGGGACGCCGTCGAGGTCGGCGCCGACCGCGAAGATGAACGGCTTGCCGGTGACCGCGATCGCCTTGACGCCCGGCGAGTGGGCCTCGATCTCGTCCAGAGCGGAGTTGAGGGAGGCCAGACCGCCCGGGCCGAACGTCGAGGGACGCGTGTGGTCCTTGCCGTTGTCCAACGTGATCAGCGCGATCTCGCCGTCCAGGCCGGGCAGCGCCAGGTAGCGGACGAACGCGTTCGTCACGACCTCGTCAGCGAATTCGGGGGTCGTCACTTGGTGCCCTCCCAGTTCGGGTTCTCCCAGATGACCGCCCCGCCCATGCCGATGCCGATGCACATCGCGGTGAGCCCGTAGCGCACGTCCGGACGCTCCGCGAAGTGCCGCGAGAGCTGGGTGAAGAGCCGGACGCCGGAGGACGCCAGCGGGTGACCGATCGCGATCGCGCCGCCCCACGGGTTGACGCGCTCGTCGTCGTCGGCGATGCCGAAGTGGTCGAGCAGTGCGAGCACCTGCACCGCGAACGCCTCGTTGAGCTCGAACAGCCCGATGTCGTCGATGCCCAGACCGGCCTTCGCCAGCGCCTTCTCGGTGGCCGGTACCGGGCCGACGCCCATCACCTCGGGCTCCACGCCCACGAACGCGAACGACACCAGCCGGGCGCCGATCGGGAGGCCCAGTTCACGGGCCACGTCCTCGGCGGCCAGGATGCTCGCGGTCGCCCCGTCGTTCAGGCCGGCCGCGTTGCCCGCGGTGACCCGGCCATGCGGGCGGAACGGCGTCTTGAGCCCGGCCAGGCCCTCCAGCGTCGTCTCCGGGCGCGGCGGCTCGTCGGCGGTGGCCAGGCCCCAGCCCTTCTCCGCGCTGCGGGTGGCGACCGTGACCAGGTCGCGCTGGATCTTGCCGTTGGCCAGCGCCTTCGCGTACTTCTGCTGGCTGGCGAGCGCGAACGCGTCCGCCCGCTCGCGCGTCAGGTGCGGGAAGCGGTCGTGCAGGTTCTCCGCGGTCTGGCCCATCACCAGCGCCGACGGGTCGACGATGCGCTCGGACAGGAAGCGGGGGTTCGGGTCGACGCCCTCACCCATCGGGTGGCGTCCCATGTGCTCGACACCACCGGCGATCGCGACGTCGTACGCGCCGAACGCGATGCCGCCGGCGACGCTCGTGGCCGCGGTCATCGCGCCCGCGCACATGCGGTCGACGGCGAAGCCGGGCACCGACTTCGGCAGGCCGGCCAGCAGCGCGGCGGTCCGGCCGATCGTCAGGCCCTGGTCACCGGTCTGGGTGGTGGCCGCGATGGCCACCTCGTCGATCCGCGCAGGCGGCAGCGACGGGTTACGGCGGAGCAGCTCGCGGATGGTGCGGATCACGAGGTCGTCGGCGCGCGTCTCGGCGTAGATCCCCTTCGGCCCGGCCTTGCCGAACGGGGTGCGGACGCCGTCGACGAAGACCACGTCACGGCTCTGACGGGACACAGGTCCTCCACGGATTGGAAATATCTGGCGCGAATGCTACTCGCCGGTAACACCGACCGGTAACGCACCTAAAACGTGTGACGAGGCACACCGCCCATGTAACACGCCGTCGGGTGCTCCTCCCCTCGCCGCTAGGGTGGAGGCGTCGCGACTGGCGCAGTCAAAGGTGGAAGCAACCACCGGGAAGCGACACGGATCCCGTACGAAAACACCGTGCGCCTGGGTGGCGGGGCTGACGACATCAGGGAGCTTTTCGATGACGCTCAACCAACCGCCCACGCCGCACCTCGCCGCGGAAGACCCCGACGTCGCCCGGCTCGTCGAGGCCGAGGCCCAGCGCCAGCAGGACACGATCCGGCTCATCGCGTCGGAGAACTACGTGTCCGCGGCCGTGCTCGAGGCCACCGGGTCGGTGTTCACCAACAAGTACTCCGAGGGGTACGCCGGTAAGCGGTACTACGAGGGCCAGCAGCTGGTAGACCCGCTCGAGGAGCTGGCGATCGCCCGCGCGAAGGCCGTGTTCGGCGCCGAGCACGTCAACGTGCAGCCGTACTCCGGCTCGCCGGCGAACCTCGCGATCTACCTCGCCGTGCTCAAGCCGGGCGAGACCGTGCTGGGCATGGGGCTGCCGAGCGGCGGGCACCTCACCCACGGCTGGAGCGTGTCGGCCACCGGCAAGTGGTTCAACGCGGTGCACTACGGCGTCCGCAAGGAGACCGGCCGCGTCGACCTGGACGAGGTGCGCGACCTGGCGCTGCGCGAGCGTCCGAAGCTGATCTTCTGCGGCGGCACCGCGGTGCCGCGCACGATCGACTTCGCCGGCTTCGCCGCCATCGCGAAGGAGGTCGGTGCGGTGCTCGCGGCCGACGTCGCGCACATCGCCGGGCTGATCGCCGGCGGCGCGCACCCGTCGCCGGTCGGCCACGCCGACATCATCTCGACGACGACGCACAAGACCCTCCGCGGGCCGCGCGGCGCGATGCTCATGTCCACCGAGGAGTGGGCGAAGCCGCTGGACAAGGCCGTGTTCCCGGGCCTGCAGGGCGGGCCGCACAACCACACGACGGCGGCGATCGCGGTCGCGCTGAAGGAAGCGGCGACGCCGGAGTTCTCGGCCTACGCCCACCAGATCGTCGCGAACGCGTCCGCGCTGGCCGACGCCCTGCTCGAGCGCGGCTTCGACCTGGTCTCCGGCGGCACCGACAACCACCTGATCCTGGCCGACCTGTCGCCCAAGGGCATCGGGGGCAAGCCGGCCGCGAAGGCGCTCGACCGCGCCGGGATCGAGCTCAACTACAACACGGTGCCGTTCGACCCGCGCAAGCCGTTCGACCCGTCGGGCATCCGGATCGGCACCGCCGCGGTCACGACGCGTGGGCTCGGCACCGCCGAGATGCCGCTGATCGCGGACTTCATCGACCGCGCGGTGGCCGCCGAGGGCGACGAGCCCGCCCTCGACGCGATCGCCGCCGAGGTCCGCGCGCTCCTGGCATCGTTCCCCGTCCCGGCCTGACCGTCCGAACCGAACCCCGGCCCGCCGCCCGGCGAGCCGGGGTTCGGCGTCAGTCGGCGAGTGCTTCCACGAGGCCGGGGCCGACCAGGCCGATCTGCCACTCGCGGGCGCCGAGCGTGCGCAGAGCCTGCTCGACGCCGTCCAGGTCGCCCGGGTCGGGCGGCGACCAGCAGAGCCGGCGGACGGTGTCGGGCGAGATCAGGTTCTCGGCCGGCACGTTGTGTTCGGTCGACAGACCGCTCACCACCGCCTTCGCCCGCGTCAGGCGGGTCGCCGCCGCCGGGTCGCGATCGGCCCAGCGGTGGGCCGGCGGCGGCCCGTCCCCGCCGGTGGCGGTGGTCGGCAGCTCGTCCTGGGTCAGGGCCCGCGCCGAGGTCAGCGCGCCCAGCCAGGTCCCGGCCAGCCTCCGCGTCGCCCGGCCCGAGTAGACCGGCAGCGACAGCAGCGCCCGCTCGTCGGCCGGGTCGGCCTGCGCGGCGGCCACGATCGCCGAGTCCGGCAGCACCCGCCCGGGGGCCAGGTCCCGGCGGCGCGCGATCTCGTCCCGCGCCTCCCAGAGCGCGCGCACGCGGGCCAGGCCCCGGGCGGTACGCACCCGGTGGATCCCGGACGTCCGCCGCCACGGCTCGGCCCGCGGCGCCGGCGGCTTGCTCGCCACCAGCGCGGCGAACTCCTCGTCGGCCCACGCCTGCTTGCCCTGCCGCTCCAGCTCCGCGGCGAGCGCGTCACGCAACTCCACCAGCAGTTCGACGTCGAGCGCCGCGTAGGTCAGCCACTCGACCGGCAGCGGACGCGTGCTCCAGTCCGCCGCGGAGTGGCCCTTCTCCAGCGTCCGGCCCAGCACCCGCTCGGTCATCGCCCCGAGCCCCACCCGCTCGAACCCGGCCAGCCGCCCGGCGAGCTCGGTGTCGAACAGCTTGCGCGGACGCAGCCCCAGCTCGGCCAGGCACGGCAGGTCCTGGCTGGCGGCGTGCAGCACCCACTCGGTGTCGACGATCGCGGCGTCGACCACCGCCAGGTCGTCGAACGGCAGCGGGTCGATCAGCACGGTGTGCCCGGCCTTCTCGCCGCCGCGCCGCAGCTGCACCAGGTAGGCGCGCTGGCCGTACCGGTAACCGGAGGCGCGCTCGGCGTCCACCGCGACCGGTCCGCTCGCCGCGGCCAGGCGCGCTGCCGCCTCGGCGAGGGCATCGGCGGTGTCGACCGGCTCCGGCGTGCCGTCACGCGGGACCAGCAGCGGGACCGGAGCGGGCGGTTCGTCGACCGACCCGGTCGTCGGGCGCAACGTCGGCTGCTCCGTGTGGTCTGCACCCATGTTCGCCGCGTCGTTCACACCTTCACCGTAGCGAGGCGGTCGGTCGCGGTGGGTGTCGGCACGCTCGATCGGCCCCCGAGCGGGGGTCCGACGTGCGTCCGACCGGCGTCGGATGCACGTCACAACCCCTCTGACGTGTCGACCTGGTCGACGCCGATCAGTACGGTGAGTTCTGGTTAGCCGGTGGAGAAGGGCAGCTCACGATGTCAGACGGCGGGGACGACACGTCCGCTGCGCCCGTAACGCACGGTGCACCGACCGGCCCGTTACCGGGGCCGCGGCCGCCGGTGAGCGGCTGGCCGCAACCCTCCCAGTACGGGGGCTCGCCGGTTCCCCCGCCGACGCCGAGCCAGACCACCGGCCCGGTGCCCAGCCGGCCGACCGAGGCGTTCGCCCGGCCGACCAGCACGTTCGCTCCGCCCACCAACGGGTACGCCCCGGCCGGCGGGTACGCCTCCGCCGCGCCGGCGTCCGCCCCGCCGGCCTCGGCGCCTCCCTACGGCACCGGCTATCCGGGCACCGGCCCCCAGGGTCCGGGCCACTCCGGTCCGGGCTACGGGCTTCCCGGGGGTGGATATCCCGGCTCCGGTGGGCCGACGAGCGCGGTGCCGTTCGGCTCGGGGCCGCCCGGCGGGGGCTTACCGCCCGTGCGTGGCGACCGGCGCCCGCGGCCGTTCGGCCTGATCGGGCTGGTGCTCGCGATCGTGCTGCTGATCGTCGTCATCGTGCAGGGCATTTTCCTGGTGAACGTCTCCGGTGACCTCGACGACGCCCAGGCGGCGCAGGCCAAGGCCGAGACGGCGTCGGCCAAGGACCGTGAGGACATGTCGAACCTCACCAAGCGCGTGCAGTCCCTCGAGGAACGTACCGAGGGCACGCTCAACTCCACCGCGGTCGCGAAGAAGGTGCTGCCGTCGGTGTTCAGCGTGCGCGCCGGGCAGGCCACCGGGACGGCGTTCGCGTTCGCCACCGCCCCCGGTGGCGGCACGCTGCTGATCACGAACTACCACGTCGTCGACTCGCTGGTCTCCTCCGGCGGGAAGAACGCGACGATCACTCGCAACTCGGAGACCTACCCGGTCACGATCGACCGCACGGACAAGGACCGCGACCTTGCCGTCCTCCGGACGAAAGCGAAGTTCACCCCGCTCAAGCCGTCCGAGGAAGAGGTCGAGCCGGGCGACCCGGTGATCGTCGTCGGTGCGCCGCTCGGTCTGACCGACACCGTCACCACCGGCGTGGTCAGCGCGATCCGCGACGACGTCGAGGGCCTGGCCACGCGGGTCATCCAGTTCGACGCCGCGATCAACCCCGGCAACTCCGGAGGGCCGGTGATCAACGCCGAGGGCGAGGTCGTCGGCATCGCCCAAGCCAAGATCATCGCCGAGGGAGCCGACGGACTCGGCCTCGCCATCCCGATCGGAGAGGCCTGCAAGGGTCTCATCTCCTGCTGAACCGCCACGTGAACGACCCTGGAGGCACCCGTGTCCGACCCGGGCTACGGCAACCAGAACGGCCCCTACCCACCTGGCTCCCCCTACCCGAACGACCCGCGCGCCACGCCGCCGCAGCCGGCGGCCGACCCGTGGGCGCCACCCGCCGCCAGCCCGTTCCCGGCGACGCCCGGCAGCGGTGACGAGTACGCCGCGCCGGTGTCGGGGGCCGAGTACTCGGTGCCCGGGTTGAACCCCCAGCCGGTGCCGCCCACGTCGGCGCCGCCGAACGTGCCACCCGGCTACGCGCCTCCGCCGGTCTCGGTGCCCCCGAACCCGGCCCCGCCGAACGCCGGACCACCCCACTCCGGGCCGCCCAACTACGCGCCGACCAACTACGCGGCACCGAACTACGCGGCACCGAACTACGCGCCGCCGCCGGCGTCCGCCCCACCGGCCGGTCACCCCGCCGGCTACGGCCCGGCCTACGCGACCGGACCGATCCCGACGAGCGGGTACCCCACCGCGCCGTTACCCGGCGCGGCCGAGGTGGGCCCGTCAGCGGTCGGGCGCCCGCCGGGAGGCAGGAACCGGCTGGTCGTGGTCCTCGCGGCGGCCACCGCGGTGCTGCTCGTCGTCGGGCTGACGATGAGCGGGCTGTTCATCGCCAAGAACGGCGAGCAGAACGACACCCAGGCCAAGCTCACGGCGGCCGAGAACACGATCAAGGAGCGCGACTCCAAGGTCTCGACGCTCGAGAAGGACCTCACCGACACCAAGACCAAGCTGACGAACACCGAGCAGCAGCTCGACGGCACGAAGGACTCGCTCGGCACCGCGAACTCCGACAAGCAGATCATCGCCAAGTGCCTGAAGCTCGTCATCCAGGCGCTGGACGCGATCGGCAAGCGCGACAAGGCGAAAACGGACTCCCTGATCGCCCAGCTCGACGCCCCGTGCACGAAGGCCGAAAAGCTCCTACCGGCGGAGTAGACGCTCAGGCCGAGTTGTGGGCCGCCAGGACCGTGATTCCCGGCGGTGGGAGGCCGGCCGTGGAGGCCAGCAGGCCGCACCAGGCGTCCAGGTGGGGCGCCAGGTCGGGTGACGTGTCGAGCATCGGCGTCCAGGACGCGCGTACCTCGACGTCGGAGCTGGTCGGCGGGCCGGCCAGCTCCCCGAAGCGGGTGGAGCTGACCTGGGTCACGGTGCCGCCGATCGCCCCGTACCGGGCGCCGGAGAGGTCGAGCGCGTCCAGGAGCCAACTCCAGCCGACCGCGGCCAGCATCGGGTCGGTGCCCATCTCGGATTCCAGCTCCGCGGTGACGTACGAGACCACCCGCCAGTGCCCGTCCCAGGCCTCCTGGCCGGATGGGTCGTGCAGGACGATCAGCCGGCCGGTGGCGACCTCTTCGTCGCCGCGGACGACGGTTCCGGAAAGGGCGAAGCTGCGCGGGGCGAGCCGCTGCGGTGCCGGCACCTCCTCGAGGAGGATCTCCGGCCGGGTCCGAACCGCGCGCAACGTCGCCACGGCGCTTGCGAAGGGGTCTGGCTCGGCGCCGTTGGGGGCCATGTTCCAGAGCGTAGGGGGAGCGGCGGAGCACGCGCAGCGCGGCGCGCCGTCCGGCCGCCGCGCACGCGACCCGGCCGCCGCGGAGCCGGCGCCGCCGCTCGGCCCGGCGGTGCCGGGAAGCCGGAGGCGCCGCCGTGAAACCATGGCCGACATGACCGACACCGCAACGCCTCTCGGCGGCACGCCGCGCTCCGCGGTCGATCCCGGATCGGACGCCGCAGCGCGGCAGGTCACCGGGCGTGCGCCGGTCCCCGCCGAGCTGGCCGACGGGCCGTTCCTGCGGGCTTGCCGACGCGAGTCGGTGACGCACACACCGGTGTGGTTCATGCGTCAGGCCGGCCGATCCCTGCCCGAGTACCGCAAACTGCGCGAGGGCATCGGCATGCTCGACTCCTGCCGACGTGCCGACCTTGTGACCGAGATCACCCTGCAGCCGATCCGGCGCCATCACGTCGACGCGGCGATCTTCTTCTCCGACATCGTCGTGCCGCTGATCGCCGTCGGCGTGGGGCTCGACATCGTCGCCGGGGTGGGCCCGGTCGTCGACGAGCCGTTCGGCTCGGCCGCAGACCTCGAGCGTCTCCGGCCGCTGGAGCCCGACGACGTCCCGTACGTCACCGAAGCCATCGGCACGCTCGCCGGCGAGCTCGGGGCGACCCCGCTGATCGGGTTCGCCGGTGCTCCGTTCACGCTGGCCAGCTATCTGGTGGAGGGCGGCCCGTCGCGGACGCACGCGCGGACCAAGGCGCTGATGTACGGCGAGCCCGAGCTCTGGCACGCGCTCTGCGACCGGCTCGCGACGATCTCGTCGGCGTTCCTGCGGGTGCAGGTCGCAGCCGGTGCGTCCGCGGTGCAGCTGTTCGACTCGTGGGCGGGCGCGCTGTCGGAGGCCGACTACCGCACCTACGTGCAGCCGCACTCGGCCCGGGTGCTGGCCGAGGTCGGGGCCACCGGGGTGCCGCGGATCCACTTCGGGGTGGGCACCGCCGAGCTGCTCCCGGCCATGGGCGAGGCCGGTGCCGACGTGGTCGGCGTCGACTGGCGCACGCCGCTGGCCACGGCGTCCGACCGGATCGGTCCCGACCGCGCGGTGCAGGGCAACCTCGATCCCGCGGTGCTGCTGGCGGACGAGCGGGTGGTGGCCGAGCACGTCGCGCGGGTGCTCGCCGACGGGGCCTCCGCGCCGGGGCACATCTTCAACCTCGGGCACGGCGTGCTGCCGGAGACCGACCCCGGCGTTCTCACCCGGGTCGTCGAGCTGGTGCACGAGCACTCCCGCCGCGAGGGCTGAGCCGGGCCGAGGCCCGGCTCAGCCGCGGTCAGGAAGCGGGCCCTTCCGGGGGTGCCGGCGACGAGGGCGCCGACGGCACCGATGACGAGGGCGCCGAGACCGGCGCCTGAGGCGGGAACGGCGGCACCGGGGCCCGGTGAGCGTGGTGCAGGGCCGACGGCGCGGGGGACACCGGAGCGGGGCGGCGCGGCCGGTAGCGGCGCAGCGCCCACCAGATCGGCACGCCGACGATCGCGAACCCGATCAGGAACGGCGCGAGCCACCCGACGATCGTCAGCAGCACGACGACGGACGTCACGAACGCGCTCCAGCCGTTCTCCAGACCGACGAGCAGCCCGCGCTCCTGCTTCGGCTCGGGCTTCGGCGGCGCCGACGGCTCGGCGAGCGACAGCGTGATCGTCGAGTACGAGACCTGGTCGCGGAGCGACCGCTTGGTCGCCTCGGAGGTCGCCAGCTCGCTCTCCCGCGTGGTCAGCTCGCGCTCGATCGTCGTCAGCTCGGTGATCGTCGTGGCCCGCTGGAGCAGTGCCCGGACCCGGTTGACGCTGGCGCGCTGGGCGGCGATCCGCGCGTCGATGTCGATCGAGGCCGTCTGCTGGTCCTCGGTGCCCAGGTTGCGCGAGGTCTCGGTGCCGAGCTTGGCCAGCGCGTCGATGGTGCCGGTGAACTTCGTCGACGGCACCTTCAGCGTGAGCGTGGCCGAGATGTCGTCGTCCGGCCCGGTGACGGACCGCTCGTCGGCGGCGACGTATCCGCCCGCGGCCACCGCGGCGGCGATCGCCTTCCGGGCGGCGTCCGGGACGTTACCCGCGGTCACCGCCATCGTGCCGGTGTAGACCAGCGGGCGGCTGGCGGTGCCGAGCTGCGTCGGACCGGTGCCGGTGCCGCCGGACCTCTGATCGGGGGCACTGCGCGGTGCCGAGGCGGCCTGCGGACGGCCGCTCTCCGACGACGAATCGCCGTCATCGGCGCTGCTGCTGCACCCGGCGAGCAGCAGGCCTGCCAGTAGCACCGCGGCCAAGGCCGGCAACCGGCGCCGGTGGCGAACGTCCATGGTGGTCCCTCTCGTCGGGCCTCGCGGATTCGAACCTGTGCGAGTTCGACGTGAGCGTGGCCCCTGCGGTTGCATCTCCACGGGGTTCGTTGCCGCCTCGTTGTCGCGTCGTGACCGGCTCGGATCCGGGACCGAAGTCCCGGTCGAGCGCCCCGGGCGCGTGACGCTGCCCACCATCGGCCGATTCCCGGGGGTCGGCACCGGCACGGGGAGCACGGGGTGCGGCACGATGGGTTTCGTGCTGTTCGAGGACCGATTCACCCGACCCCCGCACGTCGTCGTGATCGGCGGTGGCATCGCCGGTCTCTCCGCCGCGCTCCGCCTGCGTGACGCCGCGCCGGACGGCACGACGGTCACCGTGATCGAGCAGGCCGGCAGCGTCGGCGGGAAGCTGCGCACCGGCCGGGTGGCCGGCGTGCCGATCGAGGACGGCGCCGAATCGTTCCTGCTCCGGGTGCCCGAGGGCAAGGCGCTGGCCGAGCGGGTGGGCCTCGGGGCGGACCTGGTCAGCCCGACGGCGTCGGGGGCGACGGTCTGGGTGGACGGCTCGTTGCGCGCGCTCCCGGCCGGCACGGTGCTGGGCGTCCCGGTCGACCTGGAGGCGGTCGCCGCGTCCGGGGTACTGAGCGAGGACGGGCTGGCCCGCGTGCGTGCCGAACCCGGACGGCCCGGTACACCGCTCGGCGACTCCGACGTCGCGGTCGGGGAGTTGATCGCCGACCGGCTCGGGTCCGAGGTCGTCGACCGGCTGGTCGAGCCGTTGCTCGGTGGGGTCTACGCCGGCCGCGCCGACCGGCTGTCGCTGCGCGCGACGATGCCCGCGCTGGCCGCCGGGCTGGTCGACCAGCCGTCCCTGCTCAAGGCCGCCCGGGCGAACCGGGGCAGGGCCGCGCCGAACACCCCGATCTTCGGCACCGTCCGCGGTGGCCTGTCCCGCCTGGTCACGGCCGTCGCCCACGAGTCGAAGGCGGCGATCCGCACCGGCCTGCCGGTCCGCTCGCTGCGGCGCACGCCCGACGGCTGGCAACTCACGGTCGGCTCGGCCGGCTCCGCCGGGCGAAGCGGCAGCACGACGATCCACGCCGACGCCGTCGTGCTCGCGGTGCCGGCGTCCCCGGCGGCGCGGCTGCTCGGAGACGTCGACCCGGTCGCGGCCGCGACCGTCGGCGTGCTGGAGTACGCGAGCGTCGCGCTCGTGTCGCTCGTCCTCCCGGGCCGGGTGGCGCTGCCGCCGGGCACCGGAGCGCTGGTGCCGGCGAGCTCCGGACGACTGGTCAAGGCGGTCACGTACGTCTCCCAGAAGTGGGCACACGTGCTTGACGGGTACACCGGCGAACCGGTCACCGTCGTGCGTGCCTCGGTCGGCCGCTACGGCGAGGAAGCCGTGCTCCAGCGCGACGACGAGTCGCTGATCGACGCCGTGCGCGCCGAGCTCGCCACCCTCGTGCCGCTCGCGGCCGGCTGGCCGGCGCCGCTCGGGGTGCAGGTGAACCGCTGGGGCGGCGCGCTGCCCCAGTACGCGCCGGGCCACCTCGACCGGGTGGCGTCGGTGCGGGCCGCGCTGGCGGCCGAACCGACACTGGCACTGGCCGGGGCCGCCTACGACGGCGTCGGCATCCCGGCCTGCATCCGCTCGGGGCAGGCCGCCGCGGACCGAATTCTGGCTGCTCTACAGGCCACCAGGAGAGGAGAGCCTGTTCATGGCTGAGGGAAACAACTCGAACGCCCAGCGGATCCGGGAGCTCAACGATTCCATCCGCTACACGATGTGGTCGGTGTTCCGGGCCTCGGATCGGCTCCCGGCCGACCGGACGGCGCTGACCACCGAGGTCGAGGAGCTGATCGAGCAGCTCGGGCAGAAGGACGTCGTGGTCCGCGGCATCTACGACGTGTCGGGGCTGCGCGCGGACGCCGACGTCATGGTGTGGTGGCACGCGTCGACCTCGGACGAGCTCCAGGAGGCGTACGCGCGGCTGCGTCGCACCGAGCTGGGCGCGCACCTGCAGCCGGTCTGGTCGCAGCTGGCGCTGCACCGCCCGGCCGAGTTCAACCGCAGCCACATCCCGGCGTTCCTGGCCGACGAGCAGGCGCGCGACTACGTGTGCGTGTACCCGTTCGTGCGCTCCTACGAGTGGTACCTGCTGCCCGACGAGGAGCGCCGGGCGATGCTCGCCGAGCACGGCAAGATGGCGCGCGGGTACGCCGACGTGCGTGCTAACACGGTCGCGTCGTTCGCGCTCGGCGACTACGAGTGGATGCTGGCGTTCGAGGCGGACGAGCTGCACCGCATGGTCGACCTGATGCGTGACCTGCGGGCGTCGACCGCGCGGCGGCACGTCCGCGAAGAGGTGCCGTTCTACACCGGCCGCCGCAAGCCGGTCGCGGAGATCGTCGCCGCGCTGCCCTGAGGGCCGGAGCCCGCGAGGGCAGTGAGTTCCGGGGCCCGCGAGGGCCCCGGAGCATCACTTGTCGGCCGGCTCCAGCGTCAACGAGATCGAGTTGATGCAGTACCGGTCGTCGGTCGGGGTGCCGTAGCCCTCGCCGTGGAACACGTGCCCGAGGTGCGAGTCGCACGTCGCGCAGCGCACCTCGACCCGGCGCATGCCGAGCGTGGTGTCCTCGATCAGGACGACGTTCTTCGCCTCCGACGGCGCGTAGAAACTCGGCCAGCCGCAGTGCGATTCGAACTTGGTCTCGGAGCGGAACAGCTCCGTCCCACAGGCACGGCAGTGGTAGACACCGATGGTCTTGGTGTCGGTGTATTCCCCGGTGAACGCCCGCTCGGTGCCGGCCTCACGGAGAACGTGGAACTCCTGCGGGGTGAGCTGAGCGCGCCACTCCGCATCCGACTTGACAACAGTCGGCCGCGTCTGCTGAGTCATGCCCTCAACGGTACCGCGCGGTTCACGGAGTTGCCGGGGACGAATCCTCGGGGGAGTCCTCCGGGCCCTTCGGCATCCGCAGATAGCCGACCAGCGGATCGCGGTCGGTCCACCGCGACGCGAAATCGCTCTGTGCGTGGACGACGTCCACCTCCGCGCCGCTCAGCGCGGGGGTGACGAGCACGTGGTCGAGCAGGAACGCGTTGCCCTCGGACACCACGCTGTACCGGTCGGCGGCCGGGAGCTTCGTGGCGACGTCGGCCAGTGTGCCGCCGTCGGTGAGCAGCCCGAGCGTGGGGGAGCCGTCGGTGTCGGCGATGCCGCCGACGACGACCACCGCCGCGTCGCGATCGGCGTCGAGCAGCTCGTCGACGAACGTGCGGACGGCCGACGCCTGGCTTCCGCGCTGCTGCTCGGACGTGTGGCGACGCGGCTGCTGACGGCCGTAGAGCGGTCCGTCTCCGCGGCCGGACGCGAAGTCGTTGCCGATGACGAACACGGTGCGACCCCGGAACCGGAACTCGCCCGCGAGCGACTTCCGGGCGTCGCGGAACGCGGTGGCGGCCGGTGCGACCCGCCCGGGAGAGAGTGTCAGCCCGACCTCGCCGTCCCTCGTGTCGACCTCGGTGGCCGTGGTGGCGTCACCGGCCCCGCGGTCGACGAACGACACGCGGGCGGGGTTGAAGAGGAAGCCGATCCGACGGTTCTCCGCTCCGGAGCCGTCCCGCCGGCTGACCGGGTCGATCTGCCGGACCTCGTACCGGGGACCGCCGGCGGCGCGGATCGCGTCGAGGAGCGCCGCCCACCCCTCGTCGGCGCCGACCTCGGCGTCGTAGGTGGCTCCGTCGTCGTCCGGCATCTCTTCGACGACCAGGACGTCGGGCGCGCGCAGACCGCGGACCACGGTCGCGGCCAGCTGCTTGAGACGGCCGCGGCCGCCGTTGGGGTCCGCGCCGCTGATGTCGATGCTGGAGACGGTCAGCTCGTCGGGCTTCGGCGCCCGTGCCGTCTCCGGCTTGGCCTTGCCGGCACGGACGACCGGGGTGGAGAGCAGCTCGACGCGGTAGTCGCCGGCGCCGTAGTCGAGCACGCCGTCGAGCGCGCCCGGCAGCTGATCGCCCACGTTGGCCACCGGGAGCGGTGCCAGCAGGTCGTCGAGCACGATCCGTTCGGTGTTGGGGTCGGTGTCGGTCAGGCGCAGGCCGCCGTGCGTCGTCCGCGAGGACCCGGCACCGGCCGGAAGGACGGGGAGCTGACCGTCGACGCTGGTGGGGCCCACCACCGTCGGGTTGTTCAGCCGCACCAGCATGCCCTCGAGCGACTCGTAGAAGTCGAGCGCGTTGAGCGTCGGCGCGAACAGCCGCGTGCTCTCGACGTCGCCGGGCGCGTCGGTGCGGATCTGGGTGGGGGGCATCCGGCCGCCCGGTCCGATCAGGACGGGCACCGGGCGGCGGGCGGCGCTGGAGACGACCGAGACCGTCGGCCGGATCAGCTCGGTGGTGGTCAGGTTGTCGGCCCCGGCGGCGGCGCCGGGCCGGTACTCGGTGACCGTGCCGGCCACCCGCACCGTGTCGCCACTCTGGACCCGCGGCGCGTTGCCGGTGTAGACGAACAGCCCGTCGCTGGTGGCCGGGTCGTCGTCGGGTTCGGGATCCTGCATCCAGAACCCGGTGCGCCCCACCGCGGTGACCACGCCGGGGACCGAGGTGACCAGCCGTCCGGCCAGCGGTGACGTGTGCGAGCGCCCCTGGATGTCGGCGATGCGGGCGGTGCGCCCGGCCTTGTCGCCCGCGCCGCCCGGCGGTGCGGGCGTCGCCACGACGAAGTCCGCCGAGTTGCTGCCGCTGTCGACGCCGCCGCTGCCGTCCACACCGGGGACGCCCCGCTCCTGCTGCTTCGCGTTCTCGACCCCGGCCGGGCCGCCCGGGTCGTCCTCGATCGAGGAGGTGCCCTGGTCGGCGGGGACGCTGATGTCGCGCCGGACGATCGAGGTGGTGTTGGAGAGCGCCGGGGCGGGCCGGCCCTCGGCGTCGTCGGCGTTGCCGTAGCCGACGAAGTCACGGACCCCCTCGACGGTCGTGCAGCTGGCGACGCAGTGCAGGGTTTCCACCGCGTGCACGAGGGCGACCTTGCCGCTGGTGGAGCCGAGGTCGAGCGAGCCGGTGACGTCGGCCTTCGGGAGGTGGGTGGTGCCGTTCGGACCGCCGGCCTGCGCGATCAGGTACCGGCCGCCGGCGGGGATGCTGCCCGACAGTTCGGTAACGCCCCAGCCGCGCTCGCGGGGCGGTGCGTACTGCACGCTCCACCCGCGCAGGTTCACCGGTTCGTCGCCGCGGTTCGTCAGCTCGATGAAGTCCGCGGTCCAGATCGACCCGGACTCGCCCCCACCGCCGTAGATCTGGCTGATGACGAGGTCGGCGGGGCGGGAGGCGGTGCCGACCGTCGACGAGGTGGCGGTGGCGCCCAGCGCGATCGCCAGGAGCAGGACCGGGAACGCGGTGGGTAAGTAGAACGAGAGCTTGGTGAACTCGTTGCGCCGGGCGTGGCGCTGGGGACGCCTGGTCACCGCATGCCTTACCTGATGCGCATGCCTCCCCGTCGTACGGTTCCGTCCCACGAGCGCACACGCTACCGGTGGAGTACGACGATTCGGGTACGGGCGTAGAGGCCCTTAACCCTCGGTAGCCGGTCCGGTGGACTGGACCGGCTACCGGGGGATACCGGCATCAGCCGAACGGCCGAGTCGGTCAGTCGACCGTCGCGTACGACGCGCGCGTCGCCGGCATGTGGCTGTGCCCCTTGCGGTCCGGACGCACGGCCAGCACCTGGTGGATCGCGATCCGGTTCCGGTCGAACGCGAGCGCCGACCCGGCCATGTAGAGGCGCCAGACCCGGGCCCGGCCGACGCTCGTCAGCCGGACGGCCTCGGACCAGTTCTGCTCCAGATTGCTCACCCAGGCCCGTAGCGTCCGCGCGTAGTGCTCGCGCAGCGACTCGACGTCACGCACCTCGAAGCCGACGGTCTCGAGCTGGTCGGAGATCCAGCCGACCGACTGCAGCTCACCGTCCGGGAACACGTACGCGGTGATGAACGTCCGCTCGGGCTTGCCCTGCCGGCGCGACTGGAGCGTGTCGGTGACCGTCGGCGGCTGGGTGATCTGGTGGCTGAGCAGCCGCCCACCCGGCTTGAGCAGGCCGTACAGGAGCTCGGCGTAGCCGCGCCACTGGTCGGTCCCGACGTGCTCGGCCATGCCGATGCTGGAGATGGCGTCGTACGGGCCGTCGTCGATGTCGCGGTAGTCCTGCTCGCGGATCTCGACCAGGTCGGCGACCCCGGCCGCGGCGGCGCGCTTCGCCGCGCCGACGGCCTGCTCGTGGGAGTTCGTGACGCCGACGACGTGCACGCCGTACTCGCGGGCGGCGTGGATGGCCATCGTGCCCCAGCCGCAGCCGACGTCGAGCATCCGCATCCCGGGCTTGAGCCCCAGCTTGCGGGCGATCAGCTCGACCTTGCCGGTCTGCGCCTGCTCGAGCGTCGTGGCCGGGTTCGCGGCGTCGAGGTCGGGCCAGTACGCGCAGGAGTACGTCATCGACTCGCCCAGCACGAGCCGGTAGAAGTCGTTGCCGACGTTGTAGTGGTGACCGATCGCCGCGGCGTCCCGGCGGACGCTGTGCAGCATGCCGGTGGTGGGGCGCATCTCCTCCGGGGGCGGCGGCGGGTTGCTGCCGATCGCGCCGAGCCGCATCGCGGAAGCGACGAGCAGGCGCTTGTCGGCGCTGGAGAGGTGCAACCCCTGGGTCGCGTCGAACAGGTGGAGCATGCGGTCGAGCGCGCCGATGAAGTCACCTTCGACGGTGAGGTCGCCGGAGACGAAGGCGCGGGCCATGCCGACCTCGTTCGGGGACCAGACCAGCCGGCGCAGGGCCCGGCGGTTGCGGATGACGAGGGTGGGGCCGCCCTCGCTCTCCGAGGGGCCGAGAGAGCTGCCGTCCCAGGCACGGATTCGGACGGGAGGCTCGGCCCCGAAGATCATGTTGATGACTGGGTGTAACCGGTCGGCAACCGTGGCATGCTCTGACGCCAGGTAGGTCATGACTACTTGTCCTTTCGCTCACCCACCGTGGGAGCCCGGTGAAGTCACGAGGTCTTGTTGGCAACCGCAACTATGAGGTTGCTTAAACCAACTTCTTTGCTTCGATCATGCACCCTGAAGAGCGCTTGACGCTTCGAATAAATACGGTGACGGCGGCCACAGACGTGGTACCACCGTTCTGATGCCAGACCCAGCCGTTAACCGTCTGCGGGTATTCCCGCCGGTACCGTGCTGACATGGCGTCCAAAGCAGCGTCTCCGGCCGTTGAACTCATCGTCGGCGACCGGGCGGTCCGGATCAGCAACCCCGATCGGGTCTATTTCGACGACCCGCACGCCACCAAACTCGACATCGCGAAGTACTACCTGTCGGTCGGCGACGGCATCGTGCGCGCGCTCCGCGAGCGCCCCTGCATGCTGCACCGCTACCCCGACGGCGTGTTCTCCGCCGGGGTCGAGGGCGAGAAGATCTACCAGAAGCGGCTGCCGAAGGGCGCACCCGACTGGGTGGAGAGCGTCCAGGTCAAGTTTCCGAGCGGGCGGAGCGCGGACGAGCTCTGCGTCACCGAACTCGCGTCGGTGATCTGGGCCGTGCAGATGTCGACGGTGGAGTTCCACCCCTGGCATTCGCGGCGGGCGAACACCGAGCAGCCCGACGAACTGCGCATCGACCTCGACCCGCAGCCCGGAACCGGGCTCGCCGAAGCGCGCCGGGTCGGTGGTGTGGTGCGCGAGATGCTCGCCGAGCTGGGGTGGAGCGGCTGGCCCAAGACGTCGGGCAACCGCGGCATCCACATCTACGTCCGGATCCGACCCGACTGGTCGTTCACCGACGTGCGCCGGGCCGCGCTGGCGTTCGCCCGCGAGGTCGAGCGCCGGGTGCCGGAGCTCGCCACCACCGCCTGGTGGAAGGAGGAGCGCGGCGAGAAGGTCTTCGTCGACTTCAACCAGAACGCGCGTGACCGCACGATCGCCAGCGCCTACAGCATCCGCGGCCGGGCCGGTGCGCTGGTGTCGGCGCCGATCACGTGGGACGAGTTGCCCGACGTGGAGAGCGAGGACTTCACGATCCGGACCGTGCCGGCGCGGTTCGCCGCGCTGGGCGATCTGCACGCCGGCATCGACGACGTCGCGGTGGGGATCGAGCCGCTGCTGGAGTGGTCGGAGCGGGACGCGCGTGATCACGACCTCGGCGACGCCCCCTACCCCCCGAACTACCCCAAGATGGAAGGGGAGCCCATGCGGGTGCAGCCGTCGCGCGCCCGCACAAGGGAGTAATCCTCCGCCCTGCTCGAAAGTTGTTTTCTGACCCGGGAGGGTGACGCGGGCCACACCTTCAGGTCATGCTCGACGGTGACCGGCACTCCGGTGCGACCCGCCCACAGGAGGCGCGCATGCCCGAGCAGGCCCGAACCCCGTTGAATCGCCCGCAGCGGACGCTTTCCCCACACAGTCACCCGCAAGCCGGCACCGGGAAGGCGGCGGCAGCCGGAACGGACGCCAAGGAGCACGTCTCCGACGTGCTGGTGCGGGTCAGCGACGCGGAACTCGACGGACGGCTCGGGCGCCCGGAGGCCGCGCGCGGCGTGGTGGTGTTCGCGCACGGCTCGGGTAGTTCACGGCACAGCCCGCGCAACCGTCAGGTGGCCAAAGCGCTCTACCGCGCGGGGTTCGCGGTGCTGCTCGTCGACCTGTTCACCGCGGCCGAGGAGCAGGAGGACCAGCGCACCGGCCGGATGCGGTTCGACATCGACCTGCTCGCCCGGCGGGTGGACGATTCGGTGGGCTGGGTGGTGGAGCACACCGACACCCAGGGGCTGCCGGTCGGGCTGTACGGCGCCAGCACCGGGGCCGCCGGTGCGCTGGCGGCGGCCGCGCAGCGCCCGGAGACCGTGCGCGCGGTCGTGAGCCGCGGTGGCCGGCCCGACCTCGCGAGCAGTTGGCTCACCACGGTGGCGGCACCGACGCTGCTGGTGGTCGGTGCGCTGGACCACCCGGTGCTCGAGTTGAACCGCCAGGCCGCCGACGCGCTGGGCGGCCTGGCCCGGGTCGAGGTCGTGCCCGGCGCGACCCACCTGTTCGAGGAACCAGGCTGCCTGGACCATGTCGCAACCCACACGACGGCCTGGTTCCAACAGCATCTGTAATCGCGCCGCCCCCTAGGAGGCGGGGCAGGTCAGGCCGTCGGGCGGGGGGTTCGTGGTCAGCAGGTAGTTGCTGATGTTCTCGCGGATGCAGGTCGTCTGCGGGTACGCCGTGTGCCCCTCGCCCTGCCACGTGACGATGTGGCCGGTGCCGAGCCCGCTGGCGAGCTTCGCGGTGTTGGCGTACGGCGTCGCCGGGTCGCCGGTGGTGCCGACCACGACGATCGGCGGTGCGCCGAACGCCGCCCCGACCGGGTACGGGTCGTGCGTGCCCGGCCAGACCGCGCAGCTGAGCATCGTCATCGCCAGCGGGGCACCGAACAGCGGGTACTTGCGTCGCCACTCGGCCTGCAGCGTGCGGACCTTCGCCACGGTCGGCGGGTTCCGGTCGTCGGTGCAGCCGATCGCGGTGAACGCGTCGGTCATGTTGTTGTACGAGCCGTCGGCGTTGCGCCCGGTGAAGCTGTCGTTGAGCGCGAACACGGTCGTCGGGTCGCCCTTGGACACGTCGGCTATCGCCTTCTCCAGCGTCGGCCACTGTGCCTTCACGTACAGCGCCGCGGTCACCGCGGAGAGCACGTGGCCGGTGGTGGCCGTGCGCTTCTCGCCGCCGCGCCCGGCGACCGGCTTCTTCTGGACGGTGATCAGCACGTCGTGCAGCGTGCGCCGCGCGTCGGGGCCGATCGGGCAGCCGGAACCCCGCGCCCGGCAGGCGGCGGCGAAGTTGTCGAACGCCTTCTCGAACCCGGCGGCCTGCCCCTCCGAGGCGGTGATGCCGTCGAGGTTCGGGTCGACCGCGCCGTCGAGGACGAACGCCCGGATGCGCCCGGGGTAGAGGTGGGCGTAGACCGCGCCGAGCAGCGTGCCGTAGGAGTAGCCCAGGTAGGTCATCTTCGGATCGCCGACGGCCTCGCGGATCGCGTCCATGTCACGCACGGTCTGCTCGGTGCTGTAGTAGCCGAGCGACTGCCCGTACTTGCTCACGCACGGGTTGATCGACGTGCGCCAGAGCTTGACCTGCTCGTCGAACTCCTTCTGCGGCGCCGGATCGGGGTTCGCCGCGGTGGTGGCGTCCTTGCTGGCCGCCGTGAGGCAGTCGACCGGGGCGGACTTGCCGACGCCGCGCGGGTCGAACCCGACGACGTCGAAGCGCTCCATGATCTCGCCCGGCAGGAACAGCGGGGTCTGCGCGGCCAGCTCGATGCCGGACGCGCCGGGACCGCCCGGGTTGACCAGCAGCGACCCGATCCGGTTCTTCTGGTCGGTGCGGCGGACACGCACCATCGCGATGTCGAACGTGGCGCCGGTGGGGTTCGCCCAGTCCTGCGGGACGCGCACCGCACCGCAGTCGACCTGGACGCCCGAGAGCGACGTGCCGATCGACCGCTCGATCTCGGCTTTGCAGTCCGTCCACTTCGCCATACTCGTGTCCGGAGCGGACGACGGGGCCGCCGAGGGCGCCGCGCTCGGCGAACCGGCACGGGGAACGGATCTCCACTCGCCGTCGGCGACGGTCGTGCCGCACGCGGACAACCCGACGGCGGCAGCGAGGCTGACTATCACGAGGGAGAGCCGGGGGGAGCGGCGCAACGTCACGGAGAGCCCTTCAGTACGCGTTCTAGATCAAAGCGGACGGGACGGTCAAGTTGAGCATAAGTGCATGAACGGGGTTCCCGGTCGGGCCGCCAACGTTCGAAACGCGCAGTATGCCGGAATCGATCGCCTTCCATGTGGTCGTACGCCACTTCGACGACGAGCTCGGGCCGAAGCGGCTGCCACGACAGGTCCTTCTTGCCCGTCCACCGGCTGGGCGCACCGGGCATGCGGGTGGGAACCGCCTCTCCCGCCGGCGGCGCCTCCGCGGTCTGCTCGGCCCAGGCCGACCACGGGTGCTCGGACACATCGGACAGCCGGTACTGCTCCAGCTCCTCCACCAGCTCCGCGCGCCGCTTCGCGGTGAACGACGCCGACACCCCGACGTGGTGCAGGTTCCCCTCGTCGTCGTACAGGCCGAGCAGCAGCGAACCGACGATCGGTCCGGACTTGTGCCAGCGGAACCCGGCGACCACGCAGTCGGCGGTGCGGGCGTGCTTCACCTTCTTCATCGTGCGCTTGCCGGGCTCGTAGGGGCCGTCGGCGGCCTTGACGATCAGCCCGTCGAGCCCCGCGCCCTCGAACTTCTCGAACCACGACTGCGCGGTCCCGGGATCGGTGGTGACCGGGGTGAGGTGGGTGCGCGGACCGGAAGGCCCGCCGTCGGCCGGGAACAGGCCCGCCAGCCGCTCCCGGCGGCCCGAATAGCCGACCTCGAGCAGCGACTCGTCGCCGAGTGCCAGCAGGTCGAACGCGATGAAGTGGGCCGGCGTCTGCTCGGCGAGCAGGTTGATGCGCGTCGCGGCCGGATGGATGCGCTGCGCCAGCGCGTCGAAATCGAGCCGGTCGTCGACGACGACGACGAGCTCGCCGTCGACCACGCACCGCTCGGGCAGCGAGCCACGGACCTCCTCGACGACCTCGGGGAAGTAACGCTGCAGCTCCTTGTTGCCGCGGCTGCCCAGGACCACCCGGTCGCCCTCGCGGAAGATCAGACAGCGGAACCCGTCGAACTTCGGCTCGTAATACAGACCGTCGCCGACGGGGATGCCTTTGACCGGGCTGGCCAGCATCGGGTCGACCGGGGGTGCCACCGGCAGCCCCCACTGCACTTCTTCGTCATCGCCCGCACCAGGACTCATGCCGGTCAGTGAAGCAGAGAGGGGCGACAATAACGCAGCAACAGCACGCCCTCGTCTTCGACGACGTGTGCGAGCGCGAGCGACCGGGGGTCGGGGGAGTGCGGACCGGCGCTGATCCTCCCCGGCCCGCCCCCGGCCAGCTGCGGGCTGATCGTCAGGCAGATTTCATCGACGTCGTCGGCGGCGGTCAAGGAAGCGAACAGGCGTGGCCCGCCCTCGCAGAGCAGCTGGCTCAGACCGCGTGCGTGCAGTGCCGCGACGAAGTCCACGTCGTCGACGACGTCGGCCACCTCCTCGATCGCGCGGCGCCGATCGGCGGGAGCGTCCGGGCCGGTGACCACGATCGGACGCACCGGCGCCCGGACCAGCGACGCGTGGTCGGGTGGGATCGAGAGCGAGCCGGACACGACGACGAGCGTCGGGGTGGGGGCGAGGCCGGCGGCTTCGCGGCGGGCGCGACGCTCGGCGTCGAGCGTCACCGGGCCGTAGTCCTCGGCCAGAGCGGTGCCGGCCGCGACCACGAGCCCGTCGCACCAGCCCCGGAGGAGCTTGAACACGCGTTTGTCGGCCGGGCTCTGCAGACCGGCGGACAGACCGTCGACGCTCACGCCGCCGTCGACGCTGGCGACGAAGTTCATCCGCAGCCGCGGAACGCTCCGGTCGGTGGCGTACAGCTTCTCCAGCGCGACGTCGTCGAGCTCGGCGGCAGCGGGGTGCAGGAGGCGCATGGACCCACCGTAGGCTCGTACTGTGCACCTCTCCGACCGGCAGCCTGAGGTCGCTCCGGCGCGGCTCGTCGCCGAACTCGTCCCACCACCCCGCTTCGCGGACGCGCGTTTCGACACCTACCGGCCCGATCCGAACGAGCCGTCGCAGGCCGCGGCGCTCGCCGCCGTCCGGGCGTTCGCCGAGCGGCTCTCCGCGCCACCGCCGCGCAAAGGATTGTTCCGGCGAGCGGCCCGGGCTCCCGAGGGCCGGCCGGGCATCTACCTCGACGGCGGCTTCGGCGTCGGCAAGACGCACCTGCTGACCTCGCTCTGGCACGCGGCGCCGAAGCCGGCCGGGTACGGCACGTTCGTCGAGCTCACCCACCTGGTCGGTGCGCTCGGCTTCGCCGGAACCGTGGACGCGCTCGGCACGCTGCGCCTGCTCTGCGTCGACGAATTCGAGCTCGACGACCCGGGCGACACCGTGCTGGTCTCGTCCCTGCTCACCCGCCTGGTGGAGCGCGGGGTCGCGCTGGCCGCGACGTCGAACACGCTTCCCGACAAGCTGGGCGAGGGCCGGTTCGCGGCCGAGGACTTCCTCCGCGAGATCCAGGCGCTGTCCGCGCGCTTCGACGCGGTCCGCGTCGACGGCCCCGACTACCGGCACCGGGACGCGGCCGAGGCGCCGGAGCCCCTCGCGGAAAGCGTGGTCGCCGAGCGCGTCGCGGCCCACCCCGCGGCCACCGTCGACGACTGGTCGACGCTGCTGGCGCACCTGGCGACCCTGCACCCGTCCCGGTACGGCGCCCTGCTCGACGGTGTCGAGGCCGTGGGGCTGACCGGGCTCACGCCGGTCCCCGACCAGAACACCGCGCTGCGCGTGGTGGTGCTCGTCGACCGGCTCTACGACCGCAGCCTGCCGGTGTTCGCGTCCGGTACCCCGGTCGACGAGATCTTTCCGCCGGAGATGCTCGCCGGCGGATACCGCAAGAAGTACCTGCGTGCCCTCTCCCGGCTGACCGCGCTGGCCCGCGAAGGCGCTACTCGGTAGACGGGCCGTTCGGGCGTTGGGGTGGGTGGGGCGAGCGGTGCTGGCAGGAGCACCAGGTGCCGCCGCGGCATTCGGCGTGGCGACCCTCGCGACAGGCCGGACAGATCACGCCTCCAGTGTGCGACGCGCCCGGGTACCCCTGGCAAGAGGAGCGAGTAATAATAAATCGTCGCGAAAGGGGCATTTGTTCTGAAGGGGTGGTAACACCTGCGTATGACCTCACCGGCGAGCACCCTCCGCGCCGCTGTCGGCGCGGTGGTGGCGCTTCTCCTGTTGCTCGGCGGCGCCCGCCTGGTCGTCGGCCACTACGTCGTGTCCCGCAACGACGAGCGGGTGCACCGCGCGACCGCGGCCGCAGCGGCCAACGACGACCTGCTCCTGTCCCTCACCGAAGCCCAGACGGGCCTGCGCGGCTACCAGCTGACCGGTGACCCGTCGCTACTCGACTCCTACCGGCGCGGTCTGGCCGGCTACGCCACCGCGCGGTCGGCGGTCCGCGAGGCCGCCGACCGCGACCCGCTCCGCGCGCTGGTGGCGGCCGAGATCGACGAGGCCGACGCCTGGGTGGCCACCAGCGCCCCGCTCGGCGACGCCGTCGGCATCGCCGACGTGTCCGTGGTCAGGCGGGGAGAGCAGCAGTTCGACCGGCTCCGGTCGGCGAACGCCCGCGCCGCCACCGGGTTCGACGCCGATCTCACCGCCGCGCGTGCGCACGCGCGCTCCGTCGATCTGATCGGTGATCTGGGTACGGCGCTGCTGGCGGTGCTCGCGGCGGGGCTGGTTCTCGGGCTCGGGCGGCGCGTCCACCGAGCCACCGGACCGTTCGAGGAGATCCGGACCGTGCTCGCCCGGATCCGCGCGGGTGACCGGTCGGCGCGGGCGCGCCCGGCCGGACCGCCGTCGGCCCGGGAAGCCGTCGAGGCGCTCAACGAGCTGGCCGAGGACCACCAGCGGCTGCACTCGTCCGAGTCGGGGCGGGCCGAGGCCCGGCAGCGGGCCCACGACCTGGGCGCCACCGTCCGGGCGTCGCTCGACCCGGAGGCGATCCTCGACGAGGCCGTCGCCGGGCTCGGCGCGGTGCTCGAGGCCGACCACGTCTACCTCCGGCTCGCCGACGGCACCGACCGGCTCTGGAGCCGCCCGGGCCTCGACGCGCCCCCGATCGAGTCGCTGCGTGCGGACGAGCCGATGATCGGCGCCGCTCTCACCACGGTCTTCAGCATCGACGCCGAGTCGACCGGCGCGCTGGTGCTGGCGCGCTCCCGGCCCTGGTCCGACGACGACCGGGTGCTGCTGGACGCGGTCGCCGCCGACACCGGCCGCGGGCTGCACGTCGCCCAGGTCTACGACCACCAGCGTGAACTGGCCGAGCGGTTCCAGGATCTCGACCGGCAGAAGACCGACTTCATCTCCACCGTGTCGCACGAACTGCGGACGCCGCTGACCAGCATCCTCGGCTACCTGGAGATCCTGCTCTCCGGTGATCAGGGTGAGCTCACCGACCCGCAGGAGCGCAGCCTGCGGGTTGTGGAGCGCAACGCCGAGCGGCTGCGCGAGCTGGTGGGGGACCTGCTGACGCTGTCCAGGATCGGGTCCGGGAACCTGGAGATGACCGCGACCCGCGTCGAGGTGACCTCGCTGCTCGACGGGGTCCGCGAGGTGTTCGGGCCGGTCGCGGCCGGGGCGGGCGTCACGCTCGAGACCGACCGGGGCGACGGGCTGGCGGTGGTCGGCGACGACAGGCAACTCGAGCGGGTACTGCACAACGTCGTCGGCAACGCGGTGAAGTTCACGCCGGCCGGCGGCTCGGTGCGCGTCCGCGTGCGCGGCGACGAGGCGCGCGTGTCGTTCGAGGTCGCCGACACCGGCATGGGGATACCGGCCGCCGATCAGGACCGGCTGTTCCAGCCGTTCCAGCGTGCGTCCAACGCCGTGGCCAGCGCGGTGCAGGGCACCGGCCTGGGGCTGGCGATCGCGCGGTCGATCGTCGAGCGGCACGGCGGTGAGGTGACGCTGCGGTCGGCGGTGGGGCAGGGCACGACGGTCACGATCGCGCTGCCCCGCGCCCTCGGAGCCACGACCGGGTCCGACACCGCCGTCGATCCCCGCGAGGCCGCGATCCGAGCCGCCAAGGCCCGCGCCCTCTCCCGCGCGTCCGCGCGCTGACCACGAGCGCTCAGGCGGGCCCGAGGATGGCGGCGATGCGGGCGACCAGCTCGCGTGGGCTGAACGGTTTGACCACGTAGTCGTCGGCGCCGACGTCGAAGCCGGCCTCGATGTCGGCCTCCTGCGCCCGCGCGGTCAGCAGCAGCACCGGAACCTTCGCGGTGGCCGTGTCCTTGCGCAGTTCCCGGCACACCTCGAGCCCCGACATGCGTGGCATCGACACGTCGAGCACGACGAGGTCCGGCGTGGTCTCGCGAGCGGCGGCCAGCGCCGCGGCGCCGTCGGTGGCGGTCACCAGGTGGTACCCCGCCTGCTTCACTTTGAAGGTCACAAGCGCCAAGATGTCC
Organism: Cryptosporangium arvum DSM 44712; assembly: GCF_000585375.1. NCBI lineage: Bacteria > Bacillati > Actinomycetota > Actinomycetes > Cryptosporangiales > Cryptosporangiaceae > Cryptosporangium > Cryptosporangium arvum. The sequence continues at coordinate 2,149,385 of NZ_KK073874.1, forward strand.
GGATCGTCGTCGGCGATCAGAACCGTACTCATGTAGCCCCCAGTACGCCGCCTAGATAACGGACATTAGCGTAGTTAGCATACCGAATGGCGCTCGACCCCGTCTTTCCCTCAGGTGAACCCCTGTCGCGTCGAAGAAGTGCGTGACGACCCAAGGGAGACAGACGTGGACGAGTTGGACGACATCGTTCAAGAGTTCCTGGTCGAGAGTCACGAGAACCTCGACCAACTCGACCGGGACCTGGTCGCGCTCGAGCAGCACCCGGACTCTCGTGAGTTGCTGTCCAGCATCTTCCGCACGATCCACACGATCAAAGGCACGAGCGGCTTCCTCGCGTTCCACCGTCTGGAGACGGTGACGCACGCGGGCGAGTCGCTGCTCTCCCGGCTCCGCGACGGCGCGCAGTCGATGAACGTGGAGAGCGCCAACGCGCTGCTGCGCATGGTCGACACCGTGCGTGGCCTGCTGACCTCGATCGAGGAGAACGGCGCCGAGGGCGAGGTCGACGTCCAGAGCGTCATCGAGCAGGTGACCGCCTGCATCGAGGACGGTTCCGGCAAGCCCAAGGCGGCTCCGGCCGCGGCGGAGCCCGCCGCCGAGGCCCCGGTTCCCGAGGCGCCCGCCGACGAGCCCGCGGCCGCCGAGGCGCACGCCGACGCCGAGCCCGAGCCGGCCGCCGAGGAGCCCGCGCCCGAGGAGCCGGCCAAGCCCGCGGCGCCCGTCCAGCGGGCCGGCGGCGCCGGTGCGCCCCCCGGTCCGCCGGAGCCCGGCGAGGAGGGCTCCGCCCCGCAGCGCCGGAGCGTCGCCGAGAGCTCGATCCGTGTCGACGTCGACCTGCTCGATGCGCTCATGCGGCTCGTCGGCGAGCTGGTGCTCACGCGTAACCAGCTGGTCCGCGGCGTCAGCGAGATGAGTGACCCGGCGCTGACCCGCACCACCCAGCGGCTCAACCTCATCACCTCCGAGCTGCAGGAATCGGTGATGAAGACCCGGATGCAGCCGATCGACCAGATCTGGTCGAAGCTGCCCCGAGTCGTCCGCGACCTCTCCAGCCAGCTCGGCCGCCAGATCCGCCTGGCGATGGAGGGCAAGGACACCGAGCTCGACCGGTCGCTGCTGGAGTCGGTGAAGGACCCGCTGACCCACCTCGTCCGCAACGCGGTCGACCACGGCATCGAGCCGCCGGACGTCCGCCAGGCCGCCGGCAAGAACCCCGAGGGCACGCTCACGCTGCGCGCGTACCACGAGGGTGGTCACGTCGTGGTCGAGGTCGCCGACGACGGCGCGGGCATCGACCCCGAGCGGGTCGCGGCCACCGCGCTCGACCGGGGCGTCATCACCCGCGACCAGCTGGCCCGGATGGAGACCAGCGACATTCTCCAGCTGCTCTTCCAGCCCGGCTTCTCGACGGCGAAGAAGGTCACGAACGTCTCCGGCCGCGGCGTCGGCATGGACGTCGTCAAGACCAACATCGAGAAGATCGGCGGCACCGTCGACGTCGACTCGACGCCCGGCCGCGGCACGGTCTGGCGCCTCACGATCCCGCTGACGCTGGCGATCATCCAGGCCCTCACCGTCGAGTGCAGCACCGAGCAGTACGCGATCCCGCAGATCGCGGTCGACGAGCTGGTGTTCGTCGACGGCTCCTCGGACAAGAACATCGAGCACGTCTCCGGTGCGCCGGTCTACCGGCTGCGCGGCAAGCTGCTGCCGCTCGTCCGCCTGGACGAGAGCCTCGGCCTGCCGGTCGGCTCGAACGACAAGGACGTCTACATCGCGGTTCTCCAGGCCGAGGGGCGCCGGTTCGGCCTCGTGGTCGACCGGGTCCTCAACACCGAGGAGATCGTGGTCAAGCCGCTCGCGACGCTGCTCAAGGACATCGGCGTCTACCAGGGGTCGACGATCCTCGGCGACGGAAAGGTCGCGCTCATCCTCGACGTCCAGTCGCTCGCCCGGCGTTCGCTGCTGGCGGCTCAGGCGGTGGAGAAGTCCGGGCTCGGCGCCGACGCCCAGCAGTCGCAGAACCGGCAGGGCAGCGGCAACCGGCTGCTCATCACCGGGGTCGGCGACCGCCGGGTCGCGGTGCCGCTGGACATGGTCACCCGGCTCGAGGAGTTCCCGATCGACAAGATCGAGCGGGTCGGCAGCCGGGAGGTCGTGCAGTACCGCGGCCGCATCCTGCCGCTGGTCCGGCTCGCGCACCTGCTCGGTGCGTACCCGGCCGAGGACGGCGACTCGGTGCCGGTGGTCGTCTACAGCGAGCGCGGCCGGAGCGTCGCGCTCGCGGTGGAGAAGATCGTCGACATCGTCGAGGACTCCACCGACACCCACAGCGACCTGGACGACTCCGGCCTCACCGGTTCGGCGGTCATCCAGCAGCGTGTCACCGAGATGCTCGACGTCCGGCAGGCGATCCTGGCGGCTGACGTCAACTTCTTCGACGCGATGGACGAGTACGAGGACCAGTACGCCGGCGGTCTCGAGGAAATGAGCGCGGTCTGATGACGACACTTTCCACGGAGCTCCGAGGCTGCCTTCCTCGGCCGCTGGCGCTCCCTGCGACGCTCCGCCCCGGAGGCCGCTGATGACTTCACGTCAGTACACCACCTTCGAGGTGGCCGACCAGCTTTTCGGTGTCGACGTCGCCAAGGTCGTCGAAGTGCTGCGGTTCAGCGAGTACACGCGCGTCCCGCTGGCCGACAAGTCGGTCGGCGGCCTGATCAACCTGCGTGGTCAGGTGATGGCGGCGGTGGACCTGCGGGTGCGTCTGGGCCTGGAGCCGCGGGACATGTCCAAGCCGTCCATGAACGTGATCGTGTCCGAGGAGGGCGAGGCGATCAGCCTGCTCGTGGACAAGATCGGTGACGTGGTCGAACTGCAGTCCGACACGTTCGAGCCGCCGCCGGACACGCTCGCCGGTCCGCTCCGGGAGCTGATCATCGGCGCGTTCAAGCTCGACAGCCGGCTGATGCTGGCGCTGGACGCGAAGCGGGCGGTCGACCTGGGGTCCAGCACCGCCAAGGCTGCGGCGAGGTAGGGCGACATGTCTCGATCGAAGACGAAGACCGATGCGCTGACCGCCGAGGAGCGTGCGCTCCTGGACTCGGTGAGCGAGCAGGCCGCGCTGCTGGCGATGCTCACCGGGTCGGTGCCGCCGGCGGGCGACCCGCCGGTCGGAACCGTGGACCTGATCGGTGCCCTCGGCCCGCTGGAGCACCCCCACACGCCCGGCAGCGACCCGCTGCAGGCGTTCGGGCTCGTCGCCCCCCGGTTCGCGCGGGACGCCGAGAGCGTAGCCGCCGAGCTCGGAGCAGCCTGAGCACATCACCGTCCGTGACGGTATGCCGTAGTTCACACCGACGGCACCCGTCCGCTCGAATCGACCGGTTGGCGTCCTAATTGGACGCTGAACGGCCGTCGGTGAGCTCTTGGCGGACCGCCGAACGGCTGTCAGACTGGCTTGCGTGTACAGCCTGGTCAGCGCGCCCGTCCTCGGTTTCGACCTCACCCGGATCGAGGGTGGGGCCGGCGTCTCCGACGTCCTCACGCGCGCACTCGCGCTGACGCCGGACGATCTGGAGGTGCTCGCGGAGCACCGCGCGGACGATGGTCAGCGCGCCGATCTGTGGGCCGCGATCGAGATCGCCACGACCGTTCAGCCTACGGTCCGTGACGTCGCCGGGTTGAGCAAAGCCGACCCCGACGCGTCGGTGGAGAAGCGTGCCAGCGCGGCGCTCGGCCTGTTGCAGCGGGCGCCGCTCGGCACGGTCGACGGCCTGATCCAGTGCGTCCGGTACGACGTCCTGGACTGGACCTGGAGCGTGACCGACGGCTCCGAGCCCGACCGCGCCCCCCAGTTCCCGCCGGTGCAGCGCGCCGGGGAGCCGGCCCCCAGGCCGGTCAAGGTGCAGTCGGAAGCCGCGTCGGCGGCCACGGCGGTGATCTGCGACGCGCTCGTCGCCGGTTACCTGCGCGCACAGCTCGACGACGACACCCGGCGGCGCCTGGCGACTCCCTGGGTGGCGGCGAGCCGCCGCCTCCCGGAGCGGGAGACCGCGCTCGGCCCCACCGAGTCGTCGGTGCGCGCGCTGCTCGACCGCGTCGGCAGCCTGAGCCAGCAGGACGGTTCGCGGCTCTACAAAGCGGCGGAGGCCGGCCGGCGCGACTCGGCCAGCTGGGCCCCGGCGATCCACTCGGCGTCCTGGGCCGTGCACCTGGCCGGCCGGATCCGCGAGGCGGCGGCGGCGCAGTTTTTACTGGTCCAGGCAGTGGAGACCAGCGGCATACCGATCACCGAGCGGGCTGCCGGCGTGTGGAACCTGCTCAGCGGCGCGATGCAGGCTCTCGCCGCGCGTGACCTCGTCGACGCCGCGACCGCGCACCGGCTGCTCGGCCCGGTGCTCGCGAGTCTGGGCCCGTCCGCGTTGGGCTCGTAACCCCGGTCACACCTTTCACTCAGCCTGCCCGTCCGGTGACCGATAGGGACGCCGTGACGGCCCCGAGGTGCGTCCCGTCCTGCTGCGGCGTGGGCCTCGGCACGGGAAGGCGGCGCGTGTGATCAAGGTTCTAGTGGTCGACGACTCGGTCGTCGTCCGGCGCTTGATCGTGGACGCACTCAGCGACGATCCCGGCATCGAGGTCGTCGGCACCGCGTCGAACGGGCGACTCGCTCTGGCGAAGATCGAAGAGCTCAAGCCGGACGTCATGACGCTGGACATCGAGATGCCGGTACTCGACGGCATCGGGACGCTCAAGGAGTTGCGCCCGAAGCACAAGCGCCTTCCGGTGATCATGTTCAGCACGCTCACCGCCAACGGCGCGTCGGCGACGCTGGAAGCGCTCGCCGCCGGCGCCACCGACTACGTCACCAAACCGGCGAACGTCGGCAGCGTCCGGGAGTCGATCAAGAGCGTCCGCGAGCAGCTGATCCCGCGGATCTACGCGCTCGGCCCGAAACAGCGGCCCGCTCCCGGTCGCCCGGGACTGCCGCCGGGGCGTCCCGGTACGGCGCCGCCCGGACGCCCGGGTGCCCCGCTGGCCGGACGTCCTCCGCTCGGTGCTCCGGCCGCCCCGTCCGGAGGCATTCGCGCGCCGATGCGGCCGGCGAAAAGCAAGGTCCCCGGTCAGCGGATCGACGTGATCGCGGTCGGCTGCTCGACCGGCGGACCGGACGCACTGGCCAAGGTCGTCCAGGGCTTCCCGAAGGACCTACCGGTTCCGGTGGTCGTCGTTCAGCACATGCCGCCAATTTTCACCAAAATGTTCGCAGATCGCCTAGATCGGGCAAGTGCAGTAAAAGTGGTCGAAGCGACGGCGGACATCCCCTTGGATGCCGGGACGGTATACATCGCGCCCGGCGACAAGCACCTGGAAGTCGTCCGGAAAGGCACTTCCGTGCTCACCAAGCTGCACGAGGGACCGCCGGAGAACTCCTGCCGACCGGCGGTGGACCCGCTGTTCCGGTCGGTGGCGAGCGTCTTCGGGGCACACGCTCTGACCGTCGTCCTCACCGGCATGGGGCAGGACGGCAAGAAGGGCTGCGAGGTTCTGGCGAGGGTCGGTAGCGAAATAGTGGTCCAGGACGAGGAGACATCTGTGGTCTGGGGCATGCCCGGGGCCGTCGCGCAGGCCGGGCTCGCCGATGTGGTGCTACCGCTCGGCTCGATTTCCGACACTCTGCTCGCTCGCGTCGGCCACGGCCGAGCCAACCGGTTGGCGGTGGTCCGATGAGCCTCTCGGCGCACGAGTTCCAGTTCGTCAGCAGCCTGGTCCGCCGGGAGGCGTCGATCGTGCTGGAACCGGGCAAGGAGTACCTGGTCGAGGCCCGGCTGCTGCCGCTGGCCCGCAAAGCGGGACTGGCCTCGGTCACCGAGTTCCTGCTCCGGGCGCAGAGCCCGTCCGGGCGCCAGGACCGCGACAGCATCGTCGACGCGCTGACGACGAACGAGACGTCCTGGTTCCGCGACCGCGAGCCGTTCACCGCGATGACCGAACTCGTCATCCCGAACGTCGTGAAGTCCCGCGGACCGTCGCGCCACCTGCGGGTCTGGTCGGCGGCGTCCTCCAGTGGCCAGGAGCCGTACACGCTGGCGATCCTGCTGAAGGAGAACCTGCCACCCGGCTGGACCTACGAGATCCTCGGCACCGACATCTCCACCGAGATGCTGGCCCGGGCCGAACGCGGCCGTTACAGCCAGCTGGAAGTCAACCGCGGCCTGCCCGCCCCGCTCCTGGTGAAGCACTTCACCCGGGCCGGCGCGGAGTGGGAGGTCGCGGCGCCGATCAAGAAGGCGGTCTCGTTCAAGCGGCTCAACCTGGCGGCACCGTTCCCCCCGATGCCGGCCTTCGACGTGGTGTTCCTGCGCAACGTCCTCATCTACTTCGACGTGGAGACCAAGCGGGGCGTGCTCAAGCGCATCCGGAATCTCCTGAAGCCGGATGGGTGGCTCTTCCTCGGCGCCGCCGAGACCACGATGGGAATCGACGACGGCTTCGAACGCGTCGTCACCGGACGGACGTCGGCCTACCGGCCGCGGACCGGTATCTCGGCGCCGGTCGGCGTCACGGGGAAGGGGTGAGGCGAGTGCTCTGCATGGTCATCGACGACTCGCGAGCGATGCGACTGATCCTTCGACGCATCGTCACCGGACTGAACTTCGACGTGGTCGAAGCCGGCAATGGGCGGGAGGCGATGGACCGTCTCGAGGAACTCGAGGCTGTTCCCGAGCTGGCCCTCATCGACTGGAACATGCCGGAGATGAACGGTCTGGAGTTCGTGACCGCCGTTCGCGCGGACAAGAAATACCGGGGGATGACCCTGATGATGGTGACGACCGAGAGCGAGCACGGCCAGATCGTCCGTGCTCTGGCCGCCGGGGCTCACGAGTACGTGATCAAGCCGTTCACACCCGACGCGATCGTCGACAAGCTGGTCATGCTCGGCCTGATCCCGGACGGAGCGCACGCGTGAGCGCGACGATGGCCCCGACCGGCGACGACCTGCAGCAGATCGCCGAGCAGGTGTGGGCCTCCTACCTCGACACCGACGGTGAGAAGCCGCTCATACCGCTACCGCCGGACAAGCTCTCCAAGGACGTCGTGGCCGGGGTCGCGGTCAGCGGGGCCTGGCACGGTCTGGTCCTGGTGGCGTGCTCGGACGTGGCGTCCAAGGAGGCGGCCGCGGCGCTGCTCGGAATGGAGTCCGACGACGTAACCGAAGGCGACGTCGACGACGCGTTGGGCGAGCTCGCGAACGTGATCGGTGGCAACGTCAAGAGCTTGCTGCCCGAGCCGTGCACGCTCGGCCTTCCCGAGGTGCACAACAACGCCGATGGCGACCCGTGGCTTGTCGGCGATGAAATATGCCGGTTTGAGGCGACCTGGTTGGGTGAGCCTATGGAGGTCAGCGTGCTGGAGAAGCCGCAAGGGGGAGGGACCGAATGAAAATCCTGATTGCCGACGACAGCCGGGTGATGCGTCAGATCGTCACCCGGACGCTGAGGCAGGCCGGGTACGACGGCCACGACCTGGTCGAGGCCGAGGACGGCGCCGAGCTCGTCGCGAAGGCGAACGCCGACAGCTTCGACCTGGTGCTGTCCGACTGGAACATGCCCAATCTGACCGGCATCGAGGCGCTCCGGGCGCTCCGGGCCGGCGGCAACAACACGCCGTTCGGCTTCGTGACGTCCGAAGGAACCCAGGAGATGCGCGACACGGCTGCCGCCGGTGGCGCGCTGTTCCTGATCGCGAAGCCGTTCACGGCAGAAATGTTCAAGGAACAGCTGGACTCGATCCTGGGGTGACCGGATGACTCAAGCCACGACACAGCTGCCGTCCCCGAAAGACGTCCGGGACATGCTGGAAGAACTGCTCGGCAAGGACATCACGGTGGGCGACGGCAACCCGCCGGCGGCGGCCGACCTGCAGAAGGCCACCGTGGCCGTCTACATCGACGACACCAACAAGGTCACCGGTGTCAGCGGGATGGACCTGCCCCTGTCGGCGTGGATCGGCGCGGCGATCGGGCTGATCCCCAAGGGTGGGGCCGAGGCCTGCGTCGAGGACGGTGACCTCTCCAAGATGGTCGGGGAGAACGTCCGTGAGGTCTGCAACATCATGGCCGCGCTCCTCAACCGGGAGGGCACGCCGCACCTGCGGCTGGAGAAGGAGAGCGTGTACCTGCCGGGTGAGCCGGCTCCGGCCGACATCCAGGGGCGGTGCGTCGCGCTCGGCGCCCGTCTCGACCTGGCGGTGGCCGTGGCCGGGTACGGCTCCGGTCGGCTCTGGATCTCGCTGGCGGGTTGAGATGGCCGGAGGCATCGGGGTGACCGCGTCGCGCGGTCACCCCTGACGCCGGTCCGGCCACGCCACGTCGTCGATGGCGAGGAACGGCCTGGTCGCCACGGCGGCCGGGGTCGCCCCGGCGAACGCCAGCACCTCGCGGTGCAGGTGCGACTGGTCGGCGTACCCGCTCTCGGCCGCGACCCGCGCGGCACCGCGCCCGGCCGCGAGGCGGTGCGCGGCGTCGTCGAACCGGATCAGCCGGGCCGCCTGCTTGGGCGTCAGCCCGATCTGCGACCGGAAGCGGGACCACAGGCGCTTACGGCTCCAGCCGACGTCGGCGGCCAGCCGTTCGACCCGGACGTGCCCGCGCCCCCGCCGGAGCCGCGCCCAGCAGTACGCGACCTCCGGGTCGGCCGCGCGCCCCTCCTCCAGGCGCCCGGCCAGCGCCGTCCGCGCGATCGTGAACCGGTCCTCCCAGCTCGCCGCGGCACGCAGCCGGCCATGCAGCCGCCGGGCGTCGCGTCCCCACAGGTCGTCGAGGCCGACGACCTGACCGGCGAGGTCCCCGCCCAGCGCCGCGTGCGCCACCACCGGCGACAACCGCACCTGGAGACAGGCGAAGCCGCCGGCCGGACCGCGGCCGCGCGCGCCCCGGGGCACCAGCCCGGCGACCACGCACCCGTCCCGCCGCGAGCCGGTGGCGTCGGCCACGACGAGCGACTCCTCGCCCAGATCGAGGATCAGCGTGACGGCGGAGTGCGGAACCATGTCGATGTCGACCGGCACGTCGGAGTGGTCGCTGAACGCCGCCATCGCGACGCCGGTCGGCCCGGGCCGACCGGGAAGCGTGATGTCCCAGCCCGGCGCACCGGCTCGCGCGGATCGCACGGCCTCAGCGTACGAGCGTGGCGGCGAAATCCAACAGGAGTGCCGCGGTCGGCTCGGGTGCTTCCAGCGGCGGGGTGTGCCCCACGCCCGGGAGCAGCTCGATCCGGGCGCCGGGCACGACCCGGTACGCCTCCGCCGACGAGGCCCGCCACCGCTCGTCGTCGGCACCGAAGATCACCAGTAGCGGGAGCCCCGAGCCGCGGAGCCGGTCCGGCAGGCTGCGCTCCTCGAGATAGTCCCGGTAGGCGCCCATCACGCCGAGGAAGTCCCGGTGGGTCATCCGGTGCAGGTGCTCGAACCACGACTCGGGGATCCGCACGTTCTCGGCGGTGCCGCGCGCGGCCTTCGCCATACTCTTCGGGCTACGCAGACGCCAGAGCACCGCGCCGGGAAAGCGGGTCCGGACCAGCCGGAAGAGCAGGCTCTCCGGGAGCTGGGCGGTGAGGTCTGGACCCATGTCGAGCAGGGCGACGGCCGCCGTGAGGTCGGGGCGCGCCTCGGCGAGCGCGGTGGCCAGCATGCTGCCGGACGAGTGCCCGACCGCGGTCACGCGTGTCCTCCCGAGGCGGTCGAGGACGGCGGCGATGCGGCGGACCTGGGTCGCGACGTCGTAGCGCGGCGGGGTGCCGTGGCCGAGCAGGTCGACGCGGACCACGTGGTGGCTCTCCGCGAGCGCCGGAACCACGGGGTTCCAGATCGCGCTCGGGGCGACGGCGTTGGTGAGCAGCAGCAGGGTGGAGGTGTCCGGGTCGCCGTCCACCAGCACGTGCACGTCAGAGTCGGGCATCACGATCGTCTCCCGCGGTCGAGTCGGACCGTGAGCGTCTCCCAGGTGCCGGCACCAGGTCTTGAACGAATGTTCCCGCCGCTGCGGGCGGTGGGTCAGGCGGTGGGCCCGTTGCCCTCGGCCTCGGCCGCCTCGGCGGCGGCGCGGCGCTCGGCCTCGGCCTGACGCATCTCCTCGAGCTGCCGCTCCAGCTCGTGTTCCTCGTGGATGCGCTGGTAGGTGTTGTAGAGCATCCGCAGGAACCCCAGCATGACCGCCGCCACCAGCACCGCGATCAGGTAGCGGATGAGCGCGGTGTCCATGTCCAGGTCCCCGACGACGAACGCCTGCCACAGCGCGGGGCCGGCCAGCAGCGCGGCCAGCAGCAGCACGGAGTAGCGGGCGAACATCAGAAGCCGCCCGGCTCGTCCTCGGGCCACCAGACCGGGCTCGGGTGACCGTTTGCCGCCGGCCCGGGCGTGCCGTGCCCGTTACCGCCACGGCCGTTCCCGCTTCGGCCGTTCCCGCCCCGGCCGTTCCCGCCCCGGCCGTTCCCGCCCCGGCCGTTGAGTCCGGGGCCGTTGAGTCCGGCGCCGGGCGCCGGCGGGTAGTCGACCGGTGCGGGTGGGCGGTACCCGGCGTCCGGAGCGCGGTGCGTCGTCCGCCGTGACCCCACCGGCTCCTCCGTGACGGCCGCGTGGGCGCCGCGGTGCCCGGCCGGGAGCTCCAGCGGCATGATCGGGGCGATCGGGCCGTCACCCGGCAACGGACCGCCGGTCAGGCGCTCGCAGAGCAGCGTGGTCCAGCGGCGCGCGGTGGCCGGCCGGCCGTCGAGCATGACGACCGGCAGACCGAAGTGCAGCACGCTGCCGGGCTCGACGGTCTCGTCGGCGCCGTGCACGGCGAGCGCGTCGACCCGGTCGAGCGCGTCCAGGAACCGCGCCGTGTCGGCGTTCTTGCGCGTGGCGTCGACGCAGGCCCAGACCTGGGTCGGGGCGAGCGCGGCGATCGTCGCGCGCGGCGAACCGTCGGCGCCCGGCGTCACCGCGGCCGGGCGGCCGATCGGCGAGCCCGCGGTGGCCTCGACGACCACGATCCGGGGACCGGCCGACGAGTGCAGCTCGGCCGCCCTCCGGACCGCCTCCTCCGGGCCGGAGATCCGATGGGAGCGGCGCAGACCGGTACCGGCGATCGAGCCCGCGACGAGCGTCGCCGACGGGTCGATGCCGGCCGAGAGCGCGGCGATCTGTCCCGCGACCACGAGCGCCGGTTCGGCGTCACCGACGATCACCAGCACCTCGCCGGGGCGAGAGGGCAGCGCCGGGGGATAGGGCAGCCCGGCGACCGCCCTGGCCACCGCGGTCCACGGGTCGGGCCCGACGGCGCGGGCCGCGATGTGCACCGGCACGCCGTTGCGGACGAGCTGGACCGCCGGATGGTCGTAGCCGTTGCGGGCGGTGGGTTTGGGGGGAAGCCGGCGCATCGGCTGCACCGCGGTGGGCGGCCCGTCGATCTCCGGCGGGAGGCCGGGCGCGACCGGTGTGCCCGGCGTGTGCGGTCCGGTGGGCGCGTGCGGTCCGGTAGGGGCGTGCGGTCCGGTGGGGGCGTGCGGTCCGGTGGATGCGTGCGGTCCGGTGGGGCCGGGGTGGGCCGGGACGCTGGCTCGGCCGGTCGCGGGCCGCTGATCGTCGGCGGCGAGGACCGGGTGCCCAGGGGTCGCGACGTCGGTCCGCTGGACCGCGGACGTGCCCCACTCCGCCGCCGCGGGAGCCGACCGGCGCGGTGCGGGGGAGACCGGGTGAGCACCGCGCACGGTGCGGCGCCGCGGTTGCGGCCGGGCGATCAGAACCTCCGCGGTGACCGCGCCGTCCTCGTCCTCGTCGATCCGGTCGGAGCTCGGGGAACCCGGCCCCGCCCTCCCGTCACGGCGTCCCGGACTCCGCTCCACCGAACCCCGCCGCCCGGTGCCGGACCGGTGCTCCGGCTCTCCGCGGTGCCCGGGCTCTTCGTGGTGTTCCGGCTCCTCGGCCTCCGAACGGCCGCGGCGCCGTGCTCCGACCAGGCGTCCCGACGGTTCGTCGTGCTCCGAGGTGTCGTGGCGCTGGGTGCTGTCGTGGTGCTGGGTGTTGTCGTGGTGCTGGGTGTTGTCGTGGTGCTGGGCATCCGTGAAGCGGTCCGCACCTCGGGAGCGGTCGGCTTCGTCGTGGGGTTCCGCGTCCTCGTCGGGTTCGGTGCCGTCGCGGCGGGTGCCGGGTGCGGGGGAGGTGGCGCGGGGGCGTGCGATGTCGGCCGGCGATTCGGTGGCCACCGACGCGTCGTCGTCCGATCCGGCGTCCTCGCCGGGCATCGAATCCGCGGCGCCGGGTCCGGACACGATCCGGATGCGTCCGTTGCGGCGGCTCGCGGTGCGCTGCTCGTTCTCGGCGGCCTCGGCGGCGAGTTCCGCGGCCCGGCGTCGTGCCCGTTCCGCGAGCTTCGCGGCTACCGAAGGACCGTTCAACACCGGCCCCCCGCTCGAACCGGGCTTCCCAGCCGTCCCGTGCCCGGCCGTCCCGTGCCCAGCCGCCCCGTGCCCAGCCGCCCCGTGCCCAGCCGCCCCGCGCCCAGCCGCCCCGCGCCCAGCAGCCTCCGGCCCGGCCTCGGGCCCGGTGATCCCGGTTCCCGCACCTCCGCGTCCGGCAGCTGCGGGCCCGGTGGTTCCGGTTCCCGCACCTCCGCGTCCGGCAGCTGCGGGCCCGTTGATCCCGGTCCCCGCACTTCCGCGCCCGGCCACTCCGGCCCCGCGCTCACCGACGCCCTGCCCCGTGGCCGTGGAACCCTGAGCCCCGGCACCCCCTCGGGCGGAATCGTCCGTCGCCCCGGGCAACGGGCCGGCCGCCGCCGTGTCGGCCAGACCGTCGAACACCCCGAACCGCGTCGCACCAGCCCCGACACCACCCGCGGGCTCGATCGTGCGGCGCGCAGCGTCCCCGCTCCGTTCCGCCAGCACCTCGGCGAACCGCGCGGCGTTGCCCGGTCGCGCCACCGGACGTTCGACGGAGTCCTGTGCCTCCGCCCGCGCGAGCAGCGCGGTCAACCCGTCCGCGGTCGGCGCGTCGAGGTCCTCGCTCTCGTCCGGCGACTCCTCCGGATCGAGGATGTCAACCGCGATCTCGAACCGCTGCTTCGCGAAGAAGCCGGCCAGCCCTCCGCTCCGCACCCGCTCGGCGGACACGATCCGCGCCGCCGAACCGTGTTCCTCCTTGATCTTCGCGAGCAGCGATTCCAGATCCGGACCCTCAAGCAACAGCCGGGTAGACACCGCCCACCACCCCCACGGTCTCGATCTGGGCGGAGACGCCCGAGATCTCGGTGTACGACAGCACCGGGAGGCGCGGCGTCGCGAGCCGGACCAGCCGCTGCAGCGGCAATCTCAGGACCGGCGAGCAGACCAGCACCGCGGTGGTGCCCCGCTGCTCCGCCGTGTCGAACAGCCGGTGCGCCTCGGTGACGAGCGCCTCGGCCCGCGCGGTGTCCACGCCGAGCTGGATCCCGCCCTCGCCGGGGCGCAGCGATTCCAGCAGCGCCTGTTCGATCTGCGGGTCGAGCGTCATCACCGGCAGGCGCCCCTCGACGACGTAGTGGTTGGCGATCGCCGGGCCGAGCGAGCTGCGCGCGGCTTCGAGCAGCCCGTCGGGAGTGCTCCCCGCCTTCGCGGCCAGCGACAGCCCTTCGAAGATCCGGACCAGGTCGCGGATCGGCACCCCTTCGTCGAGGAGGTGCTGGAGCACCCGCTGGATCTCACCCAGGCTGAGCAGTGCCGGCGTCAGCTCCTCGATCACGACCGGGTGCGACCGCTTAACGACCTCGGTGAGGTTGCGGACGTCTTCCCGGCCGAGCAGCCGCGACGCGTTCTGGCGCACCACCTCGGCCAGGTGCGTGATCACCACCGAGGCCCGGTCGACGACGGTCGCGCCCATGATCTCGGCCTGGTGTCGCAGCTCGGCCGGGATCCACTTGCCCTCGAGCCCGAACACCGGCTCGTGCCCGGCGCGTCCCGGCAGCGCCTCCAGACCGTCGCCGATCGCCAGCGCGGTGCCGGGCGGCGCCTGGCCCCGCGCCACTTCGACGCCGCTGATCCGGATGCCGTAGCTGGAGAGCGGCAGGTCCAGGTCGTCGTGGGTGCGCACCGGCGGCATGATGATGCCGAGTTCGAGCGCGACCTTGCGACGCAGCGCACGCACCCGGTCGAGCAGGTCGCCGCCGGAGGTGTCGACGAGGTCCACCAGGTCCGGCGCGAGCGCGAGCTCGAGCGGGTCGACCCGCATCTCCCCGAGGAGCGCCTCGGGCGAGTCCGGCGACGGGCCGGTCGGCGTCGCCGTCGCGGCCTGTTCCGCGGCCTCGTCCTCTTTCCGCTGATCCGCGGAGGGCAGCCGCGACGCCAGGAAGAGCGTCCCCGCGCCCAGCAGCAGGAACGGCAACTTGGGCAGGCCGGGGATCAGGCAGAGCGCGAGCGCGGCGGCCCCGGCGATCTGCACCGCCCGCTTCTGGGCTCCGAGCTGCCCGACCACCGACGTCCCCATGTCGCCGGAGGTCGCCGAGCGGGTCACGATCAGACCGGTGGACACCGACAGCAGCAGTGCCGGGATCTGGGAGACCAGGCCGTCGCCGATGCTCAGGAGGCTGTAGGTGTTGACCGCCTCCATCGGGGCCATGCCCTTCTGGAGGATCCCGACGGTCATGCCACCGATCAGGTTGATCGCCGTGATGACGATCGCCGCGATCGCGTCGCCTTTGACGAACTTCGAGGCACCGTCCATCGAGCCGTAGAAGTCGGCTTCCGCGGCGACGTCCTCGCGGCGGCGGCGCGCCTCGCCTTCGTCGATCAGACCGGCGTTGAGGTCGGCGTCGATCGCCATCTGCTTACCGGGCATCGCGTCGAGCGTGAACCGGGCGCCGACCTCCGCGACCCGCTCGGCACCCTTGGTGATGACCAGGAACTGGATGACGACCAGGATCAGGAACATGACCAGGCCGATGATCAGCGAGCCACCGACGACGAAGTGACCGAAGGCCTCGATGACGTGCCCGGCGAATCCGTCGAGCAGCACCAGGCGGGTGGCGCTGATGTTCAGCGCGAGCCGGAACAGCGTCGCGACGAGCAGCAGCGCGGGGAAGATCGAGAAGTCCAGCGGGCGCGTCACGTACAAGCTGACCAGTACGATGACCAGCGACAACGTGATGTTCAAAGCCAGCAGGATGTCCAGCAGAAAGGTCGGCAGCGGCACGACCATCATCACGATGATGGATACGATGCCGACCGGTACGGCGAACGGCCCGATCGCCTTGAAGTTCACGGCGCTCCGCAGGTACGACGACATGCCCGATCCGTCGGGCTCCCCGCTGCCGTCCTGGCTTGTGCCCCATCGGCACCCGGGCGCCGGGCCTGAGGGATTCTTTTGCTTCACCCGGGGCATCCCCCGCCGATGTCATCGACGTGCACCCAGTCCCCGCGCCGCCGCAGCCCGTCGCGGACAGCACTGAGACGCTCTACGTGGCCCGCCAGCCGATCGTCAACCGCGACGGCCAGCTGATCGCCTACGAGCTCCTGTTCCGCGACGCTCCCGGCGCGACCGCCTCCACCGAGCGCGCCGCGGCGGCCACCAGCCGGGTGCTCGTCAACGCGTTCGCCGAGTTCGGGCTGGAACGCCTGGTCGGGGACCGGCTCGGGTTCGTCAACCTCACCGCCGAGTTCCTCGCCGGTGATCTGCCGCTGCCGTTCGCGCCGGACCTGGCCGTGCTCGAGGTCCTGGAGACCGTCGAGGTCGACGACCGGGTGGTGGCCGGCGTCGCCGACCTGGCCCGGCAGGGGTACGCGATCGCGCTCGACGACTTCGTCTGGGGCACCAGCATCGATCGGCTGCTCGACTACGCCACGTACATCAAGTTCGAGGTCGCCGGCGTCGACCCGACGCTGCTCGGCGAACGTGTCGCGATCGCACGCCGGCGCAAGCGGAGCATCAAGTTGCTGGCCGAGCGCCTGGAGACCGACGCGGACTACCAGCTGGCGCGGGACCTCGGCTTCGAGCTGTTCCAGGGGTACCTGCTCGGCCGGCCGGAGACGTTGACCGCGGAGGCGATCAGCCCGTCGAAAGCGCGCCAGCTCGAGCTGCTGGGCCTGCTGACCAGCCCGGACGTCGACTTGCCGAAGTTGTCGTCGGTGATCGCGGCCGACCCGGGGCTGGCACTGCGCATCCTGCGCGCCACGAACTCGGCCTCGGTCGGGCAGCGGCGGCGGATCGCGTCGATCCAGGACGCGGTGGTCATTCTCGGGCTCGAACGGCTGCGTCAGTGGCTCGCGGTGATGATCGTCAGCGACCTGTCGGGGGCCGGTGAGGCCGACCTGTCGATCCCGATGGTGCGCGGCCGGTGGATCCAGAACATCGCGACGCAGGCCCACCTGCCCGCCGACGTCGGCTTCACGATCGGTCTGCTGTCCGGCGTGGCCGAGTTGCTGGGCGTCGACGCCAGGGACCTCGCCGACCGGCTCCCGCTCACCGACGAGGTGCAGGCCGCGCTGGTCGAGGAGCAGGGTGAGTTCGGCGTCGTGCTGAACGCGATCCGTGCCTACGAGTCCGGCGCGCGCGGGATGGCGCGGGTGCAGAACAAGCTCTCGCTGGCCGTCCTCGCGAAGAGCTACCTCGAGGCCGCCGCCTGGCAGGTCTCCACGTCGGCGGCGATCGGCTAGCGGCCGGGCGTCACTCCGGCGCCGCGGGCAGCGCCACCCGGCGGTTGGCCGGCAGTCGGTGCGTACCGGCCGCGGCGCCCTTGGCCTTGAGCGACATGACGAACGCGAGCACGGTCGCCACCGCCGCGTACAGCTCCGGCGGGATCTCCTGACCGATGTCGCACGCCTTGTACAGCGTCCGGGCCAGCGCGACGTCCTGGATCACCGGCACCCGGTTCTCGGTGCCGAGCTCACGGATCTTCTGCGCGATCGTGCCGGTGCCCTTCGCCACCACCCGCGGCGCGCCCTTCAGCGGGTCGTACCGGAGCGCGACCGCGTAGTGCGTCGGGTTGACGATCACGGCGTCGGCCTTGGGGACGTCGGCCATCATGCGGTTGCGTGACATCGCCATCTGCTTGGCCCGGATCGCACCTTTGACGTGCGGGTCACCCTCGCTCTTCTTGTGCTCCTCCTTGATGTCCTGCTTGCTCATCCGCAACTGCTTGTCGGTCCGACGCTTGGCGACGGCGTAGTCGGCGGCGGCCATCACGAGCCCGGCCGCCGCCGCCGACCGGATCAGCCGTTCCACCGTGACCACGACCTGCTCCATGATCACTGCGGTCGGGATCTGCCCGTTGCCCATCAGGACCGGGATGACGTCCTTGATCGACCAGTAGAGGACGGCGCCGATCACCCCGCTCTTGACGATCGTTTTGATCGCCTCCCACAGCGCGTGCGGGCCGAGGATCTTCTTGAGTCCGGAGAACGGGTTGAGCTTGCTGAACTTCGGCTTGAGCAGCTTCGTCGCGAAGTTCAGACCGCCCTGCGCGGCGGTGGAGCCGATGCCGGTGAGCATCATCCCGACCGCGAGCGGCGCGACCGTGAGTGCGATCGCCGGCAGCATGTCGGTCAGCAGCCCGAGCATGCGGTTCGCGTCGGGGTCCTCGACGACGTCGATCGCTTTCTCGAACAGCGTCCGGGCGCGGTCCATCATCGAACGGATCACCATCGGCAGCAGGAAGCTCGCCAGCAGCATCCCCACCCAGGCCCCGAGGTCGGGGGTCCGGGCTATCTGGCCCTCCTTCCGGGCCTTCTTCTTCTTTTGCGGTGTCGGCTTCTCGGTCTTCTCACCGGACACGGTTCACGCCCGGATCACGGTCATCACGGCCACCACCGCGGTGTCGACGACCTCCTCGACCATGCCCGGCACGATGCCGATCGCCAGCCCGCCCAGCAGCATCGTCATCAGGATCTTGACCGGGAACCCCAGCGAGAACGCGTTGAGCGCCGGGGCCGCCCTGGTCAGCAGGCCGAGCGCGACGTCGGTGCAGAAGAGCACCGCGATCAGCGGCCCGGCGATCTGCATCGCGGCCAGGAACATCTGCCCGATGCCCTCGGTGAGCACGTGGCCCAGCGCCGAGAACGACAGGATCCCGGTCAGCGGGACCGCGTCGTAGGACTCCGCGAAGCCCCGGATGATCAGCGCATGGCCGCCGGTGGCGAACAGCAACGTCGTCGCGAGCAGGTTGTAGAAGCGGCCGAACGGGGCGGTCTGCGTGTTGGCCATCGGGTCGTAGGCCATCGCGACCTGGAAGCCGCCGAACATGTCGATCAGGTCGCCGGCGACCTGGAACGCGGTGAACAGCAGCGCGGTGATGTAGCCCAGCGCGGCGCCGACCACGACCTGCTGGGCGGCACTGGACACGAGCGGCGCCCACTCCAGCGGCGGGGCCTGGCTCTGCACGGCCGGCCCCACCGCGAGCGCGATCGTCAGCGCCAGGATCGCTTTGATCCGCGCGGAGATCATCGGCGCCGCGAACGGCGGCACCACGATCAGCCACGCCGACGCGCGGACGGTGGCGAGTAGCAGCGCCACCAGCTGCGACCCCTCGAATTGCCAGGTCATGACCCGGACAGGAGCGTGGGTATCCGGGCGTAGATCTGGGTCGTGTACGACACCAGCTCGTGCAGCATCCAGTTGCCGCCGAGCAGCAGCGCGGCCCCCGCGGCGATGGCTTTCGGCACGAACGAGAGCGTCTGTTCCTGGATCTGGGTCACCGACTGAAACAGCGAGATCAGGAAGCCGACGCCGAGCGTCGTGAGCAGGATCGGCGCGCTGAGCTTCGCGATGATCGTCATCGTGTAGAGCCCGATCTCGATGATCTGCGCATCGGTCATGAGGTGGCCTCCTACCGGTAGCTCGCGACCAGCGCGGTCACGACGAGGGTCCAGCCGTTGGACATGACGAACAGCAGAAGCTTGAACGGCAGCGACACCATCACCGGCGGCAGCATCATCATGCCCAGCGACATCAGCGACGCCGACACGACCATGTCGACGACGATGAACGGCAGGAAGATGACGAAGCCGATGATGAACGCGGCACGCAGCTCGGACAGCACGAACGCGGGGATCAGCACCGGCAGCGAGACGTCGTCCTTGTTCTTCGGCCTGGGCTTGTCGGCGACCCGGTTCATCAGCGCGATCTCGTCCTTGCGGGTGTGCTTGAGCATGAACTCGCGCAGCGGCTGGACGCCGTCCTGGAACGCCTCGGTCTGACTCTTGGTGCCTTTCAGGTACGGCTGGACGCCCTGCGAGTTCACCTGGCTGAGCACCGGCGTCATGATGAAGATGCTGATGAACAGCGCGAGGCCGGCCAGGACCTGGTTCGGCGGGATCGTCTGCAGCCCGAGCGCGTTGCGGATGATGCTCAGCACGACGAAGACCTTCGTGAAGCACGTACAGAGCAGCATCACCGACGGGGCGATCGAGAGCACGGTCAGCGCGATCAGCAGCGTCACCGCGGTGCTGGGCTTACCGTTCGGGCCGTTGTTGACGTTCACCGTCACCTGACCGCCCGGTGGCACCGGGGGAGTGGGTGCGGCCGGTTCGACCACCGGGGTGCTCAGCGGGGCCGCGGGCGCGGGAGCCGGATCGCCCCAGATGACCAGGGCGATGACGAAGCCGAGGAGCAGTAGCCCCGCCGCCCGACGTCTCATCGTTGGCGACTCGCGCCGAATTTGGGGGGCAGGGTGCGGACGAAGCCGACCACCTGCGACCAGGTCGCCGGGGACAGCACCGACCCGGCCAGCGGCCCCGGCGCGGACTCGCGCGCGGCGTGGCGCGCCCCGCGGGCGGGCCGGGCCCGCACCGGGCGGGGCCGGTCCGGGTCGGCCGGTGCGGGGGAGACCGGCGCCCGGTCCTCGGGCCCCGAGGAGAGCACGTCGCCGACGTGGTCCGCGAGCACCGCCGAGAACGGAGCCGACCGTTCGAACGCGGCGAGCGGAGCTTCGGTGAGGTACGTGACCTGGGCGTCGGTCACCCCGAGCACCAGGGCCCGGTCGTCGACCTTGACGACGGCCACCGACGCGCCGCGGCTCAGCTGCTGGCGGGAGAGCACGGCGAGCGACGAGAGACCGCGCCCGCCCGGGCCGCGACGCACCAGCCGGGCCAGACCCCACATCAGCAGGAGCACGACGGCCAGCGAGAACACCGCGCGGAGCGTGGCTTCGATCATGAGCCGGAGGGCCGATCGCTGTCCGGCGTGATGATCTCGGTGACCCGGATCCCGAAGTTCTCGTCGATGACCACGACCTCGCCGCGGCCGATCATGCGCCCGTTGACCAGCAGGTCGGCCGGGCTGCCGGCCAGCCGGTCCAGTTCGACGACCGAGCCCGGCGTCAGCGAGAGCAGGTCGCGCACGGTCATCCGGGTCTGGCCCAGCTCCGCGGTGACGTCCATCTCGACGCCGTGCAGCAGGTCCAGCCCGTGTTGCATCGGTGCCGGCGCCCCACCACCCCCGCCGCCCGAGGCGATGCTGGTCACCGACGTGATCAGCAGGCCGATCAGCGCCCGGACCCCGCTGTCGTCGCTGAGCAGCACGAACGCGGCGTCGCCGGATTCCGAGAGCGCGGTGAGCCCGGCCTCCAGGTCGGGCACCGGGATGCCCTGCTCGACGATGACCGCGCCGAGCGTCCCGGCGGCGGCCTCGGCGACCGGCTGGAGGGCCTGGGTGAGGTCGAGCGCGCCCATCGGGCTCTCGGCCAGCGCGTCGACGAGATCCTGGCTGACCGCGACCAGGAGCTGACCCTGGGCGGCGCCGGAGAAGCTGGCGAGGACACCCTGACCGACCAGACCACCGCTGTCCGGGACGACCTGCGGCTCACCGGCGGTGAGCGGGTCGACCGCAGGCAGCAGCGGCAACGCCGCGGTGGCGGCGGCGCCGACCCGCGCGAGCACACTCGCCGCGGCCTCCGTGGATGCGGTCAACGCCTGGCGTCCTCTCTCGGGGGATCGACGACCAGACACGCCAGCCGCGCCCCGTGGTTACCGGGGACGGCGTGGGCCAGCGTGATGCCGTTGGTGCTGACCGTGAGGGGCCGGTTGACCGGGTGGCCGAGGGAGACCACGTCGCCCGGCTCGAGCGCGACGATCTGCTCCGGGTACATCTGGGTCGTGCCGAACCGCACGACCACCGGCAGCTTCGCGCCCAGCAGACCGCCGGTGAGGTTGCGCAGCGCCAGGTCCTTGGCCATCCGCTCGGCCGGGGTCAGCGCGGTCGCCTCGTCCGCCTTCTGCAGCGCCTGCATCACCGCCGCGAACGGCAGGCACATCGTGGCGATGCACTCCTGGCTGCCGACCTTCATCTCCAGCGACACGACGACCATCGGGTCCGACGGCGCCGCGGCCTGCGCGAACTGGGGGTTGTACTCGATCGCGCCCGCCTTCGGCTCGATCTTCTTGACGGTGTCGAACGAGTACCGGAACTCGCCCAGGATCCGGTCGAGCAGCCCCCGGAACAGGACCGTCTCGATCTCTGAGAGCTCGCGCTGCGGCTGCGCCCCGCCCGGCCCGCCGAGCAGGTGGTCGATGCACGCCAGCGCCATGTCGACCGGGATCTCGAGCAGCGTGATGCCGGGCAGCGGGGAGAGCGTCACCATCGTGAGCAGCGTCGGGTTGCCGATCTGGGCGATGTACTCGTCGTAGCTGAGCTGCTCGATCGAGACCAGGCTGACCTGGGAGATCGCCCGCAGGCTCGAGGTGAGCAGCGTCGTGTACTGCCGGGCGAACGTCTCGTAGGTCATCTGCAGCGTCCGGGCGTGCTCCCGGGACAGCTTCGTCGGCCGACGGAAGTCGTACGGCTGCGGACCGGCGCCCTTGGATCGCCGCGACAGCCGGCCGGCGGTGCGGGGGGCGCCGGCGGGCGCGGACGACGAAGTCACGTCGGCCCGATCGGACGTGAGCCTTGGTTTCTGAGAAGAATGCCCTGTATGTGATTGTGAACGGCGATAGCGCTCGTCACTGGATGACGAACTCCGTGAAGTACACCGCCATCACGTATTCGAGTTTCTCCTCGGTGTAGGCCTTGACCACCTTCTCGGTCAGCTCGGCCTTCTCCGCTTCGCGCTGCTTGTTCGTGGACAACTCGGCCACTTCCAGGTTGCTGAACTGCGAGATGACGATGTCCAGGGCCTTGCTGGTGTCCACGGCCTCGACGGCGTTCGTCGTGGTCTGGAGCGCGATGGCGATCTTCAGGTAGTGCCCGTCGGCCAGGTTGACCGTGATGGCCTCGGCCACCACGACGGCGCTCGGAGTCGGCTCGGGATGAGCGTTCTCCTCGCCGGAGTGGGCGAAGAAGGCGAAGTAGGCGCCGACGCCACCGCCGCCGAGCACCACCACCGCGGCCACGATGATGATGATGAGCAGCTTCTTCTTGCCGCCCTTCTTCTTCTCGTCTTTTTCGTCCTTGTCGTCCTTAGCCATCGCACGTCCTGGTCGTCATTTTTCGCACTTTAGTGGTGTGAATCGGTCTCCGTCGAGCTATCGGGGCTCGTGGCGGACCGGGGCCTCAGATCGCTTTCGCGGCGGCCGGCAGCAGCGAGCTGGTGTCGTCGGGCAGATCGGAGAGCACGATGATCTCCACCCGGCGATTCAGCTTGACCGAGCGGACGTCGCTCGGGCTGATCAGCGGTTTCGTGCCGGCGAAGCCGACCGCTCGCAGCCGGTTGGCCGCGATGCCCTCGTTGCTGATCAGGTACCGCACGACCGCGCTGGCCCTGGCTGTGGACAGCTCCCAGGCCGACGGGTAGTTGCGCGTCGGCACCGGCAGCTGGTTGGTGTGGCCGTCGACCTCGATGTCGTTGGGCAGCGACTTGAGCGTGGGGCCGACGGCGTCCAGGATCTGCTGGCCGCCCGAACGCAGGATCGCGCTGTCGCCGGAGAACACCACCGAGCTCGTCACCACGGTGACGACCAGGCCACGCGAGTCGATCGTGAACGACGCGTCGCCTTCCAGGCCGCTCTTCTTCAGCGCGGCTTTGATCTTCTTCTCGGCCTCGGTGAGGTTCTGGGCCTCGGCCTCGGCGGCCAGCATGCGGGTCTGGGCCTTGGCCAGTTCGGCCGCCGACACGGCTTTCTTGACCAGCGCCTGCTCGGACTCGGTCATCTGCCCGGCCGGGCCCGATCCGGCCGCCAGATCCAGCCCGGCGCTGTCCGAGGCGCTGCTCTGCAGGACCGAGCTCGAGCCCTGCAGCACGGCGTTGGTGCCGAACGCCTGGTTGAAGCCCTCCTGCAGCTGGATGACCTTCGTCTGGTCGACGTTGCTCATCGCGAAGAGCACCAGGAACAGGACCATGAGCAGCGTCATCATGTCCGAGTAGCTGACGAGCCACCTTTCGTGGTTCTCGTGCTCCTCGTGCTCTTCGTGCTTCTTGCGTTTGCCGCCCCCGTGGCCCCCGCCCGACATGTCAGGCGGCCGCCTTGGCGGGTGCCGGGTTCGGGAGCAGCGCCTTCAGCTTCTGGGCGACCAGACGCGGGTTCGCTCCGGCCTGGATCGCCATGATGCCCTCGATCGACAGGTTCATCTGGTCGACCTCGAGCTCGCTGACGCGCTTGACCCGCGAGGCGATCGGCAGCCACATCAGGTTCGACGACATCAGACCCCACAGGGTCGCGACGAACGCGGCCGCGATGACGTGACCGAGTTTCTCCGGCTCGGCGAGGTTCTCCAGCGCGTGGATCAGACCCGTGGTGGTACCGATGATGCCGATCGTCGGTGCGTAGGAGCCCAGGTCGGTGAAGAACTTGGCCGCCGCCTTGTCCCGCTTCTTCTTCGCCTCGATCTGGCCCTCGAGGATCTCACGCAGCTCTTCCGGGTCGGTGCCGTCGACCGCGAGCTGGAGCCCGTCCTTGAGAAACGGGTCGTTGACCTCCTTGATCGCGTCCTCGAGCGCGAGCAGACCCTCTTTACGGGCCCGCTCGGCGAGCTTGACGATCGTGTCGACCGACGCGCCGGCGTCGATCTTCTTCGCGGTCAGCGCGCCGATGAAGTTCTTCCCGAACGCGATCGTGTCCTGCATCGTCGCGCCGGTCATCGAGGCGCAGATCGCACCGCCGAACACCAGCAGCAGCGGAGCGGGCAGAAAGATCGACCCGATGTGGCCGCCCTCGAGGATGATCGTGGTGAAGACGATCGCGAACGCCACCACGATCCCGATGATGCTTGCGGGGTCCATCAGCGCTCCGGACGGTGCAGCGGGACGACGATCTGCGAGGCAGCGTCGTCCGTGGCGGTCAGGGTCGGGTTCTGCGGCTCGAGCACGGCTCGCTGGGCCTCGGCGATGACCGCGGCCCGGTACTGACGGATGAGCCGGGTGACGTCGGCCAACGACTCCAGGACGACGTACTTCGTGTTGTCCACGAGCGTGATGACCGTGTCGGGCGTGACGTCGGCGCGCTCGATCAAGTCCGGGTTCAGCGCGAACTCCTGGCCGTTCAGCCGCGTCAACACGATCACACCTGTGTCATCGGCGGGTGGCGCGCGAGGGTGAGGAAACGGTGCAGGACGGGTGCGAGCCGGGCCCGTGCCCGTCCCGCACCCGTCAGGTCACCGCTTGAGGTTGATCAGGTCGTTGAGCAGCTCGTCGGAGGTGCTGATGATCTTCGAGTTCGCCTGGAAGCCGCGCTGGGCGATGATCAGGTTGGTGAACTCGCTGGCCAGGTCGACGTTCGACATCTCCAGCGTGCCGCCCATGATCGCGCCCCGGCTGCCGCCGCCGGGCGTCCCCATCTGGGGCACGCCGGAGTTGACGGTCGTGCGGAACATCGAGCCGCCGGCCTTCTCCAGACCGGCCGCGTTGTTGAACGACGCGAGCGCGATCTGGCCGAGCGGCTTGCGCAGGCCGTTGGTGAACGACCCGACGAGCTGGCCGTCCTTGGTGATCGAGAAGCCCTGCAGCGAGCCCATCGCGTAGCCGTCCTGCTTCTGCGGCGCGACGGTCGTGGTGCCGGCGTAGTTCGTCAGGCCGGCGATGTCGACCGCGATGTCGCCGGCGGCGCCCGGGAACGTGAGGGTGGCCGGGTCGGGCGTGGTGCCGGTCGCGGAGAACGTGATGTCGCCGCCGTCGAAGTCGGTGGTGCCGTCGCTGACCTTCACCGCCCAGGTGTCGGTGGACGCGCCCTTGGTGAGCGTGAGCGTCAGCTCGGAGGCGTTGCCGGAGCCGTCGTAGACGGTCAGCGACGGGGTGATGACCGTGCCTTCCTTCGCGTCGCTCGGCAGGTTGCCGGAGAACGTCACCTCGGTGCTCTGGGACGGCGCGAGCAGCGTGTTGATCGGCAGCGACATGTCGGTCGGGGTCGTGTTCGACGCGATGACCCCGTCGGCGTCGGCCACCCAGCCCTGGACGCGGGCGCCGTCGTTGGTGACCAGGCCGCCGTTCGCGTCGAACGAGAACGAGCCGGCCCTGGTGTAAAGGGTCTCGGCGCCGGTCTTCACGGTGAAGAAGCCGTCGCCGCTGATCATCAGGTCGGTGCTGCGGCCGGTGGTCTGGGCCGAGCCCTGGGTGAAGTTCGTGGAGATGCCGGCGAGCTGGACACCCAGGCCGACCTGGGCGGGGTTCGTCCCGCCCTGGACCGCTCCCTGCGGTGAGGCCGGTGCCTTGAGCATCTGGTTCAGCGTGTCCTGGAACACCGCCTGGCTCGACTTGAAGCCGGCCGTGTTGACGTTCGCGATGTTGTTCCCGGTCACGTCCATCATCTGCTGGTGGGCGCGGAGACCGCTGATACCGGAGAAGAGCGAGCGCAGCATAGATCGGTTCCTTTGCTTCGGTAGCGCGGGCGCTAGGCGCCGGGGTCGGTGGCATCCGGCGCGGTGCCGGGTGTGGTCGGGCCGGGCGGCGTGGTCGGCGACGCGGTAGCGGGATCCGGGCTCCCGGTACTCACGCCCCCGGGAGCGGTCCCACCCGGGGCCGCGGTGCCGGGCGTCGTGGTTCCGGGTGTCGTGGTGCCCGGCGCCGTAGTGCCTGGCGCCGCGGTGCCGCCGGGCGCCGTCGTGCCCGGCGCCGTCGTGCCCGGCGACGTCGGGCCGCCCGGGGCGGTGGTGCCCGGGACCGTGGTGGGCAGCGGGGACTGGGGCGTGGTGGCGCCGGGCACCGCGTCGCCGATGGGCGTCACCATGTCTCCGGAGCCACCCGCCACCGGCGACGTGCTGGTCGCCAGCCCGACCTTCCCGACCGCGGTGACGCTCGACATCGGGATCGACAACCCGTTCACGGTGACGCTCGGGTTCGAACCCAGCGTCGCGCCCTCGACCTTCCCGGTCACCGAGTTGCCGGTCGCGTCGGTGTAGGTCACGTCCTTGCCGACGAGGTTCGCCGCGCCGAGCGTCAGCTGCGCGGTGAGCATCTGCTGCTGCACCTCGGCCAGGTCCGTGAGCTTCTCGACCGTGGTGAACTGCGCGGTCTGCGCGACGAACTCGGTGCCCTGCGCCGGGTTCATCGGGTCCTGGTACTTCAGCTGGGCGACGAGGAGCTTGAGGAACGCGTCCTTGTCCAGGTCGGCCGACGGCGGCTTCACCGGGGCGGCACCGAGCGCCTGGTTCAGCGTCGCGCCGACGTTGCTGGACTCCGAAAGCGGGGCGGTCATGACAGCTCCTCGCTACGCTCGCAGCCGTCATGACCGCGGGGCGACTCTGTTTCCCGGACCTCGCGCGAGCGCTCGCTCATGGCTACACCTGCAGGTCGAGAGCGTGGCGGCCGGCGCCGGTCGGCGTCGGCTCCGGGTATCCGCCCGGTCGCGGCGCGGCCGGGCGGCCGGTCTCGGCGCCGGGATCACCGGGCTGGCCGTTGCGGCCGGGCTGCCCACCGGGCCCCTGGCCGGTGGCCGCGAACTGGCGGTTCTGCTGGCCGGCGGGGGAGTCGCCGAAGTCGAACGCCGCCCCGCTGAACCCGGCGTCCTCGAGCTGCTGGCGCAGCTCGGGCAGCGCGGCCCTGAGCGTCTCCCTGGTCATCTCGTTCGCACCGCCGAAGTGCAGGTGGACCTGGCCGTTGCGGATCTCCGCGACGACGCTGATCGTGCCCAGGTCGTCGGGGCGCAGCTCCATCGCGATCCGGTGGACGCCGTCACCCTGCGTACGCAGCGGAATGATCTGCTCGGCCACTTGCGCGGCCGGCGGCGGGGGAGGCGCCTGGTCGGGTGCGTTCGCGCCGGTGAGGTCGAGCTGCTGGGGCTGGCTCACGTCCGGCGTGTGCAGCGGGGTGAACGCGGTCGCGTCCGGAGCCGCCGGTGCGTCGGCCGCGGCCAGCGCGTCGGTGAAGCCCTCCTCGCGGCCCCCCTCGGTGCCGCTCCCGGTACCGGCGTCGCCGGTGGTGCCCGGGCCGACGCCGAGCGCGCCCGGAACGTAGCCGGGCAGGTCGATCGGCGCCGGGATCGGTCCGCCGGGCGCCGGGACCGGCGCCGCGGTGAGCACGGGGTCGGCCGCCAGAAACTGGTCGAGCTGCGCCGCGGTGGCCTGGACCGCCGCCACCTGGGCCGCGGCGTTCTGCGCGGCGGTGGCCTGGGTCGCGGCGAGTTCGGCGGGCGAGAGCTGCCGTCCGGACTTCGTGACGACCGGTGGTCCACCCCCGGCCTCGAGGCCGGCCAGGCCGCTGAGATCGATGCCCTGGCCCAGGCCGGCCGCCTCACCGGTCGCACCGGCCCCGGGCGGGGCGGCACCGGGCCCACCGGCACTGGGCCCACCGGCACCGGGCCCACCGGCACTGGGCCCACCGGCACTGGGCCCACCGGCACCGGGCCCACCGGCACCGGGAGCGCCGGCGCCGGGGATCCCCGCCCCGGGCGCGGGCGCCGCTCCGAGCCCGTCGCCGAGCGCACCCGCCTCGCCGAGCGCGCCGGTGAACGCGGCCAGATCGACCTCGGCCAGCGACGCCGCGGCGGCCGCGCTGTCGGCGTTCGCGGTGATCGCCGCCTCGACCGCCGGCCGTGCCTCGGCCGCGCCGACCACGGTCAGCTCCGGCAGCCCGAACGCGCGGGTGCTCGGCGAACCCCCGTCCGGGGGCGCCACGCCCGGTACGTCCGGTCCGGCGAGCCCGCGGAGCCCGGCCAGGCCGGTGAAGGTCGGCGACCCCTTCGCGTTCAACCCCAGCGTCGCGGGGTTCAGCACCGGCCCGGTCGCGATACCGCCCTCGCCCTCGGTGACGACGCCGATGCCGATGACGGCGACCGGCGGGGCGTCGGCGCCGATGTCGCCGGTGGCGCCGGAGCCCAGCGCGAGCTGGCCGTGGGCGAGCAGCGCCGCGGGCAGCGCGAGCGCACCGGCGGTGTCCGACGGCGGCATTCCGGTCATCGTCGTGTGCCAGGCCTGGTTCAGCACCGCGCGCCGGCCGCTGTCCTCCTCCGGCGCCTTGCTGGGCTTCTGCTTGGTCTTCGGACCTTCCGAGGAGTCCTGCTCGGAGATCGTCGTGTCGTCGGCGCCCTTGCTGCCCGAGGCCGCCTGGAGCGCGGAGACGAACCGTTCGTCGTCGTCCTGGCCCTGCCGGGGGCCGTTGTCGCTGCCCATCTCACCGGCCGGCCGGGCGGGAGTGGTGTTGGTCGCGGCCATCAACGACATGGTCGACTGGGACGCGGGAAGGGGAGAGATGCTCACGAGGCGTCCTTTCCGAGCGCACGCAGGGCGTTCTGCACCTTGACGACGTACTGCTGGGTCTCCGCGTACGGCGGGATGCCGTCGTAGCGGCGGACCGCGCCCCCACCCGCGTTGTAGGCGGCGAGGGCCAGTGGCAGCGACCCGAACTCGTTCAGGTGCTGCTTGAGCAAGCGGGCGGCGCCGTCCACGGCCTGCCGGGCGTCGAACGGATCGACGCCCAGTTCGCGGGCAGTGGCCGGCATGATCTGCATCAGGCCGCGCGCGCCGGCGCGGCTCACGGCGTCGGGATCGTAGTTCGACTCGATCTTGGCGACCGCCGCCAGCAGCGCGGGAGAGATCCCGCGGCGGGTTCCGGCCGAGGTGAACAGGTCGGCGAACGGCACCCCGGCGAGCACCCCACCGCTGCCGGCCCCGCCGGCCGACGCGGCCGAACCGAGCGCGGCGTTACGCAGCAGGCTGCCGGCGGCGTTGAGCGCGGAGGTCTGCAACTCCTCGGCGGGCAGCACCCGGCGGATCGAGGTCGGGGTCTCGTAGACCGGGCCGATCTTCACCTGCTCGCCGGGCTCCGGCGCGTGCAGCATCTTGCCCTTGCCCAGGTAGATGCCGATGTGCTCGTAGCCGTCGAAGACCAGCAGGTCACCGGGCTTGGCCTGGCTCAGCGACGCGACCGGGGAACCCTCCAGCCGCTGGTGGCGCACCAGCCGGGGAACCTCGACGCCGAGGTCCCGGAAGACCCGCTGCACCAGCCCGGAACAGTCCAGGCCCTTGGCCGGGTCGGTGCCGCCGAACACGTAGGGCACGCCGAGGTACTTGCGGGCCGCGGTGACCACGTCGGCGCCGGTCGGGCCGCCGGGGCTGAGCGCGTTCCCGACGCGGTCGACGGTGCTGCTCCCCGCGGTGCCCCCGGTGGCCGCCGTGGCCTCGGTGGCCTCGGACGCGCTCGTCTGGGCCGCGCTGAGCGCTCCGGCGAACCCGGACGGCTGCCCCACCCCGGCGCCGAACCGCGTCGCTGTCTGCGCGATCTGGCTCTGGATCGCCAGCATTCGCGACGTGACCTCCGCCAAACCGGTCAACGATGCCCCCTCGTCCCCTGCTTCAGGAGCCTTCGTCGCCCCCGGCAGAGTTCTCCGTGTTGTCCATCGGCGGCTTCGTCCGCGACCTTCGGGTTGTGGCCAATTCGTCGACGAGCACCTGGTCCTCGGCCAGCTCGGCCGCGGCCCGTTCGGCCTTGTGACGTTCCTCGAGCTTCTCCACGGCCCGCCGGGCCTGGGACGCGTCGGTGTAGTCGCGCAACTTCGCCGCGACCGCCTCCTGCGCGTCCACCACGACGCGCTGGGCCGCGAAGAGCTCACCGGCCAGCGCCTGCCGGGCCGAGATCGCGGCCACGTACGACCGGGCCAGCGCCGACTCCGGGAGCTGCCGCCCCCGCAACGTCTCGCCGCTGCGCTCCACCATCAGCTCCGCTTCCCGTAGCGCCGCCCGCGCGGCGAGCACCTCGCCGCGCAGCGCGTCCTCCTTCGCCTGACGCGCACGCAGCACGGTGGCGAGCCGGAACCGTTTCTTCGCCATCAGCTGGAGTTCAGCAGCTGGGCCATGGCGTCCCAGGCGGCGCCGGCCGGATACGGATCCCCGAGGCTCTGCCGCAGGAACGCGGTGATCGCCGGCCAGAGCTCGCGGGCCCGGTCGGCGTCGGGGTTGGTGCCCGGCACGTACGCGCCGATCTCCAGCAACTCCCGCACGTCCCGGTACGCGGCCATCAGCCGGCGCAGCTCGCTCGCCATCGCTTTCTGCTCGCGGGTCGTGATCGCGCCGGAGACCCGGGACACCGACTCCAGCACGTCGATCGCGGGGAAGTGCCCGGAGGTCGCGAGCTTGCGGTCGAGCACGACGTGCCCGTCCAGGATCGAGCGGGCGGTGTCGGCGATCGGCTCGTTCTGGTCGTCGCCCTCGACCAGCACGGTGTAGAGCCCGGTGATCGTGCCCGCGGACCCGGGCCCGGCCCGTTCGAGCAGCCGCGGCAGCAGCGCGAACACCGACGGCGGGTACCCCCGGGTGGCCGGCGGCTCACCGGCCGAGAGCCCGACCTCGCGCTGGGCCATCGCGGTCCGGGTGAGGCTGTCCATCATCAGCAGGACGTCCTTGCCGCGGTCGCGGTACCATTCGGCGATCCGGGTCGCGACGAAACCGGCACGCAGCCGCACCAGCGGGGGCGTGTCCGAGGTCGCGACGACCACGACGGCGCGGGCCAGGCCCTCCGGCCCCAGGTCGTGTTCGAGGAACTCGCGGACCTCACGCCCGCGTTCCCCGATCAGCGCGACGACCGTGATCTCGGCCTCGGTGCCCCGGGTGATCATCGACATCAGGCTGGACTTGCCGACGCCGGAGCCGGCGAAGATGCCGATGCGCTGACCCCGGCCGCACGGCACCAGCGTGTCCAGCGCGCGGACGCCCAGCGGCAGCGGGAAGCGGATCAACCCGCGTTCCATCGCGGTCGGCGGCTCGCCCTCGACCGAGACCCACTCGGTGTTGACGAGCGGCGGCCCGTTGTCCATCGGGCGCCCCAGGCCGTCGAGCACCCGGCCGCGCAGCGACTCGCCGACCTGGATCTGCAGCGGCGACCCGGTGTTGACCGCGCGGTCACCGGCTCCGACGCCCCCCAGCGGGCCGAGGGGCAGGCAGGACAGGCGGGCGCCGTCGAGCGCCACCACCTCGGCGGCGATCGTCGTGTTGTCGCCGCGCCCGGAGCCGCTCCGGATGCCGGCCATCCCGCCGATGCCGCCGATCCGGACCAGGTCACCGACCCGCCCGGGCACACCGACGACCGACACCGACAGACCGAGCACCGAGTCGACGCGGCCGGTGACCTCCGGCTGGGCCGCGCGGATCGCGGGCGCCAGCCGGTGCTGGAGCAGCCGGCTCACCACGGCTGATCGGTCGCGTCGACCATGCCCAGCGCTTCGCCGACGCGCAGGAGAGCCGCGGAGAGCCGGGCGTCGACGACCGTCGCGTCGCTCTCGGCGATCGCGTCGCCGCTGGCCAGCGATGCGTCCGGCTCGAGGGTCACGGTGCGCCCGTCGATGACGAGCGGGCCTTCGTGGTCGGCTTCCGCGGTGAGCGTCGCGTGGTCGGCCGGGTTGACCCGCACCAGCACCGGGCGGCCGACCGGCACCAGCTCGAGCGCGCGCGCCACCGCGTCGCGCCCGGGTGAGTCGGCCAGCGCGAGCTCCCGGCCCAGTACCGCCTCTGCGAGGACGAACGCCGCGCTGACCAGCTCGTTCTCTAGCTCCATCGCGCTCGGCGCGGCCCGCTGCTCCAACGCGTTCGCGGCCGCCGCGACGGTCTGCAACGCCCGCTGCAGGCCCGCTTGCCGAGCCTGGTCGAACCGCTGGGTCTCCTCCTCGGCGAGCCGGCGGGCGGCTTCGGCCTCCAGCTTCGCCGCGCGTCGGCCCTCGGCCCACCCGGCGGCGAACCCGGCGGCCTTCGCGGCTTCTTTCGCCGCCGTGAGCTCGGCGTCGACCGCGGGGACGCGCGGCACCCGCCCCCCGGCCCGGCCGAGGTTCGTGTCGAACGACGCGCTGACGGCGACGTCGGCCGCCGCGCCGCGCAGCACGCCGGTGGCGGTCGGGTCAGGCGACGAACTCATCGTCGTCTCCCCGCCGGATCGTGATCTGGCCCGACGCTTCCAGCGCCCGGATGTTCTGGACGACCTTCGCCTGGGCCTCCTCGACCTGGCGGAGGCGGACCGGGCCGAGCATCTCGACCTCGTCGGCGA
Source organism: Cryptosporangium arvum DSM 44712 (assembly GCF_000585375.1). Taxonomy (NCBI): domain Bacteria; kingdom Bacillati; phylum Actinomycetota; class Actinomycetes; order Cryptosporangiales; family Cryptosporangiaceae; genus Cryptosporangium; species Cryptosporangium arvum. The sequence goes on from NZ_KK073874.1 coordinate 2,181,720, forward strand.
GGTTCTCGGCGGCCCGGCCGGACAGGTTGCGCATGATCTTGTCGCGCACCGCGTCGTTGACGCCCTTGAGCGCGGTGGCCAGGTCGGCCGACTCCACCTGGCGGAGCACCAGCTGGATGGACCGGTCCTCGAGCCCGATGATGTCCTCGAACATGAACATCTTGCTGCGGACCTCTTCGGCCAGCTCCGGGTTGAGCGTCTCGAGGCCCTCGAGGATCATCTTCTCGGTGCCGCGGTCGGCGCGGTTGATGATCTCGACCAGCGGTTGCAGGCCGCCGACCACCGACATCTCGGTCGGCTGGAGCACCGAGGAGAGCTTGCGTTCGAGCGTCTCCTCGACCTGCCGGATCGTGTCGGGCGACGTCCGGTCCATCACCGCGATGCGGTTGGCGACGTCGGCCTGGAGGGTGGGGGAGAGCCCGGACAGGATGCCCGAGGCCTGGGTCGCGGTCATGTGGGCCAGCACCAGCGCGATCGTCTGCGGGTGCTCGTCCTGGAGGAACGAGAGCAGCTGGCGGGCCTCGGCCCGCTGCAGGAAGTTGAACGGGACGTCCGCGATGCTCTTGGAGAGCCGCCCGATGAGGTCGGCCGCCCGTTCCGCGCCGACCGAGGCTTCCAGTAGGTCGCGCGCGTAGTCCAGGCCGCCCTGGCCGGCGTACTTGTTCGCGGTGGCCAGGTCGTGGAACTCGAACAGGACGTCGTCGGCGGTCTCGGTCTCGATCTGCCCGAGCCGCGCGATCTCCGCGGTCAGCTCCTCGATCTCGTTCTCGCGCATCTGCGCGAGGATCTTCGAGGACGCCTCCTTGCCCATCTGCACGAGCAGGATCGCGGTCTTGCGCAGCCCGGTCATGTCGGTGGTGGTGGTCATCAGCGCGACACCTCCCGGCGGTCACCGAGCCAGCTGCGGAGCAGCTGTGCCACCTCCTCGGGCTGCTTCTCCACCATCTCGGCGATCTCGCGCTGACGGGTCTCCTTGTCCGGGCCGAGACGGGTCGGACCGGCTTCGATCGCGGCGGGGCTGTTCGCCGCCTCGAGTTCGCGCATCCGCTCCCGTTCGAGCGCGGCCTGCATCTCCTCGAGCTGCAGCCGCTCGGACGGGGTGAGCGTCGTCCGCTGCTGCTTCTTGCGGTTCTTGCGGCTGACGAACGCGGCGATCAGCATCAGCAGCGCGATCAGCCCGATCGCGGCGCCGCTCTTGATCGTGCCCATCATCTGGGCCTGCTTGGCCGCGGCCTGGGACTCGGCCAGCTCCTTGGCCGCGGCCTTCGCCGCCGACTCGTCGAACGGCAGCGCGGTGACCGCGAGGCTGTCGCCGCGGGTGGTGTCGAGCGCGGCCGCGGACTGCACGAGAGTCTGGATCTTCGCGGTGTTCGCCGACGCGGGGACGTTGGAGTCCAGCAGCACCGCGATGCCCATCCGGCGGATGGCGCCCGGCGCGGAGTTGCGGGTCTCGGTCACCGAGTTCACCGCGTTGTTCTTCGTCGTCGTGCTGTTCTCGTAGTTGTTCGAGCCGTTGGACCCGCTCGGCACCTGGATGTTGTCGGGCCCGAGGACACCGCCGACCGCGTTGCCGTTGCCGGAGAACGTCTCGGTCTTCTGGGATTCGGCCAGCGGCTGGGTGTTCGCGTCGGAGTTGTAGGTCTGGGTCTTGGTCTGGGTGTTGTCGTAGTCGAGGTCGGCGGTGACCGTGACCGCGGCCTTGCCCTTGCCGACGACCTGCTCGAGCATCGTGCGGATCGAGTCCTGCATGTCGTCCTCGAAGGCCTCGGTCTGCTTCGAGCTGGAGTCGCCGCCGGCCGCGGTCGTGGTCTGACCGCCCTTGGCCAGTACGGAGCCGTCGGCGCCGGCCAGCGTCACGTCGGAGGAGTCCATGCCCTCGACGCTGGAGGAGACCAGGTTGATGATGGCCTGCACCTGGCTGTCGGTGAGGTCCTTGCCGGCCGCGGTCTTGACCAGCACGGACGCCGTGGGCCTCTGCTGGTCGTCGGCGAAGACGTCCTTCTGCGGCAGTGCGAGGTGGACGGTGGCCGCCTCCACGCCGTCGATCGAGGAGATCGTGCTCGCCAGCTCCCCTTCGAGCGCGCGCTGGTAGCTGACGTGCTGCATGAACTCCGACGTCGTCACGCCCTGCTTGTCCAGCAGCGAGTAGCCGGTGTCCTCACCGGCCGGCAGCCCCTGCCCGGCCATCTGCAGGCGCAGGTCGTAGACCTGGTCGCGCGGCACCATGATCGTGGCGCCGCCGTCGGCCAGCTCGTACTCCACGTTCGCGGCGCCGAGCTTCTCCACGATCGCCGACGCGTCGGTGGCCGACAGGTTGCTGAACAGCGAGGCCATCGTCGGCTTCGACGCCCAGGAGGCGAAGAAGTAGCCGCCGACGACCAGGGCCAGGACCGCCACGACGAGCACGGCCTTCTGCCCCGCGGAGAAGGCCTTGAAGCCTTCGACTCCGCGGCCCAGGGCACGCTTCAGGCGGTCGACCATCGGTTACTGCATCCGCATGATCTCTTGGAACGCGGCGACGGCCTTGTCCCGCACGGCGACGGTCAGCTGGGTCGCCAGCGCGGCTTCGGTCGCGGCGACCGTGTAGTCGTGGACGTCGGTGAGGCTGCCGGTGGCGGCCTTCACGGCCAGGTCGTCCTTGCGGGTCTGCAGCGCCTGGAGGTTCTGGAGGCTGTCGGCGAGCTGGGCGGCGAAGCCCTTCGCGCTCTCCGAGGTCTCCTCGGTGTTGCCGGCGGCCGGCAGCGCGCTGCTGGTGCCGCTCATCCCGATGCCGGAGACCGCGATCGGGGCGATGGGGTCACTGGCGCCGCCGGCGCCGATCGCGCCGACGGCGCTGAACGAGCCGATTGAACCGATCGGAGTCGTCACTTATCAGCCCTTCCCGAGTTGGATGGCCTGCGTGTAGGAGTCCTTCGCGCGGTCGATCACGGCCAGGTTGGACTGGTAACCGCGCTGCGCCATCAGCAGCTGGCCCATCTGGTCGGCCAGGTCGATGTCGGGCATCCGGACGTACCCCTCGGCGTCGGCCATCACGTTGTCCGGCGCGTAGACCAGGCGCCCCTCGGCCGGACCTTCGACGATGCCGCCGACCTGGACGCCGCCCTTGCCGTCGCCGTAGTCGACCGCCTGCGCGATGACCTGTTTGGCGCGGTAGGCCTCGCCGCTGGTCGGCCGGACGTCGTTGATGTTGGCGAGGTTGTCGGAGATCGCGTCCAGCCACTTGCGGTGCACGGTCACGCCGGTGCTGGAGATGCCGATGGCAGGAAAGAGGGACATTCGCACTCCTGGAGCTACGCGCCGCCGCCGGCGGCCACGGTGCGGATCGCGCCGTACTGGTCGTCCATCGCGCGGATCATCAGCTGGTACCGCAGCTGGGTGTCGATGTTCGAGATGACCTCGTGGTCGAGGTTGACGTTGTTGCCGTCGGTGCGGGTCGGCTCGAGCGACCGGGCCATCGACGGCTGGGTGGCCTCGTCGGCGAGCGCCGCGCGGCTGATCGCGGCCCTGGTCTCGCCGTCGAAGCCGGCACCGGCGTCCACGGCCTGACGCAGAGCGTCCTCGAACTGGACGCGGCCGGCCAGGAACTGGGGGGTGTTGACGTTGGCGACGTTGTCGGCCGTCACGCGCTGGCGCATCGCCAGGCCGTCCATGGCGGTCTTGATCACGCTGGAAGTGACGGTGTCGAACACATCTCCCCCTACGGCTCTCGGGAGCAGTTCCTGAGTAGTTCTGGTGCACTGCGGTCAGATCGCTTGATCCAGGTACGCCGGGCGGGCGGCGCCGCTGTCGAAGAGCTCGATCTTGCTGGTCAGCGCGGCCTGCCTCCGGTTTCCGGCCATCGCTCTGGCGATCGCCTCGGCGGCCGCGAGCTGCCGGGCCAGGATGCGGTCGGCCCGCGGCCGCAGGTCGAGCGGGAGCGGGCCGATGCCCTCCGGCGGCGCCCAGGCGTCCGACGGCGGTGTCTCACGCAGGAACTGGTCGGCGCGCAGGAGTTCCTCGATCTCCGCGACGTCGGCCTCCAGGTGGTCGAGCGCGTCCACCCAGGCCGACCGCCAGTCGGTCAATGAACTCTTTTCAATCTCACGGATTACCGCCGGCTGGGCGCCGTCCGCAGGGGTCGATCGAAAAGAATTCATCCGTCAGGCCGACCCGACGGCCATCGCGGCCTCGCGCCAGGCGTCGCGCAACTCGTTGGCCAGCTCGAGCGTCGACGCGGCCTTCCCGGCGTCCTGCTTGATGTTGGCCTGGACGAGCTCCGAGAGCATCCAGCGGTAGAGCGCGGCGACGTTCTCGGCGCCGTCCCAGGCGGTGAGGTCGAGGGTGGCCAGCAGCTCGCTGATGATGTCCTGCGCGTGCATCAGACGCTCACCGGCGAGCAGCCGGTTGCCTTCGCGGATCGCCTGTTCGCCCTGGGCGATGTCCTGGACGAGACGGTCGTAGAGCATCACCAGCAGCCGGGCCGGCGACGCGGTGCTGATGCTGTCGGCCAGGTAGCGGGCGCGTGCGGCGCCGGGTGGCGGGTACGTCATCAGGTACTCACTCCTAGGAGTTGCTCGCGTTGCTGGCCGCCGTCTGGCTGCTGAGCCAGCTGGACTGGCTGGACACCTTCGCCAGGGCGCTCTCCATCGCGGAGAACTGGCGTTGCAGCGCGGTACGGCGATCGGCCAGCTTGGTGTCCCAGTCGAGGATCTCCTTGTTCAGCCGGGAGATCATCGTCGTGCCGCTCTTGATCTTCTGGGTGAGCGTGCCGTTGATCGTGTCGGTGGCGGTCTCGCCGACCTTCTGCAGGCCACCGGCCAGCCCGTCGGTGACGGCCTTCTGCACCTTGGCCGGATCCTCGGCGTAGGCCTTGAGGAAGTCGTCCTTCTTGAACTCGAGCTTGCCGCCCTGGGTGAGCTGGACGCCCATCTGCTTGAAGCTGCCGAAGCCCGACAGGCCCTGGCTCACCGTGCTGAGGACCTGGCTGGCGAGCTGGCGCACGGTGTAGTCGCCGGCCAGCGGCCCGGCCGACGACTTGGCGCCGGGGGAGGTCGCGATGCCGGGCGCCGACGACGAACTGATCTGCGCCAGCGCGCTGTTGGCCGCGTCGACGAGGGCCTGCATCTTGTTCGCGATGCCCTCGGTGTCCTGGTTGACGCCGATCGTCACGTCGGTGGCGAGCTTGCTCGCGGTGATCGTCACGCCCGGCATCGCGCCGGTGAACGTGTTGCTGCTGCTGGAGATCTTGAAGCCGCCCTGGTCGGGGTCGCCGACGGTGAGCTCGGCGTCGGCGCCTGCGCTCATCACCTTGGCGTCCGAGGTGAGGCCGGTGACCTCGAAGGCGTTGGCCTTGCCGGTCTTCGTCGAGGCCAGCTGGAGCACCGGCCCGGAGTCCGTGGTCACGACCGAGGCGCGGACCGACAGGCCGGCCTTGTTGATCGCGTCGGCCACGCCCTGGGGTGTGTTCTCGTCCACGGTGAGGCTGGTGGTCACCGCGTCGCCGCCGGTGCCGATCGTCAGGTCGAAGGTCCCGTTCGACGTCGCCGGGGTGTCGGTGCCGGCGAAGGCCGAGGTCACCCGGTGCGCGGCGGCCAGCTTCGTGACCGAGAACGTCAGGTCGCCGGTCTGCGCGCCGGTGGACGCCGTCGCGACCACGTCGGTGGAGGAGGACGTGGCCTTCGCACCTTTGAACGCGTCGAACTTCGTCAGTTCCTTCGCCGCGTCCAGCACGGCCTTCATCTTGTTGTTGACGGTCTGATAGGCCGTGTTGTTCGTGGTGTAGTCGGAGACTTTGGTCTTGAGGTTGGTCTGGGGCGCGGCTTCGGCTGTGATCAGGGCATTGATCAGCGACGTGGTGTCCATGCCGCTGGCCAACCCGCCGAGACTGGTGACCATGGGGTTCCTCCAATGGAACAGGGGCGGTGCGCGGATGCGCACCGCCCCTGGCCGTCAGTCAGACGAATCAGCCGAGGAGCTTGAGGACGCCCTGGCCGCTCTGGTTGGCCTGCGCCAGCATCGACGTACCGGCCTGCTGCAGGATCTGGTTCTTCGAGAACTTGACCATTTCCGAAGCCATGTCGGTGTCGGTGATGCTCGACTTCGACGCGCTCAGGTTCTCGATCGCCACGTTGACGTTGTTGATCGTGTGCTCGAAGCGGTTCTGGATGGCACCGATCTGCGAGCGGACCGTGGAGACACCCTTGATCGCGGTGTCCAGCGCGTCGATCGCCGCGCTGGCGTCCGTGGTCAGGTCGAGGTCCTTCACGCCGAGACCCTCGGCGTTCAGGCCCGTCAGGCCGGCCTTGCCGAGCGCGCCGTCGGCGCTGCCGGAGGTCAGGTCGATGCTGATCTGCGCGGCGGCGTTGGTGTTCTTCGAGGCCGAGTCGACCTGGAACGCGCCGTTGTAGCTGCCGTCGAGCAGCGACTGGCTACCGAACTTCGTGCTGGAGACGATGCGGTCGAGTTCCTTGTTCAGCTCCTGGAACTCCGTGTTCGCCGCGGCCTTGGCGTCCGAGTCCTGCGAACCGGAGTTCGCGGCCTGGACGGACAGGTCACGCATGCGCTGCAGGATCGACGAGGTCTCGCCGAGCGCGCCGTCCGCGGTCTGGGCGACGTTGACGCCGTCCTGCGCGTTGCGCGCCGCGACCGTGAGGCCACCGATCTGCGACTTCAGACCTTCGCTGACGGAGAGGCCGGCCGCGTCGTCCGCGGCGCGGTTGATCCGCAGACCGGAGGACAGCTTCTCCATCGAGCCCGACACGGACTTGTCGTTGACCGACAGGTTCCGGTAGGCGTTGGCGGCCGAAACGTTGGTGTTGATGCGAAGCGACATTCTGGTGTTCCTCCTGGACGAATCGTGCTTCTGGCCGGACCTTCCGTGGACCGATCAATGACGACATCGCCCGGGGTGCCACTCGTCTGAGTGGTTTCGCGTAAAACTTTCCGGGGAAGCGCGTGAGGTAACTTCACGCGTGTTTGATGGTAATTCGGGTGCTTGCTGCCAGTATGGGCGGCATGGATCTCCGGGCGGAGCCCGACTTCGACTCGATCGCACACCTCGCCGCGGAGATCTGCGGCGCGCCGATCGGGCTCGTCACGCTCGTCGACGGCGAGCAACTGTGGTTCAAGGCCCGCGTCGGGTGCGCGCTCACCCACACCGAGCTCGACTCCTCGTTCTGCCGGTGGGCGCTCGACGTCCCGGACCTGCTCGAAGTGCCCGACGCGCTGGCCGATCCGCGGTTCGCCGACAACCCGATGGTCGCCGGCGAACCGTACGTCCGGTTCTACGCGGGCGCGCCGCTGCGGGTCGGGGACGACCGGGCGCTGGGCACGGTCTGCGTGCTCGACCACCGCCCGCGCCGGCTCACCGAGGCGCAGCAGCGGGCCCTGCGCGCGCTCGCCCGGCACGCGACCGCCGAGGTGGAGCTGCGCCGGTACGCGCGGGAGGCGTCGGGTGCCGCCGGGCGGGCCCGCGACCTGGAAGCGCTCGAGGAACGGATCCTCACCACCGTCGGGCACGAGCTGCGTACGCCGCTGTCGTCGATCCGCGGGTATCTGGAGATCCTGCTCGACGACACCGAGCCGCTGGATCCGGCGACCGCGCGCCAGTTCCTCGGCGTGATGCAGCGCAACTCCGAGCGGCTGCTCCGGCTCGTCGACGACATGCTCACCGCGGCGGAATTCAGCAACGGTGGCATCTCGCTGCGGCTGGCCGACGTGGACCTGACCGAGCTCGTCGCGTCGGTGGTCGAGCAGAGCCGTCCGCTCACCGACCACTCCGCGGTGCGATTGCTCTGGGAGGCGCCGGGCACGGTCCGGGTCACGGCGGCCCGGCGGCCGCTGGAGCAGGCGCTACGTCATCTGCTGCTGAACGCGATCCGGTTCACGTCGGCGGGGGAGATCCGGGTGCGGGTCGAACCGTCGATCCCGGCGGTCCTGGTGAGCGACACCGGAACCGGCATCGCGGCCGAGGACCTGCCCCGGCTGTTCGACCCGTTCTACCGCTCGGCGGCGGCCGAGGCGGACGCCGTGCAGGGCGCGGGCCTCGGCCTGACCGTCGTCCGGGCGATCGTCGAGGCGCACGGGGGCGCGGTGGCGATCGACAGCACGCCGGACGTCGGAACCACCGTGCGGCTGACGCTCAATGCCGTTTCTTGAGGACCCAGAAGTCGTAGGGGTGCGCGCCCGGGCCGAAGCCGTGGGTCTCGACCATCGCGGCGGCCTCGGGTAGGCCGGTGGCGAGCAGGTCGGGGCGGTGGGCGTCGCTGCCGAAGCTCACCGCGGTGCCGCCCTCCTCCCGCCACCAGCGGACGATCACCGGGTCGAGCGGGTTGCGCGTGTTCACCTCGAGCGCGCGACCGGTCCCGGCGAGGGCGCGGAGGGCGTACCGGTACTCCTCCTCGAACGCGTACGGATCGCACGGCCCGGCGGACGCCGGCCAGTAGCGGACGGCGAAGTCGATGTGCGCGAGGACGTGGAAGACGTCCGACCCGGCCGCCAGCTCGGCCACCTCGGCGAGGTACTGCCGGACGACGGCGTCGGCGGGGAGCGCGTTGAAGGCGTCCCCGGCGTCGTAGTCGAGTTCCGGGGTGTGCCGGATCGTGTGCACCGAGCCCAGCGCGCGGTCGAAGCGCCCGAGCGTGACCAGGTCGGTCGCGCTCCGGTGGTGCCAGTGCGGTTCGCTCAGTTCGACGCCGGTGAGAATGCGCAGGTCGGGAAAGAGGTCGCGGCACCGGGCGACTTCGGCGAGGTAGCCCTCGACGTCCAGCGCCGGGGGAGTGACCACGCCGTCGGCGTCGGTGTGTTTCGCCAGCCAGTCCGGCAGGTCGTGGTGCGGGTCGACGAGCGTCGTGAGGCCGAAGTCGGCGTGTTCGGTGAACGCGATCGACGGCAGCCCCAGTTCGACGGCGCGCACACACGTCCGCTCCATGTCCCCGAGCGGGGCGTCCCACGAGAACTGGGTATGCACGTGCCCATCAGGTGGATACGAGGTCATGCGTCCAGTCTTGTCACCCGGCGGCTCTGGTGGGAGTGCCGAGCGGTGTGGTGTGGGACAACCTGGTGCGCAGGTCGCCGCGGGCGGCGACGTCGGCGTAGTACGCGGCCCGACGCCGGGCGACGCATCCCTCCGGGCGGTCGGCCCCGGCGACCTGGTCCGGGTCGAGCTGGGAGTTGATGCCGTCGCGGAGCAGGGTGAGTGCTTCGGCGCGGAGTTGGGAGACGCGTGATTCGGTGACGCCGAGTTCGGTGGCGATGACGGCCATGGGGCGTTCGTCGAGGAAGTAGGACTCGACGACGGTGCGGAGGCGTTCGGGGAGGGCGGAGATGGCTTGGTGGAGGTAGCCGATTTTTTCGCGGTGGAGGAGGAGTTCTTCGGGGCCTTGGGTGCGGTCGGGGACGAGGTCTTCGGCGGTGCCGGCGGCGAAGCCTTGGAGGGAGAGGACGACGGCGCGTTGGACGTCGTCGGCGGCGGAGTGGAGTTCGGCGACGGCGACGCCGAGGGTTTCGGCGAGTTCGGTGTCGGTGGGGGTGCGGCCGAGTTGGGCGGTGAGTTCGGCGGTGGCGGTTTCGATTTTGCGGGCGCGGTGGCGGACGGAGCGGCTGGCCCAGTCGAGGCCGCGGAGTTCGTCGAGGAGGGCGCCGCGGATGCGGACGGTGGCGAAGGAGCCGAAGGGGGTGCCGCGGGTGGGGTCGAAGGAGCGGGCGGCGGCGGCGAGTGCGGCGAGGCCGGCGGAGGTGAGGTCGTCGCGGTTGACGTGGGCGGGGACGCGGCCGAGCATTTCGCGGACGAGGTGGCCGACCAGCGGCAAATGCTCACGCACCAGGTCCTCGTTGTGCCGGTTGGCGTTGGCACCGGTACTCACGGTGCCCACGGTGTCAGCGGTGAGGCGCACAGGAACGGCCCTTTCACGTTCGTCGACGGTCCCCGGGAGACCGGGATCCACCGGACGCTTCGCGCGGCTACTGATGTCACTGCGGAGCGCCCCAGTTGCAGGGTGTAACCCTGACAACCATCAAAAACACTAATCCGAACATTTGCAACAAAAGTTGCAAGAAGGTTCGCGCCCGGGTGCGACGAAACCTCTCAGGCTTTTCGCGGTGCTGCCGACGGTCAGAGCAGCAAGGGGTGCCGTTCCGGTGCTCCGCCGGAGCAGAGAAGGGTCGACCCGTGGCTTTTGCGGATCTGTCGAACATCCTCTGGCGCGGACGGGAGATGCTCGAGCTGCTGCTCTTCAAGCTGGAGGAGGAGCAGTTGGTCCTGGCGTCGGCCCGGACCCGCTGGCTCGCTCACGCCACCCGTGAGGTCGAGCTCGTGCTGGAGCAGATCCGTCAGGTCGAGGTGCTCCGGGCCGCCGAAGTCGAAGTCGTCGCCGCTCTGCTGGGCCTGCCCCCGAACCCGAGCCTGTCCGCGCTGTCCGAGGCCGCGCCGGACCCCTGGGGAAAGCTGTTCGCCGAGCACCGCAAGGCCTTCCTGACCCTGACCGCCGAGATCACCGCACTCGCCGACGCCAACCGCGACCTGCTCACGTCCGGCCACCGCGCGGTCCGCGAGACGTTGCTGACGGTCGGCGGCGCGGTCGAGACCTACGGCCCGCGCGGCGGCACCGTGACCACCGGCGCGCGTCCGCGGCTCGTGGATGAGGCGATGTAGCCGTGTCCAGCACGTTTTCCGGTATCTCGACGGCGCTGAGCTCCCTGCGGGCCCAGCGTCAGGGCCTCGACGTCTCCGGCCAGAACATCGCGAACGTCAACACCGAGGGATACAGCCGGCAGCGCACCGAGATGTCCTCGGTCGAAGGCGTCTCGAACGTCCCGACGATCTGGGCCAAGCAGGACCCGGTCGGCACCGGGGTGAACGTCGGCGACGTCACCCGCATCCGGGATGAGCTCCTCGAAGCCCGGGTGCGCACCGAGCACGGCAACAACGCCTACCACAGCGGTCAGAGCCAGATCTACGACAGCGTCCAGGCCGTGTTCAAGGAGCCCAGCGACACCGGGCTGCAGGAACGCCTCTCCTCGTTCTGGTCGGACTGGCAGGACCTCTCGAACTCGCCGGGTGACGGCGCGGTGCGCACGAAGGTCATGCAGCAGGGCGGCGCGGTCGCGACCGGGCTCAACCAGGCGCACAGCCAGCTCTCGACGATCTACAGCTCGGCCCACGCGGGGGCGGCGGCGCAGGTCAAGGACATCAACACCGCCGCGGCCGAGATCGCCAGCCTCAACAAGGGCATCATGCAGGCGAAGGTCGGCGGATTGCCGGCCAACGAACTCGCCGACCGGCGCGACGGGCTGGTGCTCAAGCTGGCCGACCTGGCCGGCGCCACCGCGACCGTCCGTGACACCGGCGCGGTCGACGTCTCGCTGTTCGGTTCGACGCTCGTCAGCGGCACCGCGGCCCGGGCGCTCGCGCTCAACGGCTCCGAGACGCTGAGCGAACAGGGCAGCAACCCGCCGTCGCTGACGTTCACCGACAACGGCCAGCCCGCGATCGTGACCTCGGGCGAGCTCGGTTCGTCGATGGACTCGCTCAACACCGTCCTGCCGAAGTACGCGAAGTCGCTCGACGACGTCGCGGCGAAGCTGGCGGCCACGGTGAACGGGATCCACCAGAGCGGGTTCGACCGCAACGGCGACGCCGGCGAACCGTTCTACACCGGCACCGACGCGGAGTCGATCACGATGGCGATCTCCGACCCCGACAAGGTCGCCGCGTCGGGCTCGGCGAACGGCCGGCTCGACGGCAGCATCGCCGACGCGCTCGGCGACGTCGCCACGTCCGGCACCGGGCCGGACGTCACCTACCGCCAGCTGGTCGCCGACCTCGGCGTCACCGCCAAGAGCGCGACGCTGAAAGCGGAGACCCAGTCGACGATCACCGCCGACCTCGACAGCAACCACCAGTCCACGTCCGGTGTGAGCCTCGATGAGGAGATGTCGAACCTGCTCCAGTACCAGCGGGCCTACGAGGCCGCCGCGAAGCTGATGAGCACGATCGACCAGACGCTCAACACCCTGATCAACAACACCGGCCGGTAGGGGACAGCGCCGTGGTCATCCGCGTCACCGAACGCTCGCTCTCCATGAACGCGATGCGCGGGCTGCAGGCGAACCAGGGCCGGCTGAGCAAGACCGAGGAACAGCTGACCAGCGGCAAGCTGATCTCGAAGCCGTCGGACTCGCCGACCGGCACGATGACCGCGATGCTGTTGCGCAGCGACATGCGCACCCAGGAGCAGTACGCGCGCAACGCCGCCGACGGCAAGAACTGGCTCAACACGATCGACTCCACGCTGGGCGCGACGCACGACAACGGCCTGCGCGTGCGTGACCTGATGCTGCAGGGCATGTCGGCCGGGGCCGGCGGCTCGGACACCGCGCGGGCGGGCATCGCCGCCGAGATCGACCAGATCCGCGACGCGATGATCGGCCTGGCCAACACCAAGTACATCGACCGGCCGATCTTCGGCGGCACCACCGAGGGCCCGTCGGCGTACGACAAGGACGGCACCTACCTCGGTGATTCCGGCGCGGTCACCCGGACGATCGCCGAGGGCACCAAGCTGCGGGTGGACGCCGGCGGCGAGGAGGTCTTCGGCACCGGCGACAACCAGGTCTTCAAGGTGCTCGCCGACATCTCCGAGCACCTGAAGAGCGACCCGTCGCAGCTCTCGGACGACCTGGACCGCCTGGACACCGCGCTGACCACGATCCGCACCGCCCAGGCCAGCGTCGGCGCGCGGTCGAACCGCGTCGACTCCATGCAGCAGACCGCCAACGACCGACATCTGGAACTTCAGACCCAGCTGACCGAGGTCGAGGACATCGACCTGCCCAAAACCATCACGGACATGACCTTGCAGCAGACCGCGTATCAAGCCGCGCTGGGCGCTACCGCCAAGGTCATCCAGCCCTCCCTGATGGATTTCCTCCGCTGACCGCGGACCACAGACGGCGCCATGCCGAAACGAGAAACCGACCGATCAGCCCCGCAGTTGAACAACCAGGAGGAGTACATGTCACCACGAACCAAGTCCGCGAAGTCTTCCACTGACATGGCAACGGACATGTCCCTCGAGGCGTCCGCGCAGAACGCGGAGGCGAAGGCCGCGGCTGCCGGCGAGCAGCTGCCGACCATCGAGTTCGTGTCGCCCATGCCCGGCTTCCCGGGACACAAGAGTTTCGTGCTGGTCCGCCTCGACGAGGTCGGCCTGCTGAACTCCCTGCGGTCGGTGGACGACCCCGAGCTGCGCTTCATCACGATCGCACCGCACCAGTTCTTCCCGGAGTACGCACCGGAGATCGACGACGAGACGCTGGCCGCGATGGGGACCAAGGACCCCAGCCAGCTGCTCGTGCTGTTGATCGTGACTGCCGGTGACACCCCGCGGGACTCGACGGCGAATCTGATGGCGCCGATCGTCGTCGACCCGATGACGATGAAGGCGGCGCAGTGCGTACTGACCGGGAGCAACCTGCCGGTGCGCGCTCCCCTCGCCTAGCCCGTCGCTCGGCTACGCTGCGGGTACTCGTCCTCGAGGGGGGATACCGCCCGTGCTCGTGCTGACCCGTCGGCCCGGTGAGAGCGTGATGGTCGGTGATGACGTCGTCATCACCGTGCTCGAAGTCCGGGGGGACGTGGTCCGGCTCGGCATCCGGGCCCCCCGCAGTGTGCCCGTGCATCGGGAAGAGGTCTTTCTCGAGTTGCGCGCCGCCAACCAGGAAGCGGCGTCGTCCAGCGAGGACGCGGTCCAGGCGCTCAGCCGCCTGATCGGCAGCGACGGCGAGAAGGGCTGACCGGAGCGGTCTCAGGGCCGCGTTCCACCACCGTGGTGGAACGCGGCCCCGCGCCCGTTTGGTCTTCGGGGCCTTCGGGGTACCAGCGCTGCATACCCGAGTGATGGAGGAGGCCCCCGGTGTCGTCTGTGACCGAGAACCCCGAGGTCGTGTCGGACAACGTCGGTCAGTCCGACGCGGTGGACGCCGTCGAGCTGGCCGAAGTCGTCGAAGAGGGCATCGCGGCCGCGTACGAGCAGGCCGCCGGTGCGCCCGTCGAGGCCGCGCTGGAGACCGTGCTCGACGAGGAACAGGCCCGTGGCGTCGAGCTGAACGAGGAGTTCGCCCGTCCCTTCGCCGAGGCGATCAGCCGCGGCGAGGATCCCCTCTCGAATTAAAGGCCGGGGCACCCGCGCCGGTACGGTGGGAGTGGGTGCCCCCACGGAATTCCGTGGCGCTCGGCTGACTTGCAACGGGTGAGCCGTGGAGGCTCCTTCGCCAGGCACCCCCGCCTGGTGACGAGCCCGCTGTCTGGAGAGGTCGCCGTCATGCCGGACCCTGCGGAGCTGTACGAGATCGTCGGCGACTGGGAACCTCCCGCGGACAGTGGGCTGGTTCTGCTGCACGCCCTCGACGGTTTCCTCGACGCCGGCTCGGCCGCACAGCTCGCCGCCAACCACCTCGTGGAGACGCTCGACGGCGAGATCGTCGCGCGCTTCGACATCGATCTGCTGCACGACTACCGGGCGCGCCGCCCCCCGATGGTGTTCGTCGAGGACCACTACGAGTCCTACACGCCGCCGCAGCTGGTCGTACACGCGCTCAAAGACTCCACCGGGGTGCCGTTCCTGCTGCTCAACGGCCCCGAGCCTGACGTCATGTGGGAGCGGTTCACCAGCGCGGTCGGCCAGATCGCCGAACGCTTCGGCGTCCGGCTGGTCGTCGGTCTCGGCGGGGTGCCGATGACCGTTCCGCACACCCGGCCCACCACGCTCACCGCCCACGGAACCCGGCCGGAGCTGGTGCGGCGCACCAACGTGTGGCGCGGCAACCTGCGCATCCCCGGTAGCGCGTCCGCGTTGCTGGAGCTGCGGCTCGGGGAGCGCGGCCAGGACGCGATCGGCTTCGTCGCGCACGTTCCGCACTACCTGGCGTCGGTGGAGTTCCCGCAGGCCTCGGCCGCGCTGCTCGACGGTGTCGCGGAGGAGACCGGGCTGCTGCTGCCGGTCGGGTCGCTGCACCAGGCCGGGGTCACCCGCCTGCGCGAGATCGACGCCCAGCTCGCGGACGACCCGCAGGCGGTCGGCGTCGTCAAGGCGCTCGAGGAGCAGTACGACTCGTTCGTGTCGAACCGCCAGCAGGCCGAACTCGGCGGCGAAATGGACGACAACGTACCCAGCGGCGAGGAGCTCGGCGCCGAACTCGAGCGCTTCCTGGCCCAGCTCGAACGCGGAGACGACGACAGCCGCTAGGTGTCACGGGGCCCGCGGCGGGGAACGGTGTTCGCATGAATCCGCTCGCCCGGGCCCGCCACCACCGGCGGCCGCGCTGGATCGCCTCGGGCTTCTTCTGGGGCGTGCTGGTGCTGGCCGACCTGGCGATCCTCAGCCTGTGGGTCACGCTCGGCACGTTGCTGCTCGGCGTGGTCTTCGCCGGCGGCTTCCTGCTGCGTCGCCGGCGGCTGCTCGCCGCCGGCGCGGCACCGGTGGTGCTGAGCCCGGCAGGCACCCCGCTGGAGGCACCGCCGGCCGGGATCGTCCCGCCGACGCCGGGTGACCCCGCGTGAGTCGTTGAGACCACGCGCGCTTCTACAGTGGCCGGGTGAACAAACCCGCGCTGGCGCAGCAACTGGACCTCGAGCCGCACCCGGAGGGCGGGTGGTACCGGCAGACCTGGCGGTCGCCGGTCTCGTTCGTCCCCGCCGGGTACCCGGGCCCGCGCGCGGCCGCGACCGCGATCTACTTCCTGCTCGCGCCGGGGGAGGAGTCCCGCTGGCACGTCGTCCGGTCCGACGAGATGTGGCTCTGGCAGAGCGGTGGTCCGCTCACCCTGCGGATCGCTTCCGCCCCCGATGCCGACGACGTGCGCTCCGTGACGCTGGGCCCGGATCTCGACGCCGGGCAGCAGCTGCAGGGGTTGGTACCCGGTGGCCAGTGGCAGGCCGCCGCCCCGGCGGGGGAGACGCCGGTGCTGGTGAGCTGCGTGGTCGCGCCCGGGTTCGAGTACGAGGACTGGCAGCTCAGCGAGTGAGCATCGCCAGCGGATAGCCCTCGGGCGTCAGCCGCAGCGCGGCCACGACCTCGAAGCCGAACCGCTGGTAGAGGCGTTGGCTGGAGGGGGTCGTGGCCTCGAGGTAGGCGGGTCCGCCGATGCGACCGAGCCGGTGGGCGAGCAGCGCGCTCCCGATCCCGGCGCGACGAGCGGCGGCCACGACCGCGATGTCGGAGAGATACCAGTGCGGCTCCTCCGGCCGGTGAGGTTGGCGGGAGTGGGTTTCGTCGGTGGGTGCTATCCAGGCGGCGACCCCGAGAAGGGGGCTGTCTTCCTCCCGCCGGGCGGTGTCCACGACCCCGGAGGCGAAGGCACCCCCCAGGAACCCCGCCGTGTAGAACGCGGTGAGCTGCCGGAGCCGATCACCCGGCCCTCTGGGCACCACCACCTCGACCACCGGATCGTCCCGTAACGCGGCCGCGACGATCGCGGCACAGGTCGGGATTTCCTCGCGCAGAGCTGGGCGGATGATCAGGCTCATCGGCGACTCCTCACCTGGTACCCCAGCGTCCCAGCCGGACGGACCCCCTTCGAGCGGCTATCCACAGATTTGTGCTGCTCCTGTTCCGGACCCGGTGCGGCGGCCAGGATGGGT
Organism: Cryptosporangium arvum DSM 44712; assembly: GCF_000585375.1. Lineage (NCBI taxonomy): Bacteria > Bacillati > Actinomycetota > Actinomycetes > Cryptosporangiales > Cryptosporangiaceae > Cryptosporangium > Cryptosporangium arvum. Next base: position 2,198,338 of record NZ_KK073874.1, read on the forward strand.
GCATGAGGGATCGGGGCGCCCGAGGCGGGCCTCGGGCGGGCCGATCCCACCAGGCTGGTCAGCGACCCCTGATGGTGCTGTCCTTTCGTGCTTCGAACTCGCGGCGAAGACCCATCCTCGAGCGATCGCCGCAGACCCACCCCGAGGTGCAGCCGACCCGGATCAAGCCAGCCGGCACGATCCGCGCTCCGAGCCCAGGCCGCCCTGAACAGAGCCGACCGGCTTTCTGCCCGGAGCGGGGTTGGGTCCGAGGCCGGAGCCGGTGCTTGAGCCGGGTCGGAGTCAGAGTTGGAGCGGGATCCAAGGTCAGAACCGAGGCCGGGGCCGAAGTCAGAGCGGAGGCCTCGAGCCGGAGTTAGAGCCGGTCCTGGAGTCAGGGCCTGGAGCTGGGTCCGGAGTCGGGGCCTGGAGCTGGGTCCGGAGTCGGGGCCGGCGCCGGGCCGGAGCCAAGGCCGGGCTGGAGCCGGAGTGAGGCTGGAGCCGAAGCGGGGCCGGGCCGAGCCGCGCCGCCGGAACGGATGTGAACGGATTCCTCCGAGCCGCTGACCCTACGGTGGCTTCTAGCAGTGCATTGTCCGAAGCCGTCGCCGAGAACGGGGCCACTCGAACCCGTCCCGAAACCACACCGCCGTGCCCGCCGAAAGGAGCCCATTTCAAGGAGTCTCCCTGAGAACCCGGGCGCACCGAACCGGACTATTCGAGCGAGCGCGGAGCCGCGACCACCACGATTCACCGGCACGCGGCGATCCCAGTTCATCGTCGAGCCCTACCCCCGCTCGCCGTCGAGCCCTACCCCCGCCCGCCGTCGAGCCGCGCCTCCGCTCGCCGTGAGTGGCACCCTGGCCCGCCATCGAGTGGTGCCCGGCCCATCATCGAGTGGCACGTGGGTCGTCACCGAGCGGCGCTTGGGCCCGTCATCGGGCGGCACCCAGAGCCTCATAAGGCGGGGCTCCAGCGTGTGGCCGAGTTGTGGTGCGGCCCGTCATCGAGTGGTGTTCGGGCAGGTGGTGGGTATGTCACTGAACAGTTTTCGGGCGGCTCAGCGTGTGGGTGTGCGGTGCTCCGTGCCGTCATCGGGTGGTGTCCAGGCAGGTGGTTGGGTGGTGCCGCTGGGCTGTTATCGGGCGCGGCCCAGCGTGTGGCCGGGGAGCGCCCCAAGTCATCATCGGGAAGAGCCCTGCATGTGTCCGGGCAGCGCCCCGGCCATCGTCGGGTGGCGTTCGGGCAGGTGGTACCCCTGAGCTGTCGTCCGTCAAAGCTCCAGAGCGTGGTCGGGCGGTGCGCCGGCTCGGAATTGGGCGGTAGCCCGGCTCGGAATCGAGTGGTGTCCCGGCCAGGTGGTTCGGTGGTTCCACCGACTCGTCATTCAGCAGGGGCTCCACCATGCGATCGTGCGGTGGCCCGGCTCAAATCAAGTCGTCTACCGGCGCGGGATCGGGCGGTGCGCCGGCTGAGTGAACGAGCAGAACCTGCCCCGGCCGGGCGGCGCTCACCCCGCGCCCGGATCTCTGCGCCGACATCCGCAGGACCAGCCCACCCTCGGAGCCGACCCCGGAACAAGCGCCCGAACACGCTCGGACGCTCGGACGCTCGGACGCTCGGACGCTCGGACGCTCGGACAAGGCTCTGCGGGGGCATCGAACACCGCTACGGGCACCCGGCACACCCCCGGCGGCCGGAGGACGGAGCCGCGACCACCTACGGCGCGGCGGGACGACTCGGCCGCAGCCCACGAAGGCCGGTCGCGGAAGCGACCGGCCTTCGCCCGGCAGGCGTGATCCGAGCTTTCAGACGCCCGCCAGCCGCGACGGAGACCTGCGCAGGTACACGAACCACGTGACCGCGAAGCACACCGCGTAGAGGGCGATGAAGCCCACGTACGCCGCGTCCGCGTTCTGGTACGTGAGGAACGACTGGCGGAAGACGATCTGCACGAGCGCACCCCCGCAGGCCCCGATCGCGCCCGCGACACCGACCAGGGCGCTGGAGAGGCGCCGCGCCTCGTTGACCTCCCAGTCGGCGTCGGCGCCGTCGGCCGCGTTGCGCTGGGCCTTGGCACGGAAGATCGCCGGGATCATCTTGTAGGTCGAGCCGTTCCCGACGCCGCTCAGGACGAACAGCGCGATGAAACCGACGTAGAACAGGGCCAGCGACTTCTGCTGCGACGCCATCAGCACGAGGGCGGCGAACAGGCCCATGCCGACGAACGTCCAGAGCGTGATCCGGGCGCCGCCGAACCGGTCGGCCAGCCAGCCGCCGGCCGGGCGGGCGATCGAGCCGAGCAGCGGGCCGAGGAAGATCACTTTCAGGGCGTCCACCGGCGTGACGCCCTGGACGGCGATCAGCACCTGGCCGAACGCGAAGCTGAAGCCGATGAACGAGCCGAACGTGCCGATGTACAGCAGCGACATGATCCAGCTGTGCCGGTCGCGGACGACGTCACGCATCGCGCGCTTGTCGTTCGAGGCGTGGGTGAGGTTGTCCATGCGCACGGCCGAGAGCACGGTGACGACGAGGATCAGCGGGAGGTAGAGCCCCGGAACCAGCCGCGGTTCGACGCTCGCCGCGACGCCGCCGGCTGCCGCCAGCACGATCAGGCCGACGACCTGCACCAACGCGACGCCCAGGTTGCCGCCGGCGGCGTTCAGGCCGAGGGCCATGCCCTTGAGCCGGTTCGGGTAGAACGCGTTGATGTTGGCCATCGAGCTGGAGAAGTTGCCGCCGCCGACGCCGGCGAAGGCCGCCAGGATCAGCAGCGTGCCGAACGACACGCCTGGTTCGAGCAGCGCCGCGGTCAGGATCGACGGGACGAGCAGCAGCGACGCCGAGACGATCGTCCAGTTCCGGCCGCCGAACTTCGCCACCGCGAACGTGTAGGGCAGGCGCAGGAACGCTCCGACGAACGCCGGGACGGCGGTGAGCAGGAACTTGTCGTCGGGGGTCAGGCCGTAGGCGTCGGCCGGGAGGAACAGCACCAGAACGGACCACATGGTCCAGATCGAGAACCCGATGTGCTCGGAAAGAATCGAGAAGATCAGGTTGCGGCGGGCGATGGCCGCGCCTCCGGACGCCCAGAAGGCCGGGTCCTCGGGGCGCCAGTCGTCGATCCATCGACCGGATCGGCGTGGGGCAACTGTGGGGTCAACGGGGGTGATCGTGGGCGCAGCCATCGGGATTCCCTCTCGGTCCGGCGTCCGACCGACCGTAAAAATCCGCTGTTTCCCCGCGGTTGGCCGTGCGCGACGCCCGCGCAACATCTCCCGCACGTTGCGGAACGGTGGCGGTGCGGAGAGAACGTTGCCGACGGGCCGCGCGTGGTCGACAGGACGCTCGTGAGGGGGCGACGCGAATGACCGAACGACCTGGGCGGCTCACCCGGGCGGCCCTGCTCGGTGCCCTGCTGAGCGCGGGCTATCTCCCCCTGGCGTGGAACGCGCCGATCGGCCCGGCCTGGATCGGGTGGATCGCGCCAGGCGCCACCGTGCTCGTCGGGTTGGTGGCGGTCGCGCGCCTGGTGATCGCGACTCCACTGGAGGACGCGTCCCGGCGGTTCTGGCGCGTGCTGTGGGTGGCCGTCGGCATCATCGGCGCCGGCGGGGTCGGTCAGGCCGTGGACGCGCTGTCCGGGCCGGGAGGGCCCACCCAGATCATGTCGCTGCGCACCGCGGGTGCGTTCGTCGTCGGGCTGTTGTTCGTCCTGGCCGCGCTGCTCCTGCTGCCCGTCGGCCGGTTGTCGCGCACCCAGTGGCTGACGTTCGGCCTCGACGCCGCCACGGTCTTTGCCGGTGCAACGCTGTTCACCTGGTACTTCGCGCTGCGCACGATGGACGACTTCGAGTCGACGAACGGGTCGGCGCTGCCGCTCGTCGCGATCGTGGTGTGCGGCTTCCTCGGTGTGTTCGCGCTGCTGAAGGTCTCGTTCGCCGGGGTGCGTCAGGTCGATCCGGGGGCGCTGCAGTACCTGGCGATCGCCGCGCTCACCGGGGCGAGCACGGCCGGGCTGGCGCCGCTGCTCGCGTCCCGGCCGTACCTGAACACCTCGTTCCTGGCGTTCCCGGCCGCGTTCCTGTTCCTCACCGTCGCCGCGGAACGCCAGCGGCGGGTGGCGCTGGCGGCGTTGGACGCCCCCGTCGAGGCGCCGCGCCGGCGCACCGGGCGGGCGCTGCACCTGCTGCCGTACGTGGCGGTCGCGCTCACCGACGGGCTGCTGCTGGTGAGCTCGTCGAGCCGGCCGGTGATCGTCGGCACCGTCGTGCTCACCGCGCTGGTCGGGGCACGTCAGTGGCTCAGTTCCCGGGAGAACGGGCGGCTGCTCGGGCAGCTGCGCTCCTCGGAGAACCGGCTGAGCCACCAGGCCGGCCACGACGGGCTGACCGGGCTGGCGAACCGGACGTTGTTCGTGTCCCGGCTTGAGGAGTCGCTCGGGCCCGACGTCGCCGTCGCGCTCCTCGACCTCGACGACTTCAAACAGGTGAACGACCGGCTGGGGCACGGCGCCGGCGACGCGCTGCTGGTCGCGGCGGCCGCCCGGGTGCAGGGCGCGGTCGGACCGTCGGACACCGTGGCCCGCCTCGGCGGCGACGAGTTCGCGGTGCTGCTGCGTGGCCCGGTCGGTGACCGGCTCGACCGGATCCTGGCCGCGCTGGCCGAGCCGCTGCTCGTCGCCGGTGACGAGCTGCGCATCCGGGCGAGCATCGGGTTGGCCGAGGGCTGGGCCGGCGCGACGTCGAGCGAGCTCGTCCGCCGGGCCGACGTGGCGATGTACGCCGCCAAGGCCGGCCGCGACGGCAGCTGGGCGCGCTTCGTCCCGGCGCTCGACGCCCCGGCCGCCGACCAGGCGCGCCTCGCCGCCGGCCTGCGCGACGGGCTGGGCCGGGGTGACTTCCGGGTGCTCTACCAGCCGATCGTCGAGTTGCCCTCGCGGCGGATCACCGGTGTCGAGGCGCTGGTGCGCTGGCACGATCCGGAGCGCGGGGTCATCCCGCCCGACCAGTTCATCCCGGTGGCCGAGCGCAGCGGGCTGATCGTGCCGCTCGGGCAGTGGGTGCTGCGTGAGGCGTGCCGCGACGCGTCGGCCTGGCCGGGGGTGTACGTGTGCGTGAACGTGTCGCCGCGTCAGCTCGACGATCCGGACTTCGTGGCCGACGTCGCGGTGGCGCTGGCCGACTCGGGTCTGCCGGCGGACCGGCTGGTGCTGGAGGTGACCGAGACCGCGGTGTTCAACGGCGGCCCGGCGGTGGACGCGCTGAACCTGCTGCGCGAGATGGGCGTCCGGATCGCGCTCGACGACTTCGGCACCGGTCAGTCGTCGCTCGGGTTGTTGCTGACCTGCCCGGTCGACGTGTTGAAGGTGGACAAGTCGTTCGTCGACGGGGTCACCGAACCCGGTGAGCGGGCGGTGATCGTGCAGTTCCTCTCGCAGGTCGCGTCGGGGCTGAACCTGGACACCGTCGCCGAGGGGGTCGAGACGCCGGAGCAGGCGGAGCGGCTGCACGAGCTGGGCTACCGCAAGGCGCAGGGGTACCTGTTCTCCAAGCCGGTGCCGGCCTCGACGCTGTTCCTAGATCGGGTTCTGTCCTACCGGTGAGGTAGCGTCCCGCGACATGACGGCTGCACCGGAGATCGCGGGAATCGACCGGGGGACGCTTCCCTGGGTAGGCCGGGTGCTGGGCACCGAGGACGCCACTCCGCTGCAGTTCCACGTGGCCCTGCGCGAGGACGCCTACCTCCAGCTCGACGACGTCGTGGTCACCGTGCGGGACGTGCCCGGGCTCGGTCCGGTGCTCACCGCCGGTGTCGTCACCCAGGTCACGGCCCGGCACGAGGGCGCGCAGTTCAGCTCGGACGTGTTCCTGATCGCCGACGGCGTGCTCCCGGCCCAGGTGCAGGAGGTCGCCGAGATCGCCACCACCCGGGTGGAGCCCGAGGTGTACGTGCCGCCGCGCCCGGGGGAGCCGGTGCGGCGCGCCACCGGCGAGGAGCGCGCGATCGCGCTCTACTTCGACCGGATGGAGCGCAAGGTCCCGGTCGGCCTCGGCCGCGACGGCACGCCGATCTACGTCAACCTCGATTTCCTCGACGGCACCCGCGGCGCCCACATCTCGATCTCCGGCGTGTCCGGGGTGGCGACGAAGACGAGCTTCGCGCTCTTCCTCCTCTACGGGCTGTTCCGGTCCGGTGCGCTGGGGCGGCGCGCGGTCAACACGAAGGCGCTGATCTTCAGCGTCAAAGGTGAAGACCTGCTGTTCCTCGACCACACGAACACGAAGCTCGACGAACGTCTTCGCCAGCAGTACGCGATCATGGGCCTGCCGGCCGAGCCGTTCGCGTCCACGGGGTTCTTCGCGCCGCCGCTGCCGGGCGACCTGACCGGCCGGCCCGACGTCCGCGAGCGCGCCACCGGCGTCAACGCGTTCTGGTGGACGCTGCACGAGTTCTGCCGTGACGAGCTGCTGCCGTTCGTGTTCGCCGACGCCGAGGACGAGCGCAACCAGTACACGATGGTCGTCCACCAGGTCGCGGCCCGCCTGCGCATGGACGCGGTGCCGGCCGGCACCGACGGGGCGATCGCGGTCGACGGGCGTCAGGTGCGCACGTACGACCAGCTCGTCGACCTGATCTCCGACAAGCTCAGCGACGACAACACCCGGTCGGCGTGGGCCGGGCAGGTCACCGGTATCGGCACCGTGAACGCGTTCCTGCGCCGGCTGCGCTCGTCGCTGCGTGCGCTGCGCCCGCTGATCCGGGGCGACCTGCCGGAGCGCCCCACCCGCCGGGTGTCCACCGAGAACCAGCAGCTCACCGTCGTCGATCTGCACAACCTGCCGGAGCGGGCCCAGCGGTTCGTCGTGGGTGTCGTGCTGGCCGCCGAGACGCGGCGCAAAGAGGAGGCCGGCGCCGGCGGCCTGTTGTTCACCATGCTCGACGAGTTGAACAAGTACGCGCCGCGTGAAGGGTCGAGCCCGATCAAGGAGGTGCTGCTCGACATCGCCGAGCGGGGCCGTTCGCTGGGCATCATCCTGATCGGCGCGCAGCAGACCGCCAGCGAGGTCGAGCGGCGCATCATCTCCAACAGCTCGATCAAGGTGGTGGGCCGGCTCGATCCGGCCGAGGCGGGGCGGCCCGAGTACGGCTTCCTGCCGCCCGGCCAGCGCCAACGCGTGACGCTGGCCAAGCCCGGCACGATGTTCGTCGCGCAGCCGGAGATCCCGGTGCCGCTCGCGGTCGAGTTCCCGTTCCCGGCCTGGGCCACCCGGTCGAGCGAGGCCGGCGAGCTGGGCGTGGCCGCGCCGCCGCCCGGAGTGAACCCGGTGACCGGCGAGATCATCGGCGGGCGCGACCCGTTCAAGCGCCTGCCGTCCGCCCCCGCCGACGACGCCCCGTTCTGAGCGGTACGCCTACGACGCGTCGGAGGGGGACGGTTCGGGGCGGAGCGAGGAGCGGGACCGCGCCACGATGTCCTCGAGGGCGGCGACGTGCCCCTCGAACGCCGCCCGCCCGGCCGGTGTGAGCCGCACGGTGGTGCGCGGCCGCTTACCGGCTAAGGCCTTGTGGATTTCCACGTACCCGGCCTCGTTCAACGTCGTGAGCTGCTTGGACAGCGCCGAGTCGGACAGGTTCAGCGAGTCGCGGAGAAACTTGAACACGACCCAGTCGGCCGCGGCCAGCTGAGCGACGATGCCGAGCCGCGTCGGGGCGTGGATGAGCTCGTCGAACCGGGGGTCGGTCATCGGGCCGCGCGGCGGAGCATGACCCCACGCAGCCGTCGGTTGAGGATCGGTCCGGTCACGGCCATCACCGCCTCGGCCGTGCCGATGCCGATCGTCGCCGCGAATCGGACGTCGGCCGACGTGAGTGCGATGGCGACCGCCGCGCCGATCGCCGCCACGCTGAGCACGAACAGGAAGACGCTCACCACGTCGGCGCCGGTGAGCAGACCACGCCGCTGCCGGACCCCGGAGTGGAACACCGCCCACAGGACCGACCCCGTCATCCCGACCGCGAACACGACACCCCCGATCGCCTGGAGCACCGGGACGTGGCTCTCGATCGCGGCGGCGTAGAGAGTCGACACGGCCGCGATGGCGGCCCAGTACCCGTCCGGCACCACCGACGCCGCGATCACCGCCCGCTGCCGGGCCCGCACCTGTGCCAACGCCTCGAACGCCTGGTTCCGATCGATCGGCATGACGCTCTCCTCGTCTGACTACTTTCCTACTAGGAAAGTAGACCTGGCTTTCCTGGTAGGCAAGTACTTTCCGAGGCGCGCTGGGCGCGTTCTGTCACAGGAGTCGGCTAGCGTCGCCAGAGACGTCGTCCTTCGACCGCGAGAGAAGAGTCGTGAAGTTCCTGCACACGTCCGACTGGCATGTGGGCAAGGTCCTCAAGGGCCGCAACCGCCTCGACGAGCAGCGCGCCGTCCTGCGCGAGATCGTGGGGCTCGCCCGCACCCACGAGGTCGACGCGGTACTGGTCGCCGGTGACCTCTACGACTCCGCGGCCCCGAGCGCCGAGGCCCAGGAACTCGTCGTCCGCGCGCTGATGGCGTTGCGCGACACCGGCGCCGAAGTGATCGCGATCGCCGGCAACCACGACCACCCCCGCACGTTCGACGCCTACCGGCCGCTGATGAACATCGCCGGCATCACGATGGTCGGGTCGGTGCGCACCGCCGAGTCCGGCGGCGTCGTGAGCTTCACCGCGCCGCACACCGGCGAACCGGTGAAGCTCGCGGTCCTGCCGTTCCTCTCGCAGCGGCACGCGGTCAAAGCGGCCGAGCTCGTCGCCAAGACCCCGGCCGAGAACAGCGCGGGGTACGACCAGCTGATCCGCGATCTGCTCAACACCCTCACCGCGGGCTTCGGCGACGACGCGGTCAACCTCGTCACCGCGCACCTCACGGTCACCGGCGGCGCACTCGGCGGCGGCGAGCGCGCGGCGCAGTCGATCTTCGAGTACCACGTCCCGGCCGGCGCGTTCCCGGCCGACGCGCACTACGTCGCGCTCGGGCACCTGCACCGTCGGCAGACGCTCCCGGCGGCGTGCCCGGTGGTCTACTCCGGAGCACCGATCGCCGTCGACTTCGGCGAGCAGGACAACACGCCGACGGTGTGCCTGGTCGAGGCCACCCCGTCCACCCCGGCGCGCACCACGGATCTCCCGCTCACCAGCGCGAAACGGCTCCGCACGCTGCACGGCACGATCGCCGAGCTGGGCGAGCGGGCCGCCGAGCACGCCGAGGACTACCTGCGCGTCGTCGTCCGCGAACCGGCCCGGGCCGGCCTGCGCGAGGAGGTGCAGGCGATTCTTCCGGGCGCGCTCGAAGTACGCATCGACCCGGAGTTCGCGGCCCCGCTGCAGACCACCCGGCCCGACCGGCGCGACGATCAGAGCGGCCCGGCCGAGCTGTTCGCCGAGTTCCTCACCGAACGCAAGATCGTCGACGAGCGGGTGCAGAGCCTCTTCACCCGCCTGCACGACGAAGTCACCACGGGCTAGGAGGTACCGATGCGCCCCGTGCTCCTCGCCATGGACGGGTTCGGTTCGTTCCGGGAACCCACCACCGTCGACTTCGCCGAAGCCGACTACTTCGCGCTGGTGGGCCCCACCGGCGCCGGCAAGTCGACGGTGATCGACGCGATCACGTTCGCGCTCTTCGGCAGCGTCCCCCGCTGGGACGACAAGCGGAAGGTATCGCTGGCGCTGGCCCCCACGGCCGCCCGCGGCACGGTCCGGCTGGTGTTCGACGTCGGGCCCGAGCGGTACGTGATCGTGCGTGAGCTGCGCCGGGCGGCGTCCGGCGCGGTCACGGTCAAGAACGTCCGGCTGGAGCACCTGGCCGATCCGGCGGCGCTCGGCGACCTCGAGGACGACACCGAGCTGGTCGCGGCGGACAAGGAAGCCACGCCGGCGGTGGAGACCCTGCTCGGGTTGACGTTCGAGCACTTCTGCACCTGCGTCGTGCTGCCCCAGGGCGATTTCGCGGAGTTCCTGCACGCCCGCGCCGGCGACCGGCAGAAGATCCTGGTCAAGCTGCTCGGCCTGGAGGTCTACGACCAGATCGCCAAGGCCGCGAACACCGAGGCGGCCCGGGAGAAGCAGAACGCCGATCTGCTGGGTGACCAGCTCCTGCGTTACGGCGACGCCACCGAGGATGCGCAGCGCGCGGCGCAGGCCCGGGTCACCGCGCTGGCCGGGGCCGAGAGCCGGGTCGCCGCCGCGCTGCCGGTGCTGGCGTCCGCGTCCGCCGAGGCCCGCACCGCCCGCGAGGCCGTGGCCCGGCTCACCGCCGAGCGGGACCGGCTCACCGCGGTCGAGGTGCCCGAGAGCCTGGGCGAGCTCGACGCGCGGCTCCGCTCCGCCCGCGCCGAGGCCACCCGGGCCCAGGAGGCCCTCGCCGAAGCCGAGAGCGCCGACTCCGCCGCCCGCGCCGCGGTGGCCGCCGCACCCGCCCGCGGCCCGTTGGAGCAGGCCCGGCGCGCCCACGCCGAACTGGCGTCGGTGCGGGCGGGCCGCGCCGCGCTGGTGGACCGGCAGGCCACCGCGGCCACCGCGCTGAGCGCCGCGGAAGCGCGGGTCGCCGCCGCCGACCAGGCCGTCGAGCAGGCCCGCACCGCGCAGCTCGAAGCCACCGCCGGGGCCGAGGCCGCCCGCGAGGCCGTGGCCCGGCTCACCGCCGAACGCGACCGGCTCGCCGCCGTGCGGGTGCCGGCCGGCCTGAACGAGCTCGACGCCCGGCTCCGCGCCGCGCGTGAGGTGGCGTCGCGGGCGGCGGCCGCGCTCACCGAGGCGGAGGCCGCCGACTCCGCGGCCCGCGCGGCGGTCAGCGTCGCCCCGCCCCGCGGCCCGGTGGAGGAGGCCCGGCGGGCCCGCCACGAGCTGGATGCCGCGGTCGACGGCCGGCCGGCGCTGGTCGAGCGCCGCTCCCGGGCGGCGGCCGGGCTGGACGCCGCCGAACGCACGGTCGCCGAGGCCAGGGAGGCGGTCGAGCAGGCCCGGGCGGCCCGGGAGTCCGACGCCCGCGCCCGCACCGCCGCCGTCCTGCGTCCGCACCTGGTGGCGGGGGAGCCGTGCCCGGTCTGCGAACAGACCGTGGCCACCCTCCCGCCGCCGCTCGACGACCAGGCCGGCACCGCCGACGCCGACCGCCGCATCGCCGCGGCCCAGCGCGCCGCCGACACCGCCGCCGCGGACCGCTCGACCGCCGCGGCGGTCCTCCGCGACGCCGAAGCCGCTCTGGCCGCCGCCGACGAGACGATCGCCCGCAGGCAGGCCGCGCTCGGCGCGGAGAGCCTGCGGGTCACCGTCCACGGCGACGGGGCCGGCTCGGTGGAGATTCTCGGGCTCGCCGACCTCGAGCGCTGGCTCACCGCGCGCGACGCGCTCGACACCGCCGCCCGCGCGGCCGACCGCGAACTCGTGGCCGCACGCAGCGCCCGCGCCGACGCCGACCGCGACGCGGCCAAGGTCGACGCGGAGTCCAGCGGCGTGCGCACCGCGCTGCGCGAGACCCGCGACGCCGTGGCCGCGCTCGGAGCACCCGCCGGGCTCGTCGAGGACGTCGCGGCCGGCTGGGACGCGCTGGCGACCTGGGCGTCGTCGGCCGCCGCCGAGCGCACCACCGCGCTCACCGCCGCCGGCCGGGCCGAAACCACCGCCGCGAAGGCACTCACCGCCGCGGAGAAGACCCTCGCGCAGACCCAACAGCAGCTGGCCGACGCCCGGCGCGCGCACACCGAGGCCACGCGGGCCGAGCAGCGCGCCGCGGCCGAACTCACCGCCGCCGACCGCACCGCCGAAACCCTCACCGCGCAGCTCGGCGACGCACCCGGCGCGGAGGAGCTGGCCCGGTCCCTGGCCGAGCTCGACGCCCTCGACACCGAGGTGCGCGCCGCCGACGAACGCCTGCGCACCGCCCGCACCGCGCTCGGCGCCGCCCAGCGCACCGCGAAGGAGGCGTACGAGCAGGTGGCGGCCACCGTCCGCGGGCTCACCGCGGTGCGCGAGCCGCTGGTGGCGCTGGGCGCCCCGGCGATCCCGTCCGACGACCCGGTCGGGGGGTGGCGGGCGTTCGCCGACTGGGCGTCGGCCGCCGCGGCCGAGCGGGTGGATCAGCTGGCGGAGGCCGAACAGACGGTGCACACGGCCGACCGCGCGCTGGCCGACCACGAACAGGCGCTGCGTGACCTGCTCGCCGACCTCGGCATCCCGCTCCCGGCCGACGGCGCCGCGCTCCCGTCGGCCCGGCCGGTCGCCGAGATCGCGCCGACGGCGGTCGCGCGGGCGCTCGCGGAGGCCCGCGCCGCCGAGGCGCGGATCACCGAGCGGCGCACGGAATGCGCCGACCTGGTCCAACGCCGCGATGCCGCGGAGACCGCCCAGCAGGTGGCCCGGCAGCTCGGCCAGCTGCTCCGGTCGGACGCCTTCCCGCGCTGGCTGGTGGCCTCCGCGCTCGACCTGCTCGTCTCCGAGGCCTCCGCGACGCTCGCCGAACTGTCCGGCGGGCAGTTCGCGCTCACCCACGAGGCCGGCGAGTTCGTCGTCGTGGACCGGGCCGACGCCGACAGCCGCCGCCCGGTCAAGACGCTCTCCGGCGGGGAGACCTTCCAGGCGAGCCTGGCGCTGGCGCTCGCGCTCTCCGCGCACCTGTCGACGATGGCCGCGTCCGGCGCCGCCCGCCTCGACTCGATCTTCCTCGACGAGGGCTTCGGCACGCTCGACGAGGCGACGCTCGAAGTGGTGGCGGCGACGCTGGAGAACCTCGCCGCCGGAGGTGACCGGATGGTCGGGCTGGTCACGCACGTGGCCGCGCTCGCCGAACGGGTGCCGGTACGGTTCGAGGTCAGCCGCGACCAGCGCACGTCCGTGGTGACGAAGGTGGTGCAATGAAGTTCTCCGTCGACGCCTGGGACCCCGGTTACGGCACCAGCACCGAGGACGACGCGGCCCGCAAGAAGTCGTCGGCCCAGCTGGACCTCGAAGTCGAGCGCCCCCAGGCCGACTGGAAGCCGATCGAGCCGCGTCCGGTCCCCGCGCCCTCCGCGGTGCTGTTCGTCGACGGCGTGCGGCGCATCGATGCCCAGCTCTGGGTGCACAGCGAGAACGCGGCGTCGCTGGCGATCTGCGCCTCCTACGCGGCCGGCGTCGTGTGCTGCACCGACTCCGGTGCCACCGTGCCCACCGTGCAGGTCCGCCGGGGTGTGTTCACCGCGGCCGAAGACGCCGCGCCGGTCTCCACGTCGGCCGGGACCTATGCCCTCTACAAGGTGCGCCGCGACGACGCCGACGCGCTCAGCCTCGGCGTGCAGAGCCAGCTCGCCGACGTCGAGATGGAGGCCGCCCGCCGCGCCCGCGAAGGCCTCGGCGAAGCGGCGTCCGGCACCGACCTGCTGGTGGTCGACGGCCCGCTCAAGGGGCGTCAACACCTGCCGCGGGCGCTCGGCTTCATCAAGACGCACAAGGCCGAGTACCTGCCCGCCCACCTCAACGGCGTGGTCGCGCGCCTGGAGGCGGCGCACCGCTCGCCGGTGTTCCGGATGGGCACCAGCTGGGACCGCTACGCCTGGTACCTGCGCCTCCCGGGCGCGGTCGGTTCCCCCTGGGCCGGCGTGGTCCGCGTCGAGTGCGCCGCCGAACTGACGGCCGCCGACGCGGTCGCACTGGCGAACCTGAGCCAGGAAACCCTGTGCCGGTACGCGTCGGTGGAGTTCAAGGATTCGCGCGCTCCCCAGAACCTGTTCCCGATCGCCGGCCTCGAACGGGCCCTGCGCCGCCGGCTGGGGGATCCGGGGCTCCTCTACCGGGCGTTGCGCACGGCCGCCCGCCCCTGATCCCCGGTCGCCGCCCCCGCGCGTTCAAGAGCGTGATCTAAAGGGTATAACCACGCATAAGCGGCTTAACTGGCGACGGAGAGGGGCTGGACCGTGCGGTCGGCGGCCACGCGGATGCGCTTCGGCTTCGCGATCGTGATCGTCTTCCTCGTGCTCGCGGCCGTCGTCGAGTTCGCCTCCGGTGCCCTGCACGGCGGGATCTTCTCGCTGGGAGGCGCGATCCTGGTCGGCCTGATCGGGGTTCGTCTCGGCCGCGAGATCGCCCAGCCGCTCGACGCCCTCGGGGACGTCCTGCACCGGGCCGCCGCCGGTGATCTCACCGCGCGTGCGCCGCTCGGCGGGCCGAAGGAGGCCGCCACCGTCTACGCGGCCGCGAACACCGTCATCGCCGAGTGCGAGCAGGCGACCTCGGTCGAGGAGACCCGCCGGCTGGTGCGCCGCCTCGCCGATCCCAACGGCGAGACCCCGAGCGCCAAGGGGCCCGAGGCCGCCCTCGCGGACGTCGTGCCCCGCGTCGGCGCCGCGCTCGCCGTCGACCGGGTGTTCGTGCGGGTCACCGCGGGGAAGACCTATGTCGCGCAGTGGCAGCGCGACGGGCTCCAGCCGGTGTCGGACGAGCTCCCGCTGCTGCCGCCCGACCCGCGCAGCTCCGAGCCGGTGGGAACTCCGGACGCCCACACGAACCTGCGCGGCGACCCGATCCTGTACGGCGACACCCCGCGTGCCCGCGCCGCCCGCACGCTCACCGAGGACGCCGATGCCCGGGCGCTCGTCACCACCCGCATCTCGGTGGCCGGCAAGCCGTGTGGCGCGCTGATGGTGATGGACAGCGGCGGCCCCCGGAGCTGGACGCCCGGCGAGCTCGACCTGCTCACCTCGGTCGCCGCCGACCTGAGCCGGATGGTGGAGAACGCGCAGCTGCGCGCCGACCAGCGTCGGCTGGAGAGCGAGAAGCAGTTGTTCATCGCGACCGCGTCCCACGAATTGCGGACGCCGCTCGCGAGCGTCCTCGGCTACCTCGAGCTGCTGGCGGTCGGCGACTTCGGCGGGCTCACCGAGGACCAGCTCAACGCGATCCGGGTCGTCGAGCGCAACACCACCCGCCTGCACGAACTGGTGCTCGACCTGCTGACGATCTCCGGCATCGGACCGGCCGGCGACCTCACCGAGCGGCCGCCGGTCGACCTCAGTGACGTCGCCATGAAGGTCATCACGGAAACCGAGGCGCTGGCCACCGAGGCTCAGCTCGAGCTGCGTTACCAGGAGAAGGACCCGGCGACCGTGCTCGGAGAGTCCCGGCAGATCGAGCGGGCGCTCACCGCGCTCGTGCACAACGCGATCGTGTTCACCCCGGCGGGCGGATCGATCACGATCACGCTGGACCGCGACACCGGGGACGGCCGACCGATCGGCACCGCGCGGCTCGCCGTCGCCGACACCGGGATCGGTATCCCGGAGGCCGAGCGCGGGCGCGCGCTCGAACCGTTCTACCGGGGGACCAACGCGCTCGAACGCGGCATCGCCGGGTCGGGGCTCGGGCTGTCCATCGTGGCGATGGTCGCGCAGCAACACGCCGGAACGGTGACGCTCACCGCCCGGCCCGGCGGCGGCACCGAAGCCACGATCCACCTGCCGCTGGCCCAGTACACCGCGGCCGCGGTGTCCGGCGCGATCATCGGTTGGAGCTAGGGCCACGTCGAAGGGAGGATACGGTTATCGTGAGCCGGTTTCGCCCTTCGACCTGAATGGACTCATGTGCCGACGTTCCGTGTGACGCGCTACGTGCTCTCCTACGGCGCGGTGAAGACTGCCGGTGAGCGGCCGTTCCCCTGGCACTCGATCATCCTCGTCTTCGACCCCGACGGACGGCCGCCGATCTCCGACGCGGTGGTGCTCTTCACGCCCAGCAACAGCCTGGGCAACATGAACACGCCCAACCGCCTGACCGCCTACCTCCCGGTCGAGGACTTCGACACCTACCACCGCATCCTGCAGACCGAGAGCCCGGTCTTCGCCGAGTGGACCGAGGACAACGGGGGCCGGTTGACCAGCTTCTACCTCAAGACGCAGGAGGAACCCGTCGGCGAGGGCCCGGTGGACCGTTCGGAAGGACCCGGCTGATCGACCGGGTCTGCGTCGTCGGCGCCGGCGCGGTCGGCGGCGTCCTGGGCACCCGGCTCGCGGCCGCCGGTGTCCGGGTCTCCGCGGTGGCCCGCGGCGCCACGCTGGCCGCGCTCCGCGAACACGGCTGGCGGCTGCGTGAGCGGAGCACCGGCGCTCTGCTCACCGCGCCCGCCGCCGCGAGCGGCGACCCGGCCGAGCTCGGCGTGCAGGACCTGGTGGTGCTCTCGGTCAAAGCCACCGCCCTGGCCGACGCCGTGCGCGCGCTCCCGCCGCTCGTCGGGCCCGACACCGTGGTGCTCACCGCGATGAACGGCGTGCCCTGGTGGTTCTTCGCCGCGGGCGCCGGTGTCCCCGCCGAGCTGCGGGGCCGGCCGCTGCGTGCGGTGGACCCGGACGGGGTCGTCGGGGCCACCGTCGCGGCCGAGCGGGTGCTCGGGGGAGTCGTGCACTACAGCGCGGCGGTGTTCGAGCCCGGAGTCGCGGTGCTCAACGCGATCGGGCACGGGCTGATCGTCGGCGAGCCCGACGGGAGCCGGTCGGAGCGTGCGGCCGGGGTCGTGCGGCTGCTGTCGGACGCCGGGATCCCGACCGTGCTCTCGACCCGGATCCAGGCCGACATCTGGTACAAGCTCTGGGGCAACATGACGATGAATCCGGTCTCGGTGCTCACCGGCGCCACCAGCGACCGGATCCTCGACGACCCACTGGTGCACGAGTTCTGCGCCGGGGTGATGCGTGAGGCGGCCGAGGTCGGTGACCGGATCGGATGCCACATCGACGAGACCGTCGCCGACCGGATGACCGTCACGCGTGGTCTCGGAGCCATGACGACGTCGATGCTGCAGGACGCGAGCTCGGGCCGCCCGATCGAGCTCGACGCGCTGGTCGGCGCCGTCCGCGAGATCGCCGCCGCCGTCGGCGTCCCCACCCCGGCGACCGACGCCCTGATGGGTCTGACCCGCCTGCACGCCCGGACACGCGGCCTGTACCCGTGACCTCGTGTCGGGCCTGCGACGCCGGAAGACGCTAGTCGGGCACGGCCCAGTGGGGGAGGCGGCTCTCCAGGAGCGCGGCGATGCCCTCGCGGGCCTCAGGAGCCTCGCAGAGCTCCGACCACAGCTTCACCATCGCCGGACCCTGCTCGTCGAGCTGCGTGCGGATCGGGCGGGTGAGCAGTTCCTTCGTCGCGGCCAGCGCCCCGGGTGAACCGGCCAGCAGGCTCGCCACCGCGAAGTCGACCGCCGCATCCAGCATCTCGTCCTCGACGACCTGGCTGACCAGCCCGATCTCCTCGGCGATCCCGGCGTCGATGGTGACTCCGGTCAGGTACGCGCGGGCGGCCGCCCGCGGGGCGAGCCGCGGCAGCGTCAGCAGCGCCGCGAGCGTCGGAGCGAGGCCGATCCGCGTCTCGGTGAAGCCGTACCACGCGCTCCGCTCCGAGATGACCAGGTCGCTCGCGCCCACCAGGCCGAGTCCGGCGGCGACCGCCTCCCCGTGGATCCGGACGACGATCGGCTTCGGCAGTCGCACCATCGACCGCAGCAGCGCGAGGTAGGCCTCCGCCCAGATCTCCGGGTGGTGTTCGCCGGGCTCGGTGAGCTCGGTCAGGTCGGCCCCGGCGCAGAACACCTCACCTTCGGCGACCAGGACGACGACCCGGACCTCGTCGTCCCGGGCCGCCGTGTCCATCGCGTCGATCAGGCCGGTCACGACCGGAAGCGAGAGCGCGTTCCGGTTGGCCGGGGAGTCGAGCATGACGACGGCGACCGCGCCGTCCAGGCGGGTCCGCACCGGCGGCCGCACCACGTCGACCGGCGCCGACGCTCCCATGGTCGATTGCTCCATATCGCCCAGCCTTGCACATTTCACGCCCTCGTGATGTGAGCGAGGCTTCTAGCGCTCCGGTGTCGCCCCACCGGCCTCGGAGAGCACGCCGCCGTCCAGGCCTAGGCGGCGGGTGATCCCGAGCGACGCCAGAAACGCTTCGTCGTGGCTGACCACCACGAACGCGCCCTGGTAGGCCTCCAGCGCGCTCTCCAGTTGCCCGACGCTCACCAGGTCGAGGTTGTTCGTGGGCTCGTCGAGCAGCAGCAGCTGCGGGGCCGGCTCCGCGTAGAGCACGCAGGCCAGCGTCGCGCGCAGCCGCTCACCCCCGGAGAGCGCCCCGACCGGCAGGTGCGCCCGGCTACCGCGGAACAGGAACCGCGCCAGCAGCGTCAGCCGCTCGGACTCGGGCCGGTCGGGGGCGAACGCGGCGAAGTTCTCCGCCACCGTGCGCTCGAGGTCGAGCAGATCCAGGCGCTGGGACAGGTACGCGACCCGCCCCGGCCCGTGGCGCAGCACCCCGGCGTCCGGCGACCCACCCGACAGCAGCCGCAGCAGCGTCGACTTGCCTGCGCCGTTCGGGCCGACCAGCGCGATCCGCTCCGGGCCCCGGATCGTCAGGTCGACGCCGTCCCCGGCGAAGAGCGAGCGGACCCGCAGACGCTCGCCGCTGAACACGGTGCGCCCGGCCGGTACCCGGGTTCCCGGCAGGTCCAGCGTGATCGTCGCGTCGTCGCGCAGCGCGCGCTCGGCGTCGTCGAGGCGGGCCTGGGCGCCCTCCAGGCGGGCGGCGTGCATGTCGTTCGCACGACCCGCTGATTCCTGGGCCCCCCGAGCCATGTTACCGGCGAAGATCTTCGGCAAGCCTGCGCTCTTGAGGTTGCGTGAGGCGGTGCTCGCGCGTCGCGCGGCCCGTTCCCGGGCCTGTTGCGCTCCCCGTTTCTCCCGCTTGACCTCCTGCTCCGCGCTGCGGACGTTCTTCTCGGCCACCTCCTGGGCGGCCGCGACCGCCTCCTCGTACGCGGTGAAGTTGCCGCCGTGCACGTGCAGTTCGCCGCGGTGGAGTTCGGCGATGCGGTCCATCCGGTCGAGCAGCGCCCGGTCGTGGCTGACGACGAGAACGCAGCCGCGCCACTCGTCGAGAACGCGGTAGAGCGCGTGCCGGGCGTCGGCGTCGAGGTTGTTGGTGGGTTCGTCGAGCAGCAGGACGTCGGGCCGGGCGAGCAGGCGCGCCGCGACGCCGAGCGAGACGACCTCGCCGCCGCTCAGCGTGTCCAGACGCTGGTCGAACGTGAGCCCGCCGAGGCCGAGCCGGTCGAGCTCGGCCCGGGTGCGGTCCTCGATGTCCCAGTCGTCGCCGATCGCGGCGAGCACCGCCTCGCCGGCGTCACCGGCCTCGAGCGCGTTCAGGGCCTGGATCACCGGTGCGACGCCGAGCACCTCGGCGACGGTCGGGTCACCGGTGAGGGGGAGTGTCTGCGGGAGGTACCCGAGCGTTCCCGAGACGGTCACGCTCCCGGCGGCCGGCCGGAGCTCGCCGACGATCAGCTTGAGCAGCGTGCTCTTCCCGGAGCCGTTGGGGGCGACGAGACCGGTGCGGCCACCGCCGAGTGTGAACGACAGGGAGTCGAAGACCGGAGTGCCGTCCGGCCAGGAAAAGGACAGGTCGGAACAGCTGACGAACGCAGTGGACATGCCAAGCCTTCACGGGGGAACGCGGGCACGCCACCGGCGGGCCCGAACGGATCAGGGAACGACGAAATGGCCACGTCGGCGCACGGCGCCGGTGGCTCACCCCCGGAACTCATCCGGAGATGTCGTCGTCTCCCGCCACGGTTCGCTCCTCGGATCACCGATCTGACGTTTCGACGGTAGCAGGGCTCAGCGCTCGCCCGCCCGGACGACGAGCCGGGTGGGGGTTCCGGTGCGGTCGCCCGCGGCGAGGGCGACCTCGTGGGGGTGGGGTGCGCGCGGGCCGGACGAGCTCGGCGGCCGGAGTCTCGGCGGGTCGGATCCGGCCGGGGGAGCGCGGTGCGTCCCGGGCGGAGGCGTCACCGGCGGCGGTGGGGTGGTCTCCCGGGCCCGGTCGTGGCGCAGCGTCGCCAGGTAGATCGCGACCTGGTCGGCGGCCCGGCTCAGGTCCAGGCCGAGCCGCTCCTCGATCCGGCCGAGCCGGTAGAGCAGCGTGTTGCGGTGGATGTGCAGGGTCGCGGCCGTGGCCGTGCGGTCGAACCCGTACGCCACCAGCGCGTGCAGCGTCGCCCGCAGGTCGTCCGGCAGCGGGTCGTAGACGCGGGCGGCCAGCGCGTCGCTCACCTCGGGGCAGAGCTCCACCAGCACCTCGGGCGCGAAGTCCGCGAGCCCGATCTGGCCGGTGCGCCCCCGCCGCATCGCGACGTCGATGACGACGTGCAGGTCGTGGCAGGCGGCGCCGAGCCGGCCGCGCGATGCGGGCGGCCCGACCGCGACCGCGACCTCGTCCAGACCGGCCAGCAGCTCCAGCGCGGACTGCGACCGGCAGATCCCGTCGATCCGCGTGCCCTCGCTGAACGCCAGCACACCACCGGCCGCGGTCAGCTCCGCGGCGAGGCGGGCGTGGTCGGCGGCGCTGCCGTCGCGTCGCGCGGCGGTGAACGGCAGGTAGGGACCGTTCGTGGAGAGCCCGATGTCGTCGGCCAGCTCGACCAGGTCGGCGGTGAGGGCGGCGGCGCCGTCCAGCGCGTCGAAGAGCCGGCGGAAGCGGCGCTCGCGCTCGGAGCGGCGCAGGTCGCGATCGTCGAGGCTGGCCTGGACGATCGCGGCCGTGGTCAGGTTGACGTAGGCCATCATCTCCTCGGTCACGGTCACGACCGCCGCGAGGTCCTCCGCCCCGGCCGCCGACCGGACCGCCCGGGAGGCCGCCTCGGCCGCGACCCGGTAGGAGCGCAGCAACTCCTCGACCGGCGACTGGGACGCCGCCGCCGCCTGCCGGACGAGGGCACGCAGTTCGGCCCGGGTCGGCTGTTCACCGGAGTGCAGCATCCGGGTGAACATCCGCACGTGGTCGCGGACCAACGGCGGCACCGCCGTCCAGCGCGGGTTGCCGGCCCGCGGTTCGGCGGAGCTGTGGCCGTCCAGCCCGCGGCTCGCCCGCAGCGCCTGCAGGACGGCATCGGCGACGGTGTCCCGGTCGAGCGCGTCGATGAGACGCCGGACGCGTGCACGATCGGACATCGAGGAGGGCTCATCGGACTCCGGCATGGGACCTGAGCTTGCCCGCCATTTCTCGATGGGACGGCCGGCGGGGACTGCGATAGGTCACCGATCGGGTTTCCTTAAGGTTTCCAGGTCGGCCTCGATTCAGCTCGTCAAGTGACGTAGAGAACCTGTCTGTCTGGGCGAATTGCGGCTCGGAGTAGCTCTCTGGCCTGCGGAGTCGCAAATGGTCGGTCCCTTGTGGAGACGAAGATCCGCACCATATTGACCGGCGGTCGTCACGCCTCTAGATTGCCGAATCACGGCCCGGCCTTATGTGTCTCACGCCACAGGGCATCGATGCCAGGAGGTTCACCGTGCGGATCCGGATGGCGTCCCTACTCGCAGGCGCGCTCGTCGCGTCGACGCTCGCCGCTTGTTCGTCGAGCGGCGGTGATTCCGAGACCGGTCCGATCCGGATCGGGTTGACCGTGCCCTTGACCGGCAACTACCAGGCGCTGGGCACCGGCGATCAGCAGGGTGCGCAGATCGCCGTCGAACAGATCAACGCCGACGGCGGGATCGACGGCCGGAAGATCGAACTCGTCATCAAGGACGACAAGACCCAGCCCGACCAGTCGGTGCTGGCGTTCAACGCGCACAAGAACGAGGGCGCGGTCGCGGTGATCGGCTCCTCGTTCTCCAACTCCGCGCTCGCGGCGATCCCGCTGGCCGAGCGCGCGTCGATGCCGTACCTGTCGCTCGCCGCGGCCGATCAGCAGGTCGATCCGGTACGCAAGTTCGCGTTCCAGATCCCGGCCCGCTCGTCCACCTACGCCGAGCAGACGCTGAAGTACCTGCAGGCCACCAAGATCACCAAGATCGCGCTGGCGCACGACACGAAGAGCTCCTACGCGGTCGCCGGGTACGACGCGGTGAAGGAAAAGGCGTCGCAGTACGGCGTGACGGTCGTCGTCGACCGGACGTTCGACACCGGCACGCAGGACTTCAGCGCGGTGTTCGCGCCGGTGCGCACGTCCGGGGCGCAGGCGCTGTTCTTCTGGGCCACCGGTCCGCCGGCCGTGATCGCCACCAAGCAGTTCGCGGCCTCGGGCCTGTCGATCCCGCTGATCCTCACCGGCGCGCAGGGCACCCCGCTGTTCAGCAAGCCGGCCGGCGCGGCGGCCGACAAGGTCGTGCTCTCCACGTCGATCGGCGTGATCGGCAAGGACCTGCCGGCCGGCGACCTGAAGCAGGCCGTCGACAAGCTCGCCGGTGACTACCAGAAGAAGTACGGCACGTACCCGCCGCAGTTCGCCGCGGACGGGTACTGCGGGGTGATCGTGCTGGCCGAGGCGATCCGCAAGGCCGGGAGCACCGACGGCAAGAAGGTGCAGGCCGCGCTGGAGAAGCTGTCGCTGCTGACGCCGAACGGGCGGTACGAGTACAGCGCCGACGACCACTCCGGCCTCTCCACCGACAACATCGCGATCGCCCGGATCACCGGTGGGGCGTTCGTTCCGACGACCTGGATGACCGAACAACTCACGACGAACCTCCCGAAGTGACGCCGCCGGTCCTGCGGCTGGAGGGGCTCTCCCGCTCGTTCGGCGGGGTGTTCGCGGTCCGCGACGTGAGCCTCTCCGTCCCCTCCGGACAGACCCGGGGCCTGATCGGCCCGAACGGCGCCGGCAAGTCGACGCTGTTCAACCTCGTCGCGGGCCTGCTCCGGCCGGACGCGGGGGTGGTGGACCTCGGTGGCGACGAGGTCACCCGGTTACCCGCGCACCGCCGGGCGGCCTCCGGCGTCGCGATCGTCTTCCAGGGCGCGCGGGTGTTCCCCGGGCTCACGACGCTCGAGAACGTGATGGTCGGCGCGCACACCCAGGTCCGGCACGGGTTCCTCGCGGCGGCGATCCGGTCGCGGCGGTGCCGGCGCGAGGAACGGGACGTACGGTCGTCCGCGCTGGCCGCGTTGGAGCGGGTCGGGCTCACCGAGTGGGCCGACGTACCGGCCACCTCGCTGCCGCTGGGCCAGCAGCGGCGCACGCAGCTGGCGCGGGCACTGTGCGCGCGGCCGCGGCTGCTGCTGCTCGACGAACCCGCGGCCGGGCTGCGCGGGGCCGAGCGGTCGGCGCTCGCGGAGGTCATCGAGGGCCTGCGTGGCGAAGGCCTGACGATGATGCTCGTCGAGCACGACGTCGGCTTCGTCTCCCGGCTCGCCGACCGGGTCACCGTCCTCGACCTCGGCGCGGTGATCGCCGAGGGCACCCCGGCCGAGGTACGCCGCGACCCCGCGGTCGTCGCCGCCTACCTGGGCCCGGAGGCCGTCGACGCCGTGGCCGGCGGAGAGGGGGAGCCGGATGCTCGAGGTGCGTGAGCTGGTGGTGCGCTACGGCACCGCCACCGCGCTCGACGGGATCGACCTGGACGTCGCGCCCGGCGAGATGGTGGCGCTCGTCGGTGCCAACGGCGCCGGGAAATCCACGCTCGTCAACACGCTGTCGGGCATCGTCCGCCCGGCGGCGGGGCGCGTCCGCCTGGACGGGCGGATGGCCCAGGTGCCGGAGGGGCGGCAGCTGTTCGCCACGCTGAGCGTCGAGGACAACCTGCGCCTCGGGGCGTGGCGCAACCAGCGGTCCCGGCGTGACCCGGCGCGTATCTACGACCTCTTCCCCGATCTCGTGCGCCTCCGGCAGCAGCTCGCCGGTTCGCTCTCCGGCGGCCAGCAGCAGATGGTGGCCGTCGGCCGCGCGCTGATGGCCGACCCCGACCTGCTCGCGGTCGACGAGCTCTCGCTCGGGCTGGCCCCGCTCGTGGTCCGTGACCTCGCCGCGCACCTCGCCGAACTCAACCGGGACCGCGGCCTTGCCGTGCTCCTGATCGAACAGGAGACGACGCTGGCGTTCGAACTCTGCGGCCGCGGTTACGTGCTCGAAGCGGGCCGCGTGGTCGCCTCCGGTCCCTCGGCCGAGCTGCGGGCCAGCCCCGCCGTGGCCGCCGCCTACCTCGGCGGGCTCGCGCCCGCGCCCACCGGCCCGGCCGACGGGGGCGACGCATGAGCGAGTTCCTGGGGTATCTCGTGGCCGGCACCGCGCTCGGCTGCACGATCGCGTTGCTGGCCAGCGGATTCGTGGTCGTGCACAGGGTCACCGGGGTGGTGAACTTCGCCCAGGGCATGTTCCCGGTGGTCGCCGGGCTGGCCGCCGGTTCGCTGCTCTCGGCGCACTGGCCGCACGGTATCGCCGAGCTCGGCGGGGTCGCGCTGGCCGGCGCGGTCGGGCTGGTCGTCGGCATCGTCGCGATCGGCAAACCCGGCACCCCGCCGCTGGCGTCGCTGGTGATCACGTTCGGGCTCGGGTTCCTCGGCTACGCGATCGAGATCATCGTCTGGGGCGACCAGCCCCGCGGCTTCGACGGCCTGTCCGGCGTCGTGACGATCGGCGAGGTCCGGATCCAGCACCAGTGGCTGCTCGTGATGCTCGTCGCGGCCGGTACGTTCGCCGCCCTCGGCGCGTTCTTCGGCCGCACCTACCTCGGCAAAGGGCTCACCGCCTGCGCGGCGAACCCCTACGCCGCCCGGCTGGCCGGCATCGACGTGCGCCGGATGGGGCTGTACGCGTTCGGGCTGGCCGGTGTGCTCGGCGGCATCGCCGGGGTCCTGCTGACCCCGCTGCAGTCGATCGCGTTCGACCGGGACGTCGCGCTGGCCGTCAACGGGTTCGCCGCGGCCGTCCTCGGTGGCCTCGACCGGCCGGGCACCGCGCTCGCCGGCGGCCTGCTGCTCGGCATCGGCCAGACCCTGTTCGCCGGCTACGTCGACGGGTCCTTCCAGACCGAGGTCGCGCTCGGCTTCATGGTGCTCGTCATGGTCGTCCGGGCCGTCCGCCAACCCCAGGCGGTGGCGGTGTGAACCGGCTCGTCGGGATCGGGTTCCTCGTCGTCACGATGAGCCTGCCGCTGGTGCTCGACGACACGCGGCTCTCGATCTACGTCCTCATGGGCCTGGCGGTGCTCGCCGTCACCGGCATCAGCCTCCTGATGGGATACGCCGGGCAGGTCTCGCTGGGGCAGGCCGCGTTCTACGGGATCGGCGCGTACACCGCCGCGGTCCCGGCCGTGCACGGGTGGCCACCGATCGTCGGCCTGCTCGCCGCCCCGCTGGTCGCCGCCGGAGCCGCGGCGCTGCTCGGCGCGCTGCTGCTCCGGCTGCGGGGCCACTACCTCGCGTTCGCGACGCTCGCGCTGCAGCTGATCATCCTGTCGGTGGCCGCCGAGATCGAGTTCTTCGGCGGCGCGATCGGCCTGCAGGGCATCCCGCAGTTCGGAATCGGTTCGGTGACGCTCGACGAGCCCCGTGAGTACGCCTGGCTCACCTGGGCCGCGGTCGCGCTCGTGCTGCTGCTCACCGCCAACATCGTCGCCAGCCGCCCCGGCCGGGCGTTGCGTGCTCTCGCCGGCAGCGAGCAGGCCGCCGCGGCCAGCGGAGTGCCGGTGATCCGTTACAAGGTCACCGTGTTCGCGCTGTCGGCGGCGTTCGCCGGTCTGGCCGGCGGTATCTACGCGTTCTTCCTCGGCTACATCGCGCCGGGCTCGTTCACGATCGCGATGTCCGTCGAGTGGGTGGTGATGGCCGTGTTCGGCGGGCTGGGTACCCGCTGGGGCCCGGTCGTCGGCACGGTCGCGGTCACGCTCGTCGTCCAGGTGCTCAACGACCTGAGCACCCGGCCGGGCGCGCCCAGCTACGCGCCGACCGTCCTCGGGTACGCCGCGTACGCCGTCCTGCTCATCGGCGTACTGCTGTTCATGCCGGCCGGGGTGGTGCCGTGGATCGGCAATCGCCTGCGCCGGCGCCGGAAAACCCCCGACGAGCCGATTCGTATGATCCCGGAGTGGCCACCTCGACGAGAGCAGACGTCGCGGGCCACCACACCTCCATGACGACGGTCCAGCTGCCCCGCCGGCAGGCCGGGACGTCGCCCCAGCACCTCCTGGTGACCCTCCTCGGCGACTACTGGAACGGCCGCCGGGAGCACTTGCCGTCGGCGGCGCTCGTCGCGCTGGTCGAGGAGTTCGACGTCGGCGAGGTGAGCGCCCGGGCCGCGCTGCGCCGGCTGGCCCGGCGGGGCGTGCTGGAGTCCAGCAAGGTGGGGCGCAACACCTACTACGGCCTGTCCGCGTCGGCGACACGCACGATCGTCCAGAGCTCGAAGCGCATCGTCCACCTGGGAACCCGCGAGGAGTCGTGGGACGGCGTCTGGACCGTCGCGACGTTCTCGCTCCCGGAGGAGCAGCGCGACCTGCGCCACCTGCTGCGCAGCCGACTGCGGTGGCTGGGGTTCGCCCCGCTGTTCGACGGGGTGTGGGTCTCGCCGCGCGCGGCGACCGCCGAGGTGCGTGAGTTCCTCGACGAGCTCGCGATCAGCACGGCCGCGGTCATGCGGGCCGAGGAAGCGGTCGGCACCCCGCTCATCTCGGCCTGGGACCTCGACGAGATCCGGCACGCCTACGAGTCGTTCCTCGCCGACACGCTCCCGCTGCGTGAACGGCTCGACGGCGGCGACGTGGGGTCGGCCGAGGCGCTGATCGCGCGCACCCGGCTGATGGACGTCTGGCGGACGTTCCCCGCGCTCGACCCCGACCTACCCGAGCGGGTGCTGCCTGCCGACTGGCCCCGGCGGCGGGCCCGGGTGGTGTTCGGCGACCTCTACGACGCGCTCGGGCCGCTCGCCGAGGCGCGGGTGCGTCAGGTGCTCGCCCGGTTCGACGCGGCCCTGGCCCCGCTGGTGCGCCATCACACCACTACCGAGCTGACCATCTGAGCGTGCCGTTCGCGGTGTCGCGGGCCAGCTCCCGGGAGAGGGCCAGCGCGGCCGTGCGGACCGCGGGCGCGAGCCGCTCCAGGTCGAGGTGCTGCGCCCACCCGGTGATCGAGATCGCCGCGATCACCGAACGCTGGTGGTCGAACACCGGCGCGCCCACGGCCGAGACGCCGACCTCGGCCTCTTCCCGGTTGACGCCGTAGCCCCGCTCGAGCGTGCGGGCGAGCTCCTGGCGCAGCAGGCCCGGCATCACGATCGTGCGTGGCGTCAGCCGGGTCAGGCCCGCCTCCACGACCTGGCGCAGCCGGTCGGGTGACCCGTAGGCGAGGAACACCTTCCCGGTGGCCGTGCAGTGCGCGGGGAGCCGCCCGCCGACCCGCGACACGATCGGCGTCGAGCGGCGTCCACTCACCTTCTCCAGGAACAGCGTGTCGTTGCCGGCCGGCACGGTGAGGTGGATGTTCTCGTGAGTGGCCTCGTAGAGGTCCTCCAGGTACGGCAGCGCGGCCTCGCGGAGCTCGCGGTGGCGGGGCACGCGCTGGCCCAGCACGAACAGGCTCATGCCGAGCCGGTAGCCGCGGGTCGTGCGCTCCAGACCGCCCCAGGTGACCAGCTCGTTGAGCAGCCGGTACGCGGTCGGCTTCGGCAGGCCGGTGCGTTCGGACAGCTCGGAGAGGCTCAGGTCGACGTCGTCGGGCCCGAACGCGTCGAGCAGCCGCAGCCCGCGTGCCAGCACCGACTTCGGGACGACGTCACTGCCGTCCCCGCGCCCGGGTTCCATCCGCTGATCGTGGCGGCGGGCGTACCGCGCCGCAATCGTCTTCAGGTCGCCTCTGCGCTGGACCGACCGCTGGCTGCGGTGAACGCGTGCGTGGTCACCGGAACCTCGACGAGCAGGGGCTGGGTCCGGTCGCCGGCCCCGGCGACGAGGGCGCGCAACTCGTCGGTGTGGCCGACCCGCGTCGACGCCAGACCGAAGAGTCGCGCGGCGGCCTGCCAGTCGAGTCCGGGCAGGTCGAGACCCAGGTAGGTGTCCTGCTCGGTGGAGCGGCTCTTCGTGCCGTCGAGCGTGTCCTTCAGCGTGCGGTACTCGCCGTTGTTCACGACCACGAACGTCACCGGGGTGTCGTAGCGCGCGGCGCTCCACAGTCCTTGCAACCCGAACATCGCCGAACCGTCGCCGAGCACCGCGACGACCGGGCGGGCCGGATCGCCGAGGCTGCTGCCGACCGCGGCGCCGATGCCCCAGCCCAGGCCGCCGCCGACGGTGTGCACGTAGGACTTCGGGCGGTCCGGGCGGTACACCGAGCGCAGCGCGATGCCGGCCGTGATGGCCTCCTCGACCACGACCGCGTCCGGCGGCAGACCCGCCGCCAGCGCGTGCATCGCGGCCAGCGGGTCCAGCGGCGCCGGCCCGTACCGCGCCCGCGCCGCGTCGTCGACCGCGTCCCGCTCCGCCGCGGTCTCCGCCGCCACACGCGCGGCCCGCTCCCCGATCCGCGCCAGCCGCCTCTCGACCGCGGCCGCGGTCGACGCCGCGCTGTCCGCCGCCTGATCCGCGGGCCCGGCGGCGAAGGCCGTCGCCAGCGCGGTGTCGAGAGCCCCCAGCGTGGGGCCGATCGCGCCGACCAGGCCGGCGGCGACCGGGAAGTTGCGGCCGACCTCGTGCTGGTCGGAGTCGAGCTGCACGACGGCGGTGCCGTCCGGAATCGCCGGCCCCGGCGTGTAGTGGTGCGGCATGAACGCATGGCATCCGACGATCAGCACGACGTCGTGCGGCTCCAGCGCCGCCCGGATCGACGCGTCGCGCGGCGGCAGCATGCCCCGGTGCAGCACGTGCCCACCGGGGAAGTTCACCCCGTCGAACATCGGCTGCGACCACACCACCGCACCGAGCCGCTCGGCCACCGCCACCAACGCCGGCACCGCGCCCTCCCGGCCCACCCCGTCCCCGGCGATCACCACCGGGGCCGACGCCCCGGACAGCAGGCTCACCGCGTCGCCCAGGGCGGTTGCGGCGGGAAGGCCGGCCACCCGCGACGGTTCCGGAACCGCGACCGGACCGTCCTCCTCGAGGAGGTCCATCGGGACCGACACGAACACCGGACCGGCCGGCGGACGTCGGGCCAGCGCGAACGCCCGGCGCAGCAGCACCGGCAGGTCGTAGGCCTGGTGCACCTCCACCGCGGACTTCGCGACCGGAGCCGCGATCCCGACCAGATCGCCGGACAGCATCGGGTCGGCACGCAGGTGCCTGCGGTCCTGCTGACCGGCCAGCACGACCATCGGCGTCCGCGACCGGCTCGCGTTGAGCAGCCCGATCAGCCCGTTCGCCAGGCCGGCGGCGACGTGCAGGTTCACGAATGCCGTCCGCCCGGTCGCGCGGGCGTACCCGTCGGCCATCGCGACCACCGAGGCCTCCTGCAGCCCCAGCACGTACCGCAGGTCGGGGGCGTCCACGAGCGCGTCGAGAAGCGGCAGCTCAGTGGTGCCGGGATTGCCGAAGACGTACTCGACGCCTTCGCCGCGCAGGATCTCCAGCAGTGCGTCCACGGGTTTCACGTGAGCTCCTCCGAGTGCGTCGGCGACCCGGGCGGAGCGTCAGCCCGATCGCGTCGGAGGACAAGCGGGGCATTCCGGTGAATGAAAAGCGGCTGTCAGTTGGCCCAGGTGGTGTAGGCACGGACGTGGCGGGCGGGCAGCGGATGGCCGTAGTGCCACCCCTGCGCCCGGTCGACGCCCAGCCGCCGGGCCAGGCCGGCCTCGGCGATGTTCTCGATGCCCTCGACGGTCGTCGTGAGGCCGAGACGCTGCGCCAGCGCGGTGACCGTCACCAGCACGTCGGTGCCGGCCTGCGCGGCCGGGAACGGCAGCTGACGCACCGGGTCGAGCAGCGCGCCGGCGAGCTTCAGACCGTGGATCGGCAGCACGGGGAGCATCGCCAGCCGGGACAGCCCGGTGCCGAAGTCGTCGAGCGTGAGCTGGGCGCCGGTCGCGGCGAGCCCTCGCAGGACCGGGAGGTCGGCGTCGGTGAGCGAGACGTCCTCGGTGATCTCCAGGTGCAGGAGCTCCGGGGCGAGGCCGGTGCGGTCGAGCAGGTCGCGGATGTCGTCGACCAGGGCGGGATCGCGCAGCTCGGCGGGGGAGAGGTTCACGCCGACGAAGAGCGGCCTGGCCGCCTCGCGCTGCCAGCTCACCGCGGTCTCGCACGCCTCCGTGCGCAGCCGCTGACCGAGCGCGCGGAACAGCTCGGACTCCGACGCGTCGGGCAGGAACGCCGCCGGGGGCAGCGTGCCCCGGACCGGGTGCTCCCAGCGGGCCAGCGCCTCGAAGCCCAGCAGCCGCTCGTCGTCGAGCGCGACGATCGGCTGGAAATAGGGCACGACCTCGCCGCGGTTCAGTGCGGCGGGCAGCTCGGAGCGGTATCCGGTGTCGAGCACGCGCCCGGTGCGGCCGGTTCGTCCGGCGCCGGTCGTGTCCGGGGTGTCGTCGGTCGCCCTGGTCCCGGTCGTGGTGGTCTCCTCGGTGGGAAGGTTCGCGGCGGCCAGCTGGGTACGCAGAGCGCGCTCGGCGCGCTGGCGCGCGACCAGGTCGGACGTTCGGATCGCGTCCTGCTGCTCCAGCGTCCGATCGTGGGCCGCTCGCGCGAACCCCACTCCGACCGCCCCCACCAGTGACGCCAGCCGCTGCGGCAGCGCGCCGTCCGCGGGATCGACGCCCAGTTCGGCCGGCAACCGGGTGCCGAGCAGATACAACGTCCGGCCGAGCGCGTCCGGCGCGGCGAACCCGATCGTCACCACGCCCTCGCCGATCGCCCGTCCGGCCGCCGCCGAGTCCGTGAGCCCGTGCAGCGCGTCCGCGGCCTGGTCGACGAGCAGGCGTAATCGCTCGACGATCACCGTCCGGTCGTCGGCCACCCAGCTCGTGCCGCTCAGGTTGCGGGCCCACTCCCACGCGAACACCGCGATGTCGACCGCGCGGTTGTGCTCCGCGCGACCGGCTCGCTGATCAGGCGCGGACGTCACCGTGCCCGAAACCCACTCCGGACGGTCCACGCGCTGGCTCCCGGGTGTAGGCGGTGGTTGGGCGATCCTAAGACCACTGTGGCCGGTGGTTGTTTCCGAACAACGTACGTTGAGCGCTTTTCTCATACTTTCTCGTTCGACGAGCGAAGCCCCGGCCGACGAGGGCGACCGGGGCTACGTCGGTGGTGCTATGGGGTGCGGGGTGTCATGGGGCCGCAGGGTGTATCGGCGCGGGGTGCATCGGGCGCGGGGTGTTATCGGGCGCGGGCCATGCGCGGGCCGCCGAGCGGGTCGGAGCCCATCAGCGGCACGACCCGGTCACCCAGCGGGTCGTCGTCGATCAGCTGGTGGGTGCCGGTCTGCACGCCGGAGGGCTGCGCGAACCGGCCGGCCAGGTCCATCGGCGTCGCGCCGTCGAGCGACTCGGAGAACGACGACGTCAGGTAGCTGCGGATGCCGGTGAGCAGCCGCTCGGTGTCGGCGCGGGGGCGCACGACCAGCCGCACGAACTGGCTGGTGATGCCGAGCTTGTTGCCGCACTCGCGGATCAGCACGCCGTGCCGCTGCAGCAGGTAGTCGCGCAGCCGGGGCCCCTCGACCTCGGCCGGCAACTTGACCAGCACGAAGTTGCCCTGCGACGGGAAGACCTGCATGCCGGGGATGCGGCGCAGCTCGTTGATCATCTCGTAGCGGTCGCGGGCCAGCAGGCGCAGGCTCTCGCGGTACTCACCGAGGTGGTCGCGGAGCATGAACACGACGCTCTCGGCCAGCGAGTTGAGGTTCCACTTCGGTAGCCGGGACCCGATCTTCTTGACCAGCGCCGGGTTGCCGACGACGTACCCGAACCGGATGCCGTGCAGGCCGAAGTTCTTGCCGAGGCTCTTGAGCACCACGACGTTGTTGCGCAGCATGGCTTCCTGCGCGATCGACGGCCGGTGCTCGGCGTCCACGAAGTCGATGAACGACTCGTCGACGACGACCAGATCGCGGTCGGCGAGCGAGTCGACGAACCGGAGGACCTCCCACTTCGGGATGTAGTTGCCGTCCGGGTTGTTCGGGTTGCAGACCACCGCCACCCGCGAGCCGCGCTCCCGGATGAACTCGATGTACGCGTCGATGTCGAGCGCGAACCCGCCGGCCTCCGGCAGCTGGAACATGTCGACGCGCTTGCCGGTCTCGAGCGACTGGTCGGTCCAGCGGCCGAACGTCGGCACCGGGGTGGCCATGCTCTCGGTGATCAGGAGGTGGTCGATCCAGGTGATCAGCTCGGTGGAGCCGTTGCCCATGGCGATCGTCTGCGGCGGCATCTGCAGGAGGCTGGCGAGCTGGCCGGTGATCGCGCCCGCGTCGGTCGGGTAGTACTTGAGCATCGTCTCGAGCTTGGAGGCCAGCTCGGCGAACATCTCCGGGGTGGGGAAATACGGGTTGCAGGGGATGCAAAAGTCGGAAAGGTCCTCGGCACCGGCGCCCATACTGCGTGAAAGGGTGGCGTACGACGGGCTGTGGTTGCCCTGTCGGAACATGCCCAGGTCCATCGAGTGCTTCACGCAGGTCCTTCCATCGGGCCGGTCTAGGGGGTTACGCGGCTCGCAGGCGGTGCACTCTCACAGACGGGTTGCGGGGGACGGTGGTTCACCTGAGTTGCTGGTGTGAGGCACGTATTCTGCGGCGGTGAGCTTCGCCGCGACCGCCCTGGTGACCGCGCTCGGAGCGGGGTGCGCGGCGGGCACGCTGTGGCTGGCCCGCCGAGCCGAACAGGCCGAGCGCTTGACCCCGCCGGAGTCGTCCGGGGCTGGTGCGGTGGGTTCGGTGGCCGCGCGGTCGGGCGAGGTGGGGTCGCCGACTGCGGGCGCCGGTGGGGTGAGTGCGGCTGCGGCAGCGGTGGGTGCGGCTTCCGGGGGTGCGGCTTCCGGGGGTGCGGCTTCCGGGGGTGGGGCCTCGGTCGGGGGTGGGGCTTCGGGCGGGGAGGGGCGTTGGTGGGAAGCCGAGCCGTGGTGGGAGTCCCTTTCGGAGGACGAGCGGCGCTGGGTGGTCCGCAATCTCGCCGAGGCCGGTCATGCTCCCGAGGTGGACGTCGATTGACTCGTTGACAGGTTGCTCTAGTCTCCGCGCTCAACCGAGCGCCACCGCATTGGTGGTGTGCGAGTGACTGGAGGGATCGGATGCATCCGGACGGAGAGTTTGATAAGGGGTTAAATGGGGCGGTGATCGTGGCGGAGCCAGTGTCGGCTCCGGGCGACTCCGCAGTGCCGCCCGCTCCGGCGGTTTCCCCGCCTGGTGAGTCTCCAGTGAACGACGACGCACCGCCGGCCAGGAAAGCGTCGACCGCCCGCAAGACCTCCGCTCCCCGGAAGCCCTCCACCGCCCGCAAGGCGCCTGCCCCCCGGAAGGCGCCGGCCCGAAAGCCTCCCACCACTCCGACCCCTGATGCCGCCGCGGCTCCCGAGGTCGCTGCGGCTCCCGAGGCTGTCGCGGCTCCCGAGACCGCTGCGATTCCCGAGGCTGTCGCGGCTCCCGAGACCGCTGCGATTCCCGAGGCTGCGGCGGCTCTCGAGGCTGCTGCGGCGGCTCACAAGGCTGGGGCGGCTCGTGAGGCTGGGGCGGCTCGTGAGGCTGGACCGGTTCCCGAGGCTGGGGCGGCGCATGAGGCCGCGACGGCTCCTGGGGCCGCGACGGCTCCTGAGACCGCGACGGCTCCTGAGACCGCTGTGACTCCCGTGACTCCCGAAGCTCCGGCCAGGGTGAAGACTCCGGCGGCCCGGAAAGCGCCTGCTCGGAAAGTGCCTGCTCGGAAAGCCACTGCTCGGAATGCCGCTGCTCGGAAAGCGCCCGCCGCTCCGGAAACGTCTGCCACTCCGGAAACGTCTGCCGCTTCGAAAGTGTCCCCTGCGCGGAAGGCTCCGGCTCCCCGGAAAGCTCCGATCGCCCGGAAAGCTCCGGTCGCCCGGAAAGCCGCAGCGTTCGAGGAATCCCCAGTAGTTCAGACGGCCGATACGGCCGAGGCGGCTCGTGCAACCAAGGCGGCTCGTGCAACCAAGGCGGCTCGTGCAACCAAATCAGCGCCTGCAGCTGCGGTCGCTCCTGCCGCCGAGCTGACCCCGGCGATCGAAGTTGCTCCGGCGATTCAGGCAGCCCCCGCGGTTCAGGCCGCTCCCGCGGTTCAGGCAGTCCCCGCGGTTCAGGTGGATTCGGCAACCGACCTAGCTTCGGTCTCCTCGATCGAAGAGGAGCGAGTGAGCGCTCTGGCACCGGTCGGTGAGACGATCGCCCCAGAGTCCAGCGCGATTGCATCGATCGGTGCAACGGATAGCGCGGCTTCGCGGCCCAAGACCCTGATCATCGAGCGGATCCTGCGCGACCGTGAAGGCCTCTGGCGCGACGTCCTCGCCGAGCGGAATCTCAACACGGTGCTGCGTCGCATGCTGGTCAGCTCGGTGATCTCGCTCGCGCTCTACGGGCTGGTGCTCGGCGCTTCGGCCGGACCGTTGCAGGCCGTCTCGTCGGCGGTGAAGCTGCCACTGCTGTTCCTGCTCACGCTGGCGATCTGCCTTCCGACGCTGTACCTGTTCAACCTGGTGTTCGGTGCCCGGTTGTCGATCCGGCAGGCGTTGGCGCTCGTGTTGGTGGCGATCACGGTCACCGGCGCGCTGACCCTCGCGTTCGCGCCGATCAGCCTGTTCTTCCTGGTCACGTCGAGCGACTACTCGTTCTTCAAGCTCCTCAACGTCGGCATCCTGATGCTGACCGGGTTCATCGGGCTCAGTCTGATGGTCGACGGCATGCGTGGTCTGAACCGCCTCTCGGGCCACGAGCCCGCTCCGCGCCCGGAGCCCCGCACCGCCTGGGACGCCCTCGACGCCAACGTCCACGGCCACTACGCGATCCACGGCGCCCCCGGCCTCCACCCCACCCCCGGTATGCACCCCACCCCCGGTATGCAGGCCGCCCCCGGTATGCAGGCCGCCCCCGGTATGCAGGCCGCCCCCGGTATGCAGGCCACCCCCGGTATGCACCCCGCTCCAGGTACACACCCCGCACCGAGTACACACCCCGTACCGGGTACACACCCCGCGCCTCGGGTCGAGACCGCGCCCGGCGCCTTCGATCGGCCGGTCAACACCCGGCTGCTCTACGTCTGGGCGCTGCTGTTCGGGTTCGTCGGCACGCAACTGGCCTGGACCCTGCGGCCCTTCATCGGGGAGCCCAACCACCCCTTCCAGCTCTTCCGTGACATCGAGGGCAGCTTCTACTCCAACGTGCTCTCCACGATCGCTTCGCTCTTCTGAAACGACAGAAACCCGCCCCGGCGCGAAACGCCGGGGCGGGTGACACATCGATGAAGCTCGTACCGGGTGCCCGTCGGCAGGTACCCCATCGATGCGGGTGTCGCCGGCCGTCACGCGGCCGGCCGCCGGGTCAGCCCGTCGCCGCCAGACGACGACCGTCGCGCGACAGGATGCCGGTGGGAACCTCCACCGGGCGACGCGGCGCGGAGAGCTCGTACCGCGGCTTCGCGTAGAGCAGCTCACGAGCCACCGTGACGAACTCCGACGGCGCGTTGATCGCCACGACGCCGACCAGGTCGCGGCCACGGTAGTGGCAGGTCAGAACGCCGTTGCGAGCGGTCTTGCGGTGCCCGGGGCGACGCTCGAGCCGACGCACGTCGCTCTCGTCGGAGATGTCGCCGCAGACCTGGACGCGCAGGCCCAACTGCTGCGACCAGTAGCGGGGGAGCAGGATCGCCGGGTGGCTGGCCGCGTCACCGGCGAGCAGCGACCGGGCCGCCTGCTGACCCTGCTCGAGCGCGGCGATCCACTGGCCGACCCGCCCGTTCTTGCCGTTCATCCAGTAGTTCGGCCACTTCGCCAGCGCGCCGGCCGCGACGACACCCGGAACGGCGTTGCCGTCGGTGTCCAGGACGCGCAGCGCGTCGTCGCAGATCACGCCGTCGGACGTGTCGATGCCGGTGCCTTCGAGCCAGGAGATCGAGGGCTTCTCACCGGCGGTCATCACGACCATGTCGGCGTTCACGCGGTCGCCGTTGTCGAGCGTCAGCTGCCACTTGTCGCCCATGCGGTCGGCGGCCTTGACCCGGCGGCCGAGGCGCATGTCGATGCCGTCCTCGATGTGCTCCTCGGTCATCAGCTCGGCGGCCGTCGCGTCCAGCACGCCGTTGAGGACGACGTTCCGCGGGTGGATGAGCGTGACGTTCTTGCCCATGCCGCGGATGCTGCAGGCCAGCTCGGTGCCGGTGAAGCCGCCACCGACGATCGCGACGTGCTCGGCGGTGCGCAGCCCGACCCGGATGTTCCAGGCGTCCTCGATGTCGTGGACGATGTGCGGGGTCGCGTGGCCGGACCACATGCTGTTGAGCATCGGGCGGGCGCCGTTCGCGATCACCAGACCGTCGAACCGGAAGCCCTCGCCGGTGTTGGCCCAGACGACCCGCTCGTTCATGTCACAGGCGACCGCGGTGCGTCCGAGGCTCCAGTTGATCTCCCAGCGCTTGTCGGTGACGCCGATCCGCGCGTCCTTGGGGCGCTGGGTGCCGGTGATGAGGCCCTTGGAACAGGCCGGTCGGTCGTAGGAGCCGCCCGGGTCCTGGCAGAGCAGCTGGATCTGGCCGCGGAAGCCGAGACGCCGGAGCTCCTCGCCCGCCGCGGTGCCGGCGGGACCACCGCCGACGATCAGGATCCGATCGGCCGGCCCCAGATTCGCCAGTGACTTCTGGGGCGCGAGGCGGGAGATATTTGCCGCTCGCCTCTGCATCACTTACCTCCTCGGGGGCGAAGCCCCGTGACGTTGTTGAACTGGCCGGTGTTGTCCCTGCGTTCCGGTCGGTTGGGTACCGACCGCAGCGGGGGCGGAGGCGGAGGGTTCACGGGCTGACCGTGTCGCCGGCCGGGGCCACCGGGAGGGAAAGGCCCGAGCCGGCCGGTGGGCCGCGGCGCGCCGGGCCCGCTCGAAGCGCCGGCCGGGACCGGCATCGGACCGGACGGCTGGGACGGTGCCGCCGGGCTGGTGGGCATGTCCGGAACGGCCCGAGGGCCGGGGGTGGGCACGTCCGGAACGGCGCGGGGGCCGTCGACCGGGGAGACCGGCGCGATGTGCGGGACGACGGTGGTCTCGCGGTTGTCGCTGGGGACACCGGGAGCGTAGTCCTGGCCGGGGCCGGTCGTGGGGCCGATGTTGAGCTTCTGCCCGGTGCTCTCGGCGCCCGGCGGGATCGTCAGGTCGAACGGGACGCCGGGGCCGGTCATCGTGATGGCCCGGGCGGGGCAGATCTTCACCGCGTTGTAGACCTTGTCGACCTCGTGCGGCTCGACCGTCGTCCGGTAGGCCAGGCGGCCGGTGTGCTGCAGCTTGAAGACCTCCGGCGCCTCGTGCTCGCAGAACCCGAACCGGGCGCAGACGTGCGGGTCGACGTTGACGGTCGTGGTGTTGACCCGCTTCTCGTGGAGCCCCACCGCGACGGTCTCCAGCCGCTTGCCGTACTTGTTCGGGCCGACCGCGAGCCAGAAGCCGGTGGCGATCACCCAGGACGCGATGACGGCCCAGGTGACCAGGCCCTTGACCTCGGAGCCGGTGAAGACCAGGTGCGCCGCGGTGACCGTGTAGGCCGCGTAGGCGGTGGAGTGGAGCATCCGCCAGCGCGCGTGCCCGAGCCGGCGCTGCACCGGCACCGACAGCGCGATCGCGATGAACATCTCCATGCAGAGCGTGCCCAGCCCGACGCCGATCGGCTTCGTCGGGTTGATGAACGGAATGAACTCGTCGATGACGCGGACGTACGTGCCGGGAGCCGCCAGCTGGGCGAGGCCGTGGACGATACCGAGCGCGAGTCCCCCGATCGCGAACGACATGTGCATGTTCTTCAGCGACGCGTGCTTGATCCACGGCAGGGACCAGGAGCGGCCGAGCGCGGTGCCCATCAGGATGCTGATCCACAGTGCGATCGTGGAAGCGAATCCCACAGCTGCCGCGACTACGTGCACAGCGGCCGCGGCCGCGGCGTCCTCAGCGGATGCCGCCAGCAGGGCGGGTTCCATTCACGTCCTCCTCGTAGTTCCACCGGCCGTCGCGCATCTGCGTCCCTGCAAAGAGTCCGGCCGATCGGACGGGCGTCCGATCGGCCGGTGCTCCCGATCCCCTCGGGATGCGCACCGTCCTATCCGTGTGACGGGTGAGGCGGCGCGCCGGTTCAGAGGTTTTTTCTCAGCAGCGTCGACCCGAGTTGATGCACTGCACGACGCGGTTCATCAGACCCTCGTCCATGACGTTGATGAAGTCGTCGTGGTCGTTGATCGGCTTGTGCAGCTGCTCCGGGAAACCGTCGACGGCGAAGTTCGGACCGGCCGGGACGTTGTAGGTCAGCGTCATCGTCAGCTGCGGGATCGCCTTGAAGCCCGACGGGCAGGCGCCGGTACGCGGGTCCGAGAAGGCGACGTGCGAGCGGTGGTTGGCGCTGTCGGCGTTCACGCCGTCCCAGCAGTTCTGGAACGCGAACGTCCGCTGCAGGCCACGACCGCCCGGGCAGAGCGGGTACTTGTCGGTCGTGATCCGGTTGGTGAACCCGGTGCAGGTGAAGTGCGCGTTCGCGTTGGCGCCACCGTTGGTGAAGGCCTTCGCGTCACCGGTGATGATGCGCAGGAACTTCGGCATCGCCACGACCTTCTGGGTCGGGTTGCCCTTGTACTGGATGGTGAACTTCGGAGTCAGCGGAGCACCCTCGTTCAGGTCCTCCTCCAGCTCGTTGGTGAAGCGCTGCGGGGTGTCCTTGGTGATGTCGCGGACGACCGGCCAGTAGTACGTGGACTTGTCACCGTTGGTGCAGGTGGTGCCGCCGGCGGCGAGGCTCTCGTCGGTCGACTTGCCGCTGGTGGTCGTGTTGCCGGCGTACTCGTGCAGGTGGTGGGCACCGTTGTCGACACCCGGCGCGACGATCACGTTGTCGGAGTTGAAGCCGTTGGGGTTGATGCTGCAGTTCACGCGGAACGAGCCCCGCGAGCCGTTGCGGTTGCCCCGCGGCGCGGCCTGCTGGTTCGGGCGCACCTGGCGGATGTTGATGAAGTCCTCGGGAACCGGGCCCCGGGCCGGAGCCGCGGTCTCTTCGCCGTCGCCCTCGGCCGGCTCCTCGCCGTTCTGGCCGCCGCCGTTCTCGTTGCCCTCGCCCTGGCCGTCGCCCTCGCCCTGGCCGTCACCGTTGCCCTGGCCGTCACCGTTGCCCTGGCCATCGCCATTGCCCTGGCCGTCACCGTTGCCGTTGCCCTGGCCGTCGCCGTTTCCGTCGCCCTGGCCGTCACCCTCGTCGTCCGGGTTCTCGGAGTTGGCCGGATCCGCGGTGGACGATGCCTGCGGGTTGCCGCTCTGCGTCGGCTTGCCGTGGCCGTGACCCCAGTTCTGTCCGGCCTTCTTCCAGCCGTAGTTCTGCCGGTCTCCGCGGAGTCCCGCGGACGCGGTTCCGACCCCGAGGGCCACCACCATCGTCGTCACGACCGCCATGATGATCAGCGATCGGCGACGGAACTGGTTGGGGGGCCGCTTGTGCCTCTTGGGTCCAGTCATGCGGGTGTTGTCTCCTCAGTAGGGGTAGGCAGAGGTGCTCGGGTCTGCCCACCAGGGCGGTTCACAGGCCCCTCATAGATCTCGCCCTCACTACGGAGCGCGGGCGAGTCCGGTTCAACGCGATCGGCGCTGTAGACCAGCCGGAGCGCACGAGGCGCCCGGTGCCGTCCACTGTTTCCGCTGCTCAGCGGCGTACGGCGGGCGGAATATTCACGTCCGGCAACGGCCGGAGATTCGAAATTTTCGAACTTCTCCTCGACGGGTCCCGCATTTTCTGGCCACTCAGCGTCACTATCAGCCGCGTGGCGCGGTGCGGGGACCGCCGCTCGCCGGGACTCGACGGCGAGCATGCTCGCCGCCCAGGCCCGGGCGTCCACATGGTCAGGAACCGGCCCGTCGTCCAGGCAGGCTTCCTCGACCCAGTCGTCGTGCATCCAGGAGTCGTCCGGGCGGGCCGCGGTCTGCACCCGGGCCACGCCGATCCAGGCACCGGCTTCGCGGGGTATCCGCGACCGGGTGCGCCAGGACTCAGGATCTCTGAACTCGCTCATCGGATTACGCTCCTCGGCGGATCCGGCGGACGCTGACCAGACCGATGAGCGCGGCAGCGGCCAACATCGCGACGATTGCCATGGTTCGCATGCCCGGGGAGCTCTCGGAGAGGCCGCCCGAACCGCTTGTGGACGACGCCTGGGAGAGAACCGGTGCCGGCAGGTCGTCGAACGCGACCAGGCCGGTGCTCTCCAGCAGCGTCATGTGCCGCATGACGACGGTGTTCGCCGTCTGGGCGTACGCCCGGATGATCGGGTTGCGGGTACCCGTCCGCACCTGGGCGATGATGTTGAAGACCGTGCCGTGCGCGGCCCGGAGCCGGTCGGCGAACAGCCGGTCGTAATCCGCGCCGCTCGCCTTGGACAGCTCGGCCATCCAGCCCTGCTGCAGTTCCGAGGGCGTGCTCGGCAGCACGACGTCGAGGTCGGCGGCCAGCTTGCGGACCGAGTCGTCGAGCTTGCGGTGGTCGGCGGCCAGCTGCCGGCCGACGGCCTTCACGATCGGGCTCTCGGCCTTCTGCTGCGCCTGCTCGCCGGACGGGATCTCCCACAGGCCGGCCTGCCGCACCTTGATCAGGAGCTGCTTGTCGGCCTCGGTGAGCGGGATCGACCGGGCGGTGGCCAGGTCGGGGTTCGGCGGCAACGGCTCCGGGCTCTCGCTGGTGACGACCGCGTCGGACGGCTGGTCCTTCGTGGTGTCCCGGACGTTGCCGCTCCCCGTGCCGGCGTCCGACGCCGGGCTCTCCTCCGCGACCGGGACGGTCGCGACTTCGGCCGCGTGCGCGGCCGTTCCGCCGATCGCGGTGGTTCCGATCGCGATCACGCCGGTGGCGATCAACGCGACGAGAAGGGTTAGTGATCGACCAGGCAGGGCATCGGCGACGGTGCGCTGCACCCGCCGGTTACCCGGTGCGTTGTCTTTCCGACCGGTCATCGACCGCTCCCGAACGTCTGGAAGTAACAGGGGTCCCAGGGCGCCCCGGGTTTCCCCGAGGACTCGTTCTGCGCGACGAGGGCCGGCGCCGACCAGTTCAGCGCGGATCAATCGTTAAGCGGGAGATAAAGTTCGGCTGACCCGGGGTTAATGGGACGGCCGTCGTCCGCAAGTTTCTCCGTTGTTTATGAACCGCCGGTAGGCGCGGTCCGTGTTTTCGATCGCGCGACTCAGCCGGTCGCGTTCACCCCGACGCCACTGGGAGACCAGGACGATGAACGCGAGCATCCGCTCGGTCACGACACGCTCCGCCCTTGCGGCCGCTGGGCTGCTCACGGCCCTGGCGTTGACCGCGTGCGGCTCGACGTACGACGGCGCGTCGCAGAACACCGCCGCTACCGGGAAGCCGGCACCTGCGACCGCCGACGTGGTCCCGCCGGCGGACGAGGTCATTCCGAAGACCACGGAATCCGACGACAGCGAGAGTGCCGCCGGCGGTGACGCCGGCGCTTCCTCGGCCGACGTCGGCAAGAAGCCCACGACGCTCAAGCGCACGCGCACGAAGAAGATGGGCGACGTCGTCACCGACGAGCGCGGGTGGATCCTCTACCGCTTCGACAAGGACAAGCCGAAGCCGCCGGAGTCCACCTGCGAGGATGACTGCGCGAAGGTGTGGCCCCCGGTCGTCGCCGGTGACCAGAAGCTCGTTGGGCTGGACGCGGCCAAGGTGGGCGAGGTCACCCGCAAGGACGGCACGAAGCAGGTCACGCTGGGCGGCTGGCCGCTCTACTACTACCTGGGCGACAAGAAGCCGGGCGACTGGACCGGGCAGAACGTGGGCAAGGTGTGGTTCGCGGTGTCGCCCGACGGCACCAAGAACGTGACCTGCCTGCCGGAGAACCCGCCGAAGCCGCCGACGCCGCCGAAGGACACCGCCGCGCAGAGCGACGACGCCGATGCGGGGGACAGTGGGTACACCTACTGACGGGTGAGAACCACCCCATCACTGTCGGAGTTCGCCCTGGCGGCTCGCACCCGGTGCTAGTGCGGACTCCGGCCCAGCCCACCCGATCGCCGACTCGGATCGCGGTCGGGTGGGCCACTGGCCCGGTGACGCCACCACTGGGCCGGACGAGAAAGACCGCGGGGGCGGAAGGGGAACAAAGCTCAAATGGCGCGGAAGAACATGTGGTCGGCCTCCGCTGCGGTGGGCGACGCCGAACTCCGGGGCGTCCCGGAGGGGTACGCGCCTGAGCGTGACGGCACGATGGAACTCCCGCGTGCGATGCCAGGCCCGTCGTCCGGCGTGTACACGGTCGGCCGGTTGGGCGGAGCGCACCGCAAGAGCGACAAGCCGGGCCGGCAGGTCGACCCGACGGCGGGCCGCTCGAGTCGGTCCGGCCGCTCCGGACGCGCCGAGCGCGATCCCCAGGACACCGGCGAGTGGACGAGCATCTGGCCCGACGAACAGCCGACCGTGTCCCGGGCGATGCCGCAGCCCCGTCCCCAGCAGCCCCGCCCGCAGGACCCCCGCCCGCAGGAGCCGCGTCCGCAGCCGTCGTCGGGGTACGACCGCGGTCCGGCGGGCTACGACCGCGGACCCTCCGCGTACGACGCGGGCCCGGCCGGGTACGACCGCGGACCCGCGCCGCGTCCGGCGCCGACCAGCCCGGCCGGGCGCCCCGCGCCGCCGAGCCGCCCGGTGTCCAGCAGCCGCCCGGTGTCCAGCAGCCGCCCGACGTCCGGCTCGCGCACGGGCCAGCGCCGCGCCGGTGGCGAGCGCCGCGCGAAGGCCGGCTCGCGCCGGAGACCCTCGCGCCCGATGCGCTACACCGGTGCCCGCCGCAAGTTCTCCAGCTGGGCTCCGCTCGCCGGTGGTGTGCTGATGCTCGTTCTCGTGCTGGGCGCGACGATGCTCGCCGAGCGGGACCGCTACACCGGCAACTCCAGCTCCGCGCTCGGTAGCAGCAGCGCCCCGGCGAGCCAACCGGCCGCCGGGGCGAGGTCGGACCAGAAGAAGGACGACGCGACCGCGCAGGCCGCCGAGGCGGTCGCCGCCGCGATCAACAAGGACCTCGACAACCTGGGCTGCGGCCGGGTCGAGGTCGACCAGACGCTCGTCGCGTACGCCGGTGATCACGTCGACGACATGCTGACCCGCAATTACTTCAACACCACGACACCGGACGGCGACAGCTCGATCCAACGGGTGAAGAGCGTCGGCTACGACGGGACGAAGGTCGTGGAGTCCGTCGTCGCCGGTGCGGGTAATCCCGCTGAGGCGGCCCGTGCGGCGTTCCCGGCGCCGGACACCGCCGCCAACCTTCCGGCCACCGTGAAGGTGGTGTCCGGAGGCAAGCTGAGCTGCGGCTGGACCAAGGTAGGGGCGCAGGCACGGATGAACACCAAAAGCGTCGCGTACTGGTCGATCGTGCTCGGGCAGTGACCCGCGCGCCGGCCCCGGAGACAGGGGAGGGGTTTGTTGCCGGTTCCGGTCCGCATTACGTTGTGGCTCCGGTTGACTGGCTCCTGCCGTTGACCGTCCGCGTCGCCGAGAAAGTCTTCGGTTCGCCCTGAACCGGCTCTCGACGACGCACGTGTGAGAGTTGGGGTTCGTGCGACCCGATAAAGGATCACGGTCGGAGGCGTCAGTGCACATCGCTGTTCCCGCTCCGCGGCTACCCGGAGCGGCAGTACCGCCAAGTGGTCGGATGTTCGGTGGACCGGACGTCCGGCAACGCACTGCGTCAGGACCCAGGGACGGAGTGGCCAGCGGGCCCGGGCACGCCCAGCCGGTGAACGGCGCGGCGCGTGCCGACCGGGGGCCGTCCGGCCGCCAGCTGCCACCCGCCCAAGGTGAGGAGCTGATCCGGCAGATCTACGTGGAGCACGGCCGTGCGCTGCTGGCGTACGCGACCCGCCTCACCGGTGACGCCGCGGCGGCCGAGGACGTCGTCCAGGAGACGCTGGTCCGTGCCTGGAAGCACGGCGAAGCGCTTTCTGACGGATCCCGGTCAGTCCGGGGCTGGTTGCTCACGGTCGCGAGGAACATCGTCACCGACCGGGCCCGCGCCCGCCGGGCGCGACCTACCGAGGTCGCGGAGAACCCCGCGACCCCGCCGATGGAACGGGACCACTCCGACGGAGTGGTCGACACGATGGTGGTTCTCGATGGCCTGGGGACCCTCTCCGCCGAGCATCGGCGGGTACTGATCGAGGTTTATTACCGTGGACGGACGACCGCAGAGGCTGCCGAGGTGCTCGGTGTGCCCGCCGGCACCGTCAAGTCCCGGACGTACTACGCGCTGCGGGCATTACGTTCCGCGCTCGGAGATGTAGTGGGGGTGACACGATGACCGAGATGCAATGCCGCGAATTGGTCGGGGCGTACGCGGTAGGGGCACTCGAGCCACCAGAGGCGGCCCGCCTGGCCGACCATCTGCTGTCGTGCACCCGCTGCCGGCACGAACTCGACGAGGCCGAAGAAACCGCCGCGATCATGGCGGCCGTGCCGCCCGAGGCGTTCATCGACGAACCAGCCGACCCGAACGACGCGATCTTCATGCGGGCGCTGCACGACATCCGTCTGGAGGCGTTCGAGCAGTCCGGACCGCCGCCCCGCCAGGAGGCCGGGCCGCAGCTGCGGTCGGTGCCCGGCGGCCGGCAGGACAGCTTCCCCGGGTACTCCGGGCAGAAGGCACGCTCGCACCGGCGTCGGCCGCGCGCGGGAAGCGCCAGCCAGCAGCGGCGGACCCTCGCGTTCGCCGGTGCGGCGGCCGCGGCGGTGCTGGTGCTCGGCGGCGGTGTCCTGATCGGATCGGGCCTCGGTGACTCCGACGACGGAGGCACCAAGACCGCCCCGGTGGCCAAGCAGACCCAGGCGACGAGCCAGGCCGCGGATCCGGGGATCGGTTCGGCGAACCTCCCCGGCCTCGAGGGTGAGAACACCACCACCAAGGCGAAGCTCACGGTGGACGTCAGCTCGGCCGACACCGGGTACCTGAGCCTCAACCTGG
Organism: Cryptosporangium arvum DSM 44712; assembly: GCF_000585375.1. Classification (NCBI taxonomy): domain Bacteria; kingdom Bacillati; phylum Actinomycetota; class Actinomycetes; order Cryptosporangiales; family Cryptosporangiaceae; genus Cryptosporangium; species Cryptosporangium arvum. The sequence goes on from NZ_KK073874.1 coordinate 2,243,202, forward strand.
ACGGCAGCAACCTTCCCGCCGGCCAGGACGTCGAGATCGTCGTCTCGGACACGGTGAACAACGACACCGTCGTCGACACGGTGAAGGTCAGTGCGGCCGGTGTGCTGGACGAGACCAAGCCGGTGAAGATGGCGCCGACCGAGCTGACCACGGTCACGCTCCGGACCGCGGCCGGCGAGATCCTGGTGACCGCCAAGCGTTCCTAGACCGGGTAGCGACACTCCTCGGGTTGTGGGGATCGGTGGGGCGTCGCGACCCTTCAGTGAGCCCCGCATCGTTCTCGAAACGATGCGGGGCTCACTTGTTTCCAGGTTTGAACCACCGGAGGCCGGAAACCGTCTGGGAAGTATGAGCCGACCGCAGTCGACGTACCCCCACCAGCAGGCGGGTCGCCAGCCAGCCGATTCGTACCCGGACCGCTCGTACCCGGGCTACGGCTCCGACGACCAGGACCCCCCGAACCGCTATCCGGGCAACGACCGGGGCACCTCGAAGTCCTCGAAGTCCTCGAAGCGCAAAGCCATCATCGCCACCGTCGCCGTCGCCGTCGTGGGCGGTTCGCTCCTGGGGCTGGGTGGCGCCGAGTGGTGGAGCAGCCGTGATTCGGGGCCGAAGACCGCGCCGGCCCACTCGCTCGAGCAGATCGCCGACAAGGTCGGCTGTGAGCCGACGAGCGTCCGCAAGAGCAGCGACTTCTCGCAGGGCGTCTGCATGCTCGGCGAGACGCGCACGACGATCCTGACGTTCGAGTCGAACCAGAAGATGACGGACTGGATCGAGGCGGCCGAGGGGTACGGCGGCGCCTACCTGGTCGGCACGAAGTGGCTGGTGACCTCGAACAAGGCCGAGACGCTCGACCCGCTCGTCGACAAGCTCGGTGGCGGGCAGATCATGCTCGACTCCCACTACCAGGACTGATTCCGCTGGTCGGACTACCCGCGTCGCCCTGCTGGGGCGGCGCGGGTTCTTTCGTGTGCGGGCAGGTGCGGGGGAGACAAGCCCCGGAAAACCGAACGCGCGAGCCCCCGAGGGGTGCTCGCGTCGCGTCCAGAAATATGTAGTCGGCTCGTGCGGGCGTCAGCGGCCGCAGGAGCGGGTCCAGCGCCGGGCGCTGCGTGCGGCGCGCGCGGGGCGCGGGCCGAGCACCAGCGGGCGGGGACCGATCGCCGGGCGGACGGCCGGCAGCGTGGGTTGGGGCGCGGTCGCCTCGACCGAGAGGGGCTTGGGCAGCGTGCGGGACGGCGGGGCCGCGGACGGGAGCCAGGGTATGCCGGCGGGGGCGGCCGATTCGGTGGCTCTGGCGGCGCGGCGGTCGGCCCCCGCGCCCAGGCCACCGCGACGGCCGAGGCCACCGGGGCGGCGCGCGTTGCGGGCCCGGCCGAGCGTGCCACGCTGCGACGAGGTGATCCGGTTGAGCGTCGCGCGGCCGATCACGGTCAGCGGGCCGGTGGCCACGACCACCGCGGTGCCCGCGCCGTGGACGATGCGGCTACCCGCGTGCACCATCGAGCGGCGGTCGGCGACCGGCGTCCAGCCGCTGCCCACCGGGGCGACACACCGGGAGGACGCGAGCTCACCACCGGTCAGCGGCTCCTCGTCCACCCGCAGCTCGACGACGTCAAGCAGGCGCGCGTCGGCGGGGACCAGGTCGCCCTGGGCGAGCAGGACGATGTCACCGGGCACCAGGTCGACGGCGTGGACGCTCAGCACGCGGTCCGAGCGCAGGACACGGGCCATGAACTGCTCGCGGACCTCCTCGGTCTCGGCCTCGGCCTCGGAACGGCGGCCGAGCAGCGTGTCGACGAAGGCGCGCAGCCGGGGCCACCGCTCCTGGCTCAGCGCCGCGGGCTCCTCGGTGCCGGGCTCGACGACGTTGGGGCCGAGTGCGCCGCGCCGGCGTGCCGCCTCCTCCAGCGTGAGCCCGGTCAGCGGGTTGACGTCGAAGCGGCGGACGACCTCCTCGTGGGGGTAGGCCCACGGGTGAACCGACACCGGCCCGCGTGTCTCGGCGCTGGCCTTCACTGCTGGGCGCATGGCCGTCTCCTGTCCAAGCTTTCGGTTTGGGCACCTGGGTGACGCTGATCAACGACCCTGCGGCGGCTGACCTTAAGTTCGGCTTTGCGTTTCCTGTTTGGGAGGACGGCTCCTCTCGGGGGTTGGTTCAAAGCTCATGGGACTACGTTGACGATGTTTTGGAAGGGGCGGATGTGACGGGTGGGGCAAGGGCCACCCCGGCCTGGCCGCCACCGCCGCGACCGGGCACGATAGGGGTGCGATGACGCTCACCGAACTGCTTCCCTCCACGCCCGACCCCGACGAGATCTTCGAGGCTTTCGCCGGCTGGGCGGAGAAACAGGGCCTGACGCTCTACCCGCACCAGGAAGAAGCGCTCATCGAGATCGTCTCGGGCGCGAACGTCATCCTCTCCACGCCCACCGGGTCGGGGAAGAGCATGGTCGCCACCGGTGCGCACTTCGCGGCCCTGGCCACCGGCCGCCGCACGTACTACACGGCGCCGATCAAGGCGCTGGTGTCGGAGAAGTTCTTCGCGCTCTGCGACGTGTTCTCCCCGGCCCAGGTCGGGATGCTGACCGGCGACGCGTCGGTGAACGCCGACGCTCCGATCATCTGCTGCACGGCCGAGATCCTCGCCAACATCGCGCTGCGCGACGGCGCCGCGGCCGACGTCGGCCAGGTCGTGATGGACGAGTTCCACTTCTACGCCGAACCCGACCGCGGCTGGGCCTGGCAGGTGCCGCTGATCGAGCTGCCGCAGGCGCAGTTCCTGCTGATGTCCGCGACGCTCGGCGACGTCACCCGGTTCGTCGACGACCTCAGCCGGCGCACCGGACGCCAGACCGCGGTGGTGAGCAGCGCCGAGCGGCCGGTCCCGCTGTTCTACGAGTACGTCTCGACGCCGCTCCACGAGACCCTGACAGAACTGTTGGAAACCCGACAGGCGCCGATCTACGTGGTGCACTTCACACAGGCTGCGGCGCTCGAGCGGGCGCAGGCACTGATGAGCATCAACGTCTGCACGCGTGCGGAGAAGGACGCGATCGCGTCGGCGATCGGCAGTTTCCGGTTCAGCACCGGCTTCGGGAAGACGCTGTCGCGGCTGGTGAGGCACGGCATCGGCGTGCACCACGCGGGGATGCTGCCCAAGTACCGGCGGCTCGTCGAGACGCTCGCCCAGGCCGGGCTGTTGAAGGTGATCTGCGGTACCGACACGTTGGGCGTCGGCATCAACGTGCCGATCCGGACCGTTTTGTTCACCGGCCTGTCCAAATACGACGGGGTTAAGGTCCGGCTCCTGAAGGCCCGGGAGTTCCACCAGATCGCCGGGCGGGCCGGGCGGGCCGGGTACGACACCGTCGGCACGGTCGTCGTGCAGGCGCCGGAGCACGTGGTCGAGAACGAGCGTGCGCTGGCCAAGGCCGGCGACGACCCGAAGAAGCGGCGCAAGGTCGTGAAGAAGAAGCCGCCGGAGGGGTCGGTCGGGTACGGCAAGCCGACCTACGAGCGGCTGATCTCGGCCGAACCGGAGCCGCTGACCTCGTCGTTCACCGTGTCGCACGCGATGCTGCTCAACGTGATCGGGCGGCCGGGGGACGCGTTCGCCGCGATGCGCCACCTGCTCACCGACAACCACGAGGACGCGGCGGCGCAGCGCAAACACATCCGGCGGGCGATCGCCATCTACCGGGCGCTGCTCGCCGGCGGTGTGGTGGAGAAGCTCGACTCGCCCGACTCCGAGGGCCGCTCGGTGCGGCTCACGATCGACCTGCAGGACGACTTCGCGCTCAACCAGCCGCTGTCGCCACTCGCGCTGGCCGCGATCGAGCTGCTCGACCGCGAGTCGCCGTCGTACGCCTTGGACGTGGTGTCGGTGATCGAGTCGACGCTCGACAACCCGCGTCAGGTGCTCTCGGCCCAGCAGTTCAAGGCCCGCGGCGAGGCCGTCGCGCAGATGAAGGCCGACGGGCTGGAGTACGACGCGCGGATGGAGGCGCTGGAGGACGTCACCTACCCGAAGCCGCTGGTGGAGCTCCTCGGGCCGGCGTACGAGACCTACCGGCGCGGACATCCCTGGGTGGCCGACTACGAGCTGTCGCCGAAGTCGGTCGTGCGCGACATGTACGAGCGGGCGATGACGTTCACCGAGTACGTGTCGTTCTACTCGCTGGGGCGCTCGGAAGGGCTGGTGCTGCGGTACCTCGCCGACGCGTACCGGGCGATCCGGCAGACCGTGCCCGAAGAAGCACGCACCGAGGACCTCACCGACCTGATCGAGTGGCTCGGCGAACTCGTGCGCCAGGTCGACTCGTCGCTCATCGACGAGTGGGAGCGGCTGACGTCGCCGGGGGACGAGCTGGCCGAGGTGGCGCCGATCGAGTCCGCCCCGGTGGCCGTGACCCGCAACACGCGGGCGTTCCGGGTGCTGGTGCGCAACGCGTTGTTCCGGCGGGTGGAGCTGGCCGCGCTGCGCAACTGGTGGGAGCTCGGCGAACTGGACTCCGCGTCGGGGTGGGACACCGTGGCCTGGGAAGAGGCGATGACGCCGTACTTCGAGGAGTACGCGGGCATCGGCACGGGGCCGGATGCGCGGGGACCGGCGCTGTTGTCGATCTCGGAAGAGGCCGGGCTGTGGCTGGTGCGCCAGACGTTCGACGATCCGGCGGGGGACCGGGACTGGGGTATCTCGGCGACGGTGGATCTCTCGGCGTCGGACGAGGCCGGGGTCGCGGTGATCGAAGTGACGTCGGTGGGTCCGCTCACCGCGGAGTGAGGGGATTTCCGGCAGCCCGGCCGGTACACCTGCGGCTGCATGTTCTCCCGCCGACCGGCCGGGGTGGGAGGCCGCTCGTGGCGGAGTGAGGCTTTCCGGAGGCCGCTCGCCGCGGGGATGAGGTGAGCCGGTGTTCGTGGGGGCGCTTACCCGCGGGAGCCAGGCCGCCCGGGTGACCTGGCAGCTGCTCGTCGTGGGGTGAGGTAGCCCTGCAGGTGGCGGAAGACCGTGGCGCGGAGGATGTCGTCGGCCGGGACCTCGGTCAGGCGGCCGCCGGCCGGGTTGTAGACGAGCAGCGCGCCGGCGTCGTGGGCGACCACGAGCAGGTAGTGCGCCGGGTAGGTGTTGCCGACAAGTAACGGCACCGGGTACCCGGCGTCGACCGCGGCGAGGACGGCTCGGATGGCCGCGGACCGCTCGCGCGGCTTCGTGTCGTCGGTCCAGTGGAAGTCGTACCGGGTGCCGGTCTCGGCGGCCAGACCTCGCTGCATGCCCCACGGCGACGTACCGAGCGCCTCGGGCCAGACCGGGTTCGTGCGGCCGTGCAGGCGTCGCTGTTCCTCCCGGAACGCCTCCGGATCCCGGGTGATCTCGAGCGTGTAGATCGGGTCGGCGAGCGCACGGGCGACGACGATCGACGTCGTGCCGCAGGTGGTGCCGTCGGTCTGGGCGAACGGCTGCCCGGCGAACGTGACCGGGCCGCGCCGGGCGGGATCGACGACCGAGAGGTGCGCGCGGAGCCAGCCGGAGTCGCGCCCGCGGATCCGGCCGGCGAACGTCTCCACGGCGGCGACGGTGTGGCCGGCGGCCAATGCCTTCCACAGGTAGGCGCGCTCGAGCGGACTCCCGGCCCCGGCCAGCGTGCGCTCGAAGGCCGCACGTTCGTCGGGCGTGAGGGCGGCGCGGCGGCGGCTCGCGCGAAGCAGCTGCCAGGGCGGCAGGACCGCGAGATCGACCGGCTGTCGCGCGGCCAGATCTGCGGCTGGGTCGTTCGTGCCCGGAGTTGAGGCTGGGTCGCCCGCCTCGCGACCGAGAGCTGGGAGGCTGGGGTCCGGAGCTGGTTCGTTGGTGCTCGGATATCGGGCTCGGTGGCCCGCATCCCGACCGGTGGCCGGGTCGTCCGCACCCGGCCCTGCGGCCAGATCGCTCGCCACAGAGGCCCCCGCAGCCGAGGTTCCCGCAGCCGGGGTGCCTGCAGCCGGGGTGCCTGCCGCCGGGGTGCCTGCCGCCGGGGTGCCTGCAGCCGGGGTGCCTGCAGCCGGGGTGCCTGCAGCCGGGGTGCCTGCAGCCGGGGTGCCTGCAGCCGGGGTGCCTGCCGCCAGATCGCCCGCAGCCAGATCGCCCGCAGTCGGGGTGTCCGCGGCCGGGGTGCCCGCAGCCAGATCGCCTGCAGCCAGGCTGCCGGGGATCGGATGGTCAAGGGTCAGCCGGTCAGGGGTTGGGCCACTGCGAGTCGGGTCGCCAGGAGCCGGATCGTCAGGGTTCAGGCCGTCAGGGATCGGGCCGTCAGGGATCGGGCCGTCAGGGATAGGGCGATTACGGATCGGGACGTCCGGGTTTGGGCTGCTAGGGATCGGGCTGCCAGGGGGCGGCGCGAGCAGGGGTTCGGGGGCGGAGAGCGTCATCGCGTCGGCGGTGAGGGCGGATGCGCGGGTGCGGGCGGCGACGGCGTCGAGCTGGCTGGTCAGTGTGTCGACGGCGTCCTGACCGCGCCGGTACACCTCCAGCAGGCCGCCGATCAGCGGCCGGGCGGCGGCCGCCAGGTCGTCGAGCCGCCGGACGTCGGGCACCCGTACTCCGCGCCCGAACAGCTCGACGTGGGTGGCGTCGTGCCAGGCGGTGGTGAGCCGGGCTCGCAGCTCGCGGCGCTCGGCCCGGAGCTCGGCGCTGGTGGCGGCGTAGCGGGCGAGCGCGTCGGCCGCGTCGTCGAACGCCGGGTGTACGGATCCGACCAGGTGCGCGGTGGCGACGACGGTCTCGGCGGCGGCCGCGACGGCGCTTCCGCTCCACTCGGCCGGCCGTCCTGCGCCGGCGACCGGATCGGTGTCGACGCGCGCCCGCCGGAAGGCCCCGGCGAGATCGGCCAGCCGCACCGGATCGCCGCCGGGTGGCTCGGACACGGCGGCGATCACCGTGGCCAGCGTGCGTACCAGTGCCACCGGGCCGATTCGCCCGAGCCGCCCGAGCGAGGACCGCAGGCAGTGCAGGATCGCGCCGAGCTGGGCGTGGTCACGGACCGCCATGGCTACTCGGCCTCCCGGAACGCGGTGGCGCGGTCCGTGTCCCGCTGGTCGGGCGGGAGGAGCGGGTCGCAGAGCGTGCGGAGTACGTCCAGGTACAGCCCGAGCTCGGCATCCCGGCGCTGCAGGGTTCCGGCGGGTGCGGCGGTGCCGCTGCGCCAGTGCCGCCGGATCGCATCGAGCTCGTCGACGAGCGCGCTCGCGACCCGCCCGGCGTCGGCGAGCGTGCCGGGCGACTCGAGGAGCGCGGCGCGGTCCGCGGTCTTTTCCACCTCCTCATCGTGGCAGCCGTTCCGGCCCTCGCTCGCGTTGTCCACACCCCGATTCACGCGGGCGGTGCCAACCCGCCGGTCGGGGAGACGCGGGCGGCGGCGCGGCCGAAGTCGGCGGTGGAGAGCGTGCGTACCAGGGTGAGTGCGCGGTGGCGGGGGTCGCGGGCCGGGAGGCCGCCGTTGACCAGGTGGGTGCCGACGAGCGTCCCGCCGGCCCAGGTGCCGTCGGCGCGCAGCGCGACCCGCAGGACGCAGCCCACGCCGAGCGGTCCGGCCGTCGACAGCGTGCGGTAACCGGCGAAGTTGCCCAGGCTGTACGCGATCAGCCGCCCCCGGTAGAACTCCAGGCCCCGCAGCACGTGCGGGCTGTGCCCCACGACGAGGTCCGCGCCGGCGTCCACGACGGCGTGCGCGAACCGGATCGGGTCGCCGCGCCGTTCGCCGAGGAACGACTCCGGGCCGCGCCGGACGTGGGCCCGGTCGGCGCCCTCCGCACCGATGTGCATCTGGACGACGACGAGGTCGGCGCTCGCGGCGGCCCGGCGTACCAGGGCGGCCGCGGCCGGGACGTCGAGCACGCTGTTCGTCCACGCGTACGGTGAGAACCCGACCGTCGCCACCCGGATCCCGTGCACTGATCGGCGCGTGATCACACCGGCCGGCCCGGTGTGGTCGACGCCGTACCGGCGCAGCGCCGCGACAGTGTCGGTGAGCCCGGCGTCGCCGTAGTCACGGGCGTGGTTGTTCGCGACGTTCATCACCGTGAACCCCGCGCCACCGATCCAGCGCGCATACCCCGGCGGCACCCGGAACGCATAACAACTACGCGCCTTCGCCGCGCGCCCGACACCAGCCCCTGCAGGCCCCGCGGCCCCCGCGGGCCCCGCAGACCCTGCAGGCCCCGCAGACCCCGCCGAACGGCGCGCGCACTTCGTCGAAACGGTCCGGTCGGTGAGCGGGGACTCGAGGTTGCCGCTCACCACGTCACCGGTCAGCTCGCGGCGCACGTCGTCGAAGAACGTGCGGCCGCCGTTCGGCGGCAACTTCGGCGTCGACCCGAGGATCACGTCGCCGACGGCGGCGAAACGCACCGTCGGGGCCGGCGCCGCCGACGCCGCGGGCGGCACCATCCGGAGGAACGACGCGTCGGGCGATCCACCGCCGGGCCCGGTGGTGGTCACCGCGAGTACGCCGAGCACGGCGACGGGCAGGCCGAGCAGGAACCACCGGCCCCGGTATCCGGACGTCACAGCCGAACAATAAGGAACACCGGGCGCAGAACCGCTCGGCCGCGCCGGGTGTCGGCAACCCGTCCGGGGCCGATCGGGGCCGGACGTGGGGCTATACACTCCAGCGGCGGACGAATGGCAATCGGACAGGGGAGCGCGGACCACGATGAGCGGCTGGTCGAGCGACTCCGGTGGCGCGCACCCCGGTGGTGGCTCGCCGGGCGAGGGCGGCCCCACGCTCACCGAACCGCAGATCGTCGAAGGGCGGTCGATCCGCTTACCGGTCGGCACCGGTCCCGGTGTCCGCGTGCTCCTGCGCGAGCGGATCTCGAAGAACACCGGTCAGGCCACCGTGTTCACCGCCGAGTTGCTCGACCCGCTGCCCGAGGCGGGGGAGCCCGGCGACCCGGTCGCGATCCGGGTCGTGCTGGAGCGGCGCGGCCGGCCCGACGTCCTGCAGCGCATGCGCCGTGAGCAGCGCTACGCCACCGCGCTGCGGCACCCGTTCCTGCTGCCGGTGTTCGCGCAGGCCGAGATGCCGGAGTTCCGCCGCGAGTTCGACGGCACCTGCCTCGCGTTGGTGCAGGTCATGCCGCTCTGCGGGGAGGACCTGGAGGACCAGGTCGTCAAGTCCAACCCGCCGCGGCTGACCGCCGACCAGATCCTCTTCGACCTGGTCGGCATCGCGGACGCGCTGCACCACCTGCACACGCCGACCGGTCAGCGCGGGGTGCTGGTCCACCGCGACGTCAAACCGGCGAACATCCTGCGGTGGGATCGGCGCAGCGTCCTCGGGGACCTCGGGACGCTTCGCGACCCGCAGACCGGCAACCCCACCGGTGGGGTCGGGACGATCCCGTACATGCCGCCCGACGAGGGCACGAGCCCGACACCGGCCTGGGACATGTTCAGCTTCGGCGTGGTGCTCGCCGAGTTGCTGACGGCGCGCCGGCCCCATGACGTCGCCGAGAAGACGCCGCTGGCGTACCTGCAGGCGCACCTGCGGCACAGCCTGCGCCCCGACCTGGACGACCTGATCGAGGCGGAGGTCGGGCCGGAACGTGGCCGGGTGGTGGCCGGGCTCGTGCGGCGGTGCACCGACCCCGAGCCGCGTAACCGCCCGACCGCGGCCGCCGCCCGTGACGAGCTGCTGCCGCTGCTGACCCTCGACGAGCAGCTCCGCCTGCACGAGCTGGTCGCGTTCGACACGGTCGAGGCGCTGGACGTGATCGCGATCAGCGCGCTGCGGTTGTACGGCGACCAGCACCCGGTGACGCGATCGGCGGCCGAGCGGCTGGCGGCGACGCTCGTGGCGTCGGCCGCGGGGTTGATGGAGGAGGGGCGGCCCGGCCGGGCCAAGGACTATCTCGAGCGCGCCCGGCGGATCCAGGGTGCGCTGGCCGAGGGCGGCCCGACACCGGTCGAGCCCTCCACCGACGCACCGACCCGTCAGCAGCACTGGACCCGCACCCACTCCGACTACCCGGCAATAGCGGCCCCGGTGTCCGGCTCGGCCCCGGTCTCCGGAGCAGCCCCGGTCTCCGGCTCGGCCCCGGTCTCCTACCCGGTCTCCAGCCACCCGGTCTCCAGCCACCCCGTCTCCAGCCACCCCGTCTCCGGTAACCCCGTCTCCGGGCACCCGTCAGCCGGTGGAACCGCGGTCTACGGCGCTCCCTACGGCTACCCACCCCCCGGCCCGCCGGCTCCGCCGAAGAAAAAGAAGAAGCGCACCGCCCCGCTCCTCGCCGGCCTCGCGGTCCTGGTCGTGCTGGCCGTCGCCGGCGCCGGCATCTACCTCCTGAGACCCACCGGCGACGACGACCGGGACGTGGCCGCGCCCCGCGTCACCGCCACCCCGCTCGCCGTCGGGCCCTCCCCGGCGGTCCAGAACAAGTTCAGCGGCCACACCCAGTGGATCAACGCGGTCGCGTTCAGCCCCGACGGCACCCGGATCGCGTCCGGGAGCGGTGACAGCACGATCCGGCTCTGGAACGTCGAGGACCGCAGCCAGATCGGCGAGCCGCTCACCGGCCACACCGGCACCGTGTACCGCGTCGCGTTCAGCCCGAACAACCTGTTGGCCTCGGTCGGTGGCGACGGAGCGGTCCGGCTCTGGAACACCACCGCCGGGACGAAGGTCGGCGCCCTCACCGGCCACGCCGGTGACGCCTACGGGGTCGCGTTCTCGCCCGACGGCCGGACGATCGCCTCGTCCGGCGGCGACAAGACCGTCCGCCTCTGGGACGTCGCGAGCCAGAAGCAGATCGGGCGACCGATGACCGGTCACACCGACGAGGTGTACAGCGTCGCGTTCTCGCCCGACGGGAAGACGCTGGCCAGCAGCGGCGCCGACGACACGATCCGGCTCTGGGACGTCGCCACCCGCACTCCGATCGGCGACCCGCTGAAGCAGACCCCCGGTGACATCGACTCGATCGCGTTCAGCCCCGACGGCAGGTACGTCGCCGGCGGCGGTTCCGACAAGGTCGTCCGGATCTGGGACGTGGAGAAGCGGAGCGTGCACCAGGCGCTGCGCGGGCACACCGACAACATCTACAGCCTCGCGTACAGCCCCGACGGCCGCACCCTGGCCACCGCCGGCATCGACGACACCACCCGGCTGTGGGACCTGACGACCGGCAAGCAGATCGGGGCGCCGCTGAAGGGCACCGGCGACGTCGACGCGGTCACGTTCAGCCCGGACGGACGCCTCCTCGCCGACGGCGGCGACGAGAAGGTCGTCCGGCTCTGGGACCTCGACACGCGCCCCGTCCCGACCCCGAGCAACTGACGATGCCCCAGCCGACCGGTGGCACCTCGTGGCTCGAGGGCATCTCCGCGTTCCTCGTGCTCGTGTTCTTCGCGGCGTCGTGGTGGCGCGCACGCCGACGCCGGAACCGGCGCGACTAGCGCACCGCCGACAGCCCCCACTCGGTGTTGGCGTTCGTCGACTGCGAGCCCGCGAACCCCTCACCCGGGTTGAACACGTCCCGCCCGAAGTCGACGTCGTCGTCGTCGGCCGTGCCGCCGATCTGGTCGGCGCCCACACCCCACAGCATCGCGAAGTTGCCGCCCTGGTCCATCAGGTCCGCGGTGTCGTCGAACGCGGCGGTGTGCCAGCTGCCCAGGAAGTGTCCGATCTCGTGGGAGACCGCGTTCCCGATCGCCTGCCCCACGAACGCCACCCGGTTGCTCGAGCCGTTCAGGTAGGCCAGGAGCGACGGGTTCGACGTGTTCCGCGCCCCGCCGGGGTTGGAGATGTCGTCGAGCAGGACGAGCGCCGATTCCTCGGTGTCGAAGTTGCCGGGGTCGACCGACTGGGAGATGCCCACCGTAGAGAGCCCGGCCTCGTCGGAGCTGCCGCCGACGACCACCCGGCTGACGTTCGGTTCGCCCCACGGGTCGTGGTTGTCGCGGCTGTTGAGGATCCGGATCGCCGCCCGGCCGCCGAAGTCGTGTTCGAGGTTCTCGCGCACCGATCGGATCGTCGCGTCGATCGCCGCGTTCTCCTGGTCGCTCTTGAGGCCCCAGCGACCGAGGAACGCGCGGAACGGGGAGAGCGTGCGTACCCCGGTGCCGCCCCAGATCTTCGTGTTGACCTGGGCCCCGTCGAAGTCGAGGAAGATCGTCTGCACGGTGCTGGCGCCGCGCTTCTCCGGCCCGGGCCGGTAGACCTGCAGCGTGAGGTCGTAGCGACCGGCGCCGCTGCTGACCGCGATCGTGTGCGGCCCGGTGGCGTCGGCCACGTGCGCGAGCACCGAGTTGCCGCCGCCCGGCAGCGGGGAGGTCGGCGGGTAGATGCCGGACTGGTCCTGGCGCGAGGTGATCCGGAGGTGGTCCTCGGGGTCGCGGACCGAGAGCTCACGCGCCGAGCCGCTCACCGACGCGCCGAGCACGTCGCCCGCGCGCAGGTCGACCTGGTAGAAGTCCACGTCGTCGGCGTCCAGGCCGAACGTCACCGAGTAGGCGCCCTCGGCGCCGACGCCCTTGCCGCTGCCGGAGTCGAACGGGTCTTCCGGTACCGGCGAGTCGTAGGCGCCCACCGAGACGTAGTACTCGCCGTCGGACGGGATGTTGACCGCGAGCCGGCTGTCGAGCGTCTCGCCGTCGTCGTCGTTGAGCGCGATGGCCTTTCCGGCCTTGTTCCACAGGACGACGACCGAGTCGAGCTTCGGCTGTGTCGCGTCGTTGCTGGTGGGCGTATCGAGGTCGACGAGGAGCCGCTGGCCGGCCTTCGCGGTGGCGATGCGGTAGAAGTCGAAGTCGCCCTTCTTGTCGCCCTCGGAGCCGTGCGGTCCGTCGCCGATCCGGCCGGTGGTCGTCCGCCGCGTCTGCGAGCCGGGCAGCACGACGTTCGAGGCCAGCCGGATCGACCCGTTGTCCTCCTTGGGCGGGTCGAACTGCACGGCGGCCGGTCCCTCGGCGAGCGTGCCCACGATCCGGGCGGACGGCGTCCGGCCGTCGGCCGAGCCGAAGCGGGACAGCGTCTCGGCGGTGCCGATCTTGTCGTTGCCGCCGAGCGTCCGGGACGGCTCCTGCTCGTCGACGAACACCGGTTCGACGTCGCGGGTCGCGAGACCGCGCGGATCGCCCGTGCCCACTTTCCGGGACACCGTGCGCTGCTGACCGTCCGCGGCCATCTTCTTCCGCCAGTACGCCCAGTCGACCTTGTTCGGCTCCGGCACCAGCCCCAGGTACGGGTTGACGGCACCGGCCGCTACCGCCTTCTTCTTGGCGACGTCGGGCAGGCCCAGCTGCCGGGTGGCGTCCGGTGCGGCGGGGTGAGGGGCGGGGTCCGGTGCCGCCGCGGTCGGGCCGCCGAAGAGCAGCAGCCCGGCTACCGCACCTGCGGCGCCGACAGCGGTCAGTATCGGACGATGTCTCATGTCCCGGCCCCCCTGGTATCCGACAAAAGGAACATAACGTATTAAGCATCACTGAAACCTCTTACCCCGTGGCATCGGCGGTTGGGGCGCGAAACGGGTTCCGATTCCTCGGCGTATGGCCGAGGGAGGCGGTGACCGGCTGCACTGGGGTGGCAGACTGCTGCGGAACGGCCCATCGCTCTGTCCAGTGGAGACGCCGATGAACGAGGCAGACGCGACCGATCGGCCGAACCCGGCCGGGATCTACGACTACATCCTGGGCGGGACCGCGAACTCCGCCGTCGATCGGGCCGCTGCGGACCGGGCGCTGAAGGTGTTACCGGAGCTGGGGGAGTCGGCCTGGGCCAACCGCGGCTTCCTGCAGCGCGCGGTCGCGCGGATGGCCGACGAGTGGGGCGTCCGTCAGTTCCTCGACCTCGGGGCCGGGTTACCGACCCAGCGCAGCACCCACGAGGTGCTCGCCGAGCACTGCCCCGACGGTCGCGTCGTCTACGTCGACCGGGATCCGCTGGCGGTCGAGCGGGGCGACGTCCTGCTCCGCGGCATCGCGGGCGCCACGATGGTGCGGGCCGACATCCGGGACGTCGAGCAGGTGCTGTCCGCGCCGCGCACCCGCGAGCTGGTCGACCTCGAGCTTCCGGTCGGGATCCTGCTGGTCGCCGTCACCCAGTTCCTGCCCGACGAGGACGACCCGTGGGCGCTGGTACGTCGTTACGTCGAGGCCGTTCCGCCCGGTTCGTACGTGGCCATCTCCGCACCCACCAGCGACAAGCAGTCCGAGCGGGTGGTCGGCAACGTCCGGTCGGAGATGGCCAGGGCCGGCGCGCGTGCCGTGTCCCGTTCGCGGGCGGAGTTCACCCGTTTCTTCGAGGGCCTCGAGATCGTGCCGCCGTACCCGGGTGCCGAGCCGGTCGTCGTCCACGTCGGCCAGTGGGGAGCCGAGGATCCCGAGGTCGCGGACGACGACGGGTCGCGATGGTTCTATGCCGCCGTTGCGCGCAAGCCGTGAGGAGAGCGCTAACGTTGTTCCATGACCCCGCCGCGGAAGCCGACGCTGGAAGAGCTGCGTGTCGACGTCGATGCGCAGAGCTGGCAGCGGTCCGGCACCGGGCGCGGGGTCATCGAGGTCGCATTCGTCGATGCCCTCGAGGAGCGTTGGGTGTTGATGCGGGTCGCCGGGGACCCGGACGGGCGAGTGCTGGTCTACAGCCGCTTCGAGTGGGAGTGCTTCGTCGACGGCGTCCGTAAGGGCGAATTCGACGACGCCGTGTGAGACCCCCGGTGAGCGCGCGATGCTGACCAGTGGAGGAACGCCAGTGACCACCCTGTACGGCCCCACCGTCGCGAAAAGACGGTTGGCGCGCCGGCTGGTCGAGCTACGGGTGGAGAACAAGTACACCGCCAACCAGGTGTGCGACAAGCTCAACTGGGGGCGCGGCAAGGTCGGGCGGTTCGAGGCGAACGTCTGGAAGCGCCCGGAGATGAGCGACGTCCGGGACCTGCTGCGGATCTACGGCGTCCCCGACGCCGAGCGCGAGGAACTCGAGGCGCTCGCGATGCGGGCCCGCGACCGGGCCTGGTGGCGGGAGTACGGCGACGTCTTCGCCGACGACGAGTACGCCGGGTTCGAGTCCGACGCGCGGTGCGTCTCGCTGTACATGCCGCTGATCCTGCCCGGTCTGCTGCAGACGTCGGCCTACACCGAGGCCCACATGAACGTCGGCACGAAGTCCGAACAGTGGCGCGCCCGTGCCTTGGAGGCCCGTCAGCGCCGTCAGCGGGTGCTCGACGACGTCGACGTCGAGCTGGTGGCGGTGCTCACCGAGGCCTCACTGCTCTACCACTGGGGTACGCCGGAGGAGCGCCGCACGCAGATCAGGCATCTGGTCGCGATGAGCCTGCGGCCGAACGTCGAGATCCGGCTGTTGCGTTTCTCCGATGGACCGCACCCGGGCATGAGCAGCCTGATCAGCATCTTCGACTTCCCGGGCGACGAGCCGGGCATCGCCTTCCTGGAGAACGACGCGGCTGTGCAGCAGCTGGACTCCCGGGCCGAGGTGGAGACCTACAAGCGGATCTTCGCCGACATCCGCGCGGCCGCGCTGGAGCCGATGGCCACGACGGTGGCGTTGAAGCAGCTCTCCGACTCGTTGCCGTAAGACAGATCGGCGGGAGTTCCGGGCCGGCCGCCCCCCGGCTCGCCCGGAACTCCCGCCGATCGGTTCAGAGGCGCGCCACGCCGCCCAGCAGGGTGGACGCCGGTGCGTCGGCGTCCGGGGCGCGCCACCGGTTCACCGGGACGATGCCCGGGTCGACCAGCTCGAGTCCGCTGACCGCGGCGGTGAGCGTCTCCTCCGAGCGCAGCACCAGCGGCGTCAGCGTGCAGTCGTAGACCAGCCGGGTGATCCGTTCGGTCGTGGTGGGCGCCTCGCTCGCCGCGGCGTGCGAGAACGCCAGCAGGCTCCCCCGGGGGGCCGCGCGACGCAGCGGCCCGAGGACGCGGTCGAGCTCGCCCGGCACGAAGTGCAGCACCGCGAGGCAGAGGATCGCGACCGGCCGGTCGAAGTCGATCAGGCGCCGGGTGACCGGGTGCTCGAGGACGCCGATCGCGTCACGCAGGTCGGCGTGGATGGCCCCGACCCGCCCGGACACCCCCGTGGCCCGGGCGGTCGAGCCGACCTGGGCGGTGACGCCCGGATCGATGTCCACCGCGACGACCCGGCTCGTCGCGTCGCCGGCACAGGCCACCTCCGGTACCCCGCCCGGCGAGGCGTAGCCGGAGCCGAGGTCGAGGAACTGTGTGACGCCCTGCCCGACGGCGTACTCGACGACCCGCCGCAGGAAAGCGCGGTTCTGCTGGGCCGCTGTGACGACCTCGGGGACCGCGTCGAGCAGTGCGTCGGCGGCTTCCCGGTCGGCCGCGAGATGGTTGCGACCGCCCAGGTAATAGTCGTACATCCGGGCCGCACTGGGCCGGAAGCTGTCGACCTCGACCGGCGTGCGCGACCGAGGTGCGTGAAGCATGGACGTCATCCGCCTGACTCCTCCGACCGCGCGACTCCAAATCTGTGAAACACAGATTATGAAGGTGTGGCGGCCACGGCAACTCTCTCATGCATATTGGCGAGATTCACTGGTACCAGCCGTTTCTTGCACCGATTGGTGTCAAGGTCGCAACCCGGAAAACGAAGCACGGTGACACCCGAAGCGGGTGTCACCGTGCAATCGTTGAGCGGTCACAAGTCGTAGCGGCCGGCCTTCACGTCGTCGAGGAACGCGCCGAATGCCGCCCGGGGTACGACGTGCGCGCCGTCCTCCGGGCGGACGCTGTCGCGCACCGCGGTCACGACGGGAAAGTTGGCGGCGACCTCCACGCAACCGGTGTTCGCGCCGGTGCTTCTGGAGGCCTTGCGCCAGTGGGCGTGGGACAGGTCGGTCGGGGAGTCGTTCATGATCGTCACCGGGCCTTCCGTCTTGACAGATAGCGCGCTCCACCTTACGCCGCTCCAAACTGTGAATCACAAGAACGATTAACGTGAACCGTGTTTACCAAGTTGGTACGAAAAGGCTGCTCAGAGGCGTGATCACTGATTCGCCGGGTATCCGCCGCCCATGCACGGGGACGACATTCAGGCCCTGGCCGGACCGCTGCGCACCGCCGGCGATTTTGACCCGCTGCTCGACCGGATCGGGAACGCGCGGATCGTGATGCTCGGCGAGGCCAGCCACGGCACCCACGAGTTCTACTGCCGCCGGGCCGAACTCACCCGCCGGCTGATCGACGAGCGGGGCTTCTCGTTCGTCGCGGTGGAGGGCGACTGGCCGGACTGCGACCGGGTCGACCGGGCCGTGCGCGGCAGCGCGAGCCCGCGGCAGGCGCTCACCGAGTTCGACCGGTGGCCGACCTGGATGTGGGCCAACGAGGAGGTCTGCGACTTCGCCACCGGGCTGCGGGCCGCGAACCTCATCCGGGCGAACCCCGTCGGGTTCCACGGGCTGGACGTCTACTCGCTCTGGGAGTCTCTCGACGAGATCTGCGCCTACCTGCGTGAGCACGACCCGGCGAACCTACCCGCGGTGCTCGCCGCCATGGGCTGCCTGGCCCCGTACGGACAGGATCCGCAGCAGTACGCGTGGGCCACCGTGATGGGGTCCACCTGCGCGCCGCCGCTGGTCGAGCTGCTCACCACGCTCCGGTACCGCACCACCGACCTGGGCATCCTGCAGAACGCCGAGGCCGCGGTGGGCGCCGAGAACTACTACCGCGAGATGGTCAGCAACGGTCCCGAGTCCTGGAACGTCCGCGACGTCCACATGGTCAACACGCTCGACCGTCTGCTCCAGCACTACGGGCCGGGCTCGAAGGCCGTGGTCTGGGCCCACAACACCCACATCGGCGACGCCCGCGCCACCGACATGGCCGACGTCGGCATGGTCAACCTCGGCCAGCTCGGCCGCGAGCGCTGGGGCGACGACGCGGTGGTGCTGGTGGGCTTCGGGAGCCACCGCGGCCAGGTGCTCGCCGGCCCCGCCTGGGGCGCTCCGGTGGAGGTGATGCCGGTGCCACCGGCGCGCGCCGGTTCGTTGGAGGCGATCCTGGACGCCTCCGTGCCGGAGCCGGCGCTGTTCGTGCTGCCGTCGGGACCGCGACCGCGCTGGCTCACCGACACGCTCGCGCACCGGGCGATCGGCGTCGTCTACCGGCCGTCGCGCGAGGCCTACGGCAACTACGTGCCCACTCGCCTCGGCGATCGCTACGACGCGTTCGTCTGGCTGCCGGAGACGACCGCGCTGGCCCCGCTGCCCGCGGTCGCCGTCGGCAGTGAGCTGGAGACGTACCCCGTCGGCGTCTGATCTATCGTGGCCCGGTGAGCGCCACTCTGGTCGTCAAAGGCCTGTCCGCCGGGCACGGCGACCGCACCCTCTTCTCCGGTCTCGACCTCGTCGTCGCTCCCGGCGACGTGATCGGCGTCGTCGGGGCCAACGGCGCGGGCAAATCCACGCTGTTGCGTCTGCTGGCCGGTCTGGACACACCCCAGCAGGGCACGGTCCGCCGCACCCCGGCCACCGCGACCGTCGGGTACCTGCCGCAGGAGTCCGAGCGGCGCCCGGGCGAGAGCGTCCGGGACTTCCTCGGCCGCCGCACCGGCGTCACGCGGGCCCAGCAGGACCTGGACGAGGCCACCGAGGCGCTCAGCGAAGGCAAACCCGGCGCCGACGACGCGTACTCCGACGCGTTCGACCGCTGGCTCGCCCTCGGCGGCGCCGACCTCGCCGAGCGGGCCGACACCGTCGCCGACGACCTCGGGCTCTCGATCGACCTGGACGCCCGGATGGCCGGCCTCTCCGGCGGCCAGGCCGCCCGGGCGTCGCTGGCGTCGTTGCTGCTCAGCCGGTACGACGTCGTGCTGCTCGACGAGCCGACGAACGACCTGGACCTGGACGGGCTGGAGCGGCTCGAACGGTTCGTCGCCGAGCTGCGTACCGGCACCGTGCTCGTCAGCCACGACCGCGAGTTCCTGGCCCGCACGGTGACGTCGGTCGTCGAGCTCGACCTCGCGCAGCAGCAGATCAACACGTTCGGCGGTGGGTACGCCGCCTACCTGGAGGAGCGCGAGACCGCCAGGCGGCACGCCCGCGAGGCCTACGACGAGTACGCCGGCACCCGCGCCGGGCTGGTGGACCGGGCCCGCACCCAGCGCTCGTGGATGGAGAAGGGCGTCAAGAACGCCCGCCGCAAGGCGCCCGACAACGACAAGATCGGCCGCAAGTTCCGCACCGAGGCCACCGAGAAACAGGCCGCGAAGGCCCGGCAGACCGAGCGGCTGATCGAGCGGCTCGAGGTCGTCGAGGAGCCCCGCAAGGAGTGGGAGCTGCGGATGACGATCGCCGCGGCGCCGCGCTCCGGTGCGGTGGTCGCGACGCTGCGCGGCGTCGTCGTGCGCCGCGGCGACTTCACGCTCGGCCCGGTGAACCTGCAGCTCGACTGGGCCGACCGGGCGGTGCTCACCGGGGCCAACGGGTCGGGGAAGAGCACGCTGCTCGGCGTCCTGCTGGGAAGGATCGAGCCCGACGAGGGCACGGCCGCGCTCGGGCCGGGTGTGGTCGTGGGCGAGGTCGACCAGGCCCGGGGCCTGTTCGCCGGCGACGACACGATCCTCGACGTGTTCGCCCGGGTGCTGCCGGATCAGGTGCCGGGGGAGATCCGCACGCTGCTGGCGAAGTTCGGCCTCAAGGCCGACCACGTCCGCCGTCCGGCCGGGAGCCTCTCGCCGGGGGAGCGCACCCGGGCCGGGCTGGCGCTGCTGCAGGCCCGGGGCGTCAACCTGCTCGTGCTCGACGAGCCGACGAACCACCTCGACCTGCCGGCGATCGAGCAGCTCGAATCGGCGCTGGAGAACTACCCGGGCACGCTGCTGCTCGTCACGCACGACCGCCGGATGCTCGACGCGGTGAGCACGAACCGCCGCTTCCACGCGGTGGACGGGCAGGTGTCGGAGATCTAGTCCTCGTGGACGCCCTTCAGTGGGCTCGCCTGGAGCTCGGTCACCGGGGCGTTCCACTTCTGCCGGGCCGAACCGTCGCACGCGGCCACCACGATCTTGGTGACGCGTTGCCCGGTGTTGAACAGGTCGGGCGGGTTGGCGTCCGGATCGGTCGTGCTCAGGCAGTGCCCGGCGCTGTCGACGAGCGTGTAGCTCAGCGGGTAGCTGTCGTCGGCCTCCCGGCGGGTCCACTGCAGCGCCGCGCCGCCGGTGCCGCACGACACGACCCGGACGTACTGGCCCACCCCGACGAGCAGCGGGCTGCGCAGGCAGTACTGGGCGCCGGGCTTGGTGACGACCTGGCCGCTGACCCCGTTGGCCGGCATCGTCCACTTCTGGTTCCACGCCACGTAGGTCGGGTCCGGCGCCTGCTTGCACGGCCAGGCGATCAGAAAGGACTGGTTGACGTTCTGGTCGGTCACGTCGAGGCAGCGGCCGAACTGTTCGAGGTTCACCAGCTGGCTGTTCGTCGGGCCGGCCGCACCGGGACCCACGGTGGCGTCCGGGAAGAAGCTCTGCGTGCTGTTGTAGCTGCGCCGGCAGTTGCTGCCGGAGCCCAGCACCACCGGGCTGCCCTCGACGCCGGGGAACTTCGCGTTGAAGCAGAAGCCGTCGAGCGAGGAACCGTTCGTGGTCCCCTCGAAGTTCGCCGAGTCGTTGATGCTCCACTGCTGACGCGCCTGGACGGTCGGCGTCGTGCAGTTCGCGACCACGACCGGGTTTCCGACGGCGTGCGGCGTGGCCGAGTCCAGGCACACGCCGACCGGGAGCGCGGTCGTCCGCGAGGACAGCAGCAGGATCCGCAGCTTGTTGTCGTAGGCGAAGTTCTGGGCCGCGAGGCCGGGGCTGCAGGTCTGGAGCGTGACCGCGGTCCCCGACGCCGGGGTGGCCGACCCGGCGTCCAGGCACAGGTCGGTCTCGCTGGTGTTGGCCCGGTAGACGTGGATCATCCCGCCGGGAATGCTCTGGTTGGTCGTCCGGAACGTGTAGACGGCGGTCAGGGTCCGGCTGACCGTGGCCCCGAGCCCCGCCGAGTAGCTCCCGACCGAGCTCAGCAGCGCGTAGGCCGGCGTGCGTGCGACGCCTTGGGACGGCGCGCAGGTGATCCGGCTGGCGCCGCTGAGCCAGCTGGCGGGTTGGCCCTGCGGGTCCTGGGCGTAGTAGCGCACGCTCACCGAGTACGACCCCCGCAGGACCGAGGTCACCGTCCCGGCCAGCGACGCGCAGGGCAGTTTCGAGAGCACGCCGGCGACCGTGCCGTCGTTGGCCGAGCGGATGTGCGCCATGCCGACGTCGAGCCCGCTCTGGGCGGCGTTGAGGGCTTCGGCCCGCGCGATCTCCGTCCGGGCCAGGACGGTCTGGCGCACCACCGAGTCCAGCACCAGCGTGCTCAGCGACAGCGCCACGAGCGTCAGCAGCATGGCGATCGGGAGCGATCCGTCGTCGCGTCGTCTCACGGCAGTGCCCGGCCTTCCGCGCAGGTGGTCCTGGTGTCGACCGAGGAGGAGTTCTGCGCCGTGAACGCCACCCGGTAGCCCCGCGTCGCCCGGTTCGCCGCGCCGCCGGCGCCGATCGTCATGTCCAGTGCGAGCTGCTGATAGACCTTCGGGCTGCCCACGTCGTCGACGGTGAACGGCGTGTCCGCGGTGACGCCGCTCGCGAGCCGGGCCCAGCCGGTCGGCGTCGGGAGCGCCCCGCCCTGGTCCCAGGTCCGCTGCTGGAGCTCGCCGGTCGCCCGGTTCAGGCGCAGCTGGGTGCAGGTCGGCGTTCCGCTCCAGGTGGTGAGGAACTCGACGTAGGAATCCGCACCGACCAGGCCGGGCGCGCTGATGGCCGAGGCGTACCGCACCTCGCGGTCGAGCCGCCCGAACGCGACGGTCAGGTCCTGCTGGGCCTCGCTACCGGACTGGGTCAGGTTCGTCGTCCGGTAGAGCGCGAGGATCCCGGTCATGGCCCCGGTCATGAACAGGGCCATGACGAACATCGAGATCGCCATCTCGATGAGCGTGATCCCCGTGTCGCCGGGCCGGCGGGTCACGTGATGTTCCAGGTGATCGTCCAGCGGGCGCGTGCGCCGAGGCTGTCGGTGAGCGTGAACTGGGTGGTGTAGGTCCCCACCGTCGTCGGTTTGCCGGTGACCAGCCCGGTCGCCGACATGCTCAGCCCCGGCGGCAGGCCGGTGACGCCCCACGTGTAGGGCGCCTTGCCGCCGGTACCGGTGACCTGCTGCGAGACGGTGGCGCCCGACGCCGTGTTCAGCGGGCTGGTCGGCGCGGTGGCGAACTTCAGCCCGCTGCCGACCGCGGACACCGTGAACGCCAGCCGGATCGACGAGCCGGTCGCCGGCCTCGGCGCGGCGGCGGTCGCGGTGACCGTGAAGATGAACCGGCCCGACACGGTCGGGGTGCCGGTGATCGCCCCGGTGGCGCTGTCGATCGTCACCCCGTCGGGCAGGCCGGCCGCCGACCACACGTACGGCTTCGTCCCGCCGGTGGCCGCCGTGGACGTGTATGAGAACGCGCTGCCGACGGTGCCGGCGAGTGCCGCGCCGGGCGCGGTCACGGCCGGCCCGATCGCCCAGCTGAACGTCGTCGACTTGACGGTGTTGACCGCGTCGGTCGCGGTGACCGTCACCGACGCGGTGCCCACCGTCGTCGGCGTCCCGGTGATCTCGCCGGTCGACGTGGTGATCGAGAGACCGGCCGGCAGGCTCGTGGCCTTCCAGGTGTACGGCTTGACGCCCCAGGTCGCGTCGGGGGTCAGGGCCGGGATCGCGTAACCGACCGAGTCGGTCTGGGCCGGGATCGCGGTGAGGACGAGCACCGGGACCTTCCAGGTGAACCCCACCGACGCGGTCTTCTTGTACGAATCGGTGACCGTGATCGAGACGGCGCTGCCGGTCGCGTTCACGGTCGTCGGCGTGCCGCTGACGACCCCGGTCACCGGATCGATCGTCAGGCCCGGCGGCAGGTTCGTGGCTTTCCAGGTGAACGGGGCGGTGCCGCCGGTCAGCGCCGGCTGCAGCGGCGTGATCGGCCGGCCGCCCTGGCTGGACTGCGTCGCGATCGCGGCGAGGGTCGGCAGCGCGTTGACCGTCCAGCTGAACGTCGCGATGCCCACCAGGTCGAACGCGTCGGTGGCGGTGATCGTGGCGGAGTAGCTGCCCACCGCGGTCGGTGTTCCGCTGATCAGGCCGGCCGAGCTGATCGTCACCCCCGGCGGCAGGCCCTGGGCGGTCCAGCTCAGCGGGGTCGCGCCGCCGGTCGCGGTCACGGTCAGCGTCACCGGCACGGTGATCTCACCGACCTGCGCACCCGGGCTGACGACCGTCGGCGGCCGGGCGCTCTGCCCGCTGACGAACAGCGGGTCGGCGGCGGTGCTGCTCACCAGCGTCGTGCCGACCCGGGTGCAGAGGTTGCCCGCGCAGTTCCGGTGCGGCCAGGTGACCTCGACGACGACGCGGTAGAACTCGGCCGCGCCGAGGGACGAGACCGCGGTGCAGTCCCCGCCGGAGCGCAGCTGCCAGCAACTGCCGATGTACCAGGACTGGGTGTAGCCCAGCCCGTCGATCGTGACCGGCACCGGCGTGGCCGGCAGGAGTGCGGCCCGGCCGTCGGGGTTCGGGTCGTAGGCCTGTTGCATCGTCGCCAGCAGCGGGGAGACGACCGAGTCGGCGGCCGACCACTGCTGCAACGTGGCGGTCCGGTCCCGTCCGGTGACCAGGCTCGCGCCGCGGATCGCCCGGGCCCGTTCCAGCCCGTCGCTGACCAGCTGGACCGCGGTCGAGACGTTGCCCTGCGCCGCGGTGCGGGTGACGGTGGCGGTGAAGAACGTACCGAGCGAGGTCATCACGATCGTGACGACGCTCATCGCCACCAGCAGCTCGGCCAGCGTGAAGCCGTCGTCGGCTCCGCCCGGCCGGTCGCGTCGGTGGTCGGGACGCATCAGTTCGCAGTGGATTCCGAGGCCGTAGCGGCGCCCGGCGCGACGAACGCCTGCAGCTCGATCGTGAGCGCGATCCTCCCGCTCATGACCGGTGTTTCTTCGGCGGAGGTCAGGCTCAGCGTCTTGACCAGCACGGTCCGCGGCTGGACCCGCTGCAGCCGGTGCACGAAGGTGTCGAGCGCGCTCGCGGGCCCCTCGGTCGACACGGTGATCGGTAGCCCGTAGACCGCCCCGTCGGCGAGCGCGGACGGGGTTCCGACCGTGATGCTCTTCATCGTGGTGCCGGCCAGGGTCGCCGCCGACTGGGTGTCGCGCAGGAACGTGGTCACGTTGCCGCTGGTCGGAAGGGCTTTCCGGGCGCTGGTGTAGGCCGTGCGGTAGCTGTCCAGGTTGGCGTTCTCGGCGCGGACCTCGGCCAGCCGCCGCCGCAGCCCGGCGATCCCGTCCTCGGCCGACGCGGTGCGTTCCCGGAAGTCCGCGGCCTCGTTCAACTGCGGGCGGATCAGCAGGAACCAGCCGAGTAGGATCAGCGCCACGGCCCCGGCCACGCCGCCGATCAACCACGAGCGGTACGCGCTGATCCGCAACGCGGCCGGGTCGAAGAGCGAGCCCTCGCCGCGCAATCCCACTGCGGGAACGACCATGACGGCTCCTCTACTCGGCGTACAGCTTGCTCAGCAGGGTGGGGGAGAGGTCGGCTCTGACGCCGAACACGATCCCGTCGTCCTGCTCGGTCGCGTTGGTGAGCAGGGCACCGCTGATGCCGGAGACTTTCGCCAGGGAGTCCACGAAGGTCGCGATCGCCGCGTTGCTCGACCCCGTTCCGGTGATCGTCAGCGCGCCGATCGGACTCCCGGTCGTGCTCGGCAGCCCGGAGGAGGTCATCACTCCCTCGGACGAGCGTTGCGTCGGGTCGGTGACGGTGAGGATCAGGCCGGTCAGTCCCACGCCGGACGGCGCGGCGGCCCGGATCGAGCGCAGCACCGGCGTCCAAGTGACGTCGTCGGCCATCAGGGTCGCCAGCTGCCCCTTGATCTGGTCCGCCGCCGTCTGCGCGACGATCAGCTCGCGGTACTTGCCCTGCTGGGCCCGCAGCACGTTGGACGAGGCGGTGACCTCGTCGAAGTCACCCCTGCTCCGGACCTTCTGGGTCCAGGCCACGGCGTACACGGCCAGCACCAACAGCAGCGTCACGACGAGGATCGCGACCGCGACCAGCCGGATCTTCCCGACCTGCCGGCGCGCCACGATCTCGGGAGGCAGCAGGTTCGCGCCGAGCAAGAGCAGCTGGTCTTCCGCGGCCGTGGTGACGGGCGCCGGCGCGGGGGCGGGTGCGGGTGCGCTCACCGGGCGCCTCCCAGCGTCAGGCCCACGGCGATCGCGCAGGACGGGGACGGCGCGGTGTCGCCGACGTTCTCCCCGCGGTAGCCGCGCAGGCGCCGGAACAGGTCGGCCGCGTGCACCGGGATGTCGAGCTGGTCGGCCAGGGCCCAGCGGAGCCCCTGCAGCAGGCTGGCGCCGCCGGAGAGCACCAGACGGGCCACCTCGGCCGCGCTGCCGCCCGCGGTGAGATACGCGAACGATCCGCGGATCTCGTTCATCAGCGGCCGGATCGCCTCGTTCACCGCGTCGGCGACCTCGGCGTTCTGCTCCCGGTTGAGGCCGATCTGGCGCTTGAGCTGCTCGGCCTCCTCGGTCTCCACCCGCAGCCGGTTGGCGACGGCGGTGGTGACCTCGGCCCCGCCCCGCGGGATCGTCCGGACGATCAGCGGCTGCCCGTCGATCTGCACGATGACCTGGGTCAGCTGGGCTCCGATGTCGACGATCGCCTCGGCCTCGCCGTCGACCTGCGCGAGCGCGCGGATCAGCGCCAGCGAGGCCAAATCGACCCGGGTGACAGTCAGCCCCGCCGCCTCCACCGCGGTGACCGCGCTCAGCGTCGACGCTTTCGGCGCGGCCACCAGCAGCCCGCGCACGGTGTCGCGGTCGGACGTCTCGAGCGGGAGGAAGTCCAGCACCGCCCGGTCGACCGGCAGCGGGAGCATGTCGCCGACCTGGAACGGGAGCGAGGTACGCATCTCCTTGCGGGGCAGGTTGGCCACCGTCATCTCGCGGACGACGGTCTGCGCGCTGGTCAGGCCGAGCACCGTGTTCTTCGCCCGGAGCGGCGCCGAGGCACGCAGCCGGCGGACCGCGTCGGTCACGGCCCCCTCGTCCTGGATCACGCCGGCCTGCACCGCGCCCGGGGCCAGCGGCACCTCGCCGACGGCGGTGACCACCGCGCCCCCACGCTCCTGATCGGTCTCGACCGCCCGTACGGACGTCGAGCCGATGTCCAGGCCGATCACGCTCGTCTTTCCCATCGATGCCCCCAATCGCGACGTCCGGCTCGAGCGAACAGCGGCTCAGCCGCTCGGGAGGAGCAGCGAGCTGTACCAGACGGTGATCGGCGTGGCCGCGAACACGGCCAGGAAGCCGCCGACGAGCATGGCCGGGCCGAACGGGATCGCGGTGCGTCCGGTGGCCCGCCGGGTGGCCAGCAGGACCATGCCGACGACCCCACCGACCAGGAACCCGGCGAACGTACCGACCCAGACCGAGTTCCAGCCCAGCCAGCCGAGGTAGAGCCCCAGCAGGCCGGCCAGCTTGACGTCACCGAAGCCCATCCCGTCGGGGTAGACGAACGCCAGCAGCCAGTACCCGGCGTAGAGCGCGGCCATCGCCAGCAGGGCGCGCCCGGCGTCCTGCCAGGAGCCCGCGGCGACCGCGGCGACGAGCAACAGGATCGCGGTCACCAGGTAGGAGGGGAGGACGATCCGGTCGGGCAGCCGCATGACGTCCAGGTCGATCAGCGCGAGCGCGACCGCGATCGCGGCCAGGTACAGGTAGGCCGGCAGCTCGGGGGAGAGCCCGAACCGGGCGGTCACGGCGGCGAACAGCACGCCGGTGCCCAGCTCCACCAGCGGGTACCGGACGCTGATCGGCTCCCGGCAGTCGGCGCAGCGCCCGCGCAGCACGAGCCAGCCGAGCACCGGGACGTTGTGCCATGGCCGGATCGGCGCCGTACAGGCCGGGCAGTGCGAGGCCGGGCGCACCAGCGACTGGGCCCGGGGAACGCGGTACACCACCACGTTGAGGAACGAGCCGACGACCAGACCGAGCACACCGGCGACGGCGGCGATCACGGTGTCGTCGGGCACGAACACGGGTGGCACTCCAGTGGCTCGGAGGAGAAAGAAAGAAGTCCTGCTCCCGGCCGCGGTGGCCGGGAGCAGGACGGGCGATCACGGGTCGACGATCTTGCACTCCGGGATGTTGGGAGTGGTCTTATCCGGCCCGTACTTGATCGTCTTGCCGGTCACGCTCTTGTAGACGTAGACGTTCTTGCCGGTCGAGCTCCACCCGCAGATCGCGTAGCCGGGCTGGGTGGTGCCGCTCGCGGTGTTCGTCGTCTTCAGAATGAGCTGGTTGCCGGCGGACACCGCGATCTGATCGGCATCGGACTTGGTGCTGGGGGTGCCACCCGCCAGCGTGAGCTTCAGGGGGTTGCCCAGGGTGCCGTTGACGCTCTGCGGGTACTGGTTGCCGTTCGCCGTGTAGAACGCCTCGACCGCCGTTACGCCGTTACGCACGTCGGACTGTGCCGCCGTGTTCTGCGCGCCCTTTTTGTAGTTGTTGTAGAGCGGCACGGCGATCGCGATCAGGACGCCGATGATGACGACGACCACGAGCAGCTCGATGAGCGTGAAGCCCTCGTCGCCGGTGCGGCGCCGCGCACGGTGCCAGCGGAGCAGAGCGGTCATTCAGATCTCCTGTGGACAAGGGTTACTGAGCGCCTTGGATGTTCTGGTAAATCGTGAACATCGGTAGGTAGAGGCAGATGACCATCGCGCCGACGATGACCCCCATCAGGAGCACCATGATCGGTTCGATGGAGGCCGTGAGCGCTTCCGCGGCCGTATCGACCTCGCGATCGTAAAAATCGGCGATCTTATCCAGCATCTGACTAATTTGTCCGCTTTCTTCGCCGACCTCGATCATCTGGGCGACCATCTGCGGAAACACCGGGTGCTGGCTGATCCGGCTCGACATCGGGGCGCCGTCGCGGACGCCCCGCTCCACGTCGAGCAGGGCCGTGGTGACGACCGCGCTGCCGGTGGTCGCGCCGACCACGGACAGCGCCTGCAGCACCGGCACGCCCGCGCCGAGCAACGTGCCCAGGTTGCGCGTGAACCGGCTGATCGCGATCTTGCTCACGAGCTTGCCGACGACCGGCATCCGGAGCTTGAGCCGGTCGAACGCCAACCGGAACCCGGGCCGGGTGGCGAGCAGCCGTTTGACCACGACCGTGCCGACGACGATCACGCCGACGCTCAGCGGCCCGGACCAGATCAGCGAGTGGCTCGCGGTCACGATGACCTGGGTCGGTGCCGGGAGCGTGCCACCGAGCTGGCGGAACATGTTCTCGAACACCGGCACGATGAAGATCAGCACACCGGCCACCATCAGCAGCGCGAAGGCCAGCACGATCACCGGGTAGGTGAGCGCGCCCTTGATCTTGCCGCGCAGGGCGTCGTCCTTCTCGAAGTTGATCGCGACGCGCTCGAGCGCGTCGTCGAGGAAACCGCCGGCCTCGCCGGCCCGCACCAGCGCCACCATCAGCGTCGGGAACACCTTCGGGTGCCGCCCGAGCGCGTCCGAGAGCGGCGTGCCGCCCTCCACGTCGACCCGGGCCTCGGTCAGCGCCTTGCGCAGCGACGCCCGCGAGGTCTGCTCCTCCAGCACCGAGAGACAGCGCAGCAGCGACATGCCCGACGAGGTCATCGTCGCGAACTGGCGGGAGAAGACCGACAGGTCGCGCAGCGTGGTCCGGCTGCCGAGCCCGGGCAGGCTGATCTCGGTCTTGAGCCCGGTCCCGGCCGGCGTCACCGAGAGCGGGACCACGCCCTGCTGGCGCAGGATCTGGATCGCGGCCCCGGTGTTCGGCGCGTTGACCTTCCCGCGGGTGCGCTTCCCGCTGGTGTCGACGCTCTGGTACTCGAAGATCTTGTTCGCGCTGCCCCGGCTGGGATCGCTGAGCGTCGCGGTCATCGTCGGCCGGCCAACCGGCTGTACTCCTCGGCCGAGTGGCAGAGGTTGAGCCCTTGTTCGAACGTGATCACCTGGTGCCGGGTCCGCTCGGCCAGGTGCTGGTCGAACGACAGCATCCCGTCGGCCGACCCGGCCTGCAGGAACGTCGCGATCTGATGGTTCTTGCCCTCGCGGATCAGGTTCCGGATCGCCGGGGTGAGCGTCATGATCTCGGTGATGATCGTGCGGCCCTGGCCGTCCGCGCGCGGGGCCAGCGCCTGGCTGATCACTCCCTGGAGCGCGGACGAGAGCTGGGTGCGGATCTGCGGCTGCTGGTGGGGCGGGAAGATGTCGATCAGCCGGTCGACGGTCTGGATCGCGCTCTGCGTGTGCAGCGTCGCCAGTACCAGGTGACCGGTCTCGGCCGCGGTGAGCGCGGTGGACGCGGTCTCCAGGTCACGGAGCTCGCCGACCAGGATGATGTCCGGGTCCTGCCGCAGCGCGTGTTTCAGCGCGATCGAGAACGAGTTGGTGTCCCCGCCCACCTCACGCTGATTGACCAGGCTTCGCCGGTGCATGTGCAGGAACTCGATCGGGTCCTCGATCGTGACGATGTGCGAGGACCGGGTCCGGTTCGCGAGGTCCACCAGGGCCGCGAGCGTGGTGGTCTTGCCCGAGCCGGTGGGGCCGGTCACCAGCACCAGCCCCCGCGGGAGCTGGGCGAACCGCGCGACCGAGTCGGGCACGCCGAGTTCCTCCAGCGGCTTGATCTCGTGCGGGATCGCCCGGAACGCCGCCGCGCAGGATCCGCGCTGGAGGTAGAGGTTGACCCGGAACCGCGAGGACCCCTCGACGCTGTAGGCGAGGTCGAGTTCGTGCTCCCGCTCGAACCGGGCCCACTGGGACTCGTCGGTGGCGGCCCGGGCCAGCCCGGTGGTCTCGACCGGCGACAGCGGTTCGTAGTCCGGCAGCGGCCGGAGCGAGCCGTTGATCCGTCCGGTCGGCGGTGCGCCCGCGGTCAGGTGGAGATCGGAGCCGCGGTGCTCGACGAGCGATCGCAGCATCGCGTCGAGAGTTTTGCGGGCCGCTCCGGTGCCGTCCAGCGCCCAGCTCTGCCACAGATTCCCGCCTGGTTCCGACACCAGGTGCCCCCTCGATCGCGTGGATCCCCCGTCCCTGATCGGCGGTCCCCGGACCGAGCTGAGGACTTCAGATCGCGACCCGGAGCACCTCTTTGACCGAGGTCTGCCCGGTCGCCGCCTTGCGCAGGCCGTCGATGCGCAGGTCACGCATGCCCTCGGCCCAGGCGACCTCCCGGATCTCGCGCGCGGACGCCCGGTTCACGGCCATCCGTTCGATCTCGTCGGAGATCGGCAGCACCTCGTGGATGGCGACGCGGCTGCGGAACCCGGTGCCGCTGCAGTTGCGGCACCCCACCGGCTTCCAGAGCGACTTCGGCTGGCCCAGGTCCTCGACCGGCCAGTCGGTGCCCTTCAGCTCGGTCTCGGTCGGCTCGTACTCCTCTTTGCACCAGTCGCAGAGCCGGCGGGCCAGCCGCTGGGCGACGACGCAGTCGACCGACGATCCGACCAGGAAGGGTTCGATGCCCATCTCGATCAGCCGGGTCACCGCGCTGGGCGCGTCGTTGGTGTGCAGGGTCGAGAGCACGAGGTGACCGGTCAGCGCGGCCTCGACCGCGAGCTGCGCGGTGACCCGGTCCCGGATCTCACCGATCAGGACGACATCGGGGTCGGAGCGCAGGATGGCCGGGAGCACGGCGGCGAACGTGAGACCGGCCTTGAGGTTGACCTGGACCTGGTTGACGCCGGGCAGCCGGTACTCGACCGGGTCCTCGACCGTGATGATGTTGACGGTCGGCTTGCTGATCTCCGCGAGCGTGCCGTAGAGCGTCGTCGACTTGCCGGAGCCGGTGGGGCCGGTGACCAGCACCATCCCGTGCGGCTTGGTGAACGCGGTGGAGTAGCGCTTCAGGTTGCTGTCGGTGAAGCCCACCGAGCTCAGGTCGATCTGCATGCCGCTGCCGGTGTCGAGCACCCGCAGCACGACCTTCTCGCCCCAGACGGTCGGGAGGGTCGCGGTACGGAGGTCGACGGCGCGGTCGTTGATCTCGACCGTGATGCGGCCGTTCTGCGGCACCCGCTTCTCGGTGATGTCGACGCCGGACATGATCTTCAGGCGCGACACCAGCGCGGCCTGGACGTTGTGCGGCACGGTGTCGATCTCGTGCAGGACGCCGTCGATGCGGAAGCGGATCCGCATCTCGTTCTCGCCGGGCTCCAGGTGCAGGTCGGAGGCCCGGTTCTGGATCGCCTGGCCGATCATCGAGTTGACGTACCGCACGATCGGCGCGTCCTGGTCGCTGCTGGTCAGGCTGGAGACGCTGGCCGCCGTCGGAGCCTCCGGCCGCAGGTTCTCGGCCAGGTCGGCGAGGTCGTTCTCCTCGCGCTGCAGCTTGGCGATGAGCTTGCGCAGTTCGCTGCGGGCGACCATGACCGGCCGCACGACCATGCCCGTCGCCGCGCGGACGTCGTCCAGGGCGACGATGTCGCTCGGGTCGGTGATCGCGACCGTGATCTCGTTGCCGTCGAGCGCGAGCCCGAGAACCCGGTGCCGGACGACGAGCGCGATCGGGATCTTGGCCATCGCGACCGGGTCGATCGGGTACCCGACCAGGTCGACGCTGTTCATGCCGTAGACGTCGGCGGCGGCCGCGGTCAGCTCGGCCTCGGTGACGACGTTGTTGTTGATCAGGATGCCGCGGATCGAGCGTCCGGTCCGTTCCGCCTCCGCCGCTGCCTTGGCCAGGGCCACGGGGTCGGCACCGCGCTTCTTGAGTGCGGCTATCAGCGGGCGAAACGTAGAATTCATGACATCCTTCGCGTAAGAGTTCTTTTCCCTCATCGGCGACAGGTGTCGGGTTCTTAGCGCGACGGCGCGCTCACGACGCGGCCGCGGCGGAGACCGCGGCGAGGTCCTCCAGCAGCTCGGCGACCTCGGGGTGGATCCCGCCGAGCAGCGCCCGCTTGATCCACAGCGCCTGAAGCAGCCGTTGCCGGCTCACCGTGGGCTCGGTGTCGGCGTGCAGGCGCCCCAGCCCCTGCAGGCAGAGCGCGGCGTCGTACTGCAGCCCGTACCGGCGGTAGACGGCCAGCGCCCGCTGGTAGAGGGCGTTGGCCTCGGCGCGGGCGTCGCGGGCGGCCAGGACGTCGGCAAGGGTCTTCGCGTCCGCCGCGAGCGCGGGCGTGTCCTCCTTGCTGACGCGTTCGCGCAGTTTGAGCGCGGTGCGCGCGGCGCGCTCGGCCTCGTCGAGGTGTCCGTCGGTCCAGGCCAGGACGGCGGCGCCGCGCTCCCGGTCGGCCCAGGCGATGGTGTGCTTGCGGTGTCCGAACATCGTGGTGCTCTCAGTCGTGTCGGCGTGCCCCGCCAGTAGTAGGTTGCGCCCGGCGGGGCCTGCGCTCCACGTAGAAATGCACACTCAGGCGCTTCGTAGCGTGATTCCGGTTCCGTCGGCGCCGGTAAGGCGGAGCGTGTCGTCGAGGACCATCCGCACGGTGCCGGCGCCGAGCACCCGGAGCACGGCCCGCTCGGTGGTGTCGCGGCCGCCGCCGCAGGCCATCTTGGTGGCGACGATCGGCCCGAACTCGATCGCGTCGGGGCCGGGCGTCGCCGGGCCGCTGATCCGGTTGCAGCCGGCGTTGCCGGTCACCCTCGTGCCGTCGAATTCGAGATACGCCTCGACGTCCGGCGGCAGGCTCGCGACGGTGTCGCCGTCGACGAGGCCGGTGACGTTCCAGCGGGTGCCGACCAGCGGCGGTGAGGTCTTCATCGTGAACCGGATCTCCGTGCGTTCGGTGGTGAGCGTGAGCGTGTCGCCGTCGAGGCGCCAGGCCGGGGCGGCTTTCAGCACCCCGGCGAACCAGGAGTCCTGGTCCATCCGGGGCTGGTCGCAGCCCATGTCGGTGGTCGTCAGATCGCCGACGCGCAGGGTGTCGCCCTCGATCGTGACCGGGCCGCTCATCTGGTTGCACCCCGCCCGGACGCCGAGCGTGCGGTCGCCGGCGAACCGCAGCTCGATCCGGGTGCCGTCGACGAGCGGCCGATCGGTGCCGCCCTCGGTGACCCCGGTGGAGACGAACGTCCGGCCGGAGAACGGGTCGGCCGGGCCCGCCCGGACGACACCGCGGTCCTCCGCGGCGCAGGCGGCGAGCAACGAGACGGCGACGATTACCAGCGCGAACTTGATCATGCTCCTTGGACGTTTCCCGAGCCGCGAGGGATCCCCCGGTCGGTACGGTGGATTCATGGAGTGCCTCCGGCTCGGCCCCGAATTCTTCACTGATCCGCACGCCGACTACTCCTGGATCCGCGAACAGCGCCCGACGTCCAGAGTGATCACTCCACAGGGCAACGAGGTGTGGCTGGTCACCCGCTACGCCGACGCCAGAGCCGCCCTCGCCGATCCGGCGCTGCACAAGGACAACGCCGAGTTCCACGCGCTGGCCGAGGCCAGATACGGGCCGATCCCGCGGCACGAGATCAAGAACGAGATCAACTCGCACATGCTCGCCGCCGACCCGCCGGACCACACCAGGCTGCGCAAGCTGGTCGGCAAGGCGTTCACCGCCCGGGCGATCGCCGCGCTGCGGCCGCGGATCGAGGAGATCGCGGCGTCGCTGCTGGACGAGATGGAGGCCGGCCCCGACCGCGTCGACCTGCTGGACGCGTACGCGTTCCCGCTGCCGATCACCGTGATCTGCGAACTGCTCGGCGTCTCGATGGGCGACCGCGACGACTTCCGGGCGTGGTCGAACACGCTGCTGCAGTCGGCGGACCGGGAGGCCCACACCGCGGCCGCGAGCTCCATCGCCGCGTACCTGACGGCGCTCGTCGACGAACGCCGGGCCCACCCGACCGACGACATGCTCGGCGCGATCGTGGCCGCCTCGGCCGAGAGTGACCGGCTCTCGCGCAACGAGGCGATCTCGATGGCGTTCCTGCTGCTGATCGCCGGGCACGAGACCACCGTCAACCTGATCGGCACCGGGACCTACGCGCTGCTGCGCGACCCGGCGCAGTTCGCGGCCCTGCGGTCGGACCCCGCGCTGGTGCCGAACGCGATCGAGGAGTTCCTGCGCTGGGACGGGCCCGTGCACCTGGCCACCCTGCGGTTCACCGCGTCGCCCACGGTCATCGGCGGGGTGAGGATCCCGGCCGGTGAGGTCGTGCTCGTCTCGCTGACGTCGGCCAACCGGGACCCGGAGCGCTGGCCGGACGCCGAGACGCTCGACGTGCGGCGCCCGGCCAC
Organism: Cryptosporangium arvum DSM 44712; assembly: GCF_000585375.1. NCBI lineage: Bacteria > Bacillati > Actinomycetota > Actinomycetes > Cryptosporangiales > Cryptosporangiaceae > Cryptosporangium > Cryptosporangium arvum. Next base: position 2,277,504 of record NZ_KK073874.1, read on the forward strand.
CAGCCACCTGGCGTTCGGCCACGGCATCCACCACTGCCTCGGCGCGCCGCTGGCCCGGCTGGAGGGCGAGGTGGCGTTCACGGCTCTGCTCTCGCGTTTCCCCGCGCTCGCGCTGGACGCGGACCCGTCCACGCTGACCTGGCGCCCTTCCACCCTGATCCGAGGGCTCGACCGGCTTCCCGTCCGCCTGCGCTGAACCGGCTCACCTCAGCCGGGTGGGGTGCCACCCACCCGGCGGGCGATCTCGGCGGCGGTGCGGCGCACGGCGTCGGCCAGGGCGTCGGGATCACCCTCGGCGACCGGGAACGTGACCGCGACCGCGGCGACCGGGTGGCCGGAGTGGTCGGTCACCGGGGCCGCCACCGACGCGAAGCCCGGCGTGACCTCACCGTCCTCGGTGGCGTACCCGGCCTTGGTCACCGCGGTGAGCAGCCGGCGCAACTCGGCGTAGTTCGTCGGGCCGAGCTCGTGCCGCCGGACGAACGCGCCGGCGTCCGGGAAGAGGGCACGCACCGCGGGCTTCGGCAGCACCGCGAGCATCGCCCGGCCGCTCGCGGTCAGCTGCGCGGGTAGCCGGACGCCCACGTCGGTGACCAGGGGCGGGCGGCCGGGGGCGCGTTCCTCGATCACGTAGATCACCTCCCGGCCGTGCAGCACGGCCAGGTGCGCGCTCTGCCCGAGCCGGTCGACGAGGGTCGCGAGCGGCACCCGGGCGAGCCGCTGCAGCGGTGCCTGGCGGGTGTACCCGGTACCGAGCTCGTAGGCGCTGACCCCGAGCGCGTAGCGCCGCTCCTCCGGCAGGTGCACCACGAACCCGGCGTCGGCCAGCGTCGCGAGCAGGTGGTAGGTCGTCGACCGGGGTAGTCGCAGGTCGCGGGCGATCGCGGCCGCACCGACCGGCCCGGCCTGCCGGGCGAAGTAACGCAGGATCGCCAGCACGTTGGCGGCAGCGGGGACCTCGGCCATAACGTCTGGGATACCAGACGACACCGCTCGCGTGGCGCTGTCGCACCGCAACTGCGGTGGTGTCCCATGGACGGCATGGGTGACGCGGTACTGGTGGGAGCGGTTCTGGTGGGGGCACGGCCTCTCGAACCGGACGACGTGGTGGCGGTGGCCAGGAACGACGCCCCGGTGGCGCTGGCGCCGTCGGCGGAGCAGGCGATCGAGGCGAGCGCCCGGGTGATCGAGGCGCTCGCCGGCGACGACACCCCGCACTACGGCGTCTCCACCGGCTTCGGCGCGCTGGCCACCAGGCACATCCCGCCCGACCGCCGGGTCGCGCTCCAGCACGGCCTGATCCGCTCGCACGCGGCCGGTTCCGGCCCCGAGGTGGAGCGCGAGGTCGTCCGCGCGCTGATGCTGCTGCGCCTGGCCACGCTCGCCACCGGCCGCACCGGCGTCCGGCTCTCCACCGCGCGGGCCTACGCCGGGATGCTCAACGCGGGCATCACCCCGGTGGTGCACGAGTACGGCTCGCTGGGCTGCTCGGGCGACCTCGCGCCGCTCGCGCACTGCGCGCTCGCGCTGACCGGCGAGGGGCGGGTGACCGACGCGCTCGGGAACGTCGGGGACGCCTCCGACGCGCTCGCCGAGGCCGGGCTCACCCCGGTCGCGCTCCGCGAGAAGGAGGGGCTGGCGCTGATCAACGGCACCGACGGGATGCTCGGCCAGCTGCTCCTGGCCGCCGCGGACCTGCGCCGGCTCCTGCGCACCGCCGACCTCACCGCGGCGATGAGCGTCGAGGCGCTGCTCGGTACCGACGCGGTGTTCGCCGCCGACCTGCAGGCGCTGCGCCCGCACCCGGGGCAGGCCGCGAGCGCGTCGAACCTGCGGTCGGTGCTGGCGTCCTCGGGCATCATGGCCAGCCACCGCGACCCGCACGCCTGCACGCGGGTGCAGGACGCCTACTCGCTGCGGTGCGCGCCGCAGGTGCACGGCGCGGCGCGGGACACGCTCGCGCACGCCTCGGCGGTGGCCTCGCGGGAGCTGGCCAGCGCGGTCGACAACCCGGTCGTGACCGTCGACGGCCGGGTCGAGAGCAACGGCAACTTCCACGGCGCGCCGGTCGGGTACGTGCTCGACTTCCTCGCGATCGCGGTCGCGGACGTCGCGTCGATGTCCGAGCGGCGCACCGACCGGATGCTCGACGTCGCCCGCAGCCACGGTCTGCCGCCGTTCCTCTCGCACGACGCCGGGGTCGACAGCGGCTACATGATCGCGCAGTACACGCAGGCCGCGGTGGTGTCGGAGCTCAAGCGGCTGGCCGCGCCGGCGTCGGTGGACTCGATCCCGTCGTCGGCGATGCAGGAGGACCACGTCTCGATGGGCTGGTCGGCCGCGCGGAAGCTCCGGCGCGCGATCGACGGCCTGACCCGCGTGCTCGCGATCGAGCTGCTCACCGCCGCGCGCGCCCTCGACCTGCGCGCCCCGCTCACCCCCGCCCCGGCCACCGCGGCGGTCGTCGCCCGCCTGCGCGAGTCCGCGCCGGGCCCCGGCCCCGACCGCTACCTGGCCCCGGAGATCGAGTCCGCCGTCGCGCTGGTGACGAGCGGCGCCGCGATCGCCGCGGCCGAGACGACCACCGGCCCACTGGCCTGACCACCTGCGAAAGGACCGCCTGATGGACGGCGCACGACCCGTACGCGCGGCGCGCGGAACCTCGCTCACCGCGGGGAGCTGGCAGACCGAGGCTCCGCTGCGCATGCTCATGAACAACCTCGACCCCGAGGTGGCCGAACGCCCCGACGACCTCGTCGTCTACGGCGGCACGGGCCGCGCGGCCCGCAACTGGGCCAGCTTCGACGCGATGGTGCGCACGCTCACCACGCTCAAGGACGACGAGACGATGCTCGTCCAGTCGGGCAAGCCGGTCGGCGTCATGCGCACCCACGAGTGGGCGCCGCGCGTGCTGCTCGCGAACTCGAACCTCGTCGGGGACTGGGCCACCTGGCCCGAGTTCCGCCGCCTCGAGCAGCTCGGGTTGACGATGTACGGCCAGATGACCGCCGGTTCCTGGATCTACATCGGTACCCAGGGCATCCTGCAGGGCACGTACGAGACGTTCGCCGCGGTGGCGGAGCGCAAGTTCGGCGGCACCCTCGCCGGCACGCTCACGGTCACCGGCGGCTGCGGCGGCATGGGCGGTGCCCAGCCCCTGGCCGTGACGCTCAACGGGGGTGTGGCCCTGGTGATCGACGTCGACCCGGCCCGCCTGCACCGCCGGGTGGAGCAGCGCTACCTGGACGAGGTCGCGCCGTCGCTGGACGCCGCGATCGAACGCGCGCTCGAGGCCAAGAAGGACCGCCGGGCGCTGTCGATCGGCGTGGAGGGCAACTGCGCCACGGTCCTGCCGGAACTGCTCCGCCGCGGCGTCGACGTGGACGTGGTGACCGATCAGACCTCCGCCCACGACCCGCTCTCCTACCTGCCGGAGGGCATCGACCTGGCGGACTGGCACGACCGCGCCGAGAAGGACCCGGCCGACTTCACCGTGCGGGCCCGCGCGTCGATGGCCAAGCACGTCGAGGCGATGGTCGGGTTCCTGGACGCCGGCGCCGAGGTGTTCGACTACGGCAACTCGATCCGCGACGAGGCCCGCCAGGGCGGCTACGATCGCGCGTTCGCGTTCCCCGGGTTCGTGCCGGCCTACATCCGGCCGCTGTTCAGCGAGGGCAAGGGCCCGTTCCGCTGGGCGGCGCTCTCCGGGGACCCGCGCGACATCCACGCCACCGACGAGGCCGTGCTCGACCTCTTCCCCGACAACGACCACCTGCACCGCTGGATCCGCGCGGCTCAGGACAAGGTGGCGTTCCAGGGTCTCCCGGCGCGGATCTGCTGGCTCGGCTACGGCGAGCGGGACAAGGCCGGTGTCCGGTTCAACGACATGGTGGCCTCGGGGGCGGTGTCGGCGCCGATCGTGATCGGACGTGACCACCTCGACTGCGGCAGCGTGGCGTCGCCCTACCGGGAGACCGAGGCGATGGCCGACGGCTCGGACGCGATCGCCGACTGGCCGCTGCTGAACGCGCTCGTCAACACCGCGTCGGGTGCGTCGTGGGTGTCGATCCACCACGGTGGCGGGGTCGGGATCGGACGCTCGATCCACGCCGGGCAGGTGACGGTCGCCGACGGCACCGCGCTGGCCGGTCAGAAGATCGAGCGCGTGCTCACCAACGACCCGGGCATGGGCGTGATCCGCCACGTGGACGCCGGGTACGACGACGCCACCGAGGTCGCCGCCGCGCGCGGGGTGCGGATTCCGATGCGGGAGGGTTCTTGACCGGCTTCGACCAGCTCTGGCGGGAGCTGCGGCCGATCGGCCGGGTGGCCGGGAGCGGCGGTTACCAGCGCTTTTCGTGGACGCCCGCCGACCTCTCCGGCCGGGAGTGGTTCGCCTCCACGGCCGAGTCGGTGGGCCTGTCCGTGGAGGTGGACCGCAACGGCAACCAGTGGGCGTGGTGGGGCGCGCCGGGGGCGGGCGCCGTCGTCACCGGCTCGCATCTGGACTCGGTGCCGGACGGGGGAGCGTTCGACGGTCCGCTCGGGGTGGTGTCGTCGCTGGCGGCGGTCGCTTCCCTGACGGCGCGCGGCCTGTCGCCGTCGCGGCCGCTGGCCGTGGTGAACTTCGTCGAGGAGGAGGGGGCGCGGTTCGGGCTGCCGTGCCTCGGGTCGCGCCTGCTGACCGGGGCGGTGTCACCGTCGCGGGCCCGCGACCTGCGTGACCCGTCCGGTGTGACCTGGGCCGCCGCGATGGACGCCGCGGGCCTGGACGCGTCCGGCATCGGCGCGGATCCGGACCGGCTGGGGCTGATCGGCACGTTCGTCGAGCTGCACGTCGAGCAGGGCCGCGGGCTCGTGGAATCCGGGTCGGCGGTGGGGGTCGCGAGCGCGATCTGGCCGCACGGGCGCTGGCGGTTCGAGTTCGCCGGTGAGGCGAACCACGCCGGCACCACCCGGCTGGCCGATCGGCGCGACCCGATGCTGACGTTCGCCTCGACCGTGCTGGGTGCGCGGGAGCAGGCCGCGCTGGCCGGGGCGCTGGCGACGTTCGGGCGCGTGTCGGTGGAGCCGAACGGGACGAACGCGATCGCGTCGCTGGTGCGGGCGTGGCTCGATTCCCGGGCGCCGGACGAGTCGTCGCTCGCCCGGGTGGTCGAGGCGGTGACGACGCTCGCGGCCGAGCGGGGCGACCGGGACGGGGTGAAGGTGACGGTCACCGCGGAGTCGACGACCCCCGTGGTCGAGTTCAACGCCGACCTCCGCGACGAGCTGGCGGTGCTGATCGGGGCGGGAGACGCCGCCGGGCGGGCGCCGATCCTGCCGACCGGGGCCGGGCACGACGCCGGGGTGCTCTCCGCGCACGTGCCGACCGCGATGCTGTTCGTCCGCAACCCGACCGGGGTGTCCCACGCCCCGGGCGAGTTCGCGACGCCCGACGACTGCGCGCTGGGCGTCGAGGCCCTGAGCGCCGTCCTGGAACACCTGGTCACCCGGTGACCGGCGCCTACTGGGCCGAGTACGCCTGGCTGCCGGAGGGTGCGGCCGCCGGGGTGCTGATCGAGGTCGCCGACGGGCGGATCACCGGGGTCACGGCCGGTGTCCGGGCCCCGGCGGGGGCCACCCGGCTGGCCGGTCTGACCCTGCCGGGGCTGGCCAATGCGCACTCGCACGCGTTCCACCGCGGCCTGCGCGGGCGCACCCAGGCCGGCCGGGGCACGTTCTGGACCTGGCGCGAGCAGATGTACGCGCTGGCCGCGACGCTCACCCCGGACACCTACTACGCGCTGGCCCGCGCGGTCTACGCCGAGATGGCGCTGACCGGCATCACGTGCGTCGGCGAGTTCCACTACCTCCACCACGCCCCCGGCGGCACGCCGTACGCCGACCCCAACGCGATGGGCGAGGCTCTGATCACCGCGGCCGCCGATGCGGGCATCCGCATCACGCTGCTGGACACCTGCTACCTGACCGGCGGCTTCGACCGTCCCCTCGAGGGCACGCAGCTCCGCTTCGGCGACACCACCGCTGATCGGTGGGCCGGACGGGTCTCCGCCCTCCGCCCCGGCGAGGGGCACGTGCGGATCGGGGCCGCGCTGCACTCGGTGCGGGGTGTGCCGCGCGAGCAGCTCGGGCCGGTCGCCGAGTGGGCGGCGGCCCACGGCGCGCCGCTCCACGTCCACCTCTCCGAACAACCGGCCGAGAACGAGGCGTGCCTCGCCACGCACGGCGTCACCCCGACGCGCCTGCTCGCCGACGCGGGCGCGCTCGGCCCGCGCACGACCGCGGTCCACGCGACCCACCTCACCCCCGACGACATCGCGCTGATCGGGACCACGCGCACGGTCACCTGCGCCTGCCCCACCACCGAACGCGACCTGGCCGACGGCATCGGCCCGATCCGCGCGCTCCACGAGGCCGGCTCCCCGGTCTCGCTGGGCAGCGACAGTCATGCCGTGATCGATCTCTTCGAGGAGGCCCGCGCCGTGGAACTCGACGAACGTCTCCGGACCCGCGAACGCGGTCACTGGCGCGCCGCCGAACTCCTCCGGACGGCGTTCGCACACGACTCCCTCGGCTGGCCGGACGCCGGTGCGCTCCGGGTCGGAGCCCGCGCCGACCTGGTCACGCTCCGGACCGACACGATCCGCACCGCCGGCTTCACGCCCACCACCGCGGCCGAGACCGCGGTCTTCGCGGCCGGCGCCGCCGACGTCCACTCCGTCGTCGTCGACGGCCGTGCGATCGTCGCCGACGGCCACCACACCACGGTCGACGCAGGCCGGGCGCTCACCGACACCCTGCGAGCCCTGGCATGACCAGCACCGTGATCCGTGACATCGGGATGCTGGTGACCCAGGACCCCGACCTCGGCACGCGGACCGACGCCGCGATCGTGTTCGAACACGGCCGGGTCGCCTGGGTCGGCCCCACGAACCAGGCGCCCGCGGCCGACACCGAGATCGACGCCGGCTCCCGGGCCGTGGTCCCCGGCTTCGTCGACAGCCACAACCACCTCGTCTTCGCCGGCGACCGGTCGGCGGAGTTCGCCGCCCGGATGGCCGGCACCCCCTACGCGGCCGGTGGCATCCGCACCACGGTCACCGCCACCCGCGCCGCGTCCGACGACGAGCTCCGGCGCCGGCTGGCCACCCTGGTCACCCAGGCCCACCGCCAGGGCAGCACCACGCTGGAGATCAAGTCCGGCTACGGCCTGTCGGTCCACGACGAGACCCGCTCGCTGCGTCTCGCCCGTGAGGTCACCGAGGAGACGACCTATCTCGGCGCGCACGTCGTCGCCCCCGACACCGACCCGGCCGACTATCTCGCGCTGGTCACCGGCGAGATGCTCGAGCAGTGCGCGCCGCACGCCAAGTGGATCGACGTCTTCTGCGAGCGCGGCGCGTTCGACGGCGACGCCGCCCGTGCGGTCCTCGCCGCCGGCGTCCGGAAGGGCCTCGTCCCGCGCGTGCACGCCAACCAGCTCGGGCCCGGGCCCGGCGTCCGGCTCGCGGTCGAGTTCGACGCCGCCTCCGCCGACCACTGCACCCACCTGTCCGACGCCGACGTCGACGCGCTCGCGGGCAGCGACACCGTCGCGACGCTGCTGCCCGGCGTCGAGTTCTCCACCCGCTCGCCCTACCCGGACGCCCGGCGCCTGCTCGACGCGAACGTCACGGTCGCGGTCGCCACCGACTGCAACCCCGGCTCCTGCTTCACGTCGAGCATCCCGTTCTGCGTGGCGCTCGCCGTCCGCGAGATGCGTCTGACGCCGTCCGAGGCGCTCTGGGCGGTGACCCGCGGTGGCGCCGCCGCCCTGCGCCGCACCGACGTCGGCCACCTCGGAATCGGGGCAAAAGCGGACGCAATTATGCTCGACGCCCCCGATCCGGTCCATCTCGCGTACCGCCCGGGGGTGCCCTTGATCGCGGAAGTCTGGATATCCGGTCAACCGGTCGTCTAAAACCTCCATTAACCAGCGCCGACGCCGGTTCGCCGTCCATACAGTGACGCTGTGGAACCGAGCCGCGATCGCAGGCTGGCCAACGTCCTCGCGCTGATGGTGTGCGGGGTGCTGGCCGGTGTCGTACTGGCGGCTGTCGCGTTTCCGGTGGTTGGCGTCTCCGGTCTGACCGCGAAGTCCGCTTCGGACTCGTTCCGCGACCTGCCGACGGAGATCCGGATCCCCCCGCTGCCGTCCACGTCGACGTTACTGGCCAGCGACGGCAAGACCGTGGTGGCGCAGTTCTTCGAGGAGAACCGGAAGAACGTCGAGCTCGACGACGTCGCGCCGGTGATGCGCCAGGCGATCGTCGCCGCCGAGGACATCCGGTTCTACGACCACAACGGGGTCGACGCGCGCGGGATCGTCCGGGCGCTGGTGCGTAACCAGACCTCGGGTGAGCTCGCCCAGGGCGCCTCGACGCTCACCCAGCAGTACGTCCGATCGGTGCTGCGCTACAGCGCCTCGAGCCCGTCGGAGTTACGGGCCGCCACCGAGGACACGGCCGGCCGGAAACTGCGTGAGATCCGCTACGCGGTGGCGCTGGAGAAAGAGATCCCCAAGAACGAGATCCTGAAGAACTATCTGAACATCACCTACTTCGGCAATGGCGGCTTCGGCATCAACACCGCGGCCGCGCTCTACTTCAGCAAGGCGCCGTCGCAGCTGACGCTGGCGGAGTCCGCGCTCATCGCCGGTCTGGCGCAGAACCCGACCCAGTACAACCCGGTCGGGAAGGACGAGGCCGGCCAGCGCCCGGCGCTCGCGCGGCGCGCGTACGTGCTGCGTCAGATGGTGAAGATGAAGTACATCAGCGCGGACGAGGCGGCCGCGGCGAACGAGTCGCCGATCGGGTTACGTCCGAAGGAGAACGTGCAGTCCTGCGAGTACAGCAAGGCCGGCTTCGGGTTCTTCTGCGGCTGGTTCCTCGACTGGTGGCAGGCCAACCCGACGTTCGGCAAGTCCACGACCGAGCGGCTGGCCATGTTGCGCCGGGGTGGCTACCGGATCGTCTCCTCGATCGACGTGCGGATGCAGGCGGCGGCGCAGCGTCAGATCAACCGGGCGCTCAGCACGCACAGCCGGTTCGCGACCGGGGTGGTCCTGGTGCAGCCCGGCACCGGCCGGGTGCAGGCGATGTCGATCAACCGGAAGTACGGCGTCCAGAAGAACCCCCACGGGCGGACCTACCCGTACACCGAGAACCCGCTGCTCACCGGGTCGTCGATCTCGCCGGGATACCAGGCGGGCTCGACGTTCAAGATGTTCACGATGCTCGCGGCCCTGCAGCAGGGCATTCCGCTGAGCCACACGCTCTACGCGCCCCGGCAGTTCGTGTCGCAGTACGTCGGCGGGTGCCGCACCGGCCGGTACTACTGCCCGAAGAACGCGGACGGGCGGATGACCGGCGTCCAGACGCTGTCCAGCGGCTTCGGCGAGTCCGCGAACACCTACTTCGTTCAGCTCCAGCAGGAGGTGACGGTGAAGGCCGCGGTCGCCGCGGCGGAGGCGGCCGGGGTGGTGTTCCGCGGCTCCAAGGACCGCAAGAACATCAAGTGGGCGCGCGACTCCAACCAGGCGTGGGGCTCGTTCACGCTCGGCACGGCGCAGGTGACCCCGCTGGACATGGCGACCGCGTACGCGACGGTGGCGGCCCGGGGCAAGTACTGCAAGCCCACGCCGGTCCGGTCGATCACCGACCCCGGCGGACGGTCGCTGCTGACCGCGAACACCACGTGCAAGCAGGCGTTCAGCCCACAGGTGGCGGACGCGGCGAACGACGCCGCGCGCTGCCCGGTCGGGGACGGTTCGCAGTCGGGCATCTCGTGCACGCACCCCGGGGGCGGACCGACCGCCGCGAGCGTCGGCGGGACGATCGACCGGCCGGTCGCCGGGAAGACCGGTACCACCGACGACAACAACGCCGGGTGGTTCGTGGGGTACACACCCAACCTCGCCGGGGCGTCGTTCATCGCCAACCCCGACAAGTACTACGACACGGTGCCGGACAGCCATCTGCCGGTTCAGATCGTGCGGGACACGTTCGCGAGCGCGTTACGGGTGCTGCCGGTCAAACAGTTCGTCCCGGCGCCCCGGCGCCTGTCCTGGGGCACGATGCTGCTGGTCCCCGACGTGAAGGGCGAGACACCGGACGGGGCGGTCCACCGGCTGCGCGCGGCCGGCTTCAACGTCTCGATCAACTACCGGGCGGAGGACTCCGACCAGCCCGCCGGCCGGGTCGCGGGCACCGATCCGCCCGGGGGGAGCTACGCGAGCAAGCGCAGCAGCATCCGCATCAACGTGAGCAACGGCAAGAAGACCAAACGCGATCCCCGCGTCGACGAGCTCTGCACAAAGGATCCCAAGCTGCCGATCTGCCGGATCAAGCCCGGCGAACCCGGCTTCCCCGCGGCACCGGGACGGCCCTGACCGACGGTTACGCGCTGACGTCCGGGGTCACGGACAGGGATCCGAGCAGCTCGAGCGAGCGGGCCGTCTCGGAATGCGGCTCGGCGTGGTAGATCGCCAGGATCAGGCCGGGGGTGTCCTGCAGCGGCAGCTTCTCGCGTCGCAGGTCCATCGGCCCGACCTGCGGATGGCTCAGCCGGAACGACCCACCGGCCAGCGGGGCGACGTCGTGCTGCGCCCACAGTCGGCGGAACTCCGGGCTCGTTCGGGACAGCTCGTCGACGAGCCGCGCGACGTCCGGGTCGTCGAGGTGGGTGCCCACCGACGCCCGGAACCCGGCGACCATGCCCTGGACGGCCTGCTCCCAGTCGGTGAACAGGGCCTGCTCCTCGGGGTCGAGCAGGAGGGCGCGCAGCCGGTTGACGCCGGGGCTGATGTTCGGCGAGACGGCGGTGGCCAGCCGGTTGGCCGCCACCACCGCGAACATCCGGTTCTCGACGAAGGCCGGCAGGTTTATCACGTCGAGCAGTTGCCGGATGCCGATCGGCACCGTCTCGCGACGGGCGCGGCGCGGTGCCGGGCGGGCGGTCGAGAGGCTCAACAGGTACTGCGTCGCGGTCGCGTCGAGCCGGAACACCCGGGCCAGCGACTCGAGCACCTGCGGCGACGGGTTGCGGTCGCGGCCCTGTTCCAGGCGCAGGTAGTAGTCGGCGCTGATGCCGGCCAGCGTGGCGACCTCCTCACGGCGGAGCCCCGGTGTCCGCCGCAGACCGGTCGTCCGCACCCCGGCGGAGGCCGGATCGACCTGCTCGCGCCGCGCGCGCAGATACTCCCCGAGCGTGTTCGGCATGCCCTCGACTCTACGGTCGCGCCGCGCGTCGTGCCTGGTCCCCGTACTACCAGGATGAGTGGGGCACTGCCCGGCCCGCCCGGGGGCGTGGAGTCTCGACGGCATGGCACAGACGAATCTCCCCGGCGGCACCTACCCGGTCGCCGACCTCACGCTGACCCGCTTCGGCTACGGCGCCATGCAGCTGGCCGGCCCGCACGTCTTCGGGCCACCGAAGGACCGCGACGCGGCGATCGCCGTGCTGCGCACGGCCGTCGAGTTGGGCATCACGCACATCGACACGGCTGACTTCTACGGGCCGCACGTCACCAACGAGATCATCCGGGAGGCGCTCGCCCCCTACCCGGCGGACCTGCACATCGTCACCAAGGTCGGGGCCCGCCGCGACGAGAAGGGCGGCTGGCCGCACGCGCGCACGCCCGCCGAGCTGGTGGAACAGGTGCACGAGAACCTGCGGCGGCTCGGCCTCGAGGCGCTCGACGTGGTGAACCTGCGTGTCGGCGGCTTCGACACCCCGGAACCCGGCTCGATCGCCGAGCAGTTCGGTGCGCTCGCCGACCTGCGCGAACAAGGGCTGATCCGGCACCTGGGGCTCAGCACGGTCGACGCCGAGCAGCTCGCCGAGGCCCAGGCGATCGCCCCGGTGGTGTGCGTCCAGAACTTCTACAACATCGCCAACCGGCGCGACGACGCGATGCTCGCCGACACCGCGCGGCAAGGCATCGCCTACGTGCCCTACTTCCCGCTCGGTGGCTTGAACCCCCTGCAGTCCGACGCCCTCCACGGCGTCGCGAAGCGCCTGGACGCCACGCCGCTCGCGGTCGCGCTGGCCTGGCTGCTGCAGCGTTCCCCGAACCTGCTGCTCATCCCGGGCACCTCGTCGGTGGCCCACCTGCGCGAGAACGTCGCCGGTGCCGCCCTGTCGCTGCCCGCCGACGCACTGGCCGAACTCGACGCGATCGGCTGACCACCTCGATGCCGCGGCTCCGACGCCACGGCTCGGACGTCATGGCCCTGAGTTCGCGCGGCCCTGAGTTCGCGCGGCCCTGAGCTCGCGGCCCGGGGTTGCCCCCGGGTGTGGCGGTGCGGAAGCTCGGGGTGCGGGGGAGGGGCTTACCTGATGTGCCGACCGGTGCGCACAGCGCACAGTGAATGGCATCGGGAAACCCCCGCTTCACCCCCAGACAGGGAGCCGGCCATGCATGACGTCCACCGCAGCCTCGCCTCACACGGTTTGGTCCGGCCGCGGGAGGGACGCCTCCTCGGCGGTGTGCTCACCGGCCTCGGCGCCCGCGTCGGCCTCGACCCGTGGCCCACCCGCATCCTGTTCCTGCTGGCCCTGGCGTTCGTCCCCGGCTCGTGGGTCTTCTGGGCCTACTTCGTGGCCTGGGTCCTGATGCCGTCCCAGGAGAAGCAGCGTTCGTACACCGAGCCGTACGCCCCCGGTGCCGCGGTCTGAGCGAGGTGGTCCGCCCCGGTCTGCCCGGTTCGCGGCAGACCGGGCGGACCCTCGGGGTGCGGTTGCCCCACGGGGTCGTCGAGCGCCCGGCGTTCAGCCGGGTACGGCCCCACGACCGATACCGACCGCGCGCGCGACGCTTCCCATGGACCGAGCCATGCGGGATGGCACGGAGTCCGGGGCCGGAATCGCGACCGGTCGCACGCGTCCGTTGTGCAACGCGGTGAATCGCCATCCCTCGGACGTGCGCACCACGACGAGCGTCTGCCGGGACGAGCGCCGCTTCGGCAGCACCGAACGCCACGGCATCAGAACCGAGGCGGTGCCGTGCACCACGGCGACCTCGGGGCAGAGGTAGCGGATCGATTCGATCTCACCGACCAGGGCGGAGCCGACGAGCACGCCGCGGAAGAGATCGTCGTGAGCCCGTTGCATCGGCTCACGGCCGATGGCCCGGGTGCCGTCATAGGAGACGTAATCGGAGTCCTCGGTGAAACACGCTCCGTACTCCTCGGCGTCGTTGTCGGTCCATGCCTGCTTCAGGCGATCGAACAGCTCGGTGATCGCCTGATCGTCGGTATCCACGTCTGACCTCCCCACGGTAAAGTTCGAACATCGATCTTTACGATAGCAGGAGGTTTCGATTGTCGAAACGTAAGTTGATCGAAGACGTGGCGGTGGAGCTCCGGCTGCTGCAGCGGAGCTTCGACGCGTTCGACGAGGCGGCCGCTTCCACCCTCAAGCTCAACCGCACCGACCTACGGGCCCTGGACGTGCTCCTGGCCAGCGACGAGCACCTCACCGCCGGCGAACTCAGCAACGCCCTGAAACTCAGCCCGGCCGCGACCACGACGGTCCTCGACCGACTCCAGCGCGCCGGGTTCGCTGCGCGGATTCCCGACCCGGGCAACCGGCGACGCGTCCACGTTGCCGTGACCGAGGCGGCGCGCGCCGCCGAGCGCGAGCTCTATGCACCCGTGGGTGAGGCCGGAGCCGAAGCTCTCAGCGGCTACGACCTCGATCAGCTCGCCACCATCCATCACTTCCTGCGGACCGCCCGCGGGGTCCAGGAGGCGCAGGCCGCCCGCCTCAACTCGTAGTGGGCGCCGCGACCTGCCGAAATCACGAACCGCCTGCGGACACGGACCGAGGGCCGCTCCGCGCGAAACGCGGGGCGGCCCTCGGTCGTTCTGACGTGGAGCCCGCCCAGGACTCGCCCTGGGCGGGCCGTGCACTCAGGCCAGGCCGGCCGAAGTGAGCCACTCCTTGGCGACCACGTCGGCGTCCTTCTTGTCGGCGACGACCTCCTTGACGAGCTGCGCCAGCGTCGTCGTGTCGAGCTTCGCCGAGACCGCGTTCAGCGCGGACTTCGCGGTGTCGTCCACGCCCTTCTTGTAGACCAGCGGCGTGACGTTCTGCGCGCTGAACAGGCCCTTCGGGTCGTCCAGCACGACGAAGCCGTTCGACGGCACGGCCGGGTCGGTGGTGAACAGGTTCGCGGCCTGCACGTCACCCTTCTTCAGCGCCGACACCGTGATCGGGCCGGCCACGTCGAGCGACTTGAACTCCTTGAACTCGACGCCGTACTTGTCCTTCAAGCCCACGATGCCCTGCGCCCGGGTCTTGAACTCCGGCGGGCCGCCGATGACCAGCTGCTTCGACACCGGCGCCAGGTCCTCGAGGGACTTCAGCTTGTACTTGTCGGCGGTCTCCTTGGTGACCGCGACCGAGTCCTTGTCCTCGGCTTCGGCCGGGTTCAGCAGCTCGAGGCCCTCGGGCAGCTTCGTCTTCAGCGCCGCGTCGACCTCCTCGCTGGTGGTGGCCGTCGCGGCCTTGTCGAGGTACGCGAGCAGCGCGCCGTTGTACTCCGGCAGGACGGTGAGCGTGCCCTTCTCGATCTGCGAGTAGATGACCTCGCGCGCACCGATGTTGAGCTGACGCTTGACCTTGACGTCCTTGGCCTCGAGCGCCTGCGCGTAGATCTCGCCCAGCAGCACGTTCTCCGGAAAGTTCGCCGAGCCGACCACGACCTCGCTGCTGCTCGCGGGCTGGTTCAGCGGGTCGTCCCCGGAGTCGCTGTCCCCGCCGCCGCAGGCGGTGAGCGCCAGCAGCGCGGCGGCACTACCGACTGCGAACAACATGCGGACTTGCTTTCTCATGGTTTCCCTTCCAGCGGGGTGTGGCGGTTGTGATGGTAGGTCTGGGGTACGACGATTATTTGACGAGCGCCCGCTGACGGACGCCCGGCGACACGATGAGCCGCTGGATACCGACGAACAGCGCTTCGGTGCCGAGCGCGAGCAGCACCGAGAGCACGGCGCCGCCGATCATGACCTCGTACTCCCGGCGGGCCAGGCCGTCGAAGATGTAGCGGCCCAGGCCGCCGAGCCCCACGTACGCGGCGATCGTCGCGGTCGAGACGATCTGCACCGCGGCCGTGCGCAGACCCAAGACGATCAGGGGCAGCGCCACCGGCAGCTCCACCTGGAACAGCACCTGGAAACCGGTCATCCCCATGCCGTCGGCGGCGTCACGCAGCTGCGCGTCGACCTGACGCACCCCGGCGTAGGTGTTCACCAGGATCGGCGGGATCGCCAGCGCGACCAGTGGCAGCAGCGTCGGCGTCAGGCCGATGCCGAACACCACGACGGTGAGCCCGACCAGACCGACGGTCGGCAGCGCCCGGGCGGCACCGGCGGAGTTCACCGCGAGGAACGCGCCGCGACCGGTGTGCCCGACGTAGAGCCCGAGCGGCAGCGCGATCAGAGCGGCGATCAGCAGTGAGAGCCCGGAGTAGTAGAGGTGTTCGCCGACCCGGGCCGGGATCCCGTCGGTTCCCGACCACTGCGACGCCTCACCGAACCAGTGGATCGCTCGCGAAACGACGTTCACACCGTCACCCCCGCCGGGTCGCCTGAGACCGGCTTCGCCGAGCGGCCGGTGCGGGTCCACGGCGTCAGCAGCCACTGCAGGCCGACCAGAACCGCGTCGGCCAGCACGGCCAGCACCACCGTCAACACGATGCCGACGATGATCGGCGTGATGAAGCTGCGCTGGATGCCGTCCACGAACAGCTGGCCGAGCCCGCTGATCCCGATCAGCGAACCGACGCTCACGAGGCTGATGTTCGAGACCGTCGCCACCCGCAGACCGGCGATCACGACCGGGATCGCGACCGGCAGGTCCACCTGGAGCAGCCGGCGCAGCCCGCCGAAGCCCATCGCGGTCGCGGCCTGGCTGACGTGCTCGGGCACCGATCGGAGCCCGTCGACGACGTTGCGCACCAGAACCGAGAGCGTGTAGATCGTCAGCGGGACGATGACCGTCCAGCCGGTGAAGCCGGTGTAGTCGATCAGCACGACGAACAGGGCCAGCGACGGCAGCGCGTAGAAGAAGCTGGTGAGCGCGAGCACGGGTGCGTAGAGCCGGGGGACCTGCACGCACAGGATGCCCAGAGGCAGGGCGATCAGCAGGCCGAGCAGCACCGGCACCACCGAGAGGTAGAGGTGCTGGCCGAGCAGCTCGGCGAGCAGGTCGTAGTGCGAGGTCACCCAGGACCAGCGCCAGTCCCAGGTCATCAGGCGACCTCGGAGGGCAGACGTCCGCGCAGCGCGCCCATGATCTGCTCCTGGCCGGCCAGCCCGACGACCTTCCCGTCGGCGTCCACCGCGATGGCGTCGCCGGACGGGTTGAGCACGGCGCTGTCGAGCGCGGAGCGCAGCGACTCGTTCCCGAGCACGAACGCGCGCCCGACCGGGAGCGGGTCCCCCTCGGACCCCGGGGCGAGCCACCCCGACGGCTTGCCGTCGGCGTCCACCAGCAGCCGCCACGAGTCGGCGACCCCGCCCGAGGTCACGACCCGCTCCGTGTCCAGCGACAGACCGTCCGACCCGACGAACGACAGCCGCCGCACCCCGCGGTCGTCGCCGAGGAACTCCTCGACGAACCGGTCCGACGGGGAGGCCAGCAGGCGCTCCGGGGTGTCGAACTGGCCGATGCGGCCGCCGACCTCCAGGACGCACACCAGGTCTCCGAGCTTCACGGCCTCGTCGATGTCGTGCGTGACCAGCACGATCGTCTTGTGCAGCTCGGTCTGCAGCCGCAGGAACTCCTCCTGCAGCTGCTTGCGGACGACGGGGTCGACGGCGCTGAACGGCTCGTCCATCAGCATCACCGGCGGATCCGCGGCGAGCGCGCGCGCCACTCCGACGCGCTGCTGCTGACCACCGGAGAGCTGGTGCGGGTAGCGCTTGGCGAACGACGCCGGCAGGCCGACGCGCTCCAGCAGCTCCATCGCGTGGGCCCTGGCCTGCTTCTTGTCCTGTCCGAGCAGGAACGGCACGGTCGCGATGTTGTCGACGATCGTCCGGTGCGGGAGCAGCCCGCCGGCCTGGATCACGTAGCCGATGCGGCGGCGGAGCGTCGGGGGGTCCACGCTCCGCACGTCCTGCCCGTCCACGGTGATCGTTCCCGACGTGGCGTCGATCATCCGGTTGATCATCCGCAGGGTCGTCGTCTTGCCGCAGCCGGACGGCCCCACCAGCACGGTGATCTTCCCGGCGGGGATCTCGAGGCTGAGATCGTCGACGGCGACCGTCCCGTCGGGAAACTGCTTGGTCACGCTCTCGAAGGTGATCACCCGGTAATCAGCGCTCCCGCCCCGTTGTGAATGGAGTTCTTCATGCTTCTGTTGCGTGAAGATAGTGTCAAGATAGGTTCCGCGTAGCCGCTGTTAACTCGGTATGTAGCGTTGAAGGGGCATCGATGTCGGAGGTGTTGCTCGACGGCGCCGCGCTGACCGCCGAGCAAGTGCGCAGCGTGGCGAGGCACGGCGCCCGCGTGATCGTGCACGAGGACGGTCTGATCCGCGCGAGCGCGGCCCACGAGTCGATCCGGGCGCTGAGCGCCGCCCGGCCGGTGTACGGCCGGACGACCGGCGTCGGGGCGAACCGGCTGGTCGCCGTGGAGTACGAGAGTTCGGCCGGACCGGTCGTGCTCGGCCCCGAGGGCAGCGTCGTGCCCGGCGACGCCGCGCCCGAGCCGATCGTGCGGCACGAACCCCACGGTCTGCGCCTGCTGCGCAGCCACGCCGGTGGCGCCGGTCCGCTGCTCGACCCGGTGAGCGTGCGGGCGATGCTCACGGTGCGGGCCAACCAGCTGGCCGCGGGCGGGTCCGGGGTCGCGCCGCACCTGCTCACCGCGCTCGCCGAAGCCCTCAACCGCGGCGCCATCCCGCCCGTGCACGCGTTCGGCGGCATCGGCACCGGTGACCTGCCCGCACTTGCCGTCACCGCGCTCTGCCTGCTCGGCGAGGTGCCGTGGCGCGGTGGGGCGATGGAGGCGGTGCCGTTCGACCCGGCCGACGCGCTGTCGTTCATCAGCTCGAACGCCGGCTCGATCGGCGAGGCCGCACTGGCCTGCGCCGACCTGTCGGAACTGCTGCGCGCCAGCACCGTGATCACCGCGCTGGCGTTCCTGGCCTGCGACGGAAACAGCGAAGCGTACGAGGCCGTCGTCCACCTGGCGCGGCCGCACCCCGGCCAGCAGACCGTCGCGGCCCGGCTGCGTGACCTGCTCGCCGGCCAGCCGGTCAAGGCGGCGCGGATCCAGGACCCGTACAGCTACCGCGCGGTGCCCCAGGTGCACGGCCCGGCGCTGGACGCCGTCGTCGCGCTGGAACGGACGATGAGTATCGAGCTCAACGCCGCCGCGGAGAACCCACTCGTCGACTCGGTCGGGCGCCGGGTGCTGCACAACGCGAACTTCCACACCGCGTACCTCGGGCTGTCCCTCGACGCGATGCGTAACGCGCTGTACCAGACCGCCGCGCTCTCGGTCGCCCGGCTGAGCCTGCTGCTGGAACCCGCGTTCACCGGGCTCGCGCCGTTCCTCGCCGCCGGACCGCCCGGATCGTCGGGGCTGATGATCCTGGAGTACGTCGCGCATTCCGCGCTCGGCGCGCTGCGCCTGCACGCGACCCCGACGTCGCTGGCGACCGCGGTGGTCAGCCGCGGGGTCGAGGAGCACGCTCCGTTCTCCTCGCAGGCCGCACGCAACTCGCTCGACGCGGTCGGCAGCTACCGGATCGTGCTGGCCGCGGAACTCGTGGCGGCCGTACGGGCGCTGCGGATGCGGGGGACGCCGCCGGTCGACGGCCCGCTGGCCGAGGCCTTCGCGTACGCGGCGGAGCGGTTGCCCGATCGTCTCGACGACCGTCCGCTCGATCAGGACGTGGAGGATGCCGCCGGCCTGCTCCCGGCGCTGGCCGGTTTCGAGGGGTGATCCCGGGGCCCGCGCGCGACCGGAGCGTGCGCGTGCGGATGCTCGCGCATCCACGCGCACTCTTTCGCTTCCGTCCACGGGCCCCATCCTCTGTCGCTCAGCGCCGGGTGCGCATCTTTTGACGTCGAATCGTGACCCACTCAACCCATCAACACGCTGGGATTAGAACCTACCGGTCGGTGAAATAGCCGGCTCGTTCGGCCATCCCCTCGTACGCCTCCAGCCGCGCCTGGGTGCGCGCCGGGTCGGCGTCGGCCATGGCTTGCAGAACCACCGCGGCCAGCGCCACCGGCCCCGCGTAGGAGTCGAAGACCAGGCGGGTCCCGACGCCGGCGGCGAGCAACACGTCGACGTCGTCGGCGAACGGCGCGATCGGGGCGTCGGTGACCACCGCGCTGCGGAAGCCGAGCTCACGCGCGAAGCGCAGCGCGGCGATCGTCTCCTCGGCGTAGCGGGGCAGCGCGAACGCGAACACCCAGCGGCCACCGGCCTCCTGCGACTGCAGCAACGCGTCGTACACCGCGCTGCCCCCCGAGGTCACCACGCGCACGTCCGGGTGGATGCGCCTCGCCGCGTAGCCGAAGTAGTCGGCCAGCGGCGCCGAGATCCGGGCTCCGAGCACGGTCAGCGGCATCGACGCCGCCAGGTCCCGGCCCAGCGCGACGACCCGCGAGGGGTCGACCAGACTCTGGCGCAGCGCCTCCAGGTTGCGGATCTCCGCGTCGACCGCCGACTGCAGCTCGTTGCGGCGCACGGTCTCGGGGTCGGGCCGGTCGGCCAGCGCGCGCATCGCGATCGGCCGCAGCGCCTTCTGCAGGTCGGGATAACCGGCGAAGCCGAGCGCGACCGCGAACCGCGTCACCGACGGCTGGCTCACGCCGACACGGCCGGCCAGGTCGACGCTGGAGAGGAACGCGGCCTCGGCGAGGTGGTCGAGCAGGTGCTGGGCGATGCGCCGCTGGGTGGGGGAGAGCCGGTGCGGCTCGAACAGCGCGAGCAGCTGCTCAGTCGGAGTTCGTCCCACGCGACGAGCTTAAGGGGAGGTGGACTCACGCACCCAAAGACGGGGGGACCGGACGAATCGACGATGTTCGGTGCGGCCCTCGACGGCCAGGCCGGCCGCCTGCCGCACGATGCCGTCCAGGTCCCAGTCGACGGTCGTCAACGCCGGGCTGAGCAGAGCGGACATCGGGTGCGAGTCGTAGCCCATCACCGACACGTCACGCGGGACGTCGAGCCCGAGCTGTCGCGCCGCCGCGTAGACGCCGTAGGCGATCGAGTCGGCGAAGCAGAACACGGCGCTGGGTCTCTCGGCGGCCTCCAGGACGGCGACCGCGCAGGCGGTGGCACCGGCGAGCGCGTGGGGCGAGGTGACCAGGCGGACGTCGAGCCCGAGCCGCGCGGCCTCCACGCCCACGTGCACCTCCGCCGGCCGGTCGGGCGTGCTCGGGCGGTTGGGCGTCAGCACCGCGATGTGCCGGTGGCCGAGCCCGGCCAGGTGCTCGAGCGCGAGCGTCACGCCGGTGCGGTTGTCGAAGAGCACCTCCCCGCCCTCGACGCCACGCAGCGGATCGCCGATCGAGACGATCGGCAACGAGGTGGCCAGCGCGGCCCAGTCCGGCGCCGACGGGTCGATCGGTTGCACGACGAGCGCGTCCACCCGCTGGTCGCGGAGCTGGCGGGCGAGGATCGCCTCGCGGGCCGGGTCGCCGGCCGCGTCCAGGATCAGCGCGTACCGGTCCTGGCCGAGCAGTTCGCGCCCCATCGCGACGGCCAGCGACTGCTGCCAGAGGTCCTCCAGCGACCCGCAGAGCAGCCCGACCGTGCCGGTGCGGCCGCTGGCCAGCGCGCGGGCGATCGGGTCGGCCTCGTAGCCGAGCTCGGCGGCGGCCGCGCGGACCCGACGCTGCGTCTCCTCGGACGTCTGCAGGCCGCGCAAGGCGTAGGAGACCGCGGCGGTGGACAGCCCGGTCGCCTCGGCCACGTGGCGGATCGTGGCGCGTTTCCGTTGTTGCGGCACGGTTTCCAGCGTAGTGAGGCGCGCTGTCCGGCGTGGCGTGCGCGGCGTTGCTCCCGTACGCGGTTTTTCTAGGGATATGACGGAACCCGAGAAGACCCCGCGCATCGTCCGTGTCATCACGCCCGAGGACCACCACGCCGTCGAGACGACGCACGCGCGGACCGCGTCGCCGGCCGAGCTCCTGGCCGGGAAGGTCCGCGGCGGCGAAGCCGAGCACGTGGAAGTCGTCGTCGAGTACTGCGAAGGACCGACCGGCACCCACCAGTTCACCGTCGACCTCGGTGACGGTGCCCCGCTGGTGATCCCGGCCGAGCCGCCGGTGGAGGAATGGCTGTTGGCGCACGGCGTCTCGACCTCTTGACGAGGGGGGAGGTTAACCGGTTAACTTCCGAGTGAGTTAACCGGTTAACCCTCTAAGTCGGTAGGAATACCCTTCTGACATGCGTATCGACGTTCACCAGCACCTGTGGCCCCAGCCGCTGATCGAGGCCCTGCGGGCGCGGACGACGCCGCCCCGGCTCGACGGCTGGACGCTGCACACCGCGAGCGCACCGCCGTTCGACGTCGATCCGGCCGACCACGACGTCGCCGCCCGGATCGCGCTCATCGACGCGGACGGGCTCGACCGGGCCCTGATCTCGCTCTCCAGCCCGCTGGGGATCGAGTGGCTGCCCGACGCCGGCGACCTGCTCGATGCCTATCACGAGGGCGTCACGGCGCTGCCGGGACGCTTCGGGGCCTGGGCCGCGGCCGGGCTGCTCCCGGTCGACCCCGGGGCGCTCGAGCGTGCACTCGACGCCGGCTGCGTCGGACTCCAGCTGCCGGCGAACGCGCTGCTGGACCCGGCCGGGTACGCGCACTGCGCCCCCCTGCTCGACGTGCTCGAACGCCGCAGCGCGCCGCTGCTCGTGCATCCCGGGCCGCACCCCGCCCCGCCCGACGGCGCGCCCGGCTGGTGGCCGGCGCTGAGCCCCTACGTCCACCAGATGCACGACGCGTGGCACGCGTTCCTCGCGTTCGGCCGGGCCGCTCATCCCACGCTGCGCGTCTGCTTCGCGTTGCTCGCCGGACTGGGTCCGTTGCACGGGGAACGGCTCGCGGCCCGGGGCGGCCCGGCCCGCCGTCCGGTCGACATGGACGCGTTCGTGGACACGTCGTCGTACGGGCCGCGCGCGGTCGACGCGATCACCCGGGTGCTCGGCGTCGATCTGGTGGTCCTCGGCTCCGACCGGCCCTACGCGACCGTGCCCGACTTCGGCCTGGGCGACGCGTTCGACCACGCGCTCGCCGTCTCCAATCCCGCGCGTCTGCTGTACGGAAAGGGAAAGAAGTGAACTTACCGGCACGCGACCTGACGAAGCGCGAGCTGAAAGAGCTTGTCGACGACCTGGCCGGCCATCCCGAGCGATGGCGCGAGCACATCGCGTTCTCCGACACCGAGCGGCACTACGTCTCGCTATACCGCGACGACCACGTCGACGTGTGGCTGCTCTGCTGGACCCCGCAGAACGACACCGGCTGGCACGACCATGACATCTCGTCCGGCGCGGTGGCCGTCGTCCAGGGCGCGGTGCACGAGAACAACCCGCGGATCGGCGGCGAACACGTCGACGTCGTCGTGCGCGAGGGCGAGTCGTTCTGCTTCGGGCCGGACCACATCCACCGGATGGCGGGCGCCGACCCGGAGAGCGTCTCGATCCACGCCTACTCGCCGCCGCTCTGGCGGCTGGGCACCTACCTGATCACCGACGACGGGGTGATGCGCCGCACGTCGGTGAGCTACGCCGACGAGTTGCGCCCCCTCGAGGTGGCGTAGCCGAGGCACTCTGACCTGGTGCGAAGACTCCTGCCGGCGCTGCTCCTGCTCCTGGTCGCCGGCTGTTCCCGGCCGGATCCGGACGTGCACACGCTGGGTGAACGGACCTATCGGACGCACGGCTCCGGCGGGACGGCCGTGATCGTGCTGCACGGCGGCGGCGGCAACGGCGCCCAGATCGCCGAGCAGACCGGCTTCGACGCGCTGGCCGACCGCGAGGGCTTCCGCGCGGTGTACCCGGACGGGTCCGGCCGCACGGACCTGCGCACCTGGAACGCGGGCAGCTGCTGCGCGTACGCCCACGACCAGGGCGTCGACGACGTCGGGTTCATCCGCGCGCTGATCGCCGAGCTCGACGCCGACCGGGTCTTCGTCACCGGCTTCTCCAACGGCGCCATGCTCACCTACCGGCTCGGTTGCGAACTCGCCGACGAGATCACCGCGATCGCCCCGGTCTCCGGCTCGCTGGGCGTCCCGTCCTGCGAGCCGTCCCGCCCGCTCCCGGTGTACGTCATCCACGGCGACGCCGATCAGGTCGTGCCGTACGCCGGGGGGAAGTCGGCGAAACGCGTCGCGGGGTCGCACCCGTCGGTCGGGTACGCCGTCGGCGTCTGGACCGGCGTGGACCGGTGCACCGGCGCGCCGGTCCGCTCGGTCTCGGGCGTGGTCGTGTCCGACCGGTACACCTCGTGCGCGTCCGGGACCGAGGTGCGGCTCGACACGATCACCGGCGGCGGGCACGCGTGGCCGGGCGGTGTCCCGGGGCGGCGCGGCGCCGATCAACCGGCCGATTTTGACGCCTCGGCCGCGATCTGGGCGTTCTTCACGACCCACGGCGGTTAGTTGTCGGGGGCGGCTGGTAAATCTCTTCGCGAAGAAGGGAGCCGCGAATGTCGGCGTTAGCGACCGTGCTGGTCGGATTGGCCGTGGTGGTGGTGATCGCGGCCGGTGTCGGGATCGCGGCCCATGTCCGTCACCGCCGCTGGGGCGCGTTGACCGGTGGTCACGCGCACAACGACTACCGGCATTCCCGCCCGCTGCTCGCGGCGCTCGACCAGGGCTTCACCAGCGTCGAGGTCGACATCTGGCCCCACCAGGACGAGCGCGGCGTCCCCCGGCTGCTGGTCGGGCACGACGCGGAGGACCTCGAGTACTGGCGCACGCTGCGCGGCCTGTACCTCGATCCGCTCGCGCGCCGGGTGGCCGAGCACGGCGGTGTGCTGCCCGGGTACGACCGGCCGTTCCAGTTGCTGGTCGAGATCAAGAACGACCCGGAGTGGTGCTGGGAGCTGCTCGCGGCCGAGCTCGACAACTACACCGACATGCTGACCCGCTTCGAGGGCGACGAGATCCACGCCGGCGCGGTCACCGTGGTCATCACCGGTAAGCCGCCGAAGAAGGAGCTCGCCGCCGCACCCGTGCGCTACGCCGCGTGTGACGGTTCGCTCGCCGCGGTGGGGAGCGATTCGCCGGCCTCGCTGGTGCCGTTGTGCAGCGAGAAGTGGGACTGGAAGTTCACCTGGGACGGCCACGGCGCGATGCCCGACGCCGAGCGCGAGTTGCTCCGTGAGTGGGTCGCGAAGGCGCACGCCGAGGGCCGCACCGTGCGCTTCTGGGGCGTGCCCGCCCACTCCCGGCGGCAGCGCCGTGCCTTCTGGCGGGAGATGCGCGACGCCGAGGTCGACTACCTCGGCACCGACGACCTGTCCGCGCTCCGGGCGTTCCTGCACGTGCCCTCGGGGCGTTAGAGCGTGGCGCCCAGCGCGGTGGCGCGGTCGAGGGCGGCGGCGAAGAGGGCCTCGCTGTGCGGCACCTGGGGCGCCAGGTCGGGAATGCGGGGCGCGAGCGTCAGCTCGGTGGCGACGACGGTGACCGTCATGCCGAGCGCGTCGCCGAGGATGATCCGCAGCACCGGCGTCAGGTGGTCCCACCCGGCGGTCGGCGAGCCCTCGGCGTACGAACCACCGGCGCTCGTCACCACCACGGCCGGCCGCCCGGCCAGCGGCTGGCTCGGGGTGTCGTCGAGCGTCGTCGTGACGCCCGGCACGTGCACGTGGTCCACCCACGTCTTCAGCGTCGAGGGCAGCGAGTAGTTGTACATCGGCGCGCCCACCAGCAGCACGTCCGCCGCGAGCAGTTCGTCGAGCACCATCCGCTGCCTGGCCTCGTCCTCGGCCGGTGCGGTCTCACCCTCCGCGCGCAGCCGAGGGGCCCAGTGCAGTGCCGTCGCCGAGAGCCGGGGGAGCGGGTCGGTGTGCAGATCCCGGTAGGTGATCGTGTGGTCGGCGCCGCGATCGGCCCAGGCCTTCGCGAACGCGGCCGTGATCGCGCGCGAGCGGGAGCCGGTGAGGTCGGCGGACGAGTCCAGGTGCAGCAGGTGAGGCATCCCCCGGTTATAACCTTTCTCGATTCTGCCATGCGAGGATGGCGGAATCGCTGACGTCGGAGAGGCGTCGTTCCTACACTGAGCCGCCGGATGCTCACCGAGGAGGACGACGTGTCGCGGTTACGTGTCTTGCTGCTCGTCGCCGTCCTGGTCGCGGCCGGGCTCACGGTCTCGGCGGCCCCCGCGTCGGCCGACGTCGGTGGCCTCTCGAACGGTGTCGCCGACGACGGCGCCCGGGTGATCAGCGAGACGTTCGTCGAGTGGCAGAAGCTCGACATCGTCATCGACTCGCCGGCGATGAAAGGCCAGACCCCGGTCCGGCTGCTGCTGCCGAAGGACTACTTCACCCAGCCCGACCGGAAGTGGCCGACGCTCTACCTGCTGCACGGCTGCTGCGAGCCGGCCGACTACCGGTCCTGGACGCAGTTCACCGACGTCTACGACTTCATGTACGACCGGAACGTGCTCGTCGTGATGCCCAGCGACGGCCTGGCCGGCTACTACAGCGACCCGCGGGGCAGCGGCCCGAAGTACGAGACCTACCACATCACCGAGCTGCAGCAGATCATCGAGCGCGGCTACCGGGGGTCGAGCACTCGGGCGATCGCGGGCCTCTCGGTCGGCGGCTTCGGGGCGTTCTCGTACGCGGCCCGCCACCCCGGTCGGTTCGCGGCGGCGGCGTCCTACAGCGGGCTGCTCGACACGCTCACCCCGGGCGCGCCGACCGCGATCGAGTGGATGCGCCGCCAGGCCAACGAGTCGCTCTTCTCGCTCTGGGGCGACCCGATCCTCAACCGCAGCACGTGGGCGGCCCACAACCCGGCGAGCAACCTGTCGGGTCTGCGCGGCACCCGGCTCTACCTCTCGTGCGGGGACGGGCGCGCCGCCGACCTGGACCAGAACGACGACTTCGTCTGGCAGGAGACCGCGGCTCTGCTGACCACGCAGAGCTTCGTCGCGAAGGCGCGCGCGGCCGGGTTGTCGCCGACCGTGCGGTTCTACGGCCGCGGCACCCACACGTGGCCGTACTGGCAGCGCGAGTTCAAGAACTCGTGGCCGATGCTCGCGTCCGCGCTCGGAGTGCCCGCGTAGGGCTCCGTCGTCGCGGGTGAGAACCGATTCACTCCAGCGCATTCCCGGACCGTTCCGGAGGTGCGGGCGGGTGTCCGTTTGCCGAGGCGGGCCGGGGTTACTCCGGCGGTGGATACCCGTTCACCACCCCCTGAGTGACGTCCTCTATGGACGGCATTCATCAGGATTCACCCGTTTAGGGAAGGGCGGGGTGCGGCATCTCTGCGAGGCCAACCGGCGCTCGCGAGAGGAGCAACCCGATGTTGACCCAGGAGCAGATTCCGACGCTGATGCAGTCGACCGCCTACGACCCGTCCGGCGACAAGATCGGTTCGATCAAGCAGGTGTACCTCGACGACCGCACCGATCGGCCGCAGTTCGCGACCGTCCACACCGGCCTGTTCGGGCTGAAGGAGTCGTTCGTGCCGCTGGACGGCGCCGAGCTGCACGGCGACCGGGTCGTCGTCCCGGTGGACAAGGCCCAGGTCAAAGACGCGCCGAGCATCGACCCGGAGGGCAGCGCCGGCTCGCTGACCCCGACCCAGGTCGCGGAGCTCCACCGGCACTACCACCTGCCGGCCCGTCCCGGCGGCACCCGGGACGCCTACGCGGCCGACGTCGACAGCGGTTCCGGCGAGCACGGCCACGGGCAGCACTACGAGTCCGACCAGGGGAACGTGCGCTTCTCCGGACGCGAGACCCGGACCGACCGTGACGACACGCGGGACGAACGGCTCGCGACCGGCTCCGAGCGGCACGAGCCCGGCCCGGCGGGGCTGCGCAGGTACGTCGCGACCGACGAGCGCTGAGTGATCGCCCCGGAGCGCCCGCACCCCGCGGGTGCTCCGGGGCCCGATCGTCGCGTCAGGGCAGCGGCGTGCTCTCGGCGCCGGCGCGCAGGGCGTCGCCCAGGGCGGTCCGGCGGTAGAGGACCGAACGGCCGGAACGGGCGCGATCGGCCAGGCCCGCGCGCCGCAGCACCGCGAGGTGGTCACCGACGGCGCCGACGGCCAGCCCCAGCGCGTGGGCGAGCTGAGTGGTGCTCGCCGGCTCGTCGAGCGCGGTGAGCACCCTCGCCCGGGACGGCCCGAGCAGATCCCCGAGCGCCCCCGGCCCGACCGGTGCCGACTGCCAGAGAGCAGCCGTACCCCGCGCCGGGTAGACCAGCGCACGCGGCCACGGATCGTCGGTGTGCACGGCCACCGCCGGCCACACGAACACCGACGGCACCAGCAGCAGCCCCTGACCGTCGGCCCTGATCACCTCGCCGCGGCCCGGCCGGCTCAGCTCCAACGCGCCCTCGTGCCACCGCACGTGCTTGTGCAGGTCCTCGAACGCGGCCGCCCAACCGGCGCGCCCGAGCAATCCGGCCCGGTGCACGACGTCGCGCTCGCAGATCGCGCGGAGCCGCAGCCACTCGGCCGCCAGCAACTCCCGCCAGGCGCGGTCGAGAGTGGCGGCCAGCCGCTCGCACACGTCGTCGGCACGCAGCACCGCGAGCACCGCCGGATCGTCGGTGGGGCGCTCGCGAAGGCAGTGCGCGATGTCCTTGCGCGCCTCGTCCAGCGGCACGGCACGCAGCGCCGCCAGCTCGTCGTCCCACGACTGGGCCAGCGACGCCGGCGGCGGAACGAGAAAGCTGGCGCCGCCGCGCGGCCACTGCAGAGCCTGGACGGCGGCGAGGTCGGTCTCGGCGAGCAGCCGCCGGTAGACCGGGCGGCTCCGGGCGGCGAGCCCGCTCGGCAGCCGGTGGCGCGAGAGCCCCGAGAGCACCCGGAGCAGGCCGTTCAGCTCGAACAGAGGGGAGAGCGCGAACCGGCTGCGCAGCAGATCGTCGGCGGTGAGCTCGATCCGCAGCATGCGCCGACCTTACGCTCCGGGGCGTAACAATTGGCTGGTGCCGCCAGGGCTCGAAGACTTGTCGGCGTGACCCCGACCGAAGAGCGCGCCACCTACACGCAGGTGCTGGCCCAGCCGGTGTTCCGCACGGTTTTTGTCACGCGCACGCTCGGCATCACGGCCGACACCTTGCGCGTGGTGGCGCTCTCCACGCTGGTGTTCGCGTCGACCGGGTCGCCGTTGCTGGCCGCGGTCGCGTTCGGGGTCGGGTTCGTGCCGCAGGCCGTCGGGGCGGTCGGGCTCGGCGCGCTCGCCGACCGGGTGCCGGCCCGGGCGCTGATCGTGACCGGCTACCTGGTCGAGGCCGGCGCCGGCCTGGCGATCGCCCTCCTGCACCCACCGGTCGTGGTGATCCTGCTGCTCGTGGGCGGAGTCGCGCTGTTCACGCCGGTGTTCACCGGTGCGGGCAACCGCCTGATCGCCGACGTGCTCACCGGCGACGCCTACGTGCTCAGCCGCTCGCTGGCCGTGGTCGCGTCGTCGGTGGCACAGCTGGTCGGGTTGGCGGTGGGCGCCGCCACGGTCGCCGCCCTCAGCCCTACCGGCGCCCTGTTCGCCACCGCCGCCGCCCACGGCCTGGCCGCGGCCTGGTCGGCCCTGGGCCTACCCGCCCCGACCCCGCCGACCCCGGCTCCACCCCGGGCCGGTCCGGCCGCCACGACAACGGACGCCCCCGCCCCCGCCCCGGCTCCGCCGCCGACGGCGTCCGCCCCGAATGCGCCGGTGGGGGACTCCGGCCCGGGGTCGGGCGTGGGGGAGAGCTGGGCCGGAACCCGGGTGTTGCTCGCGGATAGGCGGGTCCGGACGTTGCTGCTCGCGCACTGGCTGCCGCCGGCCGTCACGACCGGGGCGGAGGCCCTGCTCATCCCGTACGCGGAACGGGCGCACTACCCGGCCGGCACCGGTGGGCTCCTGCTGGCCTGCAGTCCGATCGGGATGCTGCTCGGCAACCTCGCGGTCGGACGGTTGCTCGGCCCGGCGGCCCGGGAGCGGCTCGTCATCGCGTTGATCGGGCTGTCGGGTGCCCCGCTGCTGGTGTTCGCGGCCGACCCGCCGGTGCTCGTCGGCGCGCTGTGTCTCGTGCTGACCGGCGCGGGCTACGCGTACGCGCTCGGGCTGCAGCGCCGTTTTCTCGACGCGGTTCCGGAGATGCGCCGAGGGCAGGCGTTCGGGCTGCTGCACGCCGGGATGATGACCTGCCAGGGCCTCGGGCCCGCCCTGCTCGGGCTGCTCACCGAGTCCGTGGCGGTCGGCACCGCGATCGCCCTGGCCGGCGTGCTGACCCTGACCCTGGCGGCCGCCCTCACCCCCGCCGTCCGCCGCACCGCCCCGTCCCCGCTCTAATCCAGATCGGACAGATCCAGGACGAACCGGTACCGCACGTCACCGCGCGCGAGCCGATCAAAAGCCTCGTTCACCCGTGCCGACGGCAGCACCTCCACGTCCGCCGCCACCCCCGCCTGCGCGCAGAACCGCAGCATCTCGGCCGTCGCCGGTCGCCCTCCGCTCCCGGCCGAGCTCAGCTTCTTCCGCCCCACCAGCAGATCCATCGTCTCCACGGTCACCGGCCCGAGGTCCCCGAGCGAGCACAACGTGCCGTCCATCGCCACCAACCGCAGGTACGGCCCGCGGTCGTGCGGGGCCGCGATCGTGTCGATCACCACGTCGAACGAGTCGCGCGCCGCCTCCAGCCGCGCCGGATCCGACGACACCACCACCCCCCGTGCCCCGAGCCGACGCGCGTCCGCCTCCTTGTCGGGCGACCGGCTGATCACCGACGTCGTGGCCCCGAGCGCCACCGCCAGCTTCACCGCGAGATGCCCGAGCCCGCCGAGTCCGGCCACCGCGACGCGGGTGTCCGGGCCGACGCCGAGCGCCCGCAGCGGCTCCCAGACCGTCACCCCGGCGCAGAGCAGCGGAGCGGCCGCCGCCGGATCGAGCCCGGGCGGAAGCGGATAGGCGAACGCTTCCCGGACGACGTACTCGCGGGAGTAGCCGCCCAGCGTGGTCGACCCGTCGTGCCGGTCGGTGCCGCCGTAGGTGAGCGTCGGGAAGGCCCGGCAGAAGTTCTCCTGGCCGGCCCGGCACATCGCGCACTCGCCGCACGAGTCGACGATGTTGCCGACCGCGACGGGGTCGCCGACCGCGAATGCGGTGACGTCCGGCCCGACCTCGGTGACCACGCCGGTGAACTCGTGCCCCGGCACTAAAGGGGTGGTCCCGGCGTGGCCGCGGCGGGCGTGCAGATCGGTGTGGCAGACACCGCAGTAGTCGATGCGTACCGCGATGTCGTCCGGCCGCAGGTCACGCCGTTCGACGCGCCCCCGGCGGAGCGGCGAAGCAGCACCCTCGACGTGCCATCCGGTCGTCGTCCGCATGGTGGTTCTCCTTAAAACAGACCGTTCGGTTTGCCAAGACCACCGTAGCGCATAAACAGACCAACTGGTCTGTTTGCTAAGCTGACCCTATGCCGGAGCAACCGTCGACACCGCGCGGTGCCGCCACCTACCAGCGCATCCTCGACGTGGCGACTCAGGAGTTCGCCCGGCACGGCATCGCGGGGGCGCGGGTCGAGCGCATCGTCGCCGCCGCGCACACCAACAAGGCCCAGCTCTACGCGTACTTCGGCAACAAGGACGAGCTCTTCGACGCGATCTTCTTCGGGTCGCTGGAGCGGATCGTCAACGTCGTGCCGATCGGCGCCGCCGACCTCGCGGACTGGGCCGTCCGCCTCTACGACGAGTACCTCCGCCGCCCCGACCTGATCCGGCTGGCCACCTGGGCACGCCTGGAGCGCCGCCCCACCGGGCACCTGGTCGAGAACCACGACGCCTACGAGGACGTCAAACTGCGCGCGATCGCCGAGGCGCAGGCCGCCGGGCGGGTGCGTCCGGGTGACCCGTTCGACGTGATGGCGATGGTGATCGCGATGTCGATGGCCTGGTCGCCGGTGAGCAACGTGTA
The DNA here is from genome assembly GCF_000585375.1 of Cryptosporangium arvum DSM 44712. Classification (NCBI taxonomy): domain Bacteria; kingdom Bacillati; phylum Actinomycetota; class Actinomycetes; order Cryptosporangiales; family Cryptosporangiaceae; genus Cryptosporangium; species Cryptosporangium arvum. The sequence goes on from NZ_KK073874.1 coordinate 2,308,662, forward strand.
CGCGGCGACGGGTGACGAGCCCGCCGCCGCGCACGAGAAACGCCGTGCCCTGCTCCGCGAGTGCGTCCAGCGGGCAGTCACCGTCGGCTAGAAGTGCCACCCGAGCACGTTCCACTGCCAGCAGAACCACACCAGCGACGCCAGCGAACCGAGCAGCACCACCTGGTGCACCCGCGCCGCCGCTCCGGCGCCGCGCCACCCGGCCACCGCGGTACCCGCCGCCCCCGCGGCCAGACCCGTCATCAGGATCGGCGCCCCGAGCAGCACGCGGAACGACGTCGGCACGGCGTACAGGAACTCGCTGGTGTCGCCGAACAGGACCGCGGCCAGCCCCACCAGGAACCCCAGCCCCACGAACGCCGCCCCCGCGGCCAGCCCGCGCGACACCCGCCACGAGCGGCCCGGCTTCGCCCGCCGGCGTCGCAGCCCGGCGATCGGTACCGCGAGCGCGCTCAGCGCCGCGACCGCGAACACCGCGAGCAGCCCGAGGTTGAACGGCAACGCCCAGGACCAGCTCAGCCGCTCGAACGTCGGCCCGTCGGTCGCCACGTACCGGGTTCCGTCGGCGCCGCGCACGGCGACCAGGTGATCGTCGCCTGCGACGTAGGAACCGTCGCGCTGGGGCGTCCACACCTGGCCTCGGAACCGGACCGACCCGGAGCCGGTCACGGTCAGGCGCGCCGGGCCCAGCAGCGTGAGCAGTTTCTCGACGCCCGTGGTGTTGCGCCGGGTCGGCGCGTAGAACCCGGGCTGCGGTGCGACCGGCAGCCGCGAACCCCTGGCCGCGGGCGCGGAGCCGGGTGCGAACCGGTCCAGGAAACCCTCCACGACCGCGGCCGTCGACTCGAAGCCGGCGGTCGAGTTCACCGAGACGAACACCCCGAGCCGGCAGTCGGGCACCAGCAGCAGCGCGCTGCCGAAGCCCTCCCAGCTGCCGTCGTGCATGAGCACGCGGTGCCCGTTCATCGTGCGGGTGATGAAGCCGTGCGAATACCCGGTCAGCCGCGGGTCGGCGGCGAACGAGCGGGTGTGCATCAGCGCGGCGGTCTCCGGCCGCAGGATGCCCGCGCCCTGGTCGAGGTGCGCGACCGCGAACTTCGCCAGATCGGACGCGGTGGCGCTGATCGACCCGTCCGGCGTCAGCGGGTCGAACGTGAACGGGATCGTCTCGCCGTTGTCGCGGTAACTGCGCGCGGGCTCGCCGAGGCCGGCGGGTACCGGCTCGGTGGCGGTGGTGTGCGTCATCCCCAGCGGGTCGAGGATGTCGCCGCTGCACGTACCGGTCGTACGGCTCACCGCTGACCAGCGTGACGAGATAGCCGGCCAGCGCCGCACCGTAGTTCGAGTAGGCCGACACCACACCCGGCGGACGGATCCGCTCCGGCATGTTCTCGGCCAGGTACCGGCCGAGCGGCACGACGCCGTCGGCGGTGCGCGCGCCGGTGCCGACGATCCGGTCCTCGAACCCGGCGGTGTGGGCGAGCAGCATCTGCAGCGTGATCGGCTGCGGGTAGGTGCGCGGGACCTTGAAGGCCCGCAGGTACGTGTTGACGTCCGCGTCCAGGTCGAGGCGACCGGCCTCCACCTGCTGCATCACCGCGGTCGCGGTGAACAGCTTGGTGATCGACGCGATGCGCACGAGCGACCGGTCGGGGTCCATCGGCACGTTCCTCGCCACGTCGGCCCGGCCGAACCCGCGCGTGTAGACGGTGCGCGTGCCGGAGACGACGGACACCACCATTCCGGGCGTGTGACGCAGCGCGCCGGGCGCCGCCGCGTCGAAGTACTTCGCCGCCGCGGCCGTGGTGGCGGGTGTGCAGGTAGGTGGCGCCGCCTGCGCGGGGGAGGTTCCGGTGACCACCGCACCGGCGGCGAGCGCCAGCGCGGCGACGGTGCTCGCCGCGCGTCGGTACGGGCGTGGGGAGGGCGGCACGGGGTGCTCCTTCGACGAGGTCGGAACGGACGCACCGAGCGTCGCGGTGGCGGGTGCCCCGGGACATCGCCGCGTGGTCGCTCGCCGTCTCCGACCAAAGTCGGAGAACACCGTCGACTCCGGGGGCAGGAGAACCCGGGTCCGGCGCCCCTACGCTGCGATCCATGAGATCGGTCCAGCGGTGGCTCGGCGCGGACGCGGCGCTCGTCGCAGGCTGTCTGTTCCTCACCGTGCTGGCCGTGAAGACGCCCTGGTCGGACCTTCCGCCGGTGGTCGTAGCGGTTGCCGGGGCCCTGGCGAGCCTCGCGCAGTGGTGGCGACGCCGGTGGCCCGGGGCCGCCGCCGTGGCCGGGGCACTCGGGTACGCGCTGTCGGGCAACCCGGGCCCGCTGCTGGTGGGTCTCTACGCCGCCGGTGCCTACGCGCCCCGCCGGCACGCGTGGTGGCTGGTGGCGGTGGGCTGGGCCGGCGCGACCGGTTGGAACTGGCTCGACGCCGGACGTCTGTCCTGGTGGGACGCCGCCTACGTGGCGGTGGCCGCGGCGGCGACGTTCGGGCTCGGCGCCTACGTCGCGACGCGCCGCGCCCTGCAGGACGCCTGGCGCGAGCGGGCCGAACGCGCCGACACCGAGCGCACGCTCCGCGACGAGCAGGCACGGATCGCCGAGCGCGCCCGGATCGCCCGCGAGATGCACGACGTGCTGGCCCACAAGGTGTCGCTGATCGCGCTGCACGCCGGAGCGCTCGAGCTCACCGCGGACGGCGGGGCGGAGCGGGTCCGGGAAGGCGCCGGAGTGATCCGGGTGACCGCGCGGGAGGCGCTGGCCGAGCTCCGGACGGTGCTCGGCATCCTCGAGGCCGACGCGCAGCCCTACACCGACCTCGCGTCGGTGGTGGCGGACGCGACGTCGGCCGGGCAGCGGGTGCAGCTGGCGAACACCGCGGGGGAGTTGCCTGCCTCGTCGGCGCGCGTGGTGCAGCGGGTCGTTCAGGAGGGGCTGACGAACGCGCGCAAGCACGCTCCGGGGGAGACCGTGACGGTGTCCGTGGGCCGGGACGCGGACGTGGTGTCGGTCGTGGTGACCAACCCGGTGACCGGCGTCGGCCTCGAACTGCCCGGGTCCGGCGCCGGCCTGGTGGGCCTGGCCGAGCGACTGCGCCTGGTCGGCGGTGCGCTGGAGTCGGGCCCGACCCCGGACGGCTGGCACCTGCGCGCCACGATCCCCTACCCGTCCCCGGAGGCGTGATGATCTCGGTGCTGCTCGTCGACGACGAGGCCCTGGTCCGGGCCGGGCTGCGGCTGATCCTCCAGACCGCGAGCGACGTCACGGTGGTCGGCGACGCCGAGGACGGCCGGGCGGCGATCGAGGCGGTCCGCCGGCACCGGCCCGACGTCGTGCTGATGGACGTCCGGATGCCGCACCTGGACGGGGTGGCCGCCACGGCCGCGCTCAAAGCCGAACCGCACCCACCGGCCGTCGTCGTGCTCACCACGTTCAACACCGACGACGACGTGTTCCGCGCGCTCGCCGCCGGAGCGACCGGCTTCCTGCTGAAGGACACCCCGCCCACCGACCTGCTGCGTGCGGTGCGGCTGGCCGCCGCCGGCGACGCGATGCTCTCCCCGAGCGTCACCCGTCAGGTGATCACCCGCTTCACCGGCGACGACGGCTCCCGGCGCCGCGAGGCGCTGGCCGAGCTCGAGAGCCTCACCGGCCGCGAGCGCGAGGTGCTGGTGGAGATCGGGCGGGGCGCCGCCAACGCGGAGGTCGCCGCGCGCCTGCACATGAGCGAGGCGACCGTGAAGAGCCACGTCACGCACCTGTTCGAGAAGCTCGCGGCCACCAACCGCGTCCAGCTGGCGATCGCGGCTTTCCGCGCGGGCCTCGTCGACTGACCAAGTTCTTTACCGGTACAGGCTTTACCGGTATAGAGCGCGAGTGCTATACCGGTAAAGAACCTGTTGCTTTACCGGTATAGCACCGGACTGGTCGAGGAGTGATCATGGAATACATCGCCGCGTACTTCATCGCCCGCGACGCCGACGGGCAGCGGATGTCCACCGGCCGCCTCGACGGCCGGGTGGAGGCTCCGCGGGCATCGCTGTGGCGCCGGGCCGCCCGCCTCGTCACCCGGGCGGTGGCCGCGCGCCGGGCTTCGGTCGGCACGGCGTCGGTCGGCACGGCGTCGGTCCCGAAGGTGCCGGCCACGAAGGCGTCGACCGCGAAGGCGTCGGCCGCGGCGGCCGGGCGGACCGGCTGCGCCACCGCCTGAGCGTGGAGCCTGAGGATGCTTCCGAACCACCACGGATCCGCCGTCACGGCGGTCCCTGACCGCGGATCCGTGGTCCGGCGCCCCGCTCCCACCGGTTACGGTGGATCAGCGGAAGGCGGTGGCAGCGTGGCACGGGTGACCTTGCAGACGATCGCGGACCAGGTCGGGGTCAGCCGGATGACCGTCTCCAACGCGTTCTCCCGGCCGAACCAGCTCTCGCCGACGCTGCGCGAGCGGATCCTGGCCGCGGCGCAGGAGCTCGGGTACGTCGGCCCCGACCCGTCGGCGCGCGCCCTCGCGAAGGGCACCACCGGCGCCGTCGGGTTCCTGCTCACCGAGTCGCTCGGCTTCGCGTTCACCGACCAGGTGTCCACGCAGCTGCTCGGCGCGATCGCCGAGGAGCTGAAGCCCACCGGCCTCGCGCTCACGCTGCTGAGCGCGCTCGGCACCGGTGACATCGTGCCGGCGCGTGACGTCGCGATGGACGGCGTGCTCGTCTACTCCTGCGACCCGCAGGCCCCCGCGGTCGGCTGGCTGCGTCGCCGTCGGCTGCCGATGGTGTTCATCGACCAGGATCCGGTCGACGAGATCCCGAGCGTCAACGTGGCCGACCGCGCCGGAGCCCGGGCGTCGGCGCAGCACCTGATCGACCTCGGTCACCGGCGGATCGGGTTCGCGATGTCCGGCCTGCGCGGCCCGCTGGGGCTGATCGGGAACATCGAGGTCGTCGCCGACCAGCTGGTGTCCGGGTACGCCTCGCGCGAGCGCCTCGCCGGGTGGATGGAGGCGTTGAACGGCGCCGGGCTGGAGTCGCCGCTCGTCGTGCGCCAGCTCGACGACGCGGTCGAGCACACGAGCGGGGCCGCGCGGCTGCTGCTCGACCGGGACGACCGGCCGACCGCCGTGCTGTGTTTCTCCGACGCGATCGCGTTCGGGGTGATCCGGGCCGCGAACGACCTCGGGCTGCGGGTTCCCGAGGACCTGTCGGTGATCGGGTTCGACGACCACCCGCTGGCCGGGACGTTCCGGCCGGCGCTGACGACCGTGCGGCAGGACGTCCGGGCGAAGGGCCGGGCCGCGGCCGAGGCGCTCGCCGCCGCCCTCGGCCGCGGTCCCGCCGGGCCGGTGCCGCACGTGGTGCTCCCGACCGAGCTGGTCGTCCGCGACAGCACCGCCCCGCCGCCCGACAAGGCCTAAGCGCTCGCGAGCAGGGCGTCGATCTGGCCGAACGACAGCGTGATGCCCTCGGCCATGCCCATCGTCACGACCTGTTCGAGCTGCTCCGCGGTGTCGAAGCGGAAGACGATCGTCATCCGGGTGCCCGCCGGTGTCTCGTCGAGGTCGACGCGTGTCGCCGCCACCGGCAGCGCCGTGGACGGTTCGCCGTGCTGGTCGGCGAACCCTTCCTCGAACTCCAGCGACCGCGGCTCGTCCAGCGCGGTCAACCGCCAGAACCCGTTCGAGCGCGCGCCGTCGGGGCCGGTCATGTGGTATCTCGCCTCGCCGCCGACGACGAAGTCGTACTCCCGGAACGTCGCCGGATAGGTGGGCGGCCCCCACCACCGCTCGAGCAGCCGCGGGTCGGCCCAGAGCTGCCAGACGGCCTTCGGCGGAGCCGTGAACTCCGCGACGAGCGTCAGCGTGTGGGCCGCCGGGTCGGGCGTCGTGCTGATGACGGTCATGAGTCCTCCAAGAGTTCGTTCATCCGGTCGACGCGACCGCGCCAGATCTCCTCGTACCGGCGGAGCAGCTCGCGGGCCCGCCGGATCGTCTCGATGTCACCGCGCACCAGCTGCTCCCGTCCACTTCGCCGCTTCGTGACCAGACCGGCGCGCTCGAGCACCGCGACGTGCTTCTGCACGGCCGCGAAGCTCATCTCGTACTGCCGGGCCAACGCCGAGACCGACGCCTCCCGGGTGAGCACCCGGGTGACGATGTCCCGCCGCGTCGCATCCGCGAGCGCGGCGAAGATCCGATCCGCGTCACCCTTATCTACAACCACAAGGTTGTACGTTACTGTCGAGGGTAGGAGCCGGCAAGGGGGCACACGTGAAGGAACTGCTGGACGCGACCACCACCCTCGCGGCGGACTACCTGGCGCGGGTGGGAACCCGTCCGGTGGCCCGGCCGACGACGCTCGACGCGCTGGCCGACACGATCGGCGCCGAGCTGCCCGACGACGGCGTCGATCCGCGGACGGTCGTCGAGGATCTCGCGCGCGGCGTCGAGGAGGGCCTGGTCGTCACCAACGGCGGCCGGTTCTTCGGCTTCGTCGAAGGCGGCGTGCTCCCGGCCGCGCTCGCCGCCGACTGGCTCACGTCCACCTGGGACCAGAACCCCGGCTTCTACGCGCTCTCCCCGGCCGCCGCCGCGGTCGAGGAGATCTGCCGGCGCTGGCTCTGCGACCTGTTCCATCTGTCGGAGACCTGGTCCGCGGGCTTCACGACCGGTGCGCAGCTCGCGAACTTCGCCGGCCTCGCGGCCGCGCGCCACCACGTGCTCACGAACGCCGGCTGGGACCTCGAGCGGGACGGCCTCTTCGGCGCGCCGCCGATCACCGTCGTCGTCGGCCGGGAACGCCACGCCACGATCGACCGCGCGCTGCGTTTCCTCGGCATCGGCCAGGCCCAGCTCGCGATCGTCGACGTCGACGACCAGGGCCGCCTGCGCCCCGACCGCCTTCCCACGATCGACGGCCCGGCGATCGTCTGCACCCAGGCCGGCAACGTGAACACCGGCGCGATCGACCCGGTCGGCGCGATCGTCGACCGCGCGAACGGCGCCTGGGTCCACGTCGACGGCGCGTTCGGGCTCTGGGCGGCCGCGTCGCCGGCGCTGCGCCACCTCACCGACGGCGTCGAACGCGCCGACTCGATCGCCACCGACGGTCACAAGTGGCTCAACGTCCCCTACGACAGCGGAATCGTCCTCTGCGCGCGGCCCGAGGCGCACCGCGCGGCGCTGCGGCTGTCCGCCGACTACCTGGTGCGCCACGGCGAGCGCCAGGGCTCGGACTGGACCCCGGAGAGCTCCCGGCGGGCGCGTGCGTTCGCGGTCTACGCCGCGCTGCGCAGCCTCGGTCGCCGCGGTGTCGCCGAGCTGATCGAACGCTCCTGCGCGCAGGCCCGGCGCATCGCCGAGCGGCTCGACGGCGACTTCGCGGTGCTCAACGACGTCACGCTGAACCAGGTCCTGGTCCGGGTCGGCGACGACGACGAGCGCACCCGTCGTGTCGCCGCGGAGATCCAGCGTGGCGGCGACACCTGGCTCGGCACCACGGTGTGGCAGGGCCGGACCGCGATCCGGATCAGCGTCTCCGACCACGCGATCGACGAGGCCGCGATCGATACGCTGATCCGGGCCCTACGGACCGCCGCGGAGGCATGAGTGCGCATCGTCGTACTTGACGACCATCAGGACGTCGCGCGGACCTTCGGTCCGTTCGATCGGCTCGCCGCCGAGATCGTCGTCCGTCACGAGCACGTGTCCGACGTCGAGGAGCTGACCGCCGTACTGCGCGGTGCGAACGTCGTCGTGGCGATGCGCGAGCGCACCCCGTTCGGGGCGGCCGAGTTCGCGCGCCTGCCCGACCTCAAGTTGCTCGTCACCACCGGCATGGTGAACGCGTCGATCGACCTGGCCGCGGCCGCCGCGCACGGGGTCACGGTGTGCGGCACCGAGTCCGCGCCCGGCCCGGCGAAGGCCACCGCCGAGCTGACCTGGGCGTTGATCCTGGCCGTGCTGCGCAACGTCCCGGCCGAGGACCGCGCGCTGCGCTCCGGGCAGTGGCAGACCACCGTGGGCACCGGGCTCGCCGGGGCGACGCTCGGCCTGCTCGGGCTCGGCCGGCTGGGGTCGCAGGTCGCGAAGGTCGGCCGGGCGTTCGGCATGAACCTGATCGCCTGGAGCGAGAACCTCACCGCCGCGCGGGCGGCGGAGGTCGGCGCCCTGGCCGTCACCAAAGACCAACTGCTCACCCGGTCCGACGTGATGAGCGTCCATCTCCGGCTCAGCGACCGCACCGCCGGGCTCATCGGGGCGGCCGAACTGGCCCGGATGAAGCCGACCGCGGTACTCGTCAACACCTCGCGCGGCCCGATCGTCGACGAGGGCGCGCTGGTCGCCGCACTGCACGCCGGGGCGCTCGGCGGCGCCGGGCTCGACGTCTACGACACCGAGCCGCTCCCCGCCCACCATCCGCTGCTGACCGCGCCGCGTACCGTGCTGCTGCCGCACCTCGGCTACGTGACCCGCGAGACCTACGCGCTCTGGTACCCGCAGATCGTCGAGAACATCGAAGCCTGGTCCGCGGGCGCCCCGATCCGCGTCCTGACGGGCTGACCGGCTCAGTCGTCGAAGACCAGGCGGAGCAGGCGCTGCTGGTAGGTGGAGGCCTGGTAGTAGCTGAGGTACTGCACGAGCCCGTCGTCCTCGGCGTACTCGGGGTGGGCGAAGCCGGCGTAGTTCGTGCCCGAACCAGCGTTGTCGGTGGCGGCCAGCGCGAACGCCCGCGACCACGGGCCCGCCGGGGAGGATCCGATCTGGGCGGTGAGCGTGTTGCTCAACGGCGGCAGGTAGACGTTGAGCCACGCGTTCAGCGCCGGCACCCGGATCACCGAGTTGCCCGCCGAACCGGCGCTCAGATTCGTGGTGGCGTCGTCGTAGTCCTTCGACCACTCCGCGGCGCCGCTCGCCGCGCGTCCGGAGAAGAATTCCCATCGCGAGCGGTCGGAGACCGCACCGATCGGCACCCGGGCCAGGTGGCAGCGGCTGTTGCAGTCGCCGTAGACGTAGAGCTGGTCGCCGACGAGCGTCGCCGCCGCCGTGTACGCGGTGCGGTAGGGGAAGAACAGCGTCGGGTCCGCGTCGGTCTCGACGCTCGGTAACGGCGACGCGCCGCCCGCGGTGAGGCGGGTGACCTTCCGCGTCGTCATGTCGAGCGACGCGATGCCGGTGCCGAGTCCGTGCCCGAGCGGGCCGGAACAGCGGGAGTTCTCCGGACCGCCGCGACACAGCTTGGCGTAGAACACGAGGACACGATCGCGCCCCGGGTCGGCCACGATCGCACCGGGCCACAAGCCGATCTGCGCGCCGCAGTTCGTGTCCTTCTCCGGCGTGCAGCGGCTCTTCTCGTGCTTCGCGGTGAACGCTTTCTCGGCCGCGGTGTACGGGATCATGTTCGTCGGCACCGGGCCCGTCGTGCCGAACACGTCGGTGCTGGTGATCGTGATGCCGTCGGACGCCAGGAGGTCCGTGGTCGACGCCCCGGTGCTGGAGATGAACGCCCACGGCTCGCGGGTAACGGTGTCGCCGAACACCCAGATCGAGCGCGAGCCGAAACCGGCGCTCTGGCCGTTGTCGCGCCCGTTGACCCGGGGGTGTTGTCGCAGCGGACCGAGTTCGGTGACGCTCTCGACCCGCGGGACCGGCGGCAGCCCGTCGTCGTCCGGCTTGATCACCAGCCACGTGACGACGGCGGCCACGACCGCGGCGACGACGAACGCGGCGAGCGCCTGGGCGGCAGCCCCTCGCCCCGACGCCATAGGCGCGGAGATTACACGAGGCGCGGACGCGGTCAGCGGGCGAACGACTCGGCGTACCGGCCGAAGGCGTAGGTGGTGTCGAGGCTTCCGGGACGGGGCCCGGCCTCGGGATCCCAGCCGAGGGCGCGGTCCTCGCGTACCTGCGTCAGCAGCGGACGCCAGGCCGGGTCGAGGGTGGCGAGGGCCCAGTCGAGCGCGCCGCGCTTCGAGGCGACCCGCGCGGTGCTCAGCGTGTAGAGCAGGCGGCAGTACGTGGTGACCAGGTACCGCTGGGTCCAGGCGACGTCGAACGGCGCCCAGGTGCGGGTCTCGGCCACGAGGTGGGGCAGCGCGGCACGGGCCTCGTCGCGCAGCGCGCCCGGCGGGGGAGCGTCGACCAGGCTCGCGGCGGGTGGACCGGCGAGCGTGATGCCGTGGTTGTGCAGGATCCAGCGGGTGTGCGCGGAGTTGCAATGGGTGTCCCAGGCCAGCGTGCGGTGCCCGTGGTCGTTGTACAGCCAGCGGGTGCCGAGGCCGCGGACGGAGCGCAGCGTCTCGACGTCGGCGTAGGACGCTTCGAGGTGGGTGGACCAGAACCCCGGCCGATCGGGGACCACGGCGTGGAGCCGGCGGAGGCCGGTCTCGATCGGGCCGGTCGGCAGCGTGGTCGTGGCGACGACGACGTCGCAGTCGCTGTGGAGGTCTCCGGCGCCGAGCGCGAACGAGCCCTGCACGTAGGCGCCGACGAACGTGCCGCCGAGGATGCCGCGGACGTCGGCGACGAGCTCGGTCAGGAACGTGGTGAGCTCGGTGTCCATCACCGGGCGAAGACCTGCGTCTCGTCGAGGAACGCCTTGAACTCGAGCGCGTTGCCGGCCGGGTCGCGCAGGAACATCGTCCACTGCGCGCCGGGCCGGTTGGGAAAACGCAGGTAGGGCTCGATGACGAACGGGGTGCCGTCGAGCCGGGCGGCGAGTTCGTGGAACGCCTCTACGCCCAGGAGCAGGCCGTAGTGGGGGATCGGCACCTCGTGCCCGTCGACCTCGCTGAGGCCGGCGGGCGTGACGGGGCCAGGGACGAGATGCGTGACGAGCTGGTGGCCGTGGAGGTCCCAGTCGACCCAGTGATCGCTGGACCGGCCCTCCGGAAGCCCCAGCACCTGCCCGTAGAAGACGCGCGCGGCGGCCAGGTCGTCGACCGGGATCGCGAGGTGAACGGCCGGTCGATCGGTCATCGCGGCCTCCCTCGCCGTGCCCAGCGCTCCGGTCAGCCTACCGCCGCCGATGCCGTGCCCCCGGCGTCGTCCACAGCGGTCTTCGTCCGCCCGGTGCGGCGGTGGTAGTCCAGGGCGACGGCGATGACCAGCGGGCCCCAGGCGACGAGCGGGGCGTAGTAACGCAGGACGCTCCATCCGGGCGGCGCGTGGACCGGCTCGTCGCGCCCGATCCCGACCCAGCCACGGTCGACGACATGGAGGGCGTGGTTCAGGGCGAGGTAGACGCAGAGCGCGACGAGGATCGACCCGCCGATCAGCGCGGTGGCCACCACCGGCCGGGACGGGATCGCGCGTCCGGCCTTCCCGGGTACCCAGTCCGGGAAGCGCAGGCCCCGGTCGTGCACCAGCCCGAGGGTCAGCAGCGCCAGGGTCAGCGACAGCGCGGACAGGAACGTCGGGTACCAGTGGAACTGCCCATCGGTGACCGTCAGCGACAAACGCCAGATCGCCGACGGCAGGACACACAGCGGGACGGCGTACGCGGCCAGGACGGCCCAGCGGCGCGGTGCGGGAACGCTCATGCGGGTGCTCCGATCTCGAGTGGTGGTCCCAGGCTGGCCGGGGCGGCCCGCGGCGAACTCCCTCCTGCGAGGGATCCGGCTGGCTCGCGGGCGGGATCCTGCGGCGTCCGGCCCCGGTGATGCTCGATCCGGTCGGGATCACCGAGGACGTCAGGAGCGGCAATGTCGAGGTGGAGGACCGGAACCGGCGGCGGGTGGTGGCGTCTGCTCACCCGGTGGCCGAGCTGGGCGGGGTACGCGGCGGCCGGTTGGTCGCTGGCGTACGGACTGCTCGGGGTGTGGTGGACGGTCGGCGGGGACGGCTTCCCGTTCGGCCCGGTCGACGAGGATCACCGTACGGGCTCGATCCTGGAGGGCAGCAGCGCCGGGGTCGTCGCCCCGATCATGGCCGTGGTGGGGCTGGCCGGTGCGGTCGCCGCGCTGCTGATGGCCCGGGGCCTGCTCGCGGGTCGCTGGGCGTTCGGGCTGGTCGCCGCGGGTTGGTCGATCGCCGTCGCGCTGACCCTGGTGATCCCCGACTACACGATGCTCGCGCTGCTGGCGTTCTCGCCGCTGCTCCTGGTCTTCGCGTTCACCGGGGTACCCGGCGAGCAGGAGGGCCTCGGGGACATCCTCTACTGGCACCGGACGAACCTGGTTCTCCTGTTCGTCTGCGGCCTGCTGTGGGCCGCGACCACCCTCGCCTACCAGCGGCGGGTCCGCGCGGCCTGCCCGCACTGCGGCCGCGGCCGCGGTGCCGCTGACCCCGGGCCGTCCCGGGAGACGCTGCTGCGCTGGGGCCACCGGGCGGTCCTGGTCGCCTGGCTGGCGCCGCTGCCGTACGAGGTGACCAGGGTGGCCTGGTACCTCGGTTTCCCGCTCGGGATCACCGAGGACTTCCTGCGGATGATGCAGGACACCCCGGGCATGCTCGAGGTCGGACTGGGGTGCGCGGTCGCGTCCACAGTGGGCGGGGCGCTCACCAACGGCCTGGTCAGCCGCTGGGGGGAGGTCTACCCCCGCTGGATCTGGTTCAAGGCCGGCCGGCCGGTGCCACCCGCGCTCGCGGTCGTGCCGGCGTCCGTCGTCGCGATCGTCCTGATCCCGGCCGGGCTGATGGTCGTCTGGACGCCGGAGCTGCGGGGCGGCGGCTGGGCGATGTCCGTCCCGGCCCTCCTGTGGATCGTCTGGGGCGTCGCGCTCGGCGCCGCGACGATCGCCTACCACCGGCGTCGGCGCGGGACTTGCACACACTGCTCATCCGGTGACGACGTGCCCGGTCGCGTCGTCACAATGAGCGGGTGACACCTCCGCGGTACGTGGCCCCGCTGATCAGCGGCACCACGTACCGGCGCGGGGTGCACCTGCTGCTCGGTGCCGTGATCGCGTTGCCGTACCTCGTCCTGGCCCGGGCGGTGCTGACGCTCGGCGACGATCGGGCCACCCGCCCGGCGCTGCTGCTGACCGGCGTCGCCGCCGCGGCCATCGCCGCGGCACCGGCGTTCCTCAACGGCACCCGCGGCCTGGAGATCGCGGCGGCCCGGTCCCTGCTCGGGGTGGACCTCCCGGATCCGGTGCCGGGCACCCGGCCGGAGCTGGAGACCCGGGTCCGGTGCGCGCTCTGGTTCGGGCTGCACCTGGTGCTGGGCGCGGTGATCGCGTCGCTGCTGCTGGTCGCCGTACCGATCGCCGTGCTGGTGCTCAGCCAGCAGTTCGGCGTGCTCGACGCCGACCAGGCGGGGCTGAGCGGCGCGCCGGTCGGGCGGGGCGCGGCGGCGTGGCTGCTGTTCGCGGTCGTCGTGCTGGTGGTGACCGGATACGTGACGGCCGGGTTCGGGGCGCTCGCGGCGTTGATGGCCCCGGTGCTGCTCGGCCCGTCGGCCACCGAACGCGAGCAGGCGCTGGAGATCGCGGCGCGGCGGCTGGCCGAGCGTCACCGGCTGGCCCGGGACCTGCACGACTCGATCGGGCACGCGTTGACGCTCGCGACCGTGCAGGCGAGCGCGGCGGGGCAGGTGTTCGACGACGACCCGCAGTTCGTCCGGAGGGCCCTTTTGGTCATCGAGGAGACGAGCCGGACCGCGATGGACGACCTCGACCACGTGCTCGGCGTCCTCCGCGACCGGGACGTCCGGGGAGATGAAACCGACCGGGACCACGACGGCGGGACACGCGGGCCGCAGCCGACGCTGGCGCGGCTCGACCGGCTGTGCGACGACTCACTGGCCCGGGGAGTGCCGGTGGAGGTCACGGTGACCGGGGCGGTGACGGCGGTACCGGCGGTGGTGTCCCGGGAGGGCTACCGGATCGTGCAGGAGGCGCTGACGAACGTCGCGCGACACGCCGGGCGGGTACCGGCGACACTGCGGGTCACGGTCACCGACGCCGAACTGGGCATCGAGGTCGTCAACCCGCTGCCGGAGCGGGCGTCCGCCGCCGGGTCGCGGGCCGGACGCGGGCTCGACGGCATGCGCGAGCGGGTCGCCCTGTTACGGGGCACGCTGAGCACCGGCCGGTCCGCCGTCGGCTGGCAGGTGTCGGCCCGGTTGCCGCTGGCCGGTGACCGGTGAGCGACGTGACGACGGTGCTGCTCGTCGACGACGAGGAACTGGTCCGGATGGGGCTCCGGGCGGTCCTCGACGCCCAGCCCGACCTGCGGGTGGTCGGCGAGGCCGCCGACGGGGCCGAGGTACCACCGCTCGTCGCCCGGCTCCGGCCGGACGTCGTGCTGATGGACGTGCGGATGCCCGCGGTCGACGGGATCCAGGCCACCCGGCAGCTGATGGCCTCCGGCGACTCCCCGCCCCGGGTGCTGGTGATCACGACGTTCGAGAACGACGACTACGTGTACGCGGCGCTGCGGGCCGGTGCCAGCGGGTTCGTCCTCAAACGCGCCCGCCCGGCGCAGCTGGTCGACGCGGTCCGGGTCGTCGCCCGAGGCGACTCGCTGCTGTTCCCGGCCGCGATCCGGCGGCTCGCCGGCGCGTACGGCGTCGGTGCGGCCCTGCTCGCGGACGCTCGGCTGACCGCGCGTGAGCTGGACGTGCTGCGCCGGATGGCGGCCGGGCGTTCCAACGCGGAGATCGCCGGCGACCTGGTGCTGAGCGTGGAGACGGTGAAGACCCACGTGGGCAACGTGCTGGGGAAGCTGGGTGCCCGCGACCGCACACAGGCCGTCATCGTGGCCTACGAGTCGGGGCTGATCACACCGGCGGGGTAGGCCGCGCGGGTCGAGACAGCGGCGTGTTCCCGACACGCCGGCCGGGTCGGCGACCGCCGCTCAGGAGTCGCGGCGGGCCTTCAATCGCGGTCCGATGAAGACGGCCCAGGCGGCCACACCCAGACTCGGACCTAGCGCGACGCCGAGACCGACATTGTCAAAAAAGCCCCCGACGACTACGCCGAAGAGCGCGCCGAAAGCGATCCAGATCCCGAGGTTTCCCCAGATCCCGGGACCGGCTGCGCCCGCGGGCGCGTCGTGGCTCGTCATGGCATCTCTCCCGGGAGACGGGTGGAGGGCTGACGATGTGTCGGTCCACCACGGCGGATGCTTAATCCACACTTGGCACGATATCAACTGATAGCAAGGTTTCGAGCGGCTGTCGCAAGCCAATGCGCAAACGTCATGTCAGTAGTCGCGGCGTCGGGCATGCCGGTCATGATGTGCCCGGCCAGGCGGGAGCAGTCGGCGACGCGCCGCGCGGGTGTGGTGGCGGAGGCGGGATTCGAACCCGCGGCTTATGGGTTATGGGCCCGGCGCTAACCGAACTGCGCTACTCCGCTATGGGACCCGCTCGGCCGGGCTGCTTGGGCTCGGCCGGCGGGGTGGTGCTTCTCGTGGGCGGGTGGCGCTTACCCGAGCACAGCCCTCGTGCTCACTCCTGGACCGGCGAACCGGTGGCCACCCTGTGGAAAATCGGTTGGGCGCGTCGCTCGGCGAGCTGAAGTCTTGAGGCCCTGGCCGGCCGTGTCCCCAGGACCACCCGACCGGCCTCCGAGCCGCCATCCCGCAGGGTCAGCAGGGGAAGCCGACGCTCGCGGCCCAGTGGTTCAGCTGTTTCCACGTGTTCGGCCCGACAATGCCGTCGACGGGAAGCCCGATGCAGCTTTGGAAGCGGCGGACGTAGTTATCGGTGATAGGGCCGAAGCTGCCGTCCACGGCGATGTCTGCGACGCCTGTCATCGCATAGTTGAGTTCGCACTGCACCTGCCGGACCGCGGTACCGGAACTGCCGCTCCGGAGGACCGGTTCACTGCTGGTGTAGGTACACCTGCCGGTGATGTTCCCCGCACTGGCCGGAGTGGCGACGACACCGCCCGTGGCCAAGGCGGCGACAGTGGCGATGAGCAAAGCTAGAGTTCGTCCGACGATCTTTCGTTTCACTGTCATGCGTGTCTCCGTGAGAGGCGGATGGTCAGCGACCGTGCACCGCCATCAAACGGACTCCTCTGCGGACAGTGTCAGTGCACCCCCGCAGGGTCTGGAGAGATCTAGACCTCTGTCGCTCGGGCACCAGGGCCGATGGAGGTCCCGACGACCGCCCGGCGGTAAAGCCACTGTGGTACGAGGGGCACCGGAGGGACGTCGGCGAGCGGGGCGGCCCAGAGAGTAGGCACGGGATCACCCCGTTCCGGGCATGCGTCACGCGGGCCGCACAACGATCGATCGTCAGTTAGCGGCACGCTCTGTCGATGACTCGATCCCGGCGGAGACCGCGTGCCGCATCGTCCGCTCGGTCCCGAAGAACACGACGGCCGCTTAGCGAACGACCTCGGCTCGTTCGGACGCTGGTGCACACTCACCGGCCGGACGCCGCTTCCGGCGACACTCCTACGGACCAGTGATGCGGTTCCGCCTGGAGCCCTGCGATGCCCCCGCTGCGAAGCCCGACTCGGCCGGCTAAAGCTGTGCAAGGGGGTCGGATCTCGGTACAGCTTCTGGCGTCTGCGGGTAACGCAGCGGCGATTTCGCGCCGCCACCAGGGGCTCGATCGGCGAGCGATGTTGCTCGCGGAGCTCTAGTCACTGTTCCGCCTTCTCCGTAGGCTCGCTGCGGGGGCTTCTCCACGTTCCAGGGGTGGGCGATGGCGGACGACATCGATTTCAGAGCGGTCTGCGACGAACTCGCTGTGCGCACCAACGGTTACCGGAACGACGGCGAGGCGCAGCCGCTCTTGGCCCCAGAAGCCGCAGCGGCCGCTGAAATGATCCTGGCGCGTAGGGCAGAAGCCGGGGACTTCGAACTCGTCGTCGTTGCAGTAGTCGCGTGGTTCCACTGGCAGCGCTCCCTCGCGTTACCAGACGGCGAAGGAGATCCGGACTGGGGCATCGCGCGTGATCTGTTTGCCGAGCTGGCGCCGCTGCTGCCCGACTTCGTGCCGGACGAATTCCGGGGAGTGGGGCGCGTCATCAACAGTCGACCGCAACTGGCGTTGCTGGACCGCGCGCTGAGGCGCTTGCCGAACGCCATCGATGCGGGAGGCTCAAGTCTTGACGAGGTCATCGATCTGCTCGCGCGCGGAACTCCCGAATTGACCAGCGACTCGCCCGGTTATCCCGCGGTGATGTCCAACTATGGCGTAGCCCTACGCACACGTTTTGAGCAGAGCGGCTCTACTGCCGACTTGGACGAGGCGATCCGGGTCAGCCGCGATGCCGCGAACCGCGCGTCCGACGATCATCCTGACCGTGCTGCTTTGCACGCCAATCTCGCCTTGGCGCTTCTCGGACGGTTCACGATCGCCGAGGACCGCGCCGACTTGGACGAGGCGATCGGCGCTCAGGACCAAGCGGTCGACGGCTCGTCCGGCGATCGCCATCGTCTGGTGCTCGCGCAGTTGCTGAGCACGCGCTTCCGCCTCCTCGGTTTGAGGGACGACATTGACCGGGCGGTACGCGTTGCCCGTGATGCTGTGAGCGGTGCGCCGAGTTCGTCGTCGTGGGCGGTCCTCGGGCAGACGCTGGCCGACCGTTTCGACATCAGCAACGACCTCGTGGATCTGGACGAAGGGTTGCGCCTGCTGCGCGAAGCTGCTCGCGCGATGGGCAGCGACGATCCGGACCTCGCCGGCGTGCTCACGAGCCGCGTCGACGCTCTGCGCACGCGGTTCGAGCGCTGCGGCCGTTCCGAAGATCTCGACGAAGCCGTGCGTATTGCCGGGGAGGCCGTTGATGCATCCGCGTCGGACGATGCTCGTCGCGGCGCGAGCCTGAGCTGCCTGGCCCGAGTACTGCTTCGCCGGTTCGAGGTTCGCGGGCTCTCCGATGACCTCGACACGGCGGTGGAGTGCGGTCGAGCAGCAGTTACCATCACCCCCTTCGCCAGCGTCAATCGTGCTCCCCGGCTGTCCACGCTGGCCGCTTCGCTGTTGAGCCGATACGACCAGAGCGGCGCCGGCGATGACCTGGCAGCAGCGCTCGAGGCAGCCCGAGAAGCACTCGACGCCTGCCCGCCTGACAGTCCTCACCGGGCCGATTACCTGTCGGAACTCGCCATCGCGTGGCAAGCGAGTCACGAGCAGACCGGTCTCGCCAGCGATCTCGACGAGGCGGTGCGGCTGGGCCGTCTCTCCGTCTTGGAGGACGTCGGCGGTGGCGCTGAGGGGGCACGTCGCCGGTCCAATCTCGCAACGATCCTCCTGTCACGGTTCATGTCCAGCGGATCACTCGACGACCTGGATAGAACCATCGAACTCGCGGAGCTGGCTTCCCGCGCGTGCGTGCCGGGGAATCCGGCCCGGGGAACGTATCTGAACAACTGGGCCAGTGGGCTGCTGCTCCGCGCGATCGGCACCGGCGCCCGAGCGGACCTCGACGAGGCGGTCCGGGTTGCACGAGAGGCGGTTGCCGCTACGGCGGACGGGCACGTGGAACACGCTAAGCACTGGGCCACTCTGGGCGCGGCGCTGCAGCACCAGTTCCGCCGAACAGACAATTTCGGCGATCTTGAGGACGCACTAGCAGCGTGTCGGCAGGCGGCCGATTCGGTGGGTTCCCGACGTCCCGACCGCATCCGGTACTGGTCGAACCTCGCGGCGGCGCTGCGCGCGCGCTTCGACCACACCGAGGATCGGCGCGACATCGATGAAGCGATCGCTCTGGGGCGTCGGTGTCTGGACACGTTCGTCCCAGGCGGGCTCGGCACGATCGCGCTCGGGGCCAACCTCGCGAGCGCACTCCTCACTCGATACCGCGAGTTCGGAGACGAGCGCGACGTTGACCACGCGGTACAGGCCGCACGACAGGCCGCCGATGTGGGTCCGCCTGACCATCCCGACCGTGGGATCGCGCTCCTCAACTTGGGCAACGCGCTGCACACTCGGCGCGAAGCCGGGGACCGTGAGGCGGCGTACGAAGCCTGGCGGGCCGCTGCAGCTCTACGGGCGACCGCGACGCAGTACCGCTTTTCAGCCGCCATCGCATGGGGTCTGGCGGCCGCCGAAGATGGTTCGTGGACGTTGGCCGCGGACGGTTACGGCGAGGCCGTCGGCCTGCTTCCTCTGCTCGCTTGGCAGGGCGCTCGTCGGACGGACGCTGAGGAGAGCCTGACGCGAGCTGCTGGAATGGTCAGCGACGCCGCTTCCTGTGCTGTGGCTGCCGGGGATCCGGATAGAGCACTCGAAATCATCGAAGCCGGACGCGGAGTGCTCTGGTCGCATCAACTCGACAGCCGAACCGACCTCGGCGAGGTCCGAGCCGTAGCTCCCGAACTCGCCGCTGAGCTCGCCGACGTTCGAGCCGCCCTGGATGAACTCGGAGACGATCTCGTCACACTGCTCCCGGCGGTTGCTGGCGACGCCGGCCGGAGGGCCGCGCTCAGCCGCCGGTGGGACGAACTCGTTGCCCGAGTCCGCGAACTGCCCGGTCTCGCTGGCTTCCTGCGGGCGCCCTCCGCCGAGCAGTTGCGCCAAAGAACCGTGGGCGGCACGGCAGCGATTCCGATCGTGAGCCGGTGGCGTTGCGACGCGCTTCTGGTCACCCCTGATGCTGTGAAAGCCCTTCCGCTACCCGGCCTGACCAAGGAGACGGTCACCGAACATATCGACGACTATCTGCTGGCCATCCAGCGTTTCGAGAGCGGCCCACGCTCGCCGAGAGACCGCACGATGTTCGAAGCGGCGATCAGCCGATCTCTCGAGTGGTTGTGGGATGCCATCGCCGAGCCGATTCTCAGCGCCGCAGGGTTAGGTCGGCATGTGGACGGGTCAGACTGGCCCCGGGTGTGGTGGTGTCCGACCGGGCCGCTGAGCTTGCTCCCGATCCATGCCGCGGGTCGTCACCGAGACGGCGTCGCCGGATACGCGGTGCTCGACTGCGCCATCTCGTCCTACACCCCGACCTTGCGGATACTGGATCCAGACCTACGGGAGAACGTGCTGGCTGACTCGGATGGGACCGCCCGGCGGCTGCTCGTCGTCGGAATGCCCTCGACTCCGGGAGCATCCGAACTACCTACCTTCGCCGTCGAGCGTGACCTCCTGACCCGGCTGATGCCCGGCCGAACAACCGTGCTGGAGGGACCAGCCGCCACGCGGTCGGCAGTGAATTCACTGCTCGACGGACACCGTTGGGCGCATTTCACCTGTCATGGGACTCAAGACCTGGCACAGCCGGGGCGAGGTGGGCTCGTCTTGCACGACGGACGACTCACGGTGACCGAGATGCGCCGTTCGGCGGCACAGGCCGGCGAGGTCGTCGTGCTCGCCGCGTGTAAAACCGCGACCGGTGGCCTCCGACTGTCAGATGAGGCGATCACGCTGGCCGCAGCGTTTCGCTACCACGGATGGCGGCACGTGGTGGGCACCCTCTGGTCTGTCTGGGACGTGAGCACGGCGATGGTGACGACTGACATGTGGACCCGACTACAGACGGTCAACGAGGGCTCGGAGGACACAGCCGGAGCACTTCATCACGCTGTCCGAGCCCTCCGGGAGAAGCAGGCGGGGAACCCCAGCCTCTGGGCGCTTATTGCCCACTACGGTCACTGAGTTGCGCATCGGCTACTTCAAGCCGAGCAGCACCACGCACACCGCGCCGGCGAGTGCCGCTGCCCCTGCGACCTCGCTCGTCAGACCAGCGAGGAGAAACATGCTCCGCCGGTGGTTGGCCCGGCGAAGCCCGACGAGCAGGCCTGCTCGAGTAGCCGTGACGCGGGCCCGCGCGCGCGATTCGTCGTCCGACCACCGGTCACGCATCATCTGGAGCATCGCGGCCGGAGCAGCAGCAGGGTGTCGCATCGGAAGGTTGGTGACCAACGCCAGGACCGCGGCGAGTAGCAGGGCGGAAGCGCCGCCGACGATCAACGGTGCCGCAGCGCCGGGCAGTCGAACCGAGTCGCCACGCTTAGCCAACGCTAAGGCTCCGAACGCGAGCGTGGCTAACACCCCGCTGGACGTGATGACGGCCAGCCCGCGCTGTTCAAGCGACAGCTTTCGCGTTTCTTCAGAACTCAGCTGCTCCTGCATGAACTCGGCGTACAGGGCTGAGCCCGGCTTCCCCTGGTCCAAGCTCTAGCGCCGTTCAGTGTCGTCGGTGCCGGAACCCCGATAACTCGACTCCGTAAGCGGAAAGCCGGCCCATGGATCATCCGGCACAGGCTGCTGGGCAGCCGGCCCTTCCGCAGGGGACCAGTCGTCCTGCTCGTGCGTCTTCGGTTCGTCGCCCATGCTGCCTCCCCAACCCTGCACAGCGTCGCTACACCGTAAGCCACCAGTGTGGGTAGAGGGATAGCAGTTGAGCCGTCGGAGTGATGCCGCATCGGCCAGGAGAAAGCTCGTTCGCTGCAATCGACGCCGCCGACTGATGTAAGCGGCTCTAGCGTCCGAGGTAGGCCCGCGGCACGGCGTGACGCGTGTGCCAAGTGTCGAAGAAGTCTGTGGCACTTCCCCGCGCCCTGACGGCGCCGTTGGATGGTGTCGGCCGGCTGCCGATTAGGTCGGCGAAGGACGTGGGTCGCAGCGAGCGCGAAGTCCGTGCTTTGCCACGGAGGTGCACAGGCGTCCAGCCAGGTCCACTAACAAATCTCGAACACGAAGTCCCTACAAAGCAACCAGGTCAGAGCCTGTGTGGCTCTGACCTGGGTAAACGTGGTGGGCGATACTGGGATTGAACCAGTGGCCTCTTCCGTGTCAAGGAAGCGCTCTCCCACTGAGCTAATCGCCCGAGGCGGCGGCGGGAATCGAACCCGCGTACAGGGCTTTGCAGGCCCTTGCCTAAGCCACTCGGCCACGCCGCCGGAGTTACCGCTGGGGCCAAGCTACGACACCAGCGCTACGCCCGAGGGCGTCTACCGAGCGGACGACGGGATTCGAACCCGCGACCCTCACCTTGGCAAGGTGATGCTCTACCAGCTGAGCCACGTCCGCGTGTTAGCTCGACCGGGTTTTTCGACCCGCTCGCTGCTGACAGGGAGAACTGTAGCCGAGTCACGCGCCAAGGTTCAAACCCGGGGGACGTGTCGCCGACCACGCACGGTCATCGGGATGCCACCACCGCCTCATGAGGGGCGGGTAAGGCTCTGGTAAAGAGCGGGTTACAGCGGGGTTGTCGCCGATGTCCGAGTCGCCGCGCGCCGTGCACACAAACGCGCTGCTCAGAGCGTCAATGGAGAATTGCAACACGCCGGGTTGCGGGGTAGGTGCGCGCAAAACGGTCACTACCGCATACGATGCGCAGCGATGGGATCACAAAAAGTGAGTGCCGCCGCGCCTCAGGCGCGGCGGCACTCACGTGGAATCAGTTCAGCGAGGTTCGCTGCCGTACGAGCCGAGGAGGGCCGCCAGAGCGCCATCGATGTCCAGGTGGACGCTCTCCGCGCCCTCCGGCACCTGGCGGTACGTACGCCCGAGGAAATCGCCGAGCGCGAGGCGCGGCACCTCGAACAGCGCGTGACCGTCGGGGGAGGAGAGGGCGAGGGCGACGGACGGCCCGTTCGCCGCCTGCCAGGGCCAAACCCGGACGTCGCCGATGCCGGTCGGCTCGCTCATGCCGTCGGCGAGGAGCTGACGCGCGAACGACCACGACACCTCGCCGCTGGCCTCCGTGCTGCCGGCATGGAATATGACGTGGACCGCGTACGGATCCTCGGGCTCGTACCGGAGACTCGCCTTGACTGGCAGGGAGGACCCCTCCGGAACAACTAGACGCAATGACACGTCCACCTGTACCCGAGTCGGTTGTGCGATCCCCATCGGTGGCACCTTTCTGCACGTCCGCACGCGTCGAACGCGGGCGCGAACCCATACCCGTTCTTCCCGGTCTGACCACTACGCAAACTCAGCGCTGCGTGGCTCAAGAACCACAACGAGTGAGGTTGCGGAGAGATGCGGGCGACGGTCGAGGATCGTTCGGCCGGCGTCCATCAACTGTCTTTCCCGGTGAACCCGCTGGTCATGCCACCCGTATTGGGCTCAGGACGTCGGCGTGTCCGCCGAAGGAGTCGCGGGGCCTGGTCCAGGTCGCCAGTGTGAGAGACGATGGGTCTGTGAGCGGACGGGGAAATCGGTGATCGACACCCAGGAGCGGCCTCCCGAGGCCGAGCCGACGCTCGTCGACCGGCTGCGCGCCCACCCGCTGGCGCTGCGCTTCGTCGCGTGGGGCGTCTTCTTCCGCGACCGGATGCACCACCCGATGCGCTCCCACCCGGTCTTCGGCTTCCCGTACCGGGCAGCGATCACGGTGGTCGGCGTCGTCGTGGTGATCCTGGGCCTGATCATGGTGCCGGCACCCGGCCCGGGCTGGCTCGTGGTGATCGCCGGTCTGGGGATCCTCTCCACCGAGTACTCGTGGGCGCGGCGGCTGCTGCACTTCACGCGAGGCGCGGTGGCGGCGTGGACCAGGTGGGTGCTGCGACAGCCGCTGGTGGTGCGGATGGCCGTGGGGTTTGCAGGCTTTTTGCTGCTGGTGGGGTGTTTGTTGGTGTCGCTTCGGCTGAGTGGGTGGACCGGATTCCCCTTCAGCTGACGGGATCTAGTATGGTGTGAGCGTCCCTGAGGGCGATTAGCTCAGGGGGAGAGCGCTTCGTTCACACCGAAGAGGTCACTGGTTCGATCCCAGTATCGCCCACCGTAGTTGTCAGTGCGCGAACCGGTTTTCCGCCGGTCGGGGCTGGTCCGTCGAGGGCCAGCCCTTTGTCGTTGGCGGTCGGGGCGGGTTGAAACGGGCCGGACCGCGTTGTCGGACACGATCCATCGAGCGAGCCGATCGGCTCGCTCACCCTGTTTGATCCCGGTCCGAGGACGAACTCATCGGTCGACGGCCGGTAGGTTCGACGCCCTCAGGCGGGATCACCGCGACGTCGCCGTCGACCGAAAGCCGCTCGCGTCGATGCGCGGGGCGTCGCAACGTGATTGGTGGTCCTCGGCCGAGACGCGGTGATCACTGCTCCGGCTCGGCGGGGGTGGTCGGATGGGAGCCGGGTCGGAACGACCGGTCGGGATGCGGTGACCAGGCGAGCTCTCGCATTCCGAGCATGGTGGGCGCGATCCGGGTTTCGGCGCCGGCGATGCCGATCGCGCGGACCGGCGCGACCGGCAGCTGTGGTTCCCGGTGGCTCGACGGCGGGGCGGGCGGTGGTGAGTTCTCGACGGCGGCGGGGTGGTCGTCCGAGGAACGAATCAGGGTGAGGAGTGGTCTGCGCCGGATGGCACGGGTGCGGATCCAGGTGAGCGCAGCCGTCACGCGCCCGCGCCGGCCGGGGCCGCGGTTGGAGACGACGGTGAGCGGTGTTGTACGAGGGTGAAGCTGTGGGAATCGGGGCACACCAGGTGTTCGGATCTGCTCGGGGTAAGGATTGGTTCGCACTCGCCGGCCTGAGTCAGGTCAGCGGAAGGACCGCATGGACCTTGGTCGGGACCGGTGCGCCGCCGGCGTTCTCGATGCTGACCGCGATCTGGTCAGTGCCGTTGAGATCGTGGACGATCAGACTTCCTCGGCGCGTGCCTTCCGGGAGAGCGCCGAGCGATCGAGGGTTCTGGCCGATCAGACGCCAGAACTGATAAGTCTTGCCCGCCGGGACGTCACCGAGGTCGGCAAAGGTGACGACGGCGGCTCGATGGGACGATGAGTACACAGCGGCCAGGTGCCCGGACGGCAGATTGGCGGCGACCCGGAATTCGGCGTCGGATGCGGTCAGCACCGCCCGTATGTCTGCGCTTTCCTGCTCGGCCGCGATCACCCGTGCGCGTTCGTGCGTGATCCGGTTTTCCTGCGCCCACCAGGTGCCGCCGACCGAACTGACGAGAACGACCGCCGCGGCCGCGGCCGCCGCTCCGCGTCTCCGGCGCGGGGCCGGCCTCCGTGCTGCTCGGTGGTGTTGCGCCGTGCGCTGGGCGGCGCCCAGCACCCGCGCGCGGAGGTGCGGGGGCGGCGTGGTCACGGCGGCGGCGCCGAGCCGGGCGGTGGTCGCGGTCAGCTCGGCGGCTTCCGCGGCGCAGGTCGGGCAGGTGCGCAGATGTCGCTCCACCGCGGCGCGTTCGACGTCGTCCATAGCGTCGAGGGCGTACGCGCCGAGCAGCTGGTCGACGTGGTTGGTGGCTGAGGTCATCGGGTCACTCCGAGGCAGTCGCGCAGTCGGATGAGTCCGTCGCGCATCCGGGTCTTGACGGTGGGTCGGGGCAGGCCGAGGTGTTCGGCCACCTCGCGGCTGCCGTCTGCCTTCTCCGTCGGTCCGTCAACGGTGCCTCCGGGCGTTGAACAGCGTGGTCAGACGTTGTTCGGAGCCGTTATGCCGGTGGATTGGTCATCGAGGCAGGGAGCCGACATTCCGGCTAACCCGTCAAAGAATTTCCCGGATCGACCAATCCGCTCGGAGCGTGGCTCCGAAGAGCTGAGGTGACACGGACTCAGCGACTCGCCACCGACGCCTCGATCAGGCTCGCGGCGATCGCCCTGGTTTCGCCCGGTCAAGGGTTTCGCGACCCGGACGTTCGGTCACGCCGGGTGTTCGAGTGTCGGCTCCGTGCTCCGGTGCCGACGTTGCCGACGGCGGCGCTGCAGGCAGGAACCGACCTAGGGGTCTCCGCGTCGGGCGCGGGGACTCGGACGCCAGTCGGCCGTCGCACGCTCGAAGGCCGGGAGAAACCGTTCCCCGACGGCCGCGAGCGGCCGGCACTCAGCCGTCGTCGCCGTCCCATAGCCCGAAACAACTGAAGGAGATTGCCGTGGCGCACATCCGTACCCGGCTATTCGGAGTAACCGCTGCCTCGCTTCTCGCGCTCAGCTTGGCTGCGTGCGGAGGTTCGGACTCCTCGAACTCTTCGAATTCCTCCGACACCGCGGCTGCTCCTGCGCCGTCGGCCAGTGAGATGACCTCTTCCGGCACCTCGGGCATGGACCAGCCGTTCGGGGCCGCCTGCTCGGCCGTGCCGGCCTCCGGCGCCGGCAGCTTCAGCGGGATGGCTCAGGACCCGGTCGCGACCGCCGCGAGCAACAACCCGGTGCTTTCGACGTTGGTCACGGCTGTGAAGACCGCCGGGCTCGTCGACACGCTCAACGGGGCCAAGGACGTCACGGTGTTCGCGCCGACCAACGATGCGTTCGCGAAGATCCCGGAGGCGCAGCTCAAGGCCGTGCTCGCCGACAAGGACATGTTGACGAAAATTCTCACCTACCACGTGATCGGGCAGAAGGTCACCCCCGAGCAACTCGGCACGGCCGGGCCGTTCAAGTCGCTGCAGGGCGGCGAGGTCACGGTCAGCGGTAGCGGCGAGGACTTCACTGTGAACGGCGACTCGAAGGTCGTCTGCGGCAACGTCCAGACCGCCAACGCCACCGTCTACCTGGTCGACACCGTCCTCATGCCGAAGTGACGTCGGCGGTGACGCTGGTGGTCCCGTTCGGGCGGTGAGCTCGAGAGCCCTGGGCGGCAGGGTCGGATCCGTGGAGTGGATCCGACCCTCCCGCACCGGTCTAGTTCTGGTTGACGCTGGCCTGGTTCGGCAGGGCGACGTAGGGGAAGCTGTGCCGGAAGCCGACGTTGTTGCTGTCGACGCCATCACCGAGCGTCTTGACCGCCGCGGGTGGGTTCGGTAGCAGAATGCCTTCCGCGGCTTGCAGCGTCACGTCGATGACGTCGTCGGCGAGCCGGCGTCCGTTCGGGAAGCCGGCGAGGTCGCCGCCGACCACGCCGAGCCGGTTCGGGTTGTCGGCCGGCGGCACGGCCATGTTCAACCGGAGCTGCTCGCTGGGGACGAACGACTTCTTGGCGACGTCCTTGTTGAGCTGTTGCGAGTTGAGATTCGCCTTCACCGGTCCGCAGGCCTCGCAGACGCCGGTCAGGAACACCTCGACCAGGTCGGTACGCGGTGTGGCCGGCGCCGGGATCTTGTAGAGGGCCTGGATCAGCTTCGGAACCTCGGGATTGGTGACGTACGGGGCGAACTTCCCGTCGTCAGTGGGCTTGGTGGCGTTGAACTCGTTCTTCTTCCCCAGCGGGATGACGACCTCGTTCACCAGTGGCATGCCCAGCCGCGACACCTGCTGCATCGCCCCTGGCTTGCCGCGCATGCTCGCGCCGACGCGTGACGTGGTCGTCCAGATGCCGACGACCGGGTTGCGGGTGGCGTTGCCCTTGAGGGCCAGGTCGGACTTGGGCACCTGCAGGGCGATGGTGTTGACGTTGTAGCCCTTGAGCGTGTCGTGCCCCACCTTGCTGAGGTCGCCGCCGTAGAGCAGGTCGAAGACCCGGAGGTCGGCGAAGAACGCGTCGTCGGACTGGCCCGCGAACGAGCGGGTGTCCGCACCGGCGGACGTGACCGCCTGGTTGGACAGCCACCCGTAATTCGGCATCGACGCTTCGCCGGTGAACGACGGTGCGACCTGCGCGGTCCGCAGGATCGACTTGGTGCCTGAGGGAGTGATCCGCTGCAACGTGTAGAACTGGCGGATGTTCAGGTCGGGGTCACCCAGCGAGGTGACCTGGCCGGTGTTGTAGAGGAACGTGTTGGGATTCCGGTAGGTCGTTCGGAACATCCACCGGTAGATGACGTCCGGCTTGGCGTCACCGTTGTTGTCGATGTTGATGTCGTGCGCGGTGTTCTCGGCGAACGGGTAGAAGTTCGGCCCTCCGTTCGGTTCCTCGAACGGCTGCCAGTTCGCCACCACGGTCACGGTGTCGGATGCGTCCGGGCTGACGAAGGCGTAGAGGTCGGTGTTGTCCAGGCTGGGAGTGCTCGCGATCAGGGGTGCCTCCCGGTGCGAGGAAGCCGTGCTCGGGGCTGGTGCGAGCGTGGCCAGGCACATCGCCGAGATGCCGAGCGAGGCGGCGGAGAGCAGCCTTCGGTACGGATCGGACTGGGCAGATCTCATTCTTCCCCCGTAGGCAGATGGACGATAGCGGCGGCGTCGCCGCTATCGCCTCTCCTTCGTAGCCCCATTTAGAGGGGTTTGGTTGATAAACGGCTTTAAACCTTCGTGTCGTCTTTACCTGGATCGTCGGCTAGCGCACGATCGGAGTCATGCGACGACGGTGGACGCGGCCGCTGCTGGTCACCGTGTTGACCGCGGTGGTTCTGCTCGGTGCCGGCGTCGCCCTGGGGCCGTGGCACCGGCTTGCCCCTGAGCGCGCCGCACCGGCCACCGCCGTCAGATCGCCGACGCAGGAGCTGGACGCTTATGTGGGACGCGTGCAGGCGCACCTCGCCGCGGTGCCCGGCGACTGGCAGGGGTGGGCTGCGCTCGGCCTGGCCCGCATCCAGCTCGGCCGTATCACCTACGACCCGGCGCACTACCAAGCGGCCGAGACCGCGTTGCGCCGCTCGCGCCAGGTGCGCCCGCAGGACAACGCGGCCGCGCTGACCGGGCTCGGCGCACTCGCGGCGGCCCGGCACGACTTCCGCGCGGCGCTGCGCTACGCGCGACTGGCAGTCGCCGCCGACAGCTACTCCGCCGACGCGTACGGGGTGCTCACCGACGCGAACATCGAGCTCGGCCGCTACCCCGAGGCCACCGCGGCGGTCCAGCGGATGCTCGACCTCCGCCCGGACACCGGGTCGTTCGCTCGCGCCTCCTACCTGTTCGAGCTGCGCGGCGACCAACGCCGGGCGGTCGAGCTGATGACCCGGGCCCGCGAGGTCGCCACCACGCTCGACGAGATCACGTTCGCGCTGACCCACCTGGGCGAACTGGCCTTCGGGGCCGGGGACACGGACACGGCCGCGGCCTACTTCGCCGAAGGGCTGGCACGCGTGCCCGGGCAGCCTGCCCTGCTCGCCGATCGGGCCAAAGTGTCCGCCGCCCGCGGCGACCTGACCGCGGCGATCAGCGACCTCCGTGCCGCCACCGCAACGCTCCCGACGGTGGATCACCTGATGACGCTCGCCGACACGCTGAACGCGGCCGGTCAGGCGGGCGCGGCCGGTCAGACCGACGACCTCATCCGCCTCAGCGCCCGACTACCCGCCGCGACCCCGGCGACCACCGACATCGACCTGATCCTGTTCGCCGCCGACCACGGCGACGCGCGGATGGCAGTCACCCGGGGCAAGGCGCTGCTCGCCGCCCGGCCCGGCATCAAAGTCGAGACCGCGTACGCCTGGGCGCTGCACGCCGCCGGCGACGACCGTGCCGCCCTCCACCACGCCGACCGGGGCCTGCGGCTGGGCACCAGAGACGCTCAGGCGCACTACTACCGGGCCATGATCCGCCTGGCCCTGCACGACCGCGCCGGAGCCCGCGCCGACCTGAGCCGGGCGCTGAGCATCAACCCGCACTTCTCGCTCCGTTACGGCCCCAGCGCCCGCGCCACCCTCGCCGATCTCGGAGGCCCCGCATGATCGGCCGAATCCTCGCCGTCCTGGTCATTGCCCTGGTGGGCGTGCTGATGCCGGGCACCCCGGCACAAGCCCACCCCCTCGGCAACTTCACCACCAACCAGTACGCCGGGCTGCGGATCAGCAGCACCGGCGTGGACGTCGACTTCGTGCTCGATCTCGCCGAGCTGCCCGCCTACCAGGCACGCACCATCGACATCGACACCGACCGGGACGGAACCGCGTCCTCGGCCGAGAACGACACCTACGCCGAACACACCTGTGCAGCCGCGGCCGCGGCCGCGGCAGTGACCGTCGGCGGCCGGAACGTGCGCCTTACCGCAGAGCCCGCCGGGTTGACCTTTCCCGCCGGCGCAGGCGGGCTCACCACCCTCCGCCTGCACTGCACCCTGCGCGCCGACGCGAGGATCACCACCACAACGGCGATCGGCTACCGCACGACGCTCTTCGCCGACCGGATCGGCTGGCGCGAAATCACCGCCCTCGGGGACCGCTACACCATCACCCGCTCCGACGTGCCCGCCGCCAGCGTCAGCAAGCGACTCACGGCTTACCCCACCGGGGCGGTCTCCGACGTGCGCTCGGCCACGCTCGCCGTCCGCCCGGGCGGCCCGGCCGCCGTCGATTCGCTCGCCCCTACCGGCGCGACGCAGGCCCGCGGCGTCGACCGGTTCACCACCTGGTTCACCAGCCTGATCGGGCACCCGCAGCTCACCCTGGGCGTCGGCGTACTCGCCTTTCTGATCGCCCTGGTGCTCGGCGGAGCGCACGCCGTCGCCCCCGGGCACGGCAAGACGATCATGGCGGCGTACCTCGTCGGCTCTCGAGGACGCGCGCGAGAGGCGCTGACGGTGGCCGGCGCGGTGGCCGCCACCCACACCCTCGGGGTGCTCGCCTTGGGAGTCCTGTTCGCCACCTCCCTGCAACTCGCCCCCGACGCCACATACGGGTGGCTTCGGCTGATCAGCGGCATCCTCGTCACGCTTGTCGGCGCGCACTTGCTCCACCAAGCCCTCCGCCGGAGGCGCGTCGTCGCAGTCACGCACGATCACCACACCGACGAACTCGTGCCGGCAGGTCACCTCGCCGCGCACCCGCACTCGCATGCCCCGCACTCGCATGCCCCGCGCACGTCCCATGTGCACAGCCACGGCGGGAGTCCGCACACCCATCACCTGCCCGGGCCCGGCGAGTCGCCGAACGTGCGGAGCCTGCTGGCCATGGGCTTCGCCGGCGGCCTGTCGCCGAGCCCGTCCGCGGTAGTGGTCCTGCTCGGCGCCGCCGCACTGGGCCGGGCCTGGTACGGCGTGCTGCTGGTACTCGCCTACGGGATCGGCCTGGCGGCCACTCTCACCGGCATCGGCTTCGCACTGGCCCACTGGAGTGAACGTCTGTACCGGTTCGGCACCGGCCGCCGGGGGACCCTGCTGACCCGGCGGCTACCCACCGCCACCGCAACCCTCATCGTGCTCGTCGGCCTCGGCATGACGTTTCTGGCGGTACCACAGCTCTTTTAGACGGCGGGGTACCGGTCTCCGTCCAGGGGCTCACGGTGGCAACGATCACGGTGCCGCGAACGCAGCCTCCGGGAGACCAGCGGGCCGGCGCCCGGTCGAGGATCGCGTCGCGCAGAGTGGGTTCGCCGTCCAGGGCGCGCTGCCGTCGTCGTCGACCTCCCCGGATACGCGACGGTGGTGACCCTGAGGGGTCACCACCGTCGAATGGGAATGGGGTTACTTCGGCATCAGCACCGTGTCGATGAGGTAGACGGTGGCGTTGGCGGTCTGGACGTTGCCGCAGACGACCTTGGCGGTGCCGTTCACGGTGAAGTCTTCGCCGCTGCCGGTGGCGGTGACGTCCTGGCCCTGGAGCGACTTGAAGGGCCCGGCGGTGCCGAGCTGGTCGGGCGTGATCTTCTGGCCGACCACGTGGTAGGTCAGGATCTTGGTCAGCGTGGCCTTGTCGGCCAGCACCTTCTTCAGGTCGGCTTCCGGGATCTTGGCGAACGCGTCGTTGGTGGGCGCGAACACGGTGACGTCCTTGGCGCTGTTGAGCGTGTCGACGAGCCCCGCGGTCTTGACCGCGGTGACGAGTGTCGAGAGCACCGGGTTGTTGCTGGCCGCGGTGGCGACCGGGTCCTGAGCCATGCCGGAGAAGGACCCGGAGCCGGAGGCGGGAACCGCGGAGCAGGCGGCGCCGAAGGGCGCGTCAGCCGACATGGCCGATTCGGACGGAGAGGCCATCGCGGTAGCGCTGGTGCTGTCGCTGGAGGTGGTGGCGGTGTCGGAGGAATCGTCGCTGCTGCAGGCCGCCATCGACAGGGCGAGGAGAGCCGCGGTAGTGACACCGAGAAGGCGAGTGCGAACGCGAGTCATGACGAAGGTCCTTTCGTTGGATCAACCGTGGTGTGCGAAAACGGACATCGGGTGGTCGTCACTCGACGGTGACGACCACCGAGTGCCAGCCGGTGGCGCCGTCAGGGAACGGTTTGGCGCGTTGTTCGGGTTGGGTGGCTCCGGTTCGGTCGGTCGCGCGGACCGCGAGGGTGTGCTGGCCGGGTGCGACCTTCGTGGCGTCCCAGTCCCAGCGCCATTGCCGCCAGGTGTCCGCGGACGGAACCGGGGCCAGCGTCGCGACGTTCCACTCGCCGCCGTCGACGCGGACTTCCACCCGCTCGACGCCGCGGTGCTGCGCCCAGGCGACCCCGGCGACCGTGACCGTTCCGGCTTTGGAGTTGGCCAGCGGGCGTGGGGTGTCGATCCGGGAGAAGGTTTTGATCGGGGCCTGGGCTTTCCAGCCGCGCTTGACCCAGTAGGGGTCGAAGTCGGAGAAGGACGTGAGTTCGATGTCGACCAGCCACTTGGTGGCCGACACGTAGCCGTAGAGACCGGGGACGAGCATGCGGACGGGGTAACCGCGTTCGATCGGCAGCGGTTTGCCGTTCATGCCGACGACGATCAACGCGTCGCGACCGTCGCGGACCACGGAGGTCGGGGTTCCGCACGTCCAGCCGTCGACCGATCTGGTGACGATCTGGTCCGCCCCGCCCTCGGGTTGCACCTCGTCCAGGAGCGCCTTCAGGGGGACGCCGAGCCAGCGGGCGGTGCCGGCCAGCGTCCCACCGACCTCGTTGGAGACGCACGACAGCGTGATCACCCGTTCGACGAGCTCACGGTCGAGAAGGTCCTGGTAAGTGAGTGTCATCGGGCTGCGCACCCGGCCGTGGATCTTCAGGCGGTACTCGTCGGTGGACAACTGCGGCACCGCCAGAGCCGTGTCGACCCGGTAGAAGTCCTTCTCCGGCGTCACGAACGGTGTGAGGTCGGGCAGCTTCAAGTCCACACCGGCGGGCAACGGCGGAGCGGGGTCGGCGGCGGCCGGCAGGGCCAGCTTGAGCCGCTCAGCGGCAACGTCGCGCAGACTGCTCAGGTAACGTCCGGCCACACCGAGCCCGGCCGAGACCACCAGCGCCGAACCTGCGAGCGACAGAAACCTCCGCCGTGAGGTCGCCGTCACGCCGTTGGGGGTTTTGGTGCGCATGGCGTCGGCGGCGCCGCTCGCGCCCTCGTCGGTGCGCATGGCGTCGGCGCGGCCGCTCGTGCGTTCGTCGTCCGGCGTCGGTTCGGCCGGGATCTCGGGTTTCGGCGATCCGGCGGGCGGTTGGGCGGACACCACTGCGGCCGCGCGGGGGGCGAGGAACAGCAACACGCCGACGCCGATCGCGGCTCCCACCAGCGCGGGCAGCGACGCCACCGGGCCGGCGCCGGGCCGGGTGACCGCCGCGACGACTCCCGCCACGCCGAACAGAGCGACGCCGGCCGCACCCAGCAACCGGTGGCGCAGTGACACCACGCCGCACACCACCGCGAACACCGCGAGGATGACGAACACCCCGGCGAGCAGCGCGACCTTGTCGTTCTGCCCGAACGTCTCGATGCCGAAGTCCTTGATCGGCCGTGGCACCAGATCGATGAACGCCAGACCGACCGCGACGACGGGCGACGAACCGCGTCCGACCGCCGCGGCCACCGGCTCAGCTACCCCGAGGGCAGCGCCGGCGGCGGCGACCCCCGTCAGGGCTCCGAACCCCAGCGTTCTCATCCGTGTCATGTGAGGTATTCGGAATCCGGCGCCGCCGGGATGGGTGTCACTTCTAGGTCGCCTGATGAGAACGCCCAGAGAATCGGTTCATGAAAATGATCTAACAGGACGAAATGGGATTTAGCTTGATAAAAATTTCTTATCGGACGTGAGTCAGCGTGTCGCGCGCCGGTTCGCGCAGGTGTCCGCCCCCATCTCCGGGCAGGTACGCAGTTGTCCGATCCGACGCCGGTGAGCGGCTCGATCGTGAGGAGACGCACCCTTCCGGGCCTACGACACCTTCTCGGCCCTACCGAGACGCGCAGAGGGTGCGGCCGGAGGTGGTCGACGCTCCGGGGGCTCACGCAACCGGCGCCGGTGTCTCAGTTCCGCGATGCTGACGCTATCGACGGAGTGGCCTGTGCTCGGCTCGGAGCGTTACCAGGCGAGCGCCGTCCAGCCCGTCCGATGACGCCTACTGCCACGGATCGCCGGACGAGGTGCCGCTCGCGTCAGAACAGCGCATCCGGTGCGATTGGCTGCGGCGACCGGCCTGCGTTGACGAGCGTGCTGAACGCGTCGGCCACTGTCGGCACGCCGTCAGCGAAGGGACGCGACAGCCGCCGGGGAGGCTTGTTCCCCACCGGCAGGCGGCGACGTCGGAGTCCGGCCCTGTGGATCGCGACAACTGATCGGATCGTGAAGGCGGAGCAGTACGCGACGGCTGGGATCTTCTATTACTGGCGGGTAGAGCAACCTCCGGCCGGTGGCTGGTCGGACCCGGAGGTGTACTCGACGTCGATCGATCGCAGCGCCCACTCGTGGACGTCATTGCGCGGCCCGGTTGTGGGCGGCGACCTCGCGGACCGCGTCGGCGATGGCAGCGGAGTCCTTCTTCAGCACCGCGCCATGGTTGCTGGCGACCTTGGCGCTGATCCGGATGTGAGGGTTCCGTGCGACGACCGCGTCGAGGCCGGCGCGGATCCGTTCCTGCTCGTCGCCCTTGCTTCCGAGAGACGTCCCGGACGGGACGACGTACCGGACCGGCACGGTGAGGGAGTCCAGCACGGGGCCGAGTTCCCGTTCGCGGGAGAGCTTGCCGAGCTCGATGTTGCTGTCGGCCATCTGGTCAGGGGACAGTTCCACATCGTTCCGGCCGGGATCGCGGTACCTTACGTCGCGGCTCTCGGCGGCACGCGGCTCGGGGTGGGAATTGTGCTGGCGGCCACCGCGACGGGCGCTGGGCTGTCCATGGCCTTCCTCGGCCGGTAGGTCCACCCGGGCGAAGGTTGCGGCTGCTCCACCCGCTGGCGTTGCTGGCGGCGGCTCCGCTGGCGGCGTGCGCGTTCCGGCCCGGTCTTGCGGTCACCGCGTTGCTGTGGCTGGCCGCGGGCGCCGGCGCGGGATACCAGTTGATCGCCAATGTCGCCTTCACCAGTGCGGTGCCGGACCAGTGGCGTGCGCAAGCGTTCGGCGTCGTCGGCACCGGGCTGGTGACCGGGCAGAGCGTCGGCGTGATCGGTGGTGGCGCGCTGGCCGAGGTCGTCGCCCCGCACGTCGTGGTGGCGATCGCGGGGATGACCGGGCTGCTCGGCGCGGGCATCCTGTCGTGCTCGAATCGGCGCTCCGCGATCGGCTCCGCGGAGGGGCAGCGGAGTGACCTCCGCGGCGCGGCGTAGGCGGACGCAGCCGGCACGATTCTGTGGGACGCCCGGCCGTACCGCGACACCTGCGCCAGGTGAGACCTGCCTACAGCGGGGTCGGATCGGCGGGCGACGAGTCGCCCCCGGTGGCGGCCAGGACGGAGGCCAGCAGGCCCGGGAAGCGTGCTTCCAGCTCGTCGACGCGCAGGCTGACCAGGCGTTCCCGGCCGTGCGCCACGTTCCGGATGATGCCGGCCTCGCGCAGCGTCTTGAGGTAGTGCGAGCGCGTGGACTTCGGGATCTCCCCGCCGAGCGTCTGGCAGCCCACGGTCTCCACCGGCCCGTCGGCGAGCTGCCGGACGATCGCCAGCCGCGACGGGTCGCTCAACGCGAACAGCACGTCGGTGAGGACGAAGTCGGCCGGCTCCGGGTGCGCCAGCTCACGCGTGGACTCAGGCATGGTTCCAGGATACTTGAACAGTCGCCGAGTGCGGCGTACGGTTCGATTCGTTCGAGAAAAGTGGAACCGTTGGAGGAACCGTGCGTTCGACACGGCACACGCTGGGCTTCTGGCTGGTCGCCGCGACCCTGTTCATGATCATGGTCGCCGCCAGCGCTCCGTCGCCGCTGTACGTCGTCTACCAGGCACGATGGCATTTCTCGACGCTGATGCTGACGGTGGTCTTCGCCGTCTACGTGGGGGCGCTGCTGGCCGCTCTGATCACGGTCGGGCGGCTCTCCGACCACCTCGGGCGCCGACCGGTGCTGCTGGCGAGTCTGGTGGTCGAAGCAGTCGGGATGGCGGTGTTCCTCTCCGCCGACGGGCTCGGCGGCCTGGTGCTCGCGCGCGTGATCCAGGGCCTGGCCACCGGGGCCGCCACCGGGACGATCAGCGCCGCGCTCGTCGACCTGCTACCACCGGGTCGGGCCCGGCTCGGCGCGATCCTGAACAGCGCGGCGCCGCTCACCGGCTTGGCCTTCGGCGCGTTGGCCTCCGGGTTGCTGGTGCAGTACGTGTCCGCGCCGGAGACCGTGGTGTTCGCCGGGCTGACGATCGCGTTCGTCCTGCTGGCGGTCCTCGTCGTCGCGCTTCCGGAGACGATCGAACGGCGTCCGGGAGCGCTCACCGCCCTGCGGCCGCGGCTCGGTGTGCCGCGCGAGGCCAGGGCGACGTTCGTCGCGACCTCGCCGGTGCTGCTCGCGACCTGGGCGATGGGTGGCCTCTACCTCTCACTCGGAGCCTCGCTGACGTCGGGCGTCCTCGGGGTGGAGAACCACGTCGTCGCCGGACTCGTCGTCTCGGTGCTCGCGGGAGCGGGCGCGGTCGCGGGCGTCGTCGCCAGTGACCGTGCGCCCGCGCGGGTGATGACGGTCGGGGCCGCGCTGCTCGCGATCGGCACGATCGGCTCGCTGATCGCGCTGGTCGACGGGTCGACGGTCGGGTTCTTCGCCGGGTCCGCGGTCGCTGGGCTGGGCTTCGGCTCCGGCTTCCTGGGCGCGCTGCGGTCGCTGGCTCCGCTGGCGGCACCGGCCGAGCGCGGTGGCCTGTTCGGCGCGATCTACACCGTGTCGTACCTGGGGTTCAGCGTGCCCGCGGTGATCGCCGGTGTGCTCGTGCCCCGGGTCGGTCTGCGCGAGACCGCAGTCGGCTACGGCCTGGTCGTGATCGCGCTCGCCCTGAGCGTCGTCGTTCCCCGCGTGTTCCGGATCCGACGCCCGGTCCGCGCCACCCCGGCCGCCGACTAGGGCCCCGTCCCGCGGCTTCGACAGCCGCCGATCGGGTCGTGGTCCCCGGTCGTGACCAGGTGAGCCAGCGCGGTGGTCGCCCGCTGCTGTTCGTCCGGGTTGTCGATCTCGAGCGCCAGCGCCAGCGCGGCCCGGTGGCACTCGGCTGCCTCGTCGCCGCGCCGCAGGCCGGCGAGTGCCCGGCCGAGGCCGTTGAGGGCGCAGCACTCGCCGTAACGCTCGCCCAGGTCGCGGAAGATCGTGAGGGCCTGCCGGTACCACTCGACCGAGGTTTCGCACTCGTCCAGGGCGAGATGGCCGTCGCCGAGGTTGGTCAGCGCGGTGGCCTCCCCGCCGCGGTGCCGCAGGTCCCGGAAGAGGACCAGCCCTTGCCTGCTGTACTCGATCGCCTCGGCCGGGTGTCCCAGCTGGGCGTGCGCGGCGGCCAGATTCGTCACCGTGTTGGCCTCGCCGACCCGGTCGCCGACCTGCCGGAACACCTCGAGTGCTCGGCGCTGGTACTCGGCGGCGAGGTCGCCGCGTCCGCTCGTGCTGTAGACGACGCCCAGGTTGCCGAGCGCGCGGGCCTCCCCGCGGAGGTCACCGGCCGTTCGGTGCACGGCGAGGGCCTGCCGGAGGTGGGAGACCGCGGTGGCGTAGTCGCCGAGCTGCCACCACGCCATCCCCAGGTTCGTCAGCGCGACCGCTTCGGCGACGTCGTCGCCGAGCTGCCGCGCGGCGTCCCGGGCCCGGGTGTGGACGGTCACGGCGTCCGCCGGGTATCCGCCGTTGTCGAGATAGGTGTAGATCGTTCCGGCCATCCGCACGACGTACTCCGCGCGACCGGCGCCGGCGGCCTCCGCACAGGCCGCGATCAGCGTCGTGCGCTCGCCGTCCAGCCACGCCCGCGCGTCAGTGGCGTCGGTGAACTCGAGGTGGGTCGCGGACGGCTGCGGCAGCTCCGGACGGCGGTGCCGCTCCGCGGGCGACAACGTGTTCATCGCCGCGGCTGCGGCGTGCAGGAGGTGGTCGAGGAGACGTGTCAGCGCGTCGCGCCGGTCGGACGGGCGCTCGTCGTCGCGGGCCCGCTCGGCCGCGTACGCCCCGACGAGGTCGTGCAGCACGTACCGCTCGGCGTCGGACCGCTGCACCAGGTGCTCGTCGACGAGGCCACGCAGCGCCGCGCCGGCCTCGTCCGGGCCGACGCCGAGCAGCGCCGCGCAGGCGTGGACGTCGAAATCCGGTCCGGGGTGGGCGGCCAGGCGCCGCAGCAGCGTCTGCCGGGGCGTCGGAAGGTGTTGGTACGACAGGTGCAACGCGAGTTCGACGCCGGTCTCCAGCCGCCGGTCGCGGGACCGTTCGTCGAGCCGGTCGGCGTGATCGGTCACGGTCCAGCCGGGCCTCCCCACCAACTGCCCGGCGACGACGCTGAGCGCGAGCGGCAGCCGCCCGCACCGGGTCGTGAGCCGCCGGTACGCGGTGGCGTCGGCGCCGATCGCGAGGCCTGGTGCCGCCGCGACCAGCAGGGCTTCGGCTTCCCCGGCGCTGAGCACGTCGAGGTCGAGCCGGACGTCCGCGTCGAGCCGCGGGAGCGCACGCCGGGAGGTGACGACGGTGACGGCGTCGCCACCCGCGGGGAGCAGGGGGCGGAGCTGCTCCTCGTCGGCGGCGTTGTCGAGCACCAGCAGCGTCCGGGTGCCGGCGAGGAGCTCGGTGAAGAGCGCGACCTTCGCGGGCAGGCCAGGGGGGATGCGGTGGCCGGGGCGGCCGAGCAGGCGCAGGAACGCGTCGAGAACGGCCCCCGGGTCCGCCGGAGGCTGCGCCGGATCCGGGTGGAAACCACGGAGGTCGACGAAGAGCGTCGTCTCGAACCGCTGCTCCGCGGCGAGCAGGTGGCCGGCGTGGATCGCGAGCTGGGTCTTGCCGACCCCGGCCATTCCGGTGATCAGGGCGACGAGCGACCCGTGGGCGGTGAGCCGCGCCAGCTCGGCGTCTCGGCCGACGAAGCCCGGTACGTCGTCGGGTAGCCGGTCGAGGACCCGCACCTGCGCCGCTGCCCGCGCCCCCGCGACCGCGGCGCGCAACGCCTGCTGCCAGTGCACGAGGTAGCCGGGCTCCGCGTGCAGCGCCTCGACGACCTCGAGGACCAGTTCCTCGTCGACGCGGCGCCGGCCGGCCTTGAAGCAGTCCACGACGGTGCCGCGCCGGGCGCGCTCGTGCTCCGGACGCCCGGTGGTCCGCCGGCGGCCGTTGATCCGCCGGGTGATCGTCTCGTACGAGGGGTCCCCGGCCCAGACCTTGAGTGCGCGCAGACACCCCGCCAGATCGTCGAGGCTGCGGGCGCGCCCGGGGTCGGGCAGCCCGCCGGTTTCCGCGACGGCCATGTGTCCCCTCCCCTGTGGACGGTGCGACGCCACCACTCTGTACGGACTCGTTTGGATTCCGCCACCCGGACGGGTGAACCGGGTCGGATAGCTCCTGCCTGCCGATCGCACGGGAGGAGATCGCCATGCGCGGCACCGATTGGGAGTGACGTGTCCTTCGCACGCTTCACGGGAGGAGGTCTGGCATGCGGATCACCGAGTGGGACTGACCGGTAGTTCGTTCCGGCCCGGAAGGAGATCGCCCATGCACGGCACCGACTGGGACTGACACCGACCCGGGTGGCGGAGTGGCCTCCGCCGCCCGGCCATCACTCGCGAAAGGTGACGATGCCCGGCGACCGGCGGACCACGGTCCTGCGCGACCGGGAGTTCCGGGGCCTCTGGCTGGCCCAGACGCTCTCGCGCCTGGGCGACCAGCTCGCCCGCGTCGCGCTCACCGTGCTGGTGTTCCAGACGACCGGGTCCGCACCGGCGGCAGCCGCGGCCTACGCGGTGACGATGCTGCCCTGGCTGATCGGCGGCCCGTTGCTGGGCTGGATCGGCGACCGGTACCCGCGTCGCGCGGTGCTGATCACCTGCGATCTCGCCGGCGCCGCACTGATCGCGCTGATGGCACTGCCCGGCCTCCCGCTGCCCGCGCTCTACCTCCTGCTGTTCGTGGCCACGCTGCTCGGGGTGCCGTTCTCCGCGGCCCGCTCGGCGTTGGTGCGCGACGTCTTCCCGGACGACGACCGCTACGCGTCCGCGACCGCGATCGGCGCGGTGACCGGGCAGTTCGCCCAGGTAGCCGGCTTCGCGGCCGGCGGGCTCCTCGCCGCAGCGACCACGCCGCGCCAGGCCCTGCTGTTCGACGCGTTGACGTTCCTCGTCTCGGCCGTGCTCGTCCGCCGAACCGTGGCCGATCGGCCGGCTGCCGCCGCGGGCCCATCGCGACCGGGGGAGCGCCACGCGCTCGCCGGAGTCCGGCTGGTGTTCGGCGACCGGCGCCTGCGTCGGCTGACCGGCTACGCCTGGCTGGCGACGTTCCACACGGTGCCGGCCGGTGTCGTCGCCCCGTACGCCGCGGGCTTCGGCGGCGGTGCCCGCACGATCGGCTTCCTCCTCGCCTGTACCGCGTCGGGGACCGCGCTCGCGATGGTCGGGCTGAGCCGGTGGGTCTCCGCCGACCGTCGGCTACTGCTGCTGGAGCCGCTGGCGGTGCTGGCCGGGGTGCCCTTGGCGCTCTGCGTCCTCGCGCCGGGCCCGGTGCTCACCGGCTTTCTCTGGGCGGTCTCCGGTGCCGGCGCCGCCTACCAGCTCGCGGCGAACGTCGCTTTCGTCCGTACGGTGCCCGACGACTCCCGCGCACAGGCGTTCGCGCTCGTCGCCGCCGGTCTGGTCGCCGGTCAGGGCGCCGGGGTGCTGCTCGCCGGCGCCCTCACCGTGGTCGTGCCCAGCCACCTGGTGGTCGCCGGTGCCGGCCTGCTCGCGACGCTCGGGGCGCTGGCACTCTGGTCCGCGAAGCAGCCGGCCGGCGTGACGATTACGTCCGCGGCGTGATCGACAGCGATCCGACCTCGGTAGGTTCTGCTCGTGGAGCGCGTTCGGCCGGCCGAGTCGCCGGGCGCCGATCCGCCTGCGGGAGTAGCGGACGGTTGTCCCCTGGATCCGCACGCCGTTGTGCGATCCCGCAGACGGGGGCCGGACCGTGCTCACCCGCGACGAGCGGTGTCCGCCCGGCGGTGCTCAGGCCGTTAGGTAGCGCGCGATGGTCGGCCCGAGCCAGTCGGCGAGTGTCGCGTCGTCCATGTCGACGAGGGCAGGCAGCCCGATGATGTGTCGGGCGACGGCGACACCGACGACCTGGGAGCCGATCATCGCGGCCCGCTCCTCCGGGCGGTCCACGGCGAGGGCGCCCAGCGCGGGCGCCACGTACTCGGTGAACATCTCGACAAGCGTGTCGGCGGCCGCGCGGTTGGACGCCGCCGCGCGGAGCAACGGCAGCAGACGGCCGTCGGGCCCCCAGTCGGCGACGAAGAACGGCACGAGCACGGAGGCCAGCCGCTCGGGTGGCACCCCCGACAGGTCGGGGATCCGCACGTCCACGCGGGACGCCTCGGCGAACAGGCCCGCTTTGTTGCGGAAGTAGTGCATGACGAGCGCCGGATCCACGCCGGCCGCGGTGGCCACCGACCGGATCGTCGTCCGGTCGAAGCCCCGCTCTCCGAACTGGAGGCGTGCGACGCCGAGAATCGCGGCTCGGGTGGCTTCGGGGTCAGAGCTTCGTGCGGCCACCGAACGAGCTTAAGCCCCACCCGGTCCGGTCCGGGCAACGGCAGTTCAACGGTTGTTGACCACGAATGCTAACCTCAGATCAACACGCGTTGAACAGCGGGCGGGAGGCGAACCGTGCGACCCGACGACGTCGACGTGCTGGTCGTCGGCGGAGGACCGGTGGGGCTCACGGTCGCCGGAGACATGGCTCGGTCGGGTCGCTCGGTGACCCTGGTGGAGCGACGGCCCCGGAGCAGTTTCTCGCGCCCCGCCGTCGCAACCCAGGCCCGCACGCTGGAACTTCTGGACAGTCGCGGGCTTGCCGACGCGTTACTCGAGACGGGTGATCCGATGCCCGCGGTCACCTTGTTCCGCGACGCCAGGCTCGAGCTCTCGCGCCTGCGGTCGCGGTATCCGTTCGTCCTGATCACGTCGCAGACCGACGTCGATCGGGTCCTCGGCCGCTACGCGTTCGAGCACGGCGCGACCATCCTCAATCGCGCGGAGGTGATCGCGGCCGAACAGGACGACGAGGGTGTCACCGCCACCGTGCGGCCGACGGACGGCGGTGAAGCCCGGACGGTCCGCGCCCGCTATCTGGTCGCGGCCGACGGTGCGCACAGCACGATCCGCGACGTGCTCGGCGTCGGATTCCCAGGCCGTTCGGTTCTGTCGTCCCTCGTGTTGGCCGACGTCAAGCTGACCGACGGACCCACCGGCACCGGGTTGGTACTCGGGTCCGCCCCGGACTGCTTCGGCTTTCTGGTCCCGTACGGGCGCTGGGACGACGAGGGTGCCTGGTTCCGGGCGTCGACCTGGGATCGGAACCGTCAGCTGCCGGACTCCGCTCCGGTCGCGCGCGACGAGATCGCCTCGGTGCTCATCCGTGCGATGAAGCGCGACGTCGGTCTCGTCGACGTCGGCTGGCGGTCGCGTTTTCACTGCGACGAACGCCAGGTCGACGCGTATCGCGTCGGCCGGGTGTTCTTCGCCGGCGACGCCGCCCACGTGTGCTCGCCGATGGGTGGCCAGGGCATGAACACCGGCATCCAGGACGCGGCCAACCTGTCCTGGAAGCTCGACGCCGTCCTCGGTGGCGCCGAGGACGAGGTGCTGGACTCCTACCACGACGAGCGGTACCCGGTGGGAAAGAGCGCGCTCCGGCGGTCCGGGGTGATGATGCGCGGCGTCACGTTGGAACCCCGACTCGCTCGCGTTGCCCGCGATCTGATCGCGTCGCGACTACTCGGCCTGCGGCGCGTGAG
The DNA here is from genome assembly GCF_000585375.1 of Cryptosporangium arvum DSM 44712. Lineage (NCBI taxonomy): Bacteria > Bacillati > Actinomycetota > Actinomycetes > Cryptosporangiales > Cryptosporangiaceae > Cryptosporangium > Cryptosporangium arvum. The sequence continues at coordinate 2,351,285 of NZ_KK073874.1, forward strand.
CGACCTGCTGGCCGGGAACTTCGCCGGCACCGAGATCCGGTATGCGCGCCGCCGCGGTCAGCATCCGCTCGTCGGTACCCGCGCAACCGAGGTTCCGCTGGTCGGCAAACGCCTGACGGAGGTGCAGCGCAGGCCCGGGTTCGTCCTGATCAGGCCGCGGAACTCCGGTCCGGTGGCGGCGGCGGAGGTCGTGCGGGTCGAGCGCACCGACGACGGTCCCGCCCTGCTGGTACGGCCGGACGGCTACATCGCCTGGGCCGGGACGCCGACCGACGGCGGCTGGGTGGAGGAGTTGCGCTGGTGGACCGGCGTCCGCGCAGCCGTGGTACCGCGGTAAAAGCGGTGTTACTTCCCTTGTGGACAAGTGGGGTACGGCTGATGCTGGTATGGACCCGTCCCCGTCCGAGGAAGGAATCGCCATGTTCACGAAGACAGACGAGACACTGACCGCGGTCACGCCGGAATTGCTGCAGGAGCTCCTGGTGAACGGTGAAGGAGCGGCGACCGACGACGCGCTCGAGGGCGGGTTCGTTCCGATCTGCGTCCAGCCGCCGTCGGCCCGCCGTTGACGGCATCGATCGCCGGTGGCGCGCCCGACGGGGCGCGCCACCATCCGGCCGCGAACCTGCGGACGCGGGTCCCGAAACACGAGGGCCGCGGACCGCACCGGGAGGTGCCGCCCGAGACCACCTGGTCGCGGGTCGAGCCCCACCTGCGCCGCGCCGGGGTGACCCGGCTGGCCGACGTCACCGGCCTCGACCGGGTCGGCCTCCCGGTCTACACCGCGGTGGTGCCCCGTTCGAACGACACCATCTCGGTGTACGCGGGCAAGGGCCCGACGCGGCTGTCCGCGAAGGTCTCCGCGGTCATGGAGGCGATGGAGCGCTTCGCCGCGTGGCTCCCGGTGCGCCCGGCGGTCGTGGCGTCCTACGCCGAGCTCGACGCCGCCGGCCGGGTGGCGGTCGATCCGCGGTCGGTGTGCGTGGAGACGACCGCGAGCTACCGACCGGACGGCCCGTTGTCCTGGGTCACCGGCTGGGACCTGCTGGCCGGCGAGCCCGTGCTCGTGCCGCAGGATGCCGCGGTCTACCAGCGGCGTCTGCACGAGCCGCCGACCTACCGCATCGCCACGACCAACGGCCTGGCCTCGGGCAACAGCATCGAGGAAGCCGTCTGCCACGCGCTCTGCGAGGTGATCGAGCGGGACGCGCTGACGCTCGCCGACCTGGTCAGCGGCCGGCTGGTGCAGCTCGCCGGGCGGCGCGGCCTGGACGCCACGGCGCTCGAGGAGCGTCACCCGGTGGTCGGCACCGACTCGCTCACCGGGCGCGCCGCCGAGGTCGTCGCCGCCTACGAGCGGGCCGCGCTCCGCGTCCGGCTGATCGAGATCACCAGCGACCTGCGCGTGCCCACCTACGTGGCGACCACCGAGGAGGACCTGGGGCCCGGCACGTCGCGGTGCCACTCGGGGTGGGGAACCCACCCGGACGCGGAGGTCGCGATCGTCCGGGCGCTCACCGAGTGCGCGCAGAGCCGGGCGGTCGACGTCCAGGCGATGCGTGAGGACATCAGCGCGCCGGGGGAGGAGGTCTCCCGCTACGAGCGCCACACCCGCCGGGCCCAGGTGGTCCGGCGCGACGACTGGGTGCGCCGGACCACCGAACCGGTCTCCGCCGCCGCCCGGCCGTCGTATCCGAGCGGCGACGTCGCCGAGGACATCCGGCTGATGCTCGGCCGCCTGCGCGACGCGGGGCTGCCCCGGGTCGTCGTCGTGGACCTGTCGCCGCCGGAGATCCCGGTGAGCGTGGTGCGTGTGCTGGTGCCCGGCCTCGAGTCGTGGGCGGTCGACCATTCGAAGGTCGGCGCGCGTGCCGCCGCGGTGTGGAACGCCGGGCTCGCCGAGGTGACGTCGTGAGCGCGGTGGTGTTCCTCGGCCCGAGCGTCGACCGGCCCACCGCGGCGGGGGTGTGGGACGTCGAGTTCCGTCCGCCGATCGCCCGCGGTGACGTCGACGCGGTGCTCGCGCGTCCGGAGCCACCGGCCGCGATCGGGATCGTCGACGGGCGCTTCCTCTCCGCGTTCAGCATCTCGCCGAAGGAGGTGCTGCGCGCGCTCGACGCCGGTGTCGCGGTCTACGGCGCCTCCAGCATGGGTGCGCTCCGCGCGGCCGAGTGCGCTCCGTACGGGATGATCGGGGTCGGCGCGATCTACGCCGAGTACGCGTCCGGACGCCTGGACGCCGACGACGAGGTCGCGCTCACCTACGATCCGGACAGCGGTCGGGCCCTGTCCGAGCCGCTCGTCAACTGGCGGCTCGCGCTCGCGCCGGCGGTCACGTCCGGCCGGGTGGACGCGGAGCTCGCCGCGCGGTTCCTCGCGACGGCGAAGGCACTGTACTTCCCCGAGCGGACGCTCCCGGCGGTGCTGGCCCGGATGACCGGCGCCGACCCCACCGGGCTCGCGGCGCTCGCCCACTACTTGAAGACCGACGCTCCCGACGCCAAGCGCGACGACGCGCTCGCGCTGCTGCACCGGATGGCGGCGGACCTGGGTCAGGCGGCACGGGCCACGTAGACGATCTTCACGTGCTCGTCCTCGCTGGCCGGAGCGACGAGCCGCGCGTCACGCCGCGACCAGCCGAGCGCGACCGCCAGCTCGAACCCGGCCCGGCGCAGCGCGTCCGCGATCTCGTCGCCGGAGTAGTAGCGCTCGTGGACGACCGCCTCGGAACGCGTCCAGGCGGTGCCGTCGCGGACGAACCCGACGACGCGGAGCTGCGCCGGACCGTCGGTGCCGGCGTCCGCGGGGCGGCCGAGCAGCGTGAAGAACGAGTCGGGGTGCTCGACGACGATCGCACCGCCGAACAGCGCCCCGAACGTGCTCCGGCTGTTCGTGTCGATCACCAGCACGCCGCCGGGCCGCAGCCGCTCCCGGCTGCTGCGCAGCGCGGTGACCAGGTCGTCCGGGCCGAGCAGGTGGTTCGCGACGTCGTCGATCCAGGTGACGACGTCGAACTCGCCCAGCTCCGCGGGCAGCAGGCGCATGTCGGCGACGACGAACTCGACCGGCAGGTCCTTGGCCCTGGCAACGTCGATCATCTCCGGGGCGAGGTCGCAGCCGGTGACGTCGTAGCCCTGCTGCTGGAAGGCGGCGCTGCTCACACCGGTGCCGCAGCCGACGTCGAGCAGCCGGTTACCGCCGGTACCCCGGGCCTCGATCTGCTCGGCGAGAGCCGCGGCCCACGCGTCGTAGTTGTCGCCCGCTTTCAGGACGTCGTAGAAGCGGGCCATCGCCGCGTAGTCGCTCGCCACCAGGAAAGTCTAGAGTGGACCGGGCCTTGGCCGGGCCTCAGCGCTGCGGTGGTCCTGCCGGGCCGGCGATCGAGCGCCACAGCCACTAGCCGAACGTCGGGGGGACAAAAACTGCGGCCGCTCGCAGGTGTGGTGGCACGCGGTGGAGAGCACCCTGCGCGCGGAACTGGTCCCGCCCATGCGGGACGTCATTCTGCGGCTATCGTCACTGGGCGGACACGCCCCACTCGCCGGCGCAGGACGCGCCGGATGGCGGATCGTCGATGAGGTGCAGCGCGCGTGAGCAAGGCGGAGAGCGCGATGGCCGGCAAGGCGATGAAGTACGACGTCATCGCCCGGGATCTGTCCGCTCTGATCGACACCGAGAAGCCGGCGACAAGCTGCCCAGCGAGGTGGAACTAGCCGCCACCTACGGGGTGTCGGCCATGACCGTGCGGCGCGCCATCCAGATTCTCACCCAGAGCGGCCGCATCGAAGGCGACACCGTCCGCGCCTCCCCGAGCAGCAAGCTGCTGTCCGCGTCCCTCGGCTGGCCACCCCGGAGGAGTTGCGGGCCTTCGAACTGCCGGACGAGTCCTCCGTCCTGCACATACCGCGGGTGCGCTTCGGCGACGACGTCCCCCTGTGCGTCGAGCACGCCACGCTGCCCGCCGAACGATTCCCCGGGCTCCTCGGCCACGACCTGCTGGCCTCGCTCTACGGCATCCTGCGCGTCAAGTACGGCGTCGAGGTCACCTGGACCCGCTCCGAGGTGGAGGCCGCCACGACCCCGCCGGACGCCGCACGACACCTGGGCATCAGCAGCCGCACCCTGCCCGCGCACCCGCGACCAGGACGGCGTCGTCATCGAACGCACCACCTCGCTGTACCGCGGAGACTTCTACACGCCGACGCTGGAAGCCGGACAACGTCCCTGACGCCGGCGAATCAACCCCAATGGTTTACATCTGTACCAATCAGTCCGAAGTAGATTGACAGCGAAATAACTCTCCTTTCAGGATGGTGGCGCTAGTTGCCGGACTCCACGGGGGAGCCATGCAGCGTCCACGCATCAAGCCGGAGCATGCCGCGAACCGGATCTCCGACGGTCGGATCCGGCTCGGTGGTCACATCTACGGCGTCGCGGCCGAGGTGGACGACCCGAGCGGTGCGGTCTGGACCCTGCTGGAGAGCATGGACGGCCACCGTGACGTCGAGCAGATCGTCAGCCGGGTCCGGGCCGCGCACCCCACCGAGTCCGAGGAGTCGGTCCGGGCGGGACTCGGGACCTTCGTCGGATCCGGGTACGTGGAGGACCTCGGCGCGCCCGACCCGCCCGAGCTGACCGAGCTCGACAAGGATCGCTACTCCCGCAGCCGGGCCTATTTCCGCTGGCTGGACACCACTCCCCGGGTGCGTAGCTGGGAACCGCAGGTGGCGCTGAGCCGGGCCCGGATCACGCTGATCGGTCTGGGCGGTACCGGTGGCACGGCGGCCATGGCGCTGGCCGCCAGCGGAGTGGCCCAGCTCCGCTGCGTCGACCCGGACGTGGTGGAGCTGTCGAACCTCAACCGCCAGGTGCTCTACGGCGAGGCGGACATCGGCCGGCCCAAGGTGGAGGCGGCGGCCGACCGGCTCGCGCAGCTGAACTCGGCCGTCGACGTGGTCACGTTCCAGGAGCGCGTCACCGGCTCGGCCGACGTCGAGCGGCTCGTCGCGGACTGCGACGTGCTGGTGCTCTCGGCCGATCGGCCGACGGCCCTGCGCCGGTGGACGAACCGAGCCTGCCTGGCCACCGGAACCCCCTGGGTGGATGCCGGCTACCACGGTCCGATGGTGCAGGTGGGGCGTTACGTACCGGGCGTCGGCGCGTGTTGGGAGTGCATCCGAACCGTCGACAACGACCACTACCGCGAGATCGACGTCAACCTGCGGGATGCCGAACCGCGGAACGAGGCGGTGGCCGACGCGGTCGCTGCACCCACCGCGGGCATCTCCGGGTATCTCGCGGCCCATCACGCGATGGCGCTGATCACGGGCGTCCCCTCGCTCCCCGCCGGCCGGATCGACGCACTGAACCTGCTCGCGCCGGAGGCGACGTTCGTCCGGGACGATCCGCGGCGGCCGGACTGTCCCGCCTGCGGGACCACCGACGCCGCCCGGACCGGGACCGAAGGATGAGCGCGCCGTCGGTGGTGAGCAGCGCGTCGCGAGTCCGGCTGCACAGCCTCCACCTGCGTGAGGACGACGGATCGTGGATCGTCGGGCGGGTCGAGACCGGTGACTTCATCGCGATCCCGCCGGTCGGACGCCGCGCGCTGACGCTTCTTCCGGACCACACGGTCGCCGAGGTCCAGACCCGCCTCCGCGACGAGACCGGCGACGAGGTGGACGTCGTCGATTTTGTGTCGTCGCTGGTCGAGATCGGGTTCGTCGCCGAGGTCGACGGCCACGACGTGGAGTCGGGCCCGGTGCCCCGGTCGATGCTCGCCCGGCTGCGTCCGGAGCACGTCCGGTGGCTGCTGCACCCGGCGACGGCGCTGGCCTGCGCTTTCGTGGTCCTGGTCGCGCTGGCCGCACTCGCGTTCGATCCCGGTCTGGTACCCGAGCCGCACGACCTGCTCTGGAGCACCCTCGGCTTCGCGGTCCTGCTCGGCAACCTGGCCATCGTCTGGACGCTGATCCTGCTCCACGAACTCGCGCACCTGTTCGTCGCCCGCGCGGCCGGCGCACCCGGACGGATGAGCCTGGGAACCAGGTTGCAGTTCCTCGCGGCCCAGACCGACGTCAGCGGGGTGTGGGCCGCGCCGCGCCGGGCCCGCTTCAGCGTCTATCTGGCCGGCATCGTCACGAACCTGGTCGTCGCCGCGGTCGCCGTGCTGGTGCGCGCGGCCGGCGTCGGAGGTCGTCCCGGTGAGGTGCTCGCCGCGGTGGCGTTGCTGTCGCTCAGCCTGATCCCGGCCCAGTTCCTGGTGTTCATGCGCACCGACCTCTACTTCGTCCTCCAGGACGTCGCCGGGTGCGCGAACCTGTACGCCGACGGTTCCGCCTACGCCCGCTTCCTGGTCGGCCGGCTGGTACGCCGGAGGACCGCGGAGGACGACCCGAGCCGCCGGCTGTCCGGTCGGGAGCGCACCGCCGTCCGGTCGTACACCGTGGTGCTGGTGGTCGGCACGATCGCCTGCCTCGCCATCGAGGTCCTGGTGACGCTGCCGGTGGCGATCGCCCTCTTCACCGCGGCCGTCGATACGGCACTGACCGGAGGAACGGCCACCCAGCTCCTCGATGCAGGCGCGGTGGCCTTCACCACCGTCCTCTTTGTCGTCCTGTGGACCCGCGCCTGGTGGCGACAACACGGGTCCCAGGTCCGCCGAGGGATGAGCCGCGTCCGCGGCTCCGGCACCGGAGGGAGGTGAACGGCCATGAAGAAGACCGAGACGAACAAGGTCGAGACGGTCAAGCCGGGCAAGCTCGGCAAGATCGAGATCAGGAAGCTCGACAAGATCGAGACGACGTCAGTCAACAGCAATCCGTCCGGATGACCGACGCGGGCGCGGGTGCCATCGACCACCGGTACCCGCGCCCGCGCCGTTCAGGGCGTCGCCTTCTCGTCGGCGCCGAGCAGGGTGAGGAAGTCGTCGAAGGCCTGATCGGCGCGGGCCGTTTCGCCGGTGGACTCGAGGTCCATGATCAGGCCGCGGATGACCGCGAGGACGAGCGTGCCGAGGTCGGGGCGGCCGAGGGCGGCCAGGCCGTCCTCGAATGGTTGCCGCCAGTCGGTGGTGGACTCGCGCCGGAAGCCCGGCCACAGCCGCTGCTCGGTGTCCTCGCGGAGCCGGCCGAACAGGCTGAGGTAGGGGCGGCCGTCGGGGCCGGTCATCGCTCGCCAGGCGCGGCGCAGCGTGCACAGGTAGGGCTCGTCCGGCTGCGGCGTCATCAGCTCCCCGAAGTATGTCCGCTGACGCGCTCGTGCCCGGACGAGGGTCTCGCGCAGCAGTTCGTCGCGAGTGCCGAAGTGGTAGATGAGCATGCGCTTCGACGTGCCGGCGGCCGTCGCGAGCGGCTCCAGGCGGTTGGGCAGGCCGTGGGCCAGCGCGTGGTCGACGCAGGCGTCGAGGATGCGGTCGCGAATCGCCGGCTGCTTGTGACGTCCCACGCCGCGACTTTTTCACGTAACAAACGGTACGTCTACCGTGGGACGAGGACGACCGACACCGAACCGGGGAGCAGAGATGCGTGTGGTTTTTGTGCATGGGGCCTGCGTGCGCGATGGCGCGTGGTGGTGGCACCCGACCGCCGCTGCGCTGCGTGAACGCGGTATCCAGAGCGTGGCCCCGGCGTTGCCGAGCTGCGGCGAGGGTGACCGTCCGGCCGGTCCGCAGGGCCCCGGACTGGCCGAGGACGTCGCCTCGGTCCGGGCGGCGCTGACCGCGACCGACGAGCCGACCGTGCTCGTCGGGCACAGCTACGGCGGCATCGTCGCCGCCGAGGCCGCGGCCGGGGTCGCGTCGGTGCGTCACCTGGTCTTCGTGTCGAGCTACCTGGCCGAGCCGGGCGAGTCGCTCTCCACGTTCGGTTCCGAAACGCCCCCGCCGTTCCTGGACTTCGACCCGGACGGGGGCACGTTCGGCGCGGTGCCGGAGCTGTTCGGCGAGACGTTCGTGCCGGACTGCCCGCCGGAGATCGTCCGCGACGGCGCGACCCGCCTGGTCCGGCAGACGATCACCGTGCTCCAGCAGCCCGTGCGGGCAGCGGGGTGGCACGACGTCCCCACCACCTACGTCGTGTGCGCCGACGACCGGGGCACCCCGGCGTCCGCGCAGCGGGAGTTCGCCCGCCGGGCCGACAAGGTCGTCGAGCTGCCGACCGGCCACCACCCGTTCCTCTCCCGGCCGGAGCTCGTGGCGGACCTCGTCGCGAACCTGTAGCGACGGCCCGCAGCCCCGGGCTGCGGGCTTCAGGCCCGGCCGGTGCACTCCCGGAGCACCGGCGGGGCGAGCTCGTCCTCGACGAACGTGGGCCGGGCGAGCGTGAACGCCGGGACGATCGCCACCAGGGCGACCGCGAGCAGGAACAGCAGCGGCAGGGTCCAGCCGTCGCTCACGTCGTGCAGCAGCCCGACGATCAGCGGGCCGAGAGCGCCGAGGGCGTACGCGACGCCTTGAGCGAACCCGCTCAGCGCGACGGTGCCGCCGTGGGTGCGGGTGCGGTCGTTGATGAGCACGAGGCTGACCGGGAACAGGATCGAGCCCGCGCCGATGAGCAGCACCCAGAGCAGCGTGAGGGTGGCCGGCGCGAGCAGAAGGCCGAGGTAGCCGAGCACGAAGCTCGCGACACCCGCGGCGATCAGCCAGCCGACGTTGCGCAGCCGCGCGACGAGGAGCGGCCCGATCAGCGCGATGGGGGTGCTGACGAGGCCGGTGACGGCGAGCAGCACACCGGCCTCGGTCGGCGTCGAGCCGGCGACGTCGCCGAGGATCACGGGCAGCCACGCGAACGCCGCATAGGTGCAGATCGTGCTGGTCGAGAACACGACCGTGATCGACCGGACCGCGCGGGAGCGCCAGAGCCGCGTGATGCGTGCGGGAGCCGGGGGCGCGAGCGTGAGGTCGTCCGCGCGTCGCCGGCGGCGCTCGCGCGCGAGGAGGACGAGCCACGGAACGAGCGCGACGACCGAGGTCGCCGCCCAGACGCCGAGCGAGAACCGCCAGCCGATCCGCTCGGCGACCGGAGCGGCGAGCGCGGCGGGCACGGCCGTGCTCACGCCGACGATGCCGACGTAGACGGCGGTCAGCAGCGCTATCCGGTCGGGGAAGTAGCGCCGCACGATCGGCGGCAGCAGCACGTTCCCGACGCCCGTCCCGGCGAGCGCGACGACGCTGCCGACGAGCAGCGTCGCGAAGTCCGGGGCGAACGCGCGCACGAGATGGCCGAGGGTCATGAGCAGCAGCGCGAGCACGATGCCACCGTCGAGGCCGACACCACGGGCGACACGGGGCGTGATGAACCCGGAGACCGCGAGCAGGATCGGCGGCAGCGTGCCGAGCAGCCCGACGCCGATGTTCGAGATCGGGACGTCCACCCGGATGTCAGCGAGGATCGGCGATATCGCCGCGACCGCCTGCCGGAGGGTGAAGGCGACGAGCACGATGCCCAGCAGCGCGGCCACGCGCCCCGCCCACCAGGGAAGACGGCGCTGCTCGGACACGGCCCGAGCCTAGCGTCGAACGGGCTCCGGCGATCTCAGCGGCCGGTCTCCGGGCGGCAGCCGGCGTCCCGGAGCAGCAGATCGTCGATGGTCTCCCGGCGGATCGCCACGTGGGCCTCGCCGTCGCGTACGACGACGAGCGGTGGGCGTCCGACCATGTTGTAGTTGTTGGCCAGTGAATGGTGGTAGGCCCCGGTACCGGGTACGGCGAGCAGTTCCCCCGGACGCACGTCGTCGGGTAACGGCACGTCGCGGGCGATGACGTCGCCGGGTTCGCAGTAGCGGCCGACGACCGTGGCGGCGGTGGTCGGGGCGCTGCTGATCTGGCCGACGCGGCTCACGGTGTACCGGGCGCCGTAGAGGGACGTGCGGAGGTTGTCACCCATGCCGCCGTCGACGGCGACGAGGCGTTGCCCGGCGGCGGTCCGCTTGATCGTGATGACGCGGTACAGGGTGACGCCGGCGCGGGCGACGATCGCGCGGCCGGGCTCCACCGTCAGACGGGGGAGCGGCAGGCGGTGGCGTTCGCACTCCAGCGTGAGCACCTGGTGGATGCGGTGGGCGAAGCCCTCGATCGCGAAGTCGTCGTCGCCGTGCCGGTAGGGCACGGCGTGGCCGCCGCCGAGGTCGAGCTCGGCCGGCCCCTGCTCCGGCAGGCCCCTCGCGGCCCGCTCGTCGCGGATCCAGGCGAGGAACGTGACCAGCTGGCTCAACGCCCGCTCGTAGCCGCCGAACCGGCTGACCTGGGACCCGATGTGGCAGTGCACGCCGGTCAGCGCCAGTGCGTGCTGGCCCAGGACACGGCGGGCGGCGTCGGCGGCCGCGCCGGTGGTCAGCGACAGGCCGAACTTCTGTTCCTCGACGCCGGTGGTGAGCGCGGAGTGGGTGCCGGCGTCCACGCCCGGAATCACCCGGAGCAGGACGCGCTGCGGGGTGGTGGCGAGGGCGGCCAGCCGGGCGACCTCGCTCACCGAGTCGATGACCACCCGGCCCACCCGGTAGTCCAGCGCGGACCGCAGGTCCTCGGCGGTCTTGGCGTTGCCGTGCAGCACGACGCGCTCCGGGGGGAACCCGACGGCGCGGGCGACGGCCAGCTCGCCGGCCGAGCAGACGTCCAGCGCGAGCCCTTCCTCGGCGATCCAGCGCGCGACCGTGCCGCAGAGCAGCGCCTTGGACGCGTAGGCGACCTCCGTGTCGCCGGTCCCGAACGCCCTCGTGTACCGGCGGCAGCGGGTACGGACGTCGGCCTCGTCCAGCACGTAGGTGGGGGTGCCGAACTGCTCGGCGACGGCCCGCAGGGAGACGCCGCCCACGAGCAGGTCGCCGTGCCGCCCGGGCCGGGTCGTCAGCGGCCAGATCTCGGGGGCGAAGCGGGTGGACAGCGAGGTGCGCAGGGACGGCAGTAACTCGGGAAGCGTCATCGGGTACTCGCCGGGTCTGTGCTTGTCATGACTCGATGGTCAGCCCGGTGCGGCGGTTCCGGAACCACCGTTGACGGTCTCTTGACGCCGGGAACGCCGTTCCTGACGCCGCGTTGATACCGGTCGTCCGGCGGCCGGGTGTCAAGGAACCGTTAAGGACGGCCCCGCCGGCGTTAGGGGAGCGTCAGCGGGCGGCTCGCCGCCCCGAGAGCGCTGTTCACTCCGTGGTGCGGGCATCGAGACCGGTGCTCGAACCTTTGGTTCTGGAGTGTTCGCCATGCTTGACCTGGCCTTTGTGGCCCTCGTCGTCGCGTTCTTCGCGCTCGCGACGCTCGTCGCGCGAGGGGTGGAAAAGCTATGAGCGTCGAGAACATCGTCGGGCTCGTCGCCTCGGTTCTGCTGGTCGGCTACCTGCTGGTGGCGCTCGTGCTTCCGGAGAAGTTCTGATGAGCGACGTCGCAGCCGGGCTGCTCCAGCTCCTCGCGCTCGTCGTCGCGCTGGGTTTCGCCTGGAAGTACCTCGGTGACTACATGGCGCGGGTGTACGACTCGCCCCGGCACAGCCGGGTGGAGACGGTGGTCTACCGGCTGGTGGGCGTGGACGCGGACGCCGACCAGCGGTGGCCGGTGTATCTGCGCAGCGTGCTGGCGTTCTCCGCGATCAGCGTGCTCGGCCTCTACCTGCTCCAGCGGCTGCAGGGCCACCTGCCGCTCTCGCTCGGGTTCGCCGGCATCGACCCCGCGCTGGCGTTCAACACCGCGGCCAGCTTCGTCGCGAACACGAACTGGCAGGCCTACTCGGGTGAGGCCGTGATGGGCCACCTCGTGCAGATGGCCGGTCTGGCCGTGCAGAACTTCGTGTCCGCCGCGGTCGGCATGGCGGTGGCGGTGGCGCTGATCCGCGGTTTCACCCGCAAGGGCACCGACCGGCTCGGCAACTTCTGGGTCGACCTGTTCCGGGGCTCGTTCCGGATCCTGCTGCCGATCGCGGTGATCGGCACGATCGTGCTCGTCGCCTCCGGGGTGGTGCAGAACCTGGCCTCGCCGCACGAGGTGACGACGCTGGCCGGCAACACCCAGTCGGTCACCGGCGGCCCGGTCGCCTCCCAGGAGGTGATCAAGGAACTCGGTACCAACGGCGGTGGCTTCTACAACGCCAACTCCGCCCACCCGTTCGAGAACCCGAACGCGTTCAGCAACTGGTTCGAGATCTTCCTGATCCTGCTGATCCCGGTCGCGATCACCCGGACGTTCGGCCGGATGATCGGTGACCGCCGTCAGGGCCTGGCGATCCTCGGCGTGATGACGACGATCTTCGCCGGCATGCTGGCGATCGTCTGGTCGTTCGAGGCGCGCCACCCGGGGCTGGCCTCGCAGCTGGCCGGCTCCGCGATGGAGGGCAAGGAGACCCGCTTCGGCGTCCCCGGCTCGGCCCTGTTCGCGGTCGCGACGACCGGCACGTCCACCGGCGCGGTCAACTCGTTCCACGACTCGTACTCGGCGATCGGCGGCGGCGCGATCCTGCTGAACATGCTGCTGGGCGAGATCGCGCCCGGCGGCGTCGGCTCCGGCCTCTACGGCATCCTGATCATGGCGATCCTCGCGGTGTTCATCGCCGGGCTGATGGTCGGGCGCACCCCGGAGTACCTCGGCAAGAAGATCCAGAGCCGCGAGATCAAGCTCGTCTCGCTCTACATCCTGGCGACGCCGATGGCGGTGCTCGTCGGCACCGGGCTGGCGATGGCCTTCTCGTCGACCCGCGGATCGATGCTCAACGACGGCCCGCACGGGTTCTCCGAGGTCTTCTACGCGTTCGCCTCGGGCGGCAACAACAACGGCAGCGCGTTCGCCGGTCTGTCGGCCAACACGCCGTTCTACAACACCGCGATCGGCCTGGCGATGCTGATCGGACGCTTCCTGCCGATGATCTTCGTCCTCGCGCTCTCCGGTTCGCTCGCCCGGCAACAGCCGGTGCCGGTCACCGCGGGCACGCTACCCACCCACCGGACGCTGTTCGTCGGCCTGCTGGTCGGCGTGATCCTCATCGTCACCGGCCTGACCTACTTCCCCGCTCTTTCTCTCGGCCCGCTCGCGGAGGGGCTCTAAACCATGACTCTCATCCAGGAACCCCCGGTCCAGACCCCGCCGTCACCACCCCGCCGGGTCGCGAACGGTCTGCTCGACCCGAAGCTGCTGCTCACCTCCCTCCCGGACGCGGTCAAGAAACTCGACCCGCGGGTCATGGTCCGCACGCCGGTCATGTTCGTCGTCGAGATCGGCTCGGTCATCTCCACGGTCTTCGCGATCGTCGACCCGAGCGTCTTCTCGATCGTCGTCGCGGTCTGGCTGTGGTTGACCGTCGTGTTCGCGAACCTCGCCGAGGCCGTCGCCGAAGGGCGCGGCAAGGCCCAGGCCGAGACGCTGCGCCGCACCAAGACCGAGACGGTGGCGCGGCGGGTGACCGGCGAGGAGGTACCGGCCACCTCGCTGGTCCCCGGTGACCTGGTCGTCGTCGAGGCCGGGCAGCTCATCCCCGGCGACGGCGACGTCGTCGAGGGCGTCGCGAGCGTCGACGAGTCGGCGATCACCGGCGAGTCCGCGCCGGTGATCCGGGAGTCCGGCGGCGACCGCAGCGCGGTCACCGGCGGCACCCGGGTGCTCTCCGACCGGATCGTCGTCAAGATCACCGCGAAGGCCGGCGAGAGCTTCATCGACCGGATGATCGCGCTCGTCGAAGGCGCGTCCCGGCAGAAGACGCCGAACGAGATCGCGCTCAACATCCTGCTCGCGAGCCTCACGATCGTCTTCCTGCTCGCGGTCGCGACGCTCCAGCCGTTCGCCGCCTACGCCGGCGCGGAGCAGCCCCTGATCATTCTGGTGGCCCTGGTCGTCTGCCTCATCCCGACGACGATCGGCGCGCTGCTCTCCGCGATCGGCATCGCCGGCATGGACCGGCTCGTGCAGCGTAATGTGCTCGCGATGTCCGGCCGCGCGGTCGAGGCCGCCGGTGACGTCAACACGTTGCTGCTGGACAAGACCGGCACGATCACCCTGGGCAACCGGGAGGCGACCGAGTTCATCGGAGTCGGGGAGGTGGCGCCGATGGAGATCGCCGACGCCGCGCAGCTCTCCAGCCTCGCCGACGAGACGCCCGAGGGCCGCTCGATCGTGGTGCTGGCGAAGAACGAGTACGCGCTGCGGGAGCGCGAGGAGGGTCTGGTCGCCAGCGCCACGTTCGTGCCGTTCACGGCCGAGACCCGGATGTCCGGTGTCGATCTTCCCGATCGGATGATTCGCAAGGGCGCCGCGTCGGCCGTGCTGAAGTGGGTCCGCGACAACGGCGGGCAGCCGGGTTCCGAGGTCGGCTCGACGGTGGACGCGATCTCGGCGGAAGGCGGCACCCCGCTGGTCGTCGCCGAGAAGGTCGGCGACGAACCCGCCCGGGCGCTCGGCGTCATCCGGCTCAAGGACGTCGTCAAGAGCGGCATGAAGGAACGGTTCGACGAGCTGCGCCGGATGGGCATCCGCACGGTGATGATCACCGGCGACAACCCCCTCACCGCGAAGGCGATCGCCGAGGAGGCCGGCGTCGACGACTTCCTCGCCGAGGCCACGCCCGAGGACAAGATGCGGCTGATCAAGACCGAGCAGGAGGGCGGCAAGCTCGTCGCGATGACCGGCGACGGCACCAACGACGCCCCGGCGCTGGCGGCCGCGGACGTCGGTGTCGCGATGAACTCCGGGACGTCGGCCGCGAAGGAGGCCGGCAACATGGTCGACCTCGACTCCAACCCGACCAAGCTCATCGAGATCGTCGAGATCGGCAAGCAGCTGCTGATCACCCGGGGCGCGCTGACCACGTTCTCGATCGCCAACGACGTCGCGAAGTACTTCGCGATCATCCCGGCGATGTTCGTGGTCGCCTACCCGAGCCTCGACACGCTGAACATCATGCGGCTGCACTCACCGGAGTCGGCGATCGTCTCCGCGGTCATCTTCAACGCGCTCGTCATCATCGCGCTGATCCCGCTGGCGCTGCGCGGAGTGCGCTACACGCCGTCGTCCGCGTCGTCGATGCTCCGCCGCAACCTGCTGGTCTACGGGCTGGGTGGGCTGATCGTCCCGTTCATCGGGATCAAGCTCATCGACCTCGTCGTCCAGTTCATCCCCGGCCTCTCCTGACCCCGCCGCCCGGGGCCGCACGGCCCCGGGCACCACGCTCGAAAGAAGAAATCTCCTCATGGCATCACGAGCACCGGCCGCGGTCCGGCAGTACGGCGCGGCGGTCCGAGCCCTCCTCCTGTTCACGGTCGTCCTCGGCCTCGCCTACCCGCTGCTGATGACCGGCGTCTCCCAGGTCGTGTTCCACGACCAGGCCAACGGCTCGATGACCGCGCACGG
Organism: Cryptosporangium arvum DSM 44712; assembly: GCF_000585375.1. Classification (NCBI taxonomy): domain Bacteria; kingdom Bacillati; phylum Actinomycetota; class Actinomycetes; order Cryptosporangiales; family Cryptosporangiaceae; genus Cryptosporangium; species Cryptosporangium arvum. The sequence continues at coordinate 2,366,604 of NZ_KK073874.1, forward strand.
CTCCAGCCTGCTCGGCCAGTCCTTCACCGACGCCGACGGCAACCCGCTGAAGCAGTGGTTCCAGCCGCGCCCGTCCGCCGGCAGCTACGACCCGCTGGCGTCCGGCGCGTCGAACCTCGGCCCCAACGCCGAGGACCAGGTCAAGGCCGTGGACGAGCGCCGGGCTGCGGTCGCCGAGTTCGACGGCGTGGCCCCGGCCGACGTCGCCCCGGACGCGCTGACCGCCTCGGGCAGCGGCCTCGACCCGCACATCAGCCCCGAGTACGCCCGCCAGCAGGTCAACCGGGTCGCCGACGCCCGCGGCCTGTCCGTCGACGAGGTGCGAAAGCTCGTCGACGAGCACACCCAGGGCCGCATCCTCGGCTTCCTCGGAGAGGACCGCGTCAACGTCCTCGAACTGAACATCGCCCTCGACCAGCTCTGACCACCACGGCGGCCCCGATCACGAAAGGAGACACCATGGGACGCGGAGTACTGCGGATCTACCTCGGGGCCGCCCCCGGAGTCGGCAAGACGTTCAAGATGCTCGAAGAAGGCCGGCGTCGTGCGGAGCGGGGAGCCGACGTCGTCGTCGGGTTCGTCGAGACGCACGGCCGGGCCGAGACCGCGGCCCAGATCCGGGACCTCGAGGTCGTGGCGCGCCGGAGCATCACCTACCGGGGTGCCCAGTTCGAGGAGATGGACCTCGACGCGGTCCTCGCCCGGCGCCCGGAGATCGTGCTGGTCGACGAACTCGCCCACACCAAGGCCCGGGGCGGCAAGCGGTGGCAGGACGTCGAGGCGCTGCTCGACGCCGGTATCGACGTCCTGTCCACGGTCAACGTCCAGCACCTGGAATCGGTCAACGACGTCGTCCAGACGATCACCGGCGTTCCGCAGCGCGAGACCGTCCCGGACGCCGTCGTGCGCGCCGCCGACCAGGTCGAACTCGTCGACATGGCGCCGGACGCCCTGCGCCGCCGGATGGCCCACGGCAACATCTACCAAGCCGACAAGATCGACGCCGCCCTCGGCAACTACTTCCGGGTCGGCAACCTCACCGCGCTGCGTGAGCTCGCGCTGCTCTGGACCGCCGACAAGGTCGACGAGGCGCTCCGGAGGTACCGCGACGAACACGACATCCACGGGGTGTGGGAAGCCCGGGAACGGATCGTCGTCGCGGTGACCGGAGGCCCCGAGGGCGACACGCTGATCCGCCGCGCCGCCCGCATCGCCGCGCGCAGCCAGACCGGCGACCTGCTCGCGGTCCACGTCTCACGCAGCGACGGCCTCGCCGACGTCGACCCCGCCCGCATCGAGCGGCAGCGCGACCTCGTCGAGGACCTCGGCGGCACCTTCCACGCCGTCGTCGGCGACGACGTCCCCAGCGCGCTGCTCGACTTCGCGCGCGGCGCGAACGCGACCCAGCTGGTGCTCGGCACCAGCCGCCGTCCGCGCTGGCAGCGAGCGCTGTCCGAGGGAATCGGGACGCAGGTGGTCGCCGCGTCCGGGCCGATCGACGTCCACATGGTCACGCACTCCCAGGCCGCCGGGGCGCGCCGGCCGCACCTGCCCCGGCTCACCGGCGGCCTGACCGCGCGCCGCCGCTGGTACGGGTTCGCGATCGCGGCCCTCGGTCTTCCGCTGCTGACGTTCGTCCTCACCCTCGCCGAAGGCCACCTCGACCTGTCCAGCGAGCTGCTGCTCTACCTCGGCGCCGTGGTCGCGGTCGCGCTCGTCGGCGGCGGCTACCCGGCCGTGTTCGCGGCCGCCGTCGGGACGTTGCTCGTCAACTTCTACTTCACCCCACCGGTGCGGACCTTCACGATCGCCGAGTTCGACAACCTCATCGCGCTCGCCGTGTTCATCCTGGTCGCCTTGGCCGTGGCGGCCGTCGTGGACCTCTCCGCGCGGCGCGCCCGGCAGGCCTCCCGGGCGCAGGCCGAAGCCGAGATGCTCTCCGCGCTCAGCCGGGGTGTGCTCAATGGCGAGCGCGCGCTCGACGCGTTGCTCACCCAGGTGCGCGACGCGTTCGGCCAGGACTCGGTCACGCTGCTCGAACGGGTCGACAGCCGCTGGAACGTGGTCGGGTGCGCCGGCGCGGTCCCGTGCGCGGACATCGACGAGGGCGACACCGACATGCCGGTCACCGACACCCTGCACCTCGTGCTGCGCGGGCGTCGGCTCGCCGCTTCCGACCGCCGGGTGCTCGCCGCCTTCGCGGCCCAGGCCGTCGTGGCGATGCGTCAGGCCCGTCTCTCGGCGCAGGCCGCCGAGGCCGCCGAGCTGGCCGAAGGAAACACGATGCGCACCGCTCTGCTCGCCGCGGTGAGCCACGACCTGCGGACACCGCTCGCCTCGATCAAAGCCGCCGCCACCGCCCTGCGCCTGCCGACCGTCACCCTCGACGCCGAGGACGTCGACGAGCTGCACGCGACGATCGACGAATCCGCCGACCAGCTCGGCGGCCTCATCGACAACCTGCTCGACATGAGCCGGCTGCAGACCGGCGGGATCAACCCCCTGCGCCGCACGGTCAGCCTGGAGGAGGTCGTGCCCGGCGCGATCGCCGGCGCGGACCGGCGCAACGGCTGGCCCGCACCGGAGATCCGGGTCGAGATCTCCGAGGCGCTACCTCCCGTCCGCACCGACCCCGGCCTGCTCGAGCGTGCGCTGGCCAACCTCGTCAGCAACGCCGTCCGGCACGGCGCCGGGGCGCCGGTGGCGATCCGTGCGAGTGCGCACGCCGATCGCGTCGAGATCCGGGTCGTGGACACCGGGCCCGGCATCCCCGAGCCGGACCGGGACCGGATCTTCGCCCCCTTCCAACGCCTCGGCGACCGTCCGACCGGGAACGGCGTCGGTCTGGGCCTCGCCGTCGCCCGGGGTTTCGTCGAGACCGTCGGCGGCACGCTCGAGCCCGAGGACACACCGGGCGGCGGCCTCACGATGGTGGTGTCCCTGCCGACCGCTCGGCCGGCCGTTCCCGTCACGGCCCCATGACCAAAATCCTGGTGGTCGACGACGAGCCGCAACTCCTGCGGGCCCTGCGCATCACGCTGCGCGCCCGGGGCTACGAGGTCGACACCGCACCCACCGGTGCGGCCGCACTCCAGACCGCGGCGCGGCGACACCCCGAGCTGATCCTGCTCGATCTCGGCCTGCCCGACCTCGACGGCATCGAAGTCATCGAGGGGCTGCGGCCCTGGTACGACGGCCCCATCGTGGTGCTCTCGGCACGCCACACGACCGACGACAAGGTGCTGGCACTCGACGCCGGCGCCGACGACTACGTCACCAAGCCGTTCGGCATGGAGGAGCTGCTCGCCCGCCTGCGCGCCGCACTGCGCCGCGCCACCCCCGCGCCGGACGCGCTGGTCGTGACGACCGACGCGTTCACCGTCGACCTGGCCGCCAAACGCGTCACGGCCGGCGACCACGACGTGCGGCTGACGCCCACCGAGTGGGGCCTGCTCGAGGTGCTCATCCGCAATCCCGGCCGGCTGGTCAGCCACAAACAGTTGCTGAACGACGTGTGGGGGAGCGCGTACAAACAGGAGTCGAACTATTTGCGGGTGTACGTGGCCCAGTTGCGCCGGAAGCTCGAACCCGACCCGGCGCGCCCGCGGTATCTGCTCACCGAAGCCGGCATGGGCTACCGCTTCGAACCCGACCGCCGCCGCTCCACGGGCTGAACAGTGGTCACTGCCTCGGGTGCGCGGCTCCGGCCGAGTCGGGCGCGAGACTTGCCTCTGACGTCAGCGGCGCGAACTTCTATGCCACCGCCCGCCGGCCGGAGCTCGACACCCACTTCTGGGGCACGCTCGGCATGATCCGGGCCTTCGCGCCGCAACTGGCCGGCGGGGCGATCCTCAACGTGCTGTCCGCGATGTCCTGGTTCAACTATCCCGGGCACACCGCCTACGGGGTCGCGAAAGCTGCCGAGTGGAACCTCACCAACGGCGTCCGGCTCGAGCTGGCCGCCCAGAGGACGCTCGTCACCGCCGTGCACCTCGCTTCCCTCGCCGCCGACCCGGCCGACTTCTACGGCTGACCGCCGGTCAGAGCAGGCCGAGTCGGGTCAGATCGGCCAGGTACTTCCGGATCAGCTCGGCGGTCACGGGCGGGACTTCTCCCTTCACCCCCGACCCGGCCTTCCGGACCGCGTCCCGGAAGTGGTCGGTGGAAACGGGCGGGGCGGCGACCGGCCCGGTGGTGACGGCGAACGCCGGCAGCAGGGGGAGCAGGGACTGCTGCCGGCGCGGCCGGGGCAGACCCCGCAACGCGGCCTCGAAGCGTTCGAGCCACTCGCCGTAGTCGTCGATCCGGGTGATCGGGTATCCGGCTCCGGCGAGCCAGTCGACGTAGGTGTCGAGCGACGACCCCGCCGGCTGAGGGCTCATCATGTTGTAGGTCTCGAACCCGGGCGCCGGGCCGGCGCCGAGGGCAGCGATGAACTCGGCCACGAAGTCCACGGGCAGACCGCCGTAGTGCGCGGGCGTGGCCAGCGGCGGGAACGATCGCGGGGCCAGCCCGGTCATCGCCACACTCAGCAGCAGACGGGTGAACATGTCGGGGACGTTCAGCTGCCCGGGATAGCGGCGGTGGGCCAGCACGAGCCCGGGCCGGAACGTCGCCACCGGCAGTCCGTACGTGTCGTGAGCCTCTCGGAGCAGCACTTCCCCGGCCCACTTGCTGGTGGTGTAGCCGTTCGCGTAGCCCTCGTCCAGCCGACGGACCGGATCGGTGACGCGGATGTCGGCGGATTCCGGCTCGGAGCCGGTCACCACGCCGACCGTGGACACGTACGTGACCGGCTTGAGCTTCCCGGTCACCGCGAGCCGGATCACCTCCGCCGTGCCCAGCACGTTCGGGGCGAACAGCTGGGAGTAGGGAAGCACGTGGTTGACGAGCGCGCCGGCGTGCACGACGACGTCGACGTTCTCGGCGAGCTCCCGCCAGGCGCCGGCTCCGAGCCCGAAACGGGGTTCGCCGAGATCGCCGGCCACGACCGTCAGCGTGGCGTCGGCGTACGTCCGGTACTGCCGGGACGCTTCGGTGTCGGCCGCGCCGAACGCCGCGTCCAGCCGGGCCCGCGCGGCCGCGTCGTCACCGGCCCGGATCACGCAGACGAGCTTTCCGCCGACCGGGTGGAGACGGCGGAGCCACTCGAGCGCGAGAAAGCGGCCGAGATAGCCGTTCGCGCCGGTCAGCAGCACGGTACGCGGGACGTCGGCCGGTGGTGCCGGGGTTCGCGTGACGTCCGGGCCGAGGAACTGGTCCAGGGTCAGGTCGCCGGCCCGCACCTCGGTGGCTCCCGCTCCGTGGACGGTGACGGCGGTCGGACGTCCGCCGCCCTCCCCGCGATGCCGCTCGATGGACGTCGCCAGCGCCTTCAGGTCGTTGACCGGGCTGATGATCTCGGCCACCGGGACGGCGAACCCGTACACCTCGCCCAGCAGGGCCGACAGCCGGACGGCCGACACCGAGTCACCGCCGAGGTCGGCGAACCGGGCCGCCGGGTCCAGGTCATCGGCCGGAGCGCTCAGGACCGCGCGGGCGGCGGTCAGCACGGTGTCGAGTGCCGGCTGCCGGGGACCGTCGCTGCGCAGCCGCCGGATCTCGTCGGACTCGTGCCGCGCGAGTTCCTCGTAGCGGCGCTCGAGCCGTCCGCCGTAGCGTTCCTGCAGCTTGGATCGCACGAGTTTGCGGACGCCGGACAGCAGTCCGTTCCCGGTGGTGAACGGCTCGGTCTCGAGCAGGAAGTCCCGGGGGATCTCGTACCCCTCGAGCCCTTCGACCCGGCCCGTCTCCCGTAACGAGTCACGCACCAGCGCGGCGACCCGCTCCGGGTCGCCTCCGGTCCGGGTCAGCACCTCGGCGGTCGGCACGACGACGGCGAGCAGGTACGAGCGCTCGCTGTTGCCGTAGAGATAGATCTGCTGGATCACCGGCCCGGCCGCGAACACCGCCTCCAGGTGGGCGATCGCGACGAACTCGCCCTGGGACAGCTTGAGCAGGTTCTTGCGGCGGTCCAGGTAGACCAGTTCGTCCGGCCCCACCTCGGCGACGATGTCGCCGGTGCGGAAGAATCCGTCCGCGGTGAAGACCTCCGCGGTCGCGTCGGGACGGTGGTAGTAGCCCGGGAAGAGCGTGGCCGACCGGATCAGCAGTTCCCCCCGCGGATGGGGGCGGTCGGTGCCGAAGTAGTGCAGGTCAGGCACGTCCTCGAGCCGGTAGTCGAGCACGTGCTCCCGCATCACCCGGCCGTCGAAGAGCACCGCGCCGGCCTCGGTCGAGGCGTACCCGTCGGACAGCTTCGTCCCGAGCACCGAGGAGACGAGCGCCGCCAGCTGCGCGGAGAGCGGGGCCGAACCGCAGACGGCCCACAGGACGCGCCCGCCGAGCACGTCCTCGCGGAGCACCCGCCCGGCCTCGCGCTCGTCGGCGCGGTCGTCGGCCAGGAGCTGGTACTGCTGCGAAATCGCCTCGCAGATGCGGGGGACGAGCAGGAGAACGGTCGGCCGGACGAGCGCGAAGTCGTCGAACAGCGTCGAGAGGTCGCTGCGGGCCACGAAGAACGTCGTTCCGCCCCGAGCCAGCGTGCTGAACAGCACGGCGCGGCCGGCGAGATGGCTCATCGGCAGGAAACCGACGTCGATCAGCGGGAGCCCGGGACGCTCCGGGAAGAAGCCGCGCCAGAGTTCGGCGATCAGCCGCGCGGTGTACATCGCGCCCTTGGGCGAACCGGTCGTCCCCGACGTGTAGATGACCAGGGCGAGCCGATCGTCGTCGGCCGGTGGTGACGGCGCCGGGGGGAGAGCGGCGCCGCGGCCGAGCACCTCCGGCAGCGTCTCCACGACGACGCCGTGACCGGCTACGCGCTCGCGGAGCGCGTCGATCCGCTCCCGTTCGTCGTCCACGTCGGCGTGGTGCGCGAAAACCACCAACCGCCGCACCGACGTACCGGACTCGACGATGTCCGCCGCGGTGCCCAGGTGTTCCACGTCGACGGCCAGGACCCGGGGCGCCGTCTCGTGGACGAGCGGCAGCAACTGCCCGGGGGCCGATCCCCCCGGCAACGGCACACCGACCGCGCCGACCCGGATGAGCGCGAGCTCGACGGTGGCGTAGTCACCGCCGGTGGAGCCCAGCGTCGCCACGAACTCGCCGGGCCGGATCGGCTCGTGCTCGTCGTGGTGCCAGGCCGCGGCCAGCGCACCGGCCCGCCGCCAGAGCTCGCCGTAGCTGACCGTGTCGAACCGGGGCAGCAGGCGCCGGGTGGTCCGGCCGGTCGCCGGATCGAGCACGGCTTCGGTCGCGCGCTCGCCGTAGGCCGGCCTCTGCGCATAACCCGCCATCACCGTGGCGACGACGGCTTCGAGCGACATCGTCGGTTGCCGGACGAGCGCCGTGACGTGGTCGTCCGGTACGGCCGAAGCGAACTGTTCGTCCTGCTCCAGCAGAAGGGCTCGTCGCTCGGCAACCGTTGTCACGTCGCCCTGGTCGGTGTGCGTCATCAGCTACCTCGACGGCCGATCGCCGTGGTCGGAGTGGACAGTGTGAAGGCTTGGTGCTCCTGACGGTACGTGTCCACGGTGCCTCACCGTCCGGCCGGACGCCTCGGCAACGTATGCCTACTTCTCCGACCCGGGCCGGGCGGACCCCGTGTTCGGGCGGGTGCGGGCCCGAGGCGGGAGACTGCGAGCGACGTCGCCGGGATCAGTGATTGCCGGTTTCGTGCTGCCACAGCGACGAAGCGAGCGAGGCGATCGCGCGGTCCCGGTGGCGGCGGTAGGTGTTGAACGACAGATGCAGCTCGGAGGCGAGACGGTCCTGGGCGACGGTCGGCCGCAGGAAGGTCCGGGTCATCAGCTCGCTCGCGTCGTCCGGCAAGGCTCCGATCCCCGCCTCGATCATCTCCACGAGCGTGTCGACCGGAGTCCGGCCGGCGCGTGTGTTCCGGCGGATCATGCGTGAGCGCAGCAGCGGGTTCCGGCGCAACTGGTCCGGGGCGTGCAAACCGCGCACGGCGGAGCGGACGGCGTCGGTGAACTCGGATCGGGTCAGCACCGGTTCGTCGATGCTCCGCGCGGCGGGGCGGGCCGGCGCGCCCAGCTGGCGGGCGTGGAGGACCTCGGTCCATTCCGTGACCCCGGCCCGTCGCCAATCGTGGGCGTACACCGGGTAGCGCGATCCGCCGACCGTGAAGTCAGCCTCGGGAGCGGACCAGAAGTCCAGGAAATCCATCGTGGGCGTCCACAGCTCGGCGTTCTCGAGCGCGGCGACGAACGTCCACGCCATGTCGTCGGGTAGCTGAATGATGTCCAGCATCTGGTAGGCGACGAACAGGGTCAGCGCCGGCGAGGGGCGTTGGCCCTGCTCACGATCGAGGAAGAACCGCCAGATCCGGACGCGTTCGCCGGCTCGGGGCGCGCCGGATTTCGACGCGTACAGCCACATCGCGTCCACGCCCGGGTCAGCGCCGAGGTCGGCCTCGGTCACGTCGAGGCAGGCGGTGTAGCCGCACAGTTCGCCGGTAGCGGTGCGGAACACCCGGAAATCCGCGGGACGACGTTCCATCCAGTACGCCGCCAGCCCGGCCTGCTCGGCACCGTGCCATTCAGCGGTCATCGCGACGATCGGTGCCCGGTCGTCCGGCGTCAGCGTGTCCGCGGAGACCTGCATCGGCGGCGCCAACGTGCTCAACGCCTCGAGCCCGGAGCGGACGCCGTTCAGAACGACCGTCCGCACGAGCAGTTGCACGCGTTCGCGTTCGCCGGTCAGCGCTCCGACCTGGCGCTGGAACGCGGCGAGCTTGCGACGGTGCAGGTCGGCGTACCGGTCGGGGTCCCGCCAGCGCAGGTCGGCGTCGAGAACCTCACGGACCACGTCGTGCGGATGCAGCCCGTGCGCGCTCTCCTCGACGAACGTCCGGCTCCGCAACCAGGCGAACAGTTCGCTGACGTCGCCGCCGATCATCATGCGCAGGAGGTCCTCGGTCGTGACCGGCGCGTGCGCGCACACCTCCAGCGCCATCCGGTGCCGCGGGCTCGGAGCCTCGCCGACGATCCGCTCGATCAGCGCGCCCACCACGTCGGGAACGTCGCCGAGGGCACGCGGGTCGGCTCCCCGGCGCACCGCGTCGATCAGCAGGGACAGCGTGAGCGGATGGCCGCGGCTGATCGTCAGCAGCCGGTCCTGCGTCTCGGCGGGTAACCCCTGAGCGGCCAGCCACACGCGCCCGTCCTCGCCGGGCAGGTTGCCCAGCGTGACGACACGCAGCAGCGCACGCCAGGCCGGGTCGGCACGCCAGCGGGGCCCGGGGCCCTCGCGCCCGGCGATCACCACGAGACAGTTCGACGGCAGCGCGGGCAGGTACGTTTCGCGGACCCAGTCGTCGACGGGGCTCAGCAGCTCGTAGGTGTCGATCAGCAGCACCGGGCGCTCTTCACCGCTCGGCGCGGGCAGAGACGCTGCTCCGAGCGCCAGGTGCCGGGCGTCGACCCGGATCGGGTGGTGGCCGTGCTCCGCCGCCAGACGCGCGAACGCGTCGAGCAGAGTGCTCTTCCCCACCCCGCCCTGGCCGTGTACGAAGATCACGCCCGGAGCGTCCAGCGCCGCCCGGAACACCGCGATCTCCGCGTCCCGGCCGACGAACGACTGCCGCCGCAGTTCCTCCAGTTCCGCACCGAGCGTCGCCATGCCGACGATCGTAGAACACCTGATTTCGCACGGTCCGATCCGCGAAACAGGTCAGCAGTTGGGCACCGGATGGGCAGGCGGCGACCGGCCTTCCCTCGCCACGATGGGGACTTCACCATCGAAGGAGACCCATGAACGGCACGACCGCACCCGACTTCCCCAGCAACTGGGGACGGTGGGGCGACGACGACGAGCTGGGCGCCGTCAACCTCATCACCGACGAGGCCAGGGCCCGGGGCGCCGCGGAGGCCAGGACCGGCGTGACCGTGTCGCTGGCCCGGGTGACCACGCCGTTCCCGTTGACCGGCGGTCCGATGGGCGCCACCACGGCGTCGACGACCGCGGTGCAGACCGCGATGCTGTTCACCGGGTTCGGGGCACCCGCCATGGCCGAGGTGATGATCGTGACCACCCACCACGCGGAGGTCACCCATCTGGACGGCATGAGTCACTGGGTCGCGGGCGGCAAGGTCTACCCCGGCGTCGACGTGGCCGACAGCTCCGGCCCCACGGGCGTCCGCCACGGCGCCGCGGACGTCTACGCCGACGGGATCCAGACCCGCGGCGTGCTGCTCGACCTGGCCCCCGGCGGCCGCCTGGACCCCGGCCATCCGGTGACCGGCGCCGACCTGGACGCGGCCGCGGCCCACGGGGGTTTCGAGGTGCTGCCGGGCGATGCCATCGTGGTCCGCGGCGGCTGGGACCGGGTCAACGGCAGCGCGGAGCCCGAGCCGGGAATGACCGCGGACGCGATCCGCTGGATGCACGATCACGGGGTCGCGGTCTACGCCGGTGACATCGGCGACGCGCGCCCGCCGCTCCCGGACGACGTCCCCGGTGCGCTGCATTTCCTGGCGCTGGGCCGGCTCGCGATCCCGCTCGTCGACTGCGCCGAGCCGGAGGCGCTGGCCGCGATGTGCCAACGCCTGGGGCGCTGGACGTTCCAGCTCGTGATCGCGGTCCCACGCATCGCCGGAACCACCGGCCTGCCGGTGAACCCGATCGCGGTGTTCTGACGCCGCGTCGGTCAGAAGTCCGCCGTCGGTGACGTGCCGAAGGCCCGGCGGTAGTCGCGCGTGAACTGGGACGGGCTCGCGTACCCCACCGCGGCCGCGATCCGCCCGACCGTGTCCGATCGTTCCACCACGCGGCGGCGGGCCTCCATCAGCCGCAGTCGCTTGTGGTACGAACCGGGGCTGGTGCCGGTCGCGGCCTTGAAGAGGCGGTAGAGCGACGTGACGCTCATGTTCGCGTGCGTCGCGGCGCGGCCGACGTCGAGCGGTTCGTGGAGGTGCTCGTGCATCCACTGCGTGAGCTCGTGCACGAGACCCAAGGCGGAGTGGGTTCTGGTCAGCTCGACGAACGCTCCTCCGTTCGGCCCGGTGAGGATGCGGTACCAGATCTCCCGCTTCACCCCGGCGGCGAGAACGCGTGCCGCGTCCGGGTCGTGGGCCAGCTCGAGCAGGCGCGACACCGGATCCAGCACGGATCGGGGGAGCGGGTTGACCGCGACCGATTCGGCCGGCGACGACGGCAGCTCTCCCAGTTCCGCGATGAGGGCGGTGACCAGCTGCTGGTCGAAGGGGATCTCGAGGGCCCGGTACGGGAAGCGGTCCGATGCGGCGACGACCTCGGCCAGGGCCGGGATGTGCGCGGCCGTGGTCACCAGCTCGCCCGGGCCGTACGAGATCTCCCGGTCGCTGAGGAGAATTCGCTTGGCGCCCTGGAACACCAGGTAGAGCATCGGCTCGAAGATGACCGGAGCCGGTGGGGCGACGTCGGTGGCGACGTGCACCCGGACGCCCAGCGCGGGGACGTCGGTGGTGGCGGTGGGCGCGATGTCCCCGAGCCGGCGGCTGATCTCATCCAGGCCCACGTGCGTACGGTAGTTCACTCCAGATGCGTCGCGAACCAGTCCAGGATGCGATCCGGGTGACGCTGGAACCACTTGTACCCGTCCCAGCGGCTGGGGGTGTCGTGGATCCAGAACATGTCCTTCACCGCGGCGCCGATCGCCTCGTACGTCTCCTCGAGGTCCGAGGGCTTGGTGATCACGTCGTCGTGAACACCGTAGGTCAGGGTCGGCACGAGCACCGAGGGCGCCCACGCGCGGGTGTAGCCGTCGGTCAGCCGGCCGCCGGTGATCAGGTGGTACCGGTGATCGACCTCGTCGGCGTACTCGGCCAGGCCGACGCTCTCGAGGCGGGTCTCCAGGTACACGCGCGGGGAGAGCAGCAGCGGCGCCACCAGGCACCGCACGTCGTCGAACTCGGCCGGGTCGGTGTGGAGGGCCCGGAACGTGGCGTTGGCCCCCATGCAGCGGGCGAAGATCCCCAGCGTCATCCCGGACAGCTCGGGGTGTGACCGGACGTAGCGCATGGTCCCGACGACGTCGCGGGCCTCGAAGAGGGTGCTCAGGGACAGCCGGCCGTTGGCCTCACCGCTGCGCCCCGAATTGCGGAAGTCGAAGGCGAGCACGTTGTACCCCGCCTCGTGGAGCAGCTGGTAGTCCCGGATGAAGTTGATCTCGGTGTCGTTCCCGGGGCCGAAGGCCGACTTCCACGGCTCGACGTGCGACGGGAAGCCGTAGCGGCTGAAGCCGAACGCGTGCATGGCCACGATCAGCTTGTCGGACCCCGCACAGGGGATGAACCAGGCCTCGAGCGGCACACCGTCGGCTGACGGGTAGGTCAGATCCTGGTACTCCAGGCCCTCGTCCGCAGGCGTACGGAGCACCGGCGATCGCGCGACGTACGCCAGGCCTTCGGCGTACGCGTCCAGGGTGGCGGCCAGATCGACGTCGGCGAGTGATGTCATGCGGTCGACGCTAGGGCCGGGACGGACGACCGGACAGGGCTCCGATTTCCACCTTCTTGCCTGATCCTGTCATTTCAGTCGTCGTCCAGCGCCTTGCTCAACAATTCGTAGAGCGTGGCCCGCTCCTCGGCGTCGAGCTTTCCGATCGAATCCGCGAAGACACCGTCGGCCACCTGATCGCCGGCCAGTCGCACCTCGTCACCGGCCGGAGTGAGCCGGTGTCGGACCTTGCGTCCGGGACCGGCGACGCGCTCGATGAGACCGCGATCCACCATCCGTTTTGCCAGCTCACCCATCGACTGGTCGGTCTGGAAGGTGAGCTCGGCCAGCTGGTGCAGCGACGCGCCCGGGTTGGCCTGCAGGTGGCGGAGCGTGTCCCACTGCACCAGCGACACGCCGAGCGGGGCCAGCCGCCGGTTCATCGCCCGGTGGTGCTTCCACTGGAGGCGCTTGACGGCCAGGCCGACCTGCTGCAACGGGATGTCGTCCATGGATCGATTCTATCCAAGGTTGCGTACCTAAGGACCCTGATCTAAGGTTCCTTATATGAGCGCTGACGCCGCGTTACGGAGGCGAACCACCGTCGGCTTCGCCGCAGCGGCGATGCTCGTCAGCTACCTGCCGTTCTCAGCGGTCAACGGCGCCCTCGGTGCGATCGGCCGAACGGCCGACGCCGGCACGTCGAGCCTGCAGTGGGTGACCGACGCCTTCACCGTCGCGCTGACCGGCGCGGTGCTGTCCGGCGGGTTCGACGGCGTGCAGCTTCTCCGGGTCGGTCAAGCCGTCGCGGGTGTCGGTGCCGGTCTGGTCATGGCGGCGTCGCTGTCGCTGATCGCGGCCACCGCGCCCGATCCGGCCGCCCGCACCCAGGCCATCGCGCTCTGGGCCGCGGCCAACGTCGCCGGGCTCGGCTCCGGTCCGTTCCTGGCCGCCGCCGTACCGTCCTGGCGATGGCTGTTCGTGCCGACCGCACTTCTCGCTGTCGGCGCCGCGGCCTACGGCCCGCTCCGGTCCCGCGAGATCGTCGACGACGAACCAGGGCGCCCTGACCACCTGGGGCAGGTCACCGGGACCATCGGCATCGTCGTCCTCGCCGCCGTCTTCGTCGTGGAACGTCGGGTGGTCAACCCGGTCCTGCCCCCGGCGCTGTTCTCCTCGCCCGGGTTCACCGCCGCCGGGGCCGCCGCGGCCGCCGCACTGTTCGCCATTCCCCGTACCACCATCCACTAGGGAGTTCCTCGTGACCGTCCACTCGCTCACCGTCCCCGGCGTCGGCACCGTCGAACTGACCGTCACCGAACGCGGCGAAGGCCACCCGTTCCTGCTGCTGCACGGCGGCGGCGGACCGATGACCGTCACGCCGTGGGCCGACCGGCTCTCCGACGCCGAACACGCCCGGGTGCTCACCCCGATCCACCCCGGCTTCAACGCCACCCCCCGCCCGGCCGCGCTCGCTTCGATCCCGGCGCTGGCCACGACGTACGTCGCGCTGCTCGACGAGCTGGCGCTCGAGGACGTGACGGTCGTCGGCAACTCGATCGGCGGCTGGATCACCGCCGAGATGATGCTGCTGCACTCGCCCCGGATCAGCAGCTACGTGCTCGTCGACGCGGTGGGCATCGAGGTGCCCGGTCACCCGGTCGCCGACTTCTTCTCGCTGACGATGTCCGAACTGGCCGAGCGCAGCTACCACGACCCGGCGAAGTACGGGATCGACCCGGCGACGCTGCCTCCGCGGGCCCGGGAGGCGATGGCCGGGAACCGCGTGGCCATCGAGCTGTACGCGGGCCGGGAGATGACCGACCCGACGCTGGCCGGCCGGCTCGGCGGGGCGGCGGCCCCCGCGCTCGTCGTCTGGGGTGACGCCGATCGGATCGGCGACCCCGACTTCGGCCGCGCGTACGCCGCGTCGATCCCCGGAGCGGGTTTCACCGTACTTCCGGAGACCGGCCACCTGCCGCAGATCGAAACCCCCGAGGCGCTGATCGAGGTCGTGTGGGCCTTCGCGGACGCGCACGCCACGATGAAGCCCTGACCTGTTCTCCGGTCGCCCCGGCGCGGGTCAGCCGGCGGCGCTCGGAAGGGGCCCCGATGCCTCCGGCCCCGGTGATTCCGGCCGGGACCGCGTCGGGGCCAGAGCGCGCGGCCGGGGCAGCGGCGGGCGAGCCCGGCGGACCAGCAGCCCCGCGGCGGCGGCCGCGCCCGAGATCGCCAGCACCGCGCAGCCGGGCACCAGGGAGATCCCGTCGGCCGGATAGCTCGTCCCGTTCCACCGGAACAGCGCCTCGGCCGGCCCGGACACGCCGCCGTAGACGAAAGCGGCGTAGAGCGCCGGGGTGACGAGCGTCAGACCGGCCCACCGCGCCACCGCGGTCCACCGGCGACTGCCTTCGCGATGCAGCAGGATCCAGGCGACGACCGGCAGGTAGAGGATCTCGAGCAGCAGGAAGACGTCCGGCTGCTCGTCGCCGTAGACGTGCTGAACCACGCCCGAGCCAACGCTCAGCGCCGCGGCGACCAGGGCGAACAGCGCCGTGGCGGCCCCGGATTCCCGGCCGCGGGCGGTCCGGGCCGCGAGCACCGCGACCACCCCGAACGCGAGCATCACCGCGGTGGTGAGGATCGGCAGCCCGAGCGGCAGGAACGGATGGTTCACCAGCGGCGTGGACTGCGCCCCGAGCAACGGCCAGCACACGGCGGCGGCGATGGCGGTGGCGGTGAGCCGTTGCCGTACCACCGCATGGGGGTACGACGGTCCGGCCAGTTTTGCGGCCGAGACCGCGGCCACCCCGCCCACCGCCAGCGCCAGCGCGAAGGCACCGAGCCCTTCCGCGCCGAGCCGCTCACCCAGTCCGTCGGCGCCGAGAAGCGCGACGCCCAGGACACCGGCCGACGCGACCGCACGCGGACGGTCGACGACCGCGAGGAACAGACACACCGCGGCCAGCAGGATCGACGCCCAGCGCAGTTCGGCGACCCAGAGGTAGAGCTCGCCGTCGCCTCCCGGCATGGGCGCCGCCGCGG
Source organism: Cryptosporangium arvum DSM 44712 (assembly GCF_000585375.1). NCBI lineage: Bacteria > Bacillati > Actinomycetota > Actinomycetes > Cryptosporangiales > Cryptosporangiaceae > Cryptosporangium > Cryptosporangium arvum. The sequence goes on from NZ_KK073874.1 coordinate 2,382,129, forward strand.
CCGTCCCGGGCATCGCCGGGGTGAGGACGGTCAGGGTGTACGCCCAGGCCACGACCGCGAGCGCCAGCCCGGTGAGCCCGGCGGCCGCGGCCGGTCGCCCGATCCGGACCGGTGCCGGCGTCGTCTCCGGCGGCGTCGCGGGGATCCGTCGGCTCCGGGTGAGCCCGAAGCTCAGCACCAGCAGCGAGAACATCGGCAGCTGGGTCAGGACGTCGGACGCGTGCACCAGCAGGTACAGGGTCTCGTCGGCGTTCCCGGGCGTCGGCGCGGCGAACGTCGCCCGTCCCGGCAGCACCCCGACGAGATACCGCAGCGCCGCGGCCGGTCCGACGACCGTCGTGAGAACCAGCGGCAGCGCGACGGCCGCGGCCGCCAGCACGACGGCCACCACCGTTCCGGGCACCGCGTACGCCATCGCACGACGTCCCGGCGCCGCCGCGGCCCGGCGTGTCACCCAGACCATCAGCGGTGCCCAGACCAGCACCGCGACGACGGGGATCCACACCGGAACCGTCGCCGCGAGGCCCGCCGCCACGATCACCGTCGACGCCGGCCAGACCGCGTACGCCCGGTTGTCCGGCGTCGACGTCCGGCGGGCCAGCCACCAACCGGCGAAAACCGCGAACCCGAACGGCACCACCGAGGTGACCGGCAGCGCCCGCTCGTACACCGGGCTGGTCAGATCGAGGCCGAACAGCCCCATCGCCGCGCGGTACACCATGCTCGACAGGCCGCGCACGATGATCGTCGCCAGGCCGGCGAGGAACAGTGCCGCGAACGGGCTCAGCGCGCCCACCCGCCCCGGAACGTGTTCGCGCCACCCGCGAGGCACGCCGTTCTCGTCCGGAATCGGTGGGGAGAACGCCAGGCTGGCGACGAACGTCAGCCGGCGTAACCCGGCGGCCGGGCCGTCGATCGCCCCCATCTCGCCCCGCCACTCCCGCTCCATGTCGTCGCGGATGTCGGCCGGCCACCGCTGTGCGGCCCGGCGCAGCAGCCAGTTCATACGGTCCTCGGATTCGGCCGGACGGTGGCGCCGGAACCCCCGAGCTGCTGACGTAGCGCGGCCAGCTCGATGCGCGCGGTCTCCAGGCCCTCCGGGGTGAGCCGGTAGTACCGCCGGGCCGGGCGTCCGGCCGCAGCGGGATCGACGTCCTCCCAGGTCGCGGTCACCCATCCGGCTCGCTGGAGGCGCAGCAGGATCGGGTAGAGGGTGCCGCTCGGTTGGCCGGTCGCTCGCATGAGGTCCAGCCCGTAGCGGTCGGAGCTCGGGTCGTCGAGGAAGGCCGCGAGCACCCGAGCCATGCCGGTCGTCAGCCGAGGCGGGGAGTCCATGGCCGGAATCCTACATAGGGTCTCTAACGGTTCTCTACATAGGGTCTGGTTTTTTTGCGCGGGGACCGGCGTGCAACGGGTCGGCTCACGGCGGCGTTCAGGGGAACGACCAGGACGACAGCTCGACGGGGATGATGCGGATGGACCGGGACGCCGACGACGAGTTCGTGCGGTTCGTCAACGAACGCAGCCGATCGCTGTTGCGGTACGGCTACGTGTTGGCCGGCGATCCGCACACCGCCGCCGACCTGGTCCAGGAAGCACTGCTCCGGCTCCGCACCGCCTGGGCCCGCGGCAAGGGCCGGGAACATCCCGAGGCCTACGCGCGGGTCACCATGGCCCGGCTGCACATCAGCTGGTGGAGGCGCCGCCGCGGCGAGCAGCTCATCGCCCTGGTGCCCGACCGCACCACGTGGGATCCCGGCTTACGCCGGGTGGAGGACGACACCGGCCTCTGGTCGGCCCTGGAGGTGCTCGGCCGGCGGCAACGCGCCGTGATCGTCCTCCGTTACTACGAGGGCCTCGACGACGACGAGATCGCGGAGATCCTCGGCATCACCAGGGTCACCGTCCGCAGCCAGGCCCTCCGCGGTCTGCGCCGGCTACGCAGCCACTTGACCGACGACCGGGTCGCCGCGCTCGGCGTCGTCGACAACGAGAGGAGCAACCGTGCCTGACGCGTTCGAAGCCTCCCTCGCCGAGGTCCTCCACCGGGCCGCGGACGCGGCCCCGGAACCCGTCTCGGACGCCGGCGAAGCACTGCTGCGTGAAAGCGTCCGCCGAACCGGGCTTCCGCGCGCCCGGATGCTGACGCTCGCGGCCGCGATCACCGTGGTGATCGTCCTGGCCGCCGTCGTCACGGTGCTCAAGCTCGTCTCCGGGGACGAGGACATGCGTCCGGTCACCCCGCCGGTGCGGATCGTCCACTCCGACTACGAGGACGGCGCCCCGCTCGCCGACGTCTGGCCGGACGCCGTCCGGACTGTCCCGGCCACGATCCCGATCAACGGCCGGCCGAACCCGTTCAACGTCGAGGGCGTGCTCCCGGACGGCCAGTTGCTGCTCACCCCGGTCGGCGACGAACCCGGCATCGCGCATCTGTGGGCGCTGAACCCGTCGACCGGCGCGGCCCGGCCGGTCAGCGCGTCCGGCGAGTGGGTCGTGGTCGTCGGGCAGCAGATCGACGCGGGGGAGGCCCGCTGGATCGCCTGGATCAGCCAGCCCCCCGGTGCCGTGGAGCCCGACTCTCCGGTCTACCTCTGGTACGCGCCCGCGTCCGGCGGGAAGGCGCGCAAAGCGTCGAGCGCGCCGATCAGCACGTCGGGTGGGGTCGACCTGAGCGCGGTCCGGGTCTTGATCGACGGGGACACGCTCATCGTCACCCCGGCGTTGACGAAAGAGAAAGGCCAGGCCGAGAGCGCGGTCCGCACGGTTCGCATCGGGGAGAATCGGATCCGGACGGTGCCGGACGCGGCCGGGATGACCGTGGTGCAGTGGCCGTGGCTCAGCGACGCCCGCACGCCCGGTCATCGGACGATCCGCAACGCCGAAACCGGGCAGGTTCGGCCGGCCCGGCTGCCGGCGGACTGGACCGACGTCGACTGCTCGCTCTCGTGGTGCGTCGGGCGACGAGGGGACCGCCTCGTCGTCGCCCGGCGTGACGGCTCGGACGCCCGCCCGCTGGCGAACGGCGGACCCGCCCTCGGCGTCGTCCGCGATCGGTTCCTGTTCGTCGCCGGCCGCACCGTCTACGACCTGCAGACGAAGAAGACGCTGACGTTGCCGGCCGCCGCCGGCGGGCCGGACACGGTGTGGCAGCCGCTCGGCATCATCGGCGAAGGCGGCGGGACGCCGATGCTCGCCTGGGCGACGTCCGACGCGACCGGGCAGCTGGAGTCGTACCTCCTGATCGACACCCAGGCCATGGTCTGAGCGATTGCCGCGGGCCGGGGAGCACTGGCTTTCCGGCCCGCAGCCTCAGGTTGCCGGTAAGGCAGCGGTCATGAGTTCGCCGGCGTGCTCTCTCCGGGATCGACGCGCACGAAGACGCCGGGCGTCGTGGACTCGTAGATGCAGGCGATCTCGCTACCGTGAAGAAGCTCGACCAGGTCAGTGCCCGGGTCTGACGGTAGTAGGACCGCTCGTGATTTGTGGTCGACGTGTCGGGCATAGTCGAGAATCTGGCCCAGGGCCAGCCGTACGTGGTTGCGTGACGCCGAGCTCTTTGCCTCGACGAGCTCCGAGCGCCCGTGATCGAAGAGATCGGTGTAGAGAGCGTGGCCGAGATCCGGGAGCGTGATCTGTTTCCGCGTCACCTTCCACCCGGCAGCCTCGAGAAACGCCACGTAGCGCGAGACGAGGTCCGCCTCACGCCGTTCAGCGAGCGTCGGTTCCCGGTTGGGCTCGGTCTGGAAGGTTTCGGCGCGGTGTTCTTCCATCGGCACGTCTTTGACGGTCGGCTTGCTTGCCTCCGGCTCGACCGGCTCCGGTTCGGGTGCGTCCGCATCCAGGGGCAAGAGCCGAAACACGATAACTTTTCGCAGGTCACCGTGGCGGTCCGGTGCTTCCTCGGCATACCAGGGATGGCCCTCGTCGATACGGAACTCGCCGACGTAGCGCACGCGGGAACGGCCGGCTTCCTCGAAGAGCCGCGGCCGTAGCCCCAGCTCGGCGTGGTCGCGCAACTGGAGGTTGCCCCGCTTGAAGACCTGATCGCCTTGCTGGCCTTCACCGGTGTAGTGGTAGACCCCGTCGGCCTTCCAACCATCGAAGTTGTAGCCGTAACGGCTGCCGGTCGAGGATGAGAAGAGCAGGAGATTGTCACTGCCGCCGGCACGGGTCATGCCATTCTGGCGCGAGCCGCCCCCAACGACCTCATGGACCTCTCGTCGTGTCATTTCGGCTCCGGGGCCGAGATCCCAAGGCATGTATCGGACCGTAGAGCAGACCTATGACAATTCCGAGCTTTCTCCAGCGCCACGGAACTGGTTCCTGGAATGAGATGCCGTGACCGAGTACGACGTTCTGCTGGCTGACTGCCCGGCACGCACCGCGCTGGAGTTGATCTCGGGGACGTGGATGATCGTCGTCCTGGTGGGGCTCGCGCACGGCCCGCAGCGGTACTCCGATCTGCGGCGACGGTCGGGTGGGATCACCAAGAAGATGCTTTCCCAGACGCTGGCCAGGGCCGTCGACGGCGGCCTGGTCCGGCGGCCGGACCAGCGTGGTGGTGCCTACGCGCTGAGCGCGCTGGGCGAGTCCCTGCTCGTACCGGTGACCGCGCTCACCACCTGGGCCGAGACGCACGCCGACGAGCTCGCCGAACGCTGAGAACGCTGGGCACCTCGGGGTTCCCTCGCGCCTCCTACCGTTGACCACAGTGGCCGGATGGTGGGAGAGGAACTCATGACTCACGACGACGACGCTGTCCTGGTCGCCGGGGCGACGGGCAACGTGGGCGGCGCGCTCGCCCGGCAGTTGCTCGCCGCCGGGCGGCCGGTCCGCGCGCTGGTCCGTCCGGGTTCCACGCGCCCGGTGCCCGCCGGCGCCGTCGCGGTGGAGGCCGACCTCACCGACCGCGCCGGCCTGCGCCGGGCCTACGCCGGCGTCCGGGCGGCGTTCCTGCTCGCCGGTTACCCGGACATGCCGGGCATCCTGGCCGATCTGCGCGCCGCCGGCGTCGAACGTGTGGTGCTGCTCTCCAGCGGCTGCGTCCCCGGCGGCGACCTGGACAACGCGGTCGTCCGCTTCAACGTCGTCTCGGAAGCCGCGGTGCGCGACAGCGGACTGGCGTGGACGGTGCTGCGGCCCAGCGGCTTCATGTCCACACCCTGCAATGGGTGGATCAACTGCGGTCCGGCGACGTGGTGCGCGAACCCTTCGCCGACGTGCCGATCGCCGTCATCGACCCGGACGACATCGCCGCGGTCGCCGCCGCGGTGCTCCGGTCGCCGGGGCACGACCACCGCAGTTACCGCCTGACCGGGCCCGAGACGCTGCTGCCCGGCGAGCGGGCGGCGATCCTCGGCGCCGTGCTCGACCGTCCGATCCAGCTCCGGCCGGAGCCCGACGACCAGGCGCGGGCGCGGATGGCCGAATCGATGCCGCCGGAGATGGTCGACGCGTTCTTCCAGTTCTTCCGCCGCGGAGGCTACGACGACTCGCAGGTCGACGACGTCGCGCCGACGCTCATCGGCCGTCCGCTCCGGACCTTCCACGACTGGGCCGACGCCCACGCCGCCGCGTTCCGCTGACCAGCGTGCCGATCCGCCCCCGCGGCGCGCGCACGGCCCCCGCCCGAACTCGCGCCGTACCAGCGACGTTCGGCGGCGTGGACGACCCAGCGCGCACGAGGCAACAGTTCTCCGGCTGACGGCCTACCTCGACGTCCACCCATGGATCGGATATCCATGGGTGGACCGCGGAACTTGGATGGGAGACACGGTGTCGCTGCGGGACGTGCTCGACGACGCCCAGCGGCTTGCCTGGTCGTCGGGTCCGCTCCGCCGGGTCGGCCCGCTGAGGTTCGGGATGACCACCGACGACGTGCGCACCGCGCTGTCGGGCACGCTCAGCCTTGCGGCGTCGCAAGAGCGGATCCCGGGTGGCGGCGGCTGGGCCGAGTACGAACTTCGGGATCCGACGGCGTTCGGGCCGGCCGTGACCACCTACTACGACGAGTCGGACCGGCTGGCGGGTGTCGCGGTCAGCGCACTCTGCGGACCCCAGGTGGCAGTGGACGGCCTGCGGCTGGTCGGCCGCACACCGTCGCGGCTCGAGGACGAGTTCCGCGCCTATTTGGCCTCCCACGACCTGACGCTGCGTTACTCGCAGTTCGCCCATCCCTGGGCGCCGGAACTCGGGCTGGTCCTGCGGGTGCAGCGAGCCGGAGACCTCGTCCTGAGCCGACCCGTCTTCGTCGCCCCGAGTTGGGCCGAGCGGTGCGGCGACACCACCGAGGGCGCGATCCCGATCGAGGAGTGGCAGACCTTCGAGTGGTGATCGCCCTGCGAGTGTTGGGAACCGAACGTTCAGGACGTCACGCCGCCGATCGAGCACCGCTCGGATCCGCGCGAGAGTAACCACACCGCAGGGGGAACACACACAAACTTTCTGGAGGCTGGACGACATGAGCGACTGCTACGACTACAACCAGTGCAACGACTGGGACTACAACGAGTGCAAGCCGCGCCGTCGTCGCCACCACAAGAAGCGGTACAACGACTGCTGGGACTACAACCCCTGCAGCTGACGTCTTTCGCCATCGAAGCCCGGAGCGCACATCGCGCGCCGGGCTTCGTCGCGTCCGCCCTCGGAAGACGGACGGGTTCCGCGCGATGACGGGGCTGATGGACGACGTCGTGACGCCGATCGAGGTCGTGACCGACGGCCGGATCAACGCGCCGAACTCCGGCGCGTTCGGACCGCACGACGCTTGTCGTCGACGACGTTCCCGTCGGGCCCGACGGCGCGATCACGGCAATCGACCGGGCCGCGGTGACCGCCCTCGCCGCCGCTAGTACCTCCGGAGCGCTTCCCGGTCGGTGGGCAGCCCGACCTCGCCGAGTACGGCGTCGCGCTCGACGTCGCTGATCTGCCAGAAGTAGTCGTTCGCGGCGAGCACCTGGAGATAGGCGCGTTGAGGACCGCGGAGCGGTTCGGCGGGCGGCTGCGGAAACGCCGCGTGGAGCAGGCGGCCCCAGGTGCGGTCCGGGGAGCACGCGGGTGACGCCCGGCCGACGCTCAGCGCGATCGGCAGCAACTCAGCGAAGTCGTCGGTGCAGCGGGTCGCGGCCTCCACCAGCAGGGCGCTCATCTCGTCGCCGGCGTGCGGAGGCGCGGGGTGTCCGTCGATCCACGAGTCGCAGTCCGCCGGATCGGCCAGAGCCGCGGTGAGGACGGGCAGCGTGCGCGGATCCGTGGCCACCGCCGGCGAGAGCGCGGCGCACGCGCGGACCACCCGGGAGGGATCGGTCAGTAGTTCGGCGGTGTCGGCACCGGCTCCGGCGAGCCCCAAGACGCAGTGGACCCGCGCCTCGGCGCCGTGGTCGCGCGCGCCGGTCCACAGGTGGTGGAGCGCCTGATCCGGCACGCCGCCGCCGGCCAGCGCGGCCCAGGACGCCGTGGCGTACAGCGCGGCGCGGCGTTCGTGCGGGTCGGCCGCGTCCAGCCACGGCACGAGCGCCGGGAGCACGACACCGGCGCGGGCGGCGCACGCGGATCCGAGGCGGCTCACGACGACGTGGTCGGGCGCGTGGTCGGGTTCCCACACGACCTCGTAGAACGGCAGCTCGGGATCGTCGCGCCGCACGTAGTCGACGGTCAGCGGGTCGGCCTGGAAGGACGAAGCCCGGGCCGCGACGTGACCCAGAAATTCCAGGAGCGCAGTGCGCTCCGGGACCACCGGCAGCACTTCGACGATCCGTGCGACGAGCGGACCGGCCTCAGTGGACAGTGATCCCTGGTGCACGGCCCGATCGAGCTCTTGTCGGCCGACGTCGGTCATGGCATCGATGAATAGCGCCCGGCTCCCCGCTGGGGCAAGACCTCGTGCGGCTACCGGGTGAGAGCTCGGATCCAGTGGTCGACGTGGTGGTCGAGGTAGTCGGCAGTCGTCCGCCAGTGCTCGCCGTCCTCGCGCCAGAGACGAAGCCAGGGCTGTTCGCCGCGCGCGGCGCCGTGGCACAGCAGGTCGTACATGGCGCGGGCCCGCGGGCCCAGCATCCGGGCCAGCGCGGGCCGGTCGGCGTCGGCCAGACCGTACCCGTCGACCACGAGGGCCAGGCGTTCGGCGGCCCGGTCGACGGGTCGGTCCGGGCGGAGGCCGGCCAGGGTCTGCGCAGCGTAGGCCAGCTCCCAGAGCCGCGACCCCGGCGCCGCGGTGTCCCAGTCGATGAGCACCCAGCCGCGCGGCGAGCGGACCAGATTCCACGGGGCGACGTCGTGGTGGCACAGCAACTCGTCCCGGTCCGGCGGGATGACGCGGTTCCAGGACGCGTCGGCCGGTGGGACGAAATCCGCTACCGCCCGATGGAAGTCGGCGAGGAACGCGCCGATCGGCCGGAGCTCGGAGGGGGAGTACGTTCCGGCCGGATCGCCGGTTTCCCCCGGCACGTACTCCAGAACCTGCCGATTCCGCTCGTCCCGGCCGAGCGGGCGCGGTGCGCCACGGAACCCGACCTGCTCCAGGTGCCGGAGCAGCGCGTCCACGGCATCCGTCCACGGCCCGGCCGGGCGACGCACGGTGTCCCCGACCCGGACGACACCCGCGGTCACCCGCCCGCCCAGCGGAACCTCGGCCGTACCTCCCATACCGAAATTCTGACGCACGTCCGGCCGGGAGGCAGCGTTGCTCGCTCGCGGTGCACGCCATTCCCGGGATCACCCCGGGTTCGCGTCCCGCGCCGCCCGCGACGACGTCTGGGCCCCGGCGCTGACCCCGCAGGAAGCGGAGATCGCCGCCCTGGCGAGCGAAGGTCTGTCTCACCCGGAGATCGGCGCCCGGCTCTTCATCACCCGCCGCACCGTGCGGTACGCCCTGCGGAAAGTCGTCGCGAAGCTCGGGATCACCCGTCGGTTCACAAATCGTTCACCGCTTCGGGATCCACTGCGGTACCCCTCAGCGCCACCAACGGGAGTCCTGATGATTCGTAACGTCGTCCTCGTCCACGGAGCCTGGGCCGACGGCTCGGGCTGGCGAGCCGTCCACGACCTGCTGACCGCCGACGGCTACTCGGTGAGCGTCGTCCAGCACCCCACCGTCTCCCTGGCCGACGACGCCGCGATCACCCGGCGCGTCCTCGACCAGCAGGACGGCCCGACCGTCCTCGTCGGCCACTCCTACGGTGGCGCGGTGATCACCGAGGCCGGCACCCACGAGAAGGTGGCCGCGCTGGTCTACGTGGCGGCGTTCGCACCCGACCAGGGCGAGTCGGTGAACACGCTGATCGCCGACCCGCCGCCGGGAGCGCCGACGCCGCCGATCCTGCCCCCGGTGGACGGCTTCCTGCTGCTCGACCGGGAGAAGTTCCCGGCCGCGTTCGCCGCCGACCTGCCGGCCGACGACGCCCGCTTCCTGGCCGACTCCCAGCTGCCCTGGGGCCTGGAGGCCGTCGGCGGTCCGATCACCGAGCCGGCCTGGCGCTCCACCCCGAGCTGGTACCTGGTGGCGGGCGACGACCACATGATCCCGCCGGTCGCGCAGCGGGCGATGTCCGAGCGCATCGGGGCGACGGTGACCGAGGTGGCCAGCAGCCACGCGGTCTACGTCTCCCACCCGGAGAGCGTGGTCGCGCTCGTCCGCGCGGCCGCCGGCGCCTGAGCACCCCGGGCCCGGCGGTGCTGAGTACCCCGGGCCCGGCGGTGCTGAGTACCCCGGGCCCGGCGGTGCTGAGTTCCCCGGGCCCGGCGGCGAGCGGCCGCCGGGCCCTTCGGCGTCAGACGACGTTGTCGTACGGCTGGGTGATGACCTCCAGGTAGTGCCCGGACGGGTCGAGGAAGTAGACGCCCCGCCCGCCGTGGTCGTGGTTGATCTCGCCCGGTTTGGTGCGTGCCGGATCGGCCCAGTAGTCGATCCCGGCCGCGGTGATGCGTCCGAAGATCCCGTCGAACGACTCCTCGGGGACCAGGAACGCGTAGTGCTGCGGCGCGACCTCGAGGTGCGGCGGCATCGTCGCGAAGTCGAGCGTCACGCCGTTGCCGAGCGCGAGCGGCAGGAACGGCCCCCAGGCCGTACCGAGCTCGACGCCGAGCACGCCGGCGAGGAAGCGCGCCGACTCCTCGCGGTCGCGGGCGCCGACGATCGTGTGGTTGAACTGGATGGATGTGGACATGCTGCGGTTGCCTCCAGCGGCTGAGTGCGTGCCTTCGATGAATGGGCGAACGCACCCGCACGCCTCCACGGGTTCCGTGGAGTGCGGGAGGAAGTCAGGGGAGACGCGCAGGCGCCGAGAAGGTCAGCCGCGCCCTGTGAACGTAAACGTCACGTGATCATCCCCTTGGCGTCGCGGTGCCGGCGGCCCGACCGCCGATGGGACCGGCGGCGCGGCACGGCACCGAGCCATCAGTACACCGGAATACTTCGAGCGCGGTCAAGAACCGACGTTGCGGCCGCCCCATACCCTTCCGATCTGTCCACAACCGGACCGGAGACACGCCACCGATGAACGTTCTGAAAGGCCGTGCGGTTCTCGCTGCCCTCGGCGTCCTGGCCGCTGTCGCCCTCACGGCGTGCAGCGCGGACAACGACCCCGAGCCCGCGGTCGACGCCTTCCTCAAGAATTGGCGGCAGGGCCAGCTCGGCAAGACCAGCTTCGTGGACCCGGACGGCAAATCCGTCCCGGCCGCCGATGTCACGGCGCAGCTGACCAAGCTGACCGGCGAGCTCGCGGCGGCCCCGACGAAGCTCGAACGCGCCGGCGACGCGAAGGTGAAGGACGGGAGAGCAGTCAGCCCGGTCCAGGTGACCTGGACCCTGCCGGGTCCGGTGACCTGGACCTACCGGACCGACGTGCGGCTGCGCGAGCGCGACGACACCTGGGACGTCACCTGGGAGCCGGCGCTCGTCCACAAGAAACTGAAGGCGGGCGACACGCTCGGGACCAAGCGCGAGGAAGCACCGCGCAGCGGCATCCTCGACCACACCGGAGCCCCGATCGTGAGCCCGCGGCCGGTCGTCTCGGTGCTGCTCGACCCGGCCAAGGTCACCGACCCCGCCGCGGCCGTGAAGCAGCTGGGCGCTGCGTTCGCGACGATCGACACCGAGGTCGACCTGGCCGACCTGCCCGGGCGGCTGGCCAAGGCCAAGCCCGGCATCGCGGTCGACGTCGTCGTGCTGCGTCAGGAGGCGTACGACAAGATCGCGTCGCGGATCACCGCGATCACCGGCGCCACCGTCGTGAAGTCCACCCGCGACCTCGCGCCCACCCGGCAGTTCGCCCGGGCGCTGCTCGGCTCGGTCTCGGACGCGACCGAAGAGGACATCAAGGAGAAGCCCGGCCTCTACGCCGTGGGTGACCACGTCGGGCACGGCGGGCTGCAGTCCGCGTTCGACCAGCGTCTGCGGGGCGTCCCCGGGGTGACGGTCGTGGTGAACCCGGCCGGGACCGCGCTGTTCACCAGCGCACCGAAGCCCGGCGTGGCCGTCCGCACCACGCTCGACCAACGCGTCCAGACCGCCGCCGACGCCGCGCTGGCGGACCTTCCGCAGCAGAGCGCGCTGGTCGCGATCCGGATCAGCGACGGCTCGGTGATCGCGGCCGCCAACGGGCCGGACGGCGGGTCGTTCAACGCCGCGTTCGAGGCCAAGGTCCCGCCGGGTTCGACGTTCAAGATGGTCTCGACCCTCGGCCTGCTCGATCAGGGGGCGGTCACGGCCGACGCCACCGTCGCCTGCCCCAGCCACCTCGCCGCCGGCGGCCGGGAATTCAAGAACTTCGACGACTTCGAGCTGGGCGACGTGCCGTTCCGCACCGACTTCGCCAAGTCGTGCAACACGGCCTTCGTCGCGCTGGCGCCGAAGCTCGGGCCCGACGGACTGGCCGACGCCGGTCGTCTGCTCGGTCTGGAGTCGAAGTACGGGCTGGGCCTACCGGCCTTCTCCGGCAAGGTCTCCACCGGCGGCGACGCGGCCGAGCGCGCCGCGGCGGCGTTCGGCCAGGGCCGCACCGTGGTGAGCCCGCTGGCGATGGCCTCGGCCACCGCCGCGGTGGCGTCCGGCCGGTGGACGCCGCCGTCGCTCACCGGGAAGTCGGCCGTGGCCCCCGGGCCGCAGCTCAAGACCACCACGGTGGAGCCGCTGCGCGCGATGATGCGCCAGGTCGTCACCGACGGCACCGCGACGTCGCTGCGTGACGTGCCGGGCAGCCCGGTGTACGGCAAGACCGGAACCGCGGAGTTCGACAACGATCCCGAGCACGCGCACGCGTGGTGGGTGGGCTGGCAGGGCGACGTCGCGTTCGCGGTGTTCGTCGAGAACGGCGGTCACAGCAGTTCAGTCTCGGTGCCGGTCGCGGAGAAGTTCCTCCGTGGGTTGAAGTAGCCGTTCGATCTCCCCGACGACGTCGGCCAGCGGGCGCCGGGTGTCGAGTTCCCGCGTCGCCCCGCGCCGGAGGAGCGGTTCGACGGTGCTGACGTAACCCGCGATCTCGGCCCGCTGCGCCGCCGTCCGGCCGTAGGGGTTCGCGCGGCGTCGCCGGACGCGGTCGAGCAGTACCGGCAGCGGCGCGCTGAGCAGGACGACGTGGTCGAAACGGTCGTAGAACCGCCCCTGGTTGTCGACGGTGCCGGAGACGACCACGTCGTCGTTCGCCGCGAGGAGCCGCTCCATCCGGGGCTCGTCCCAGGTGCCGTCGGGCTGCGTCCACCCGTCGTAGTCGGTGTCGACCGCGTGGTGCCCCCGGGCCCGGAGCGCGTCGAGCACCGACGACTTGCCCGCCCCGGACATTCCGGTCACCAGGATTCGCGCCACGGTCACCAGTCTAGAGAGATAGAACGTTCGTTCTTGACGAACGCGGCTTCGCCGGTCATCGTGATGGAGACAGAACGTTCGTTCTCCTTTGGAAGGGCAGAAGTGACCACCCTCGCGCCATCCGCCGCCCCGGCCCTGCGCCGCCTGTACCTCGTCCGCTTCGGGTTCGCCGTGGTCTGGGCGATCCTGCTGACGTCGACCGGGGCGGACCTCAACCCGGTCAGCGTCGGCCTGCTCGTCCTCTACCCGGTGTTCGACGTCGCCGCGGCCGTCGTGGACCTGCGCTCGTCACGCACCTCCACGCTCGCGGTGAACGCCGCGGTCAGCGCGCTCGCGGCGGTCGGGCTGGCCGTCGCGGCCGCGGCCGGTGTCCCGGCGGTGCTGCGTGTCTGGGGTGCGTGGGCGATCGTCTCCGGGCTCGTCCAGCTCGTCGTCGGGGTCCGCCGGCGTGCGCTCGGCGGCCAGGTGCCGATGATGCTCGCCGGCGGGATCTCGGTGCTGGCCGGCGCGTCCTTCGCCGCGATGGCCGGCGCGGACGACCCCGCGGTCGCCGGGGTCGCCGGGTACGCCGCCGTCGGAGGCGTGTTCTTCCTCGTCTCGGCGCTGCGGCTGGGCCGCGCCGCCCGGGGGAACTGACATGTTCGACGTCATCGTGATCGGGGCCGGACCGGTCGGGGAGAACGTCGCCGATCGGGTCGCCCGGGGCGGACTGAGCGTCGCGGTCGTCGAGCGGGAGCTGGTCGGCGGCGAGTGCTCCTACTGGGCGTGCATGCCGACCAAGGCCCTGCTCCGCAGCACGGCCGCGCTCCGTGCGGTGAACCGGTTACCCGGAGCGCGCGAGGCGGTGACCGGGCCCGTGGACGCCGCCGCCGTGCTCGCCCGTCGCGACTCGTTCGCGTCGAACTGGGCCGACGACGGTCAGGCGGCCTGGCTCGACCAGGCCGGCGCCCGGCTGTTCCGCGGCCAGGGGCGGATCAGCGGAGCCCGCGCGGTCGAGGTCACCGCCGCGGACGGCACGGTCACGTCGCTGACGGCGCGGCACGCGGTCGTCGTCGCGACCGGCAGCAGCGCGCTCGTGCCGGACGTCGCCGGTCTGCGTGCGGCGGCGCCGTGGACCAGCCGGGAGGCCGCCGCGACCACCGTGGTGCCCGGCCGGCTGGCGATCGTCGGCGGCGGTGTCGTGGCGTCCGAGCTGGCGACGGCCTTCGCCGGCCTGGGCTCCGCGGTGACGATGCTGGCCCGTGACGGCGTACTCCCGGCCGCCGAGCCGTTCGCCGGCGAGCTGGTCACCGGGGCGCTGCGTGACGCCGGGGTGTCGGTGCGCCCGGGCGCCGAGCTGCGGTCGGCGGAGCGCGCCGCCGACGGGACCGTCCGGGCCGCGCTCACCACCGGTGAAACGGTCGAGGCCGACGAACTGCTGGTGGCGGTCGGCCGCACGCCGAACACGAGCGACCTCGGCCTCGACCGCGTCGGCCTCACGCCCGGTGGCTGGCTGCGGGTCGACGACGCGCTGCGTGTCGTCGGGGTGGACGGCTGGCTGTACGCGGCCGGGGACGTCAACCGGCGCGCGCTCCTCACCCACCAGGGCAAATACCAGGCTCGCGCGCTGGGCGACGCGATCGTGGCCCGCGCCGCCGGGGGAGCCGTCGACCACGGCCGGTGGGGACGGCACGCGGTCACGGCCGACGAGGCGGCGCCACAGGTGATCTTCACCGAGCCGGAGGTGGCGTCGGTGGGGCTGACCGCGGCCGCGGCGGAGGCGGCCGGGCTCCCGATCCGGGTCGTCGACCACGACCTCGGCGCGGTCGCCGGGGCCGCGGTGCACGCCGACGGCTACCGGGGCCGGGCGCGGATGGTCGTCGACCGGGACCGGAACGTGATCGTCGGCGTCACGCTGGTCGGGCCCGACGTCGCCGAACTGCTGCACGCGGCGACGATCGCCGTGGTCGGCGAGGTTCCGCTGGACCGGCTGTGGCACGCGGTCCCGGCGTTCCCGACGATCAGCGAGGTCTGGCTGCGCCTGCTCGAGGCCTACGGCCGCTGACGGTCCCGCCACCACGGACGGGAGACCAGCGCGGCCAGCGCGGCGCCGACCGCGTTGACGAGCACGTCGTCCACCGACGACACCCGGTCGAGCCGCAGCACGTACTGGGCGGTCTCGACCAGGGCCGAGCAGGCCGCGCCGAGGGCCAGCACCCGCGGCACGGACGCCAGCGCCGCGAACCGCATCGGGGCGAAGAACCCGAGCGCGGCGAAGATCAGCAGGTTGCCGGCGATCCCGAGCGGACCCATCGCGACCAGGTCCAGCAGCGGGACCAGGCTCACCCGGCCGGGAACGGTGCCTGCTCCCGGGCCGGGCATCAGCGCCAGCCAGAGGAACGGCACCGTCCCGTAGACCATCCCCACCTCGGCCACCGAGACGACCGTCGGCGCCCGGCGCGCACGGGCCAGCACCCACGCGACGAGCGCCGCCACCGGCACCCCGAGCAGCGTCATCAGCAGGACGCCGTTCTCGGTGTCGTAGCAGCCGTGCCAGTGCCCGGTCAGGCAGCGCGGGGCCGACATCGTCAGCGGCCGGCGCAGCACGACGACCAGACCGGCGATCGTCGCGACGAGGAGCACGACCCGGCGGCGTGCGGACAGGGTGGCGCTGTGGTTCACCACCCCATCCCAGTGCACGCACCGTATCGGCGGCGTATGCGGTTTCCGATACGCCGGCGATAGCCGGCCGCTACTTCGGAGGCATCCGGATGCCTCCGTCGACGCGGATGACCTCCGCGTTCATGTAGCTGTTGGTGATCAGCTCGACGACCATGCTGGCGAGCTCGTCGGCCACGCCGAGGCGCTTCGGGAAGAGCACGTTCTTGCCGAGGTTGGCCTTGAACGCCTCGGAGGCCTCGCCCTCGCCGTAGATCGGGGTGTCGATGAGCCCCGGGGCGATCGTGTTGAGCCGGACGCCGACCGCCGCCAGGTCCCGCGCGACCGGCAGTGTCATGCCGACGATCCCGCCCTTGGAGGCGGAGTACGACGCCTGGCCGATCTGCCCGTCGAACGCGGCCACCGAGGCCAGGTTGACGATCGCGCCGCGGCCGCCGTCGGCGTCGGGCTCGTTGCGGCTCATCGCGGTCGCGGCCAGCCGTACGACGTCGAAGGTGCCGATCAGGTTGATCGCGATCACCTTGCGGAAGGCGTCGAGGTCGTGGGCGGAGTCGAACTCGCCGTCGCGTCCGACGGTGCGCTGGGCCCAGCCGATACCGGCGGAGTTCACGACCGCGCGGAGCGGGCCGAGTTCGGTCGCGGCGTTCACGGCCGCCTTGATCTGGTCGGTGTCGGTGACGTCGACCGTGAGGAAGACGCCGCCGATCTCCTTCGCGAGGGCCTCGCCCTTCTCGGCCTGCAGGTCCGCGACCACGACGGTCGCACCCTTCGCAGCGAGCTGACGGGCCGCGGCGGCACCGATGCCTGACGCGCCACCGGTGACGATGGCGCTTGCGCCGTTGATGTCCATGGCACTCGACTGTAGTGAACCGCGGTTCTGGTTCCGGACCTATTCGGAAAGGTGTTCCAGGTCATCCAGCAGGCTCGGGTGCGTGGGCTCCCAGCCGAGCACCGCCCGGGTGTGGGCACTCGAGGACGGCTGGTCGGCGGCGAAGATCGGGCCGAGCGGGCCGTAGGTCTCCTCGGCGACCGGCTCGACCGGCAGCCCCAGCCGGCGGCCGATGACCGCCGCGATGTCCCGGACCTGATCGCCCTCGTCGGCCACGGCGTGCCAGGCGCTGCCCGCCGGTGCTTTCTCCAGCGCGAGCCGGAACAGGACCGCCGCGTCCAGGGCGTGCACGGCCGGCCAGCGCTGGGTCCCGTCGCCGGGATAGCCGGAGACTCCGGTGCGGCGCGCGATGTCGGTCAGCAGGCCGGCGAATCCGCCCTTGCCCTCGTGGTGGACGGTTCGGGGCAACCGCACCGCGCTGCTCCGGACCCCGCGCGACGCCAGCGCGAGCACGCCGTTGACCGAGCGGGCCCGCCCGCCGACCGGCCCGTCGAGCGGCAACGGGTCCTCCTCGGTGGACAGCCGGCCGGTCACCCACGGCGTGCCGGAGACCGTGACGTACGGGCGGTCGCTTCCGGCGAGCTCCTCGCCCAGCGTGGCCATCGCCGCGCTCTCCTCGGCGACCGCGCGGGCCAGGGCGTCGGGGCCGCTGAAGTCGTTGCGGAACGCCAGGTGGACGACGCCGTCGGCCCTGGCGGCGCCGGCGCGCACCGCGTCCAGGTCGGCGAGGTCGCCGAGGAGCGGCTCGGCTCCGGCCGCCTCGACGGCGCGCGCGGACGCTTCGGCGCGGGCCAGCGCGACGACGGAGTGACCGTGGCGCCGGAGCTCGGCGACGACGGCGGAACCGACCAGGCCGGTGCCGCCGGTGACGAATACGTGCATGGAACGCTCCCGGGTAGTGATGGGACTCTTGTCCCGTCACTGTACTCCGGTGATGGGACAATGGTCCCATCGCATAGAATGAATCCATGGCTCGTTGGGAACCGGGGGCGCGCGAGCGGCTCGTGCTGGCCGCCGTCGACCTGTTCACCGAGCAGGGCTACGACGCCACGACCGTCACGCAGATCGCCGAGCGGGCCGGCGTCACCAAGAGCACGTTCTTCCGGCACTTCCCCGACAAGCGCGAGCTCCTGGTCGCCGGGCAGGACGCGCTGAGCCGCCTGCTGGCCGAGGGCATCACCGAGGCTCCGGCCGGCGCGAGCCCGCTCCAGGCGGTCGCGGCCGGTCTCGAGCGGGCCTCGAGCATGATGGGCCCGATGAACCGCGAGCTCGGCCCCCGCCTGAAGGCCGCGGTCGCGGCCAGCGCGGAGCTGCAGGAACGGGACGTACTCAAGCAGGTCGGCCTGGCCACCGCGATGACCGAGGCCCTGGCCGCCCGGGGCGTTCCCGGCCCGACCGCCCAGCTCGCGGGCGAACTGGGCGCGCTCGCGTTCAAGCACGGCTACGCCCGGTGGTCCGAGGCCGACACCGAGAGCGGCCTGGCGTCGTACGCACTGGCGGCCCTGGACGAGTTGCGCGCGGCGAGCGCGTCGCTGGGCTAGCCGCGGTGACGCGCCTGCCGAGGCTGGTCCGGGGTGTCCTCGGGACACGGCGGGGCCTGCAGGCCTTCGCCGTGCACACGCTCGTCGCGTTCGGTCTGGTCTCGGCCGTGCTCCAGTTCGTCGGGCAGTTCACCAGCGGCCCGTTACCGCAGCCGGTCGGCCTCATCCTGGCCAGCCTCGTGGTCTGCCTGCTGTGGGGCTGGTGGCAGGCGCTCCCGCCGCGCCGCATCGTGCACGAGTTCCGCCGGCCCGACACCTCGGTCGTCATCGAGGTCGGCGACCTGCTCGACCAGGAGTGCGCGATCGTCGTCGGCTTCACCGACACGTTCGCCACCCGCGTCGGCCCCGGCGGTATCGCGGCCTCCAGCCTGCAGGGACAACTGCTGGAACGCCGGTACGACGGCGACGCCGACCGGCTGACCGCGGAACTCGGCGACGCGCTGCCCGAAGCCGGTCCGTCGGCGCGGTATCCGATCGGGACGGTCGCGGTGCTCGGCGGCGGGCCGTTCCCGGTGTACGCCGTCGCCTACAGCCGGTTGGACGGCTCCGGCATCGCCCGCGCCACGCTGCTGGGGTTGTGGCTGAGCCTCGGCCGGCTCTGGGAGAGCTTGGACCGCAACGCCGAGCGGGCACCGGTGGCGATGCCGATCATCGGGTCCGGGCTGGCCCGGGTCGACGCGCTCGACCAGGAGAGCCTGCTGAAGATGATCCTGCTGTCCTTCGTGGCCCGATCGCGTCAGGGCGTCGTCTCGCGTGAGCTGCGTGTCGTCATCGACCCCCGGTCACAGCACCGGGTCGACCTGCGGGAAGTCGCCGCGTTCCTCAAGACCCTCTAACATTCCGCGCATGCCCGGTTCGGAATCGGTCAGCACGCTCCCCGCCCACCTCGTCGACGAGTTCCGGCACGTGCTGGCCGACCTGTCCGGGCGCTGGCTGCTCCCGTCCGCCGACTGGGAGGCGGTCGAGTCCTGGGTGGGCCGAGGCGAGGACGCGTTGCGCACCGGCGACCGCGACGAGTTCACCCAGGTGGTCCGCGAGCTGGCGTTCTACGGTTCCGGGCGCGCCGTCGACGCGAGCCGGGGCTCCCGGGAGGGCCCGCCGCCGCGGCTGCGTGAACGGACGCGTCGCATCATCCACACCCTGCGACCGCCCGCGCATGACGAACCCCGCTGAGCCGGAGCTCGTCGTCCACGTCTTCGCGCCGGTCGACGGCCCGCGCGCGGCGGAGGGCTACGCCGCGGTGCGCGAGCTCTGGCGCCGGTGCCGCACCGAGCTGGGGATGACCTCGGCGCTGTCCGGGTCGGGGCCGAGCACGGATCTCCCCGCGACGCTCGACGAACTGCCCGACCTCACCGCGCAGAAGGCTCCGGACCGTCTCTACCAGGCGATCCTCCGCCGGTTTCCGACCTCGCTCAGCCTCTCGGTACTGCTCTCGCCGGGTGACGCCGGTGGATGGTCCGATCTCGAGCGGGAGTGGGCCGGGGTCGCCGGGTCGCCGTCGGACGCCCTGATCGGCGTCGCCTACCTGTATCTGGGCAAGGTGAGTGGCCTCGACGGCGTGGCGACCACGGAGCTCGACGGGCCCGAGGACCGGTCCGAGCGCCGGTTCCAGGTGCTGGCCGGCCCGGCCGACGACGAGCGGTTGAGCGCGTGGACCTGGTCCGACGGCACCACCGCGATGCCGCCGTTCGCGCGGTACCTGCGCCACGCCGCCTCGGTCCGCTACCAGCTGCGCGCCTGGCAGGCCGCCGACGAGATGCGCCGCGTCCAGGAGCGCCTGGACCGGGGTGCGCCGCTCGCGGAGGCCCGGGCGGACCTCGCGTTCTGGATGGCGGCCGTGCCGGACCTGGACCGCAACCTCGAGCACGCCGCCGCCGACATGCGCCAGGTGCCCGGCGTCGATCCGGCCGTGGCCGAGGACGACTTCGGCCTGATCGAGTGGTTCCGCCAGGGCCTCGCGGACGATCTCGCCCACCTGCGCGGCGTCGACGACCGGGCGCGCGCACTCTCCGCACTACCGTCGAAGGAGCCGGCCACGGTGACAAACGCACGCGATGTCTTCGTCATTCACGGACGCGACGAGGAGGCCAGGCGCGCGCTGTGGAGCTTCCTGCAGGCGATCGACCTGCACCCGCTGGACTGGGAGGACGTCGTGCGTCGCACCGGCAGCGCGGCGCCCTACATGGGGGAGGTGCTGGAGCAGGCGTTCCGCGACAACCAGGCCGCGATCGTGCTGCTCACGCCGGACGACGGCGCGTACCTGCACCCCGATCTGCAGGGCGCGCACGAACCGCACCACGAGCGGGTCGCCACCGGCCAGGCGCGGCCGAACGTCCTGCTGGAGGCGGGCATGGCGCTGGCGTTGCAGCGCGAGCGGACGATCGTCGTCGAGATCGGCGCGCTCCGGCCGGTGTCGGACATGGGTGGTCTCAACGTCATCAAGTTCGACGGAACCGTGCGCAGCCTGCAGAAGATCGCCGGGCGGCTGGCCGGCGCGGGGTGCGCGGTCAACACGGGCGGCACCGACTGGCTGGACGTCAGCCGGTTGGCGAACCTGGCCGCCTACTCGCGGTCGTTCTGAGCGCGCAGGAACGCGGCCACCTCGAGCAGGTCGACGCGGTCGAGATCCTCGACGCGCAGCACCAGACGCAACTCCCGGCTGACGACCTGCCGGCGCGAGTGACGCAGGAACGACTCGATCAGCAGCGTGACCAGCTCGGTGCGGTCCGTGCCGTCGAGGCGCGCGAGACCGGACCCGAGCAGCGGCACGGCCAGCGGCTCACGCTGGCCGTAGCGCACCGCGGCGTCCCAGAGCCGGTCGAGGCTCGCCCGGAAACTCTCCAGGTCCGAGCGCGCGACCAGGTCGTTGCCCATGACGCTGTACGCGACGCAGAAGAAGCGCCGGTCGTCGCGATGGAGCACGGCCACCGTCCCGAGCGGGTAGCGGGCCCGCTTGCCACGGCGTTTGTCCTCCCGGCGTTCGACCCGCTCGGGCCGGGCTCCCCGTAACGCCGACCGGAGGTCGCGGTTCAACCGGCCGGTGTCACCGTCGTAGGCCCAGTGCAGGAACTGCCCCTGCACGGTCGCGCGGCTGATCACGACGTTGCGGTCGGTGGACGTGTCGAACGTGTCGCAGAACCCGATCACGAGCTGGGCGTCGCGCTGGGCGAACAGGTCGTCGGCCCGGATCGTCACCCGGGTACCCAGGCCCGGGAAGTCGCGGTGCTCGACGCCGGGCCGCCGCTCGGCGACGCGCCGCCGGAGGCGGGCCACGGCGTCGGCCGCCCCGGGCAGGTCCGGACGCCGGTCGAGCAGCGCCGCGCCGGTGGACAGGGCCTTCTCCGGCTGCCCGATGTCCGCGTACGCCGTGACGAGGTCGAGCGTCGCGGTGTCCTGCAGTTCACGGAGGGCGCGGATGGCCGGCTGGGCGAACGGGTAGCGCTCGGTGTCGAACAGCGGCCGTCCGCGCCACAGCCCCAGCGCCTGCTCCAGCAGCGTGACCGCGTTGACCGGCGTCTCCCGGCGGGCCCGTTCGACCAGGTCGCGGAAGGCATGCACGTCGACGTCGGCGCGGGGGATCGTGAGCCGGTACGCCGACACCTGCCCCGCCTCGGTGACGAGCGCCGACGGGTCGGCCAGGATCTTGCGCAGCTCCAGGATGCGCTTCTGGACGCTGATGCGGTCGGCGCGGGTGAGGGCGCGCCGGTCACCCCAGACCGCGGTGAAGATCTCGTCGACGGTGAGCGGCTCGCGGTCGGCGAGGACCAGCCGGGTCAGCACCGCGGTGGTGAGCGGGGTCGGCCGCACCACCCGGTCGGAGACGCGGATCTCGGCCGGGCCGAGCAGGCTCACCGAGGGGCGTGACATCCGGCCCCCGGAAGCACATCGGAAGCACTTCGGAAGCGGCCGGGGCCTTGAGTCGCCAGCGGATTCACGGGTCTCATTCTAAATCGGAACGGTCGATGCTCACCGTCCTCGAGGAGGGGCGAGGACGGCGAGTGATCGGCGTACTCTCTGCGGTCACGGGTGGGGATCGGAGGGGACACCATGCGTAAGGCACTGATCGTCGGGATCGACAACTACCAGCGGCTCTCCCCGCTGTCCGGCTGTGTCCGGGACGCGCACGCGGTGGCCGGCGTCCTGCGGCGCAACGCCGACGGGTCGCCGAACTTCGTCGAGCCGCGGGTCGTCACCGCGCCCGCGCCCTCGGGCACGTTCTCGCGCGCGCGCCTGCGTGGGGCGGTGGAGAACCTGTTCGACGGCAAGCCGGAGATCGCGCTGTTCTACTTCGCCGGCCACGGCTGGATCGACGACACCGGCGGGTTCCTCTGCGCCAGCGACACCACGGCCGGCCACGACGGGCTGGCGCTGACCGACGTGATGACGTTCGCGCACCGGTCCGACGCGCAGAACAAGGTGATCATCCTGGACTGCTGCCACGCCGGTGTCGCCGGTGAACGTGCGCTGAGCCGGGGTCTGTCGGAGATCGCGACCGGCATGACCGTGCTGACCGCGTCGACCGCCGACCAGTACTCGGCCGAGACGCACAGCGGCGGCGTCTTCACCACACTGCTCGTCGACGCGCTGCAGGGCGCCGCCGCGAACCTGATCGGGGCGATCACGCCGGGCAGCATCTACGCCCACATCGACCAGTCGCTCGGCCCGTGGTCGCAGCGGCCGGTGTTCAAGACGAACGTCGACAACTTCGTGCCGTTACGAACGGTCGTGCCCCCGATCTCCGTCGCCGACCTGCAGGCGCTCACCACCCACTTCTTGACGCCCGACTACCGGTTCCCGCTGGACCCGAGCTACGAGCCGGAGCGCTCGACGGATCAGCACTCGCTCCCGGCGCCCGATCCGGCGCACACGGCCGTCTTCCCGGTACTGCAGAATTACGTGAAGGTCAACCTGGTCCGCCCCGTCGACGCGCCGCACATGTGGCACGCGGCGATGGGAGAGAAGTCGTGCGAGTTGACCGTGCTGGGCAAGCACTACTGGCGGCTCGTCGACAAAGGACTTCTGTGACGCTGCGTTCCGAACGCCTCCTCGAAGAGCTGGCCGCCGTCGAACACGAGCGGTGGGCGCATTGGCAGCGCTACCTGCACTCCCGGGGCGAACGGGCCGCCGACGGGTCGCTCGTTCTCCCGGCCGAACTGGTGGAGCGCTGGGAACGCCAGATCGCGACGCCGTACGCGGAACTGAGCGAGGCGGAGAAGACGAGCGATCGCGAACAGGTGCTCCGCTACCTACCGGTCATCGAGGCCGTGCTGAACGACACCGACTAACTATTTGCAGGGTTGAACGTAACCCTCCGCAGCCGCGTCCTCCTGGCCGCGGTCGCGACCGCGTGGATCTTTCGGGCCGACTTCGGGGGGATCGGCGGCGGCCGAGACCACCGACCGGGCCGGGAGCCACTCCGGACACACCGCCGCGCCGGTGGACGCGCTGCTCGCCCCCTCGTCCGGGCCCGTCGCCGAGCTCGACAAGCTGCTGCTCGTGAAGGTGCGCCAGGCCGACCTGTGGGAGCTCCCGGCCGGCCGGTTCGCCCCGGAGAACGGCTCGAAAGAGCAGGTCAAGCGGGCGGGCAAGCACCTCGTGGAAGGCCACTCCCGTCTCGACCAGATGGTGCGCGAGATCGCCGCGGCGCCGAACGTGCCGATCCCGGACGAGCCGATGGCCGATCAGCAGTCGTGGCTGCGTCACCTGGAGACGAGCAAGGGCGACTCCGTCGCCGACGACGTCCTGCCCTGATCGGCCTCGAGCCGGCGCCACCACTCCGCGTCCCGCAGTTCCCCGGCCGCGGCGACCAGGCCGTCGAGCGCGTTCGTGACGAGGTCGGGCCGGTCGACGGCGACCCGCGCGGTGAGCACCCGGCTCGCTCCCATCAGCGCGTCCACGAGCGCTGGTGCTGCTTCTGGCATCCGGGCTCCCTACTCCTACACCGGGAACGTTACGCCGGTGAGGTCTTCGGAGACCGACCACAGTCGCTGTTGGAGCGCCACGTCGT
This sequence comes from Cryptosporangium arvum DSM 44712, assembly GCF_000585375.1. Lineage (NCBI taxonomy): Bacteria > Bacillati > Actinomycetota > Actinomycetes > Cryptosporangiales > Cryptosporangiaceae > Cryptosporangium > Cryptosporangium arvum. The sequence goes on from NZ_KK073874.1 coordinate 2,406,026, forward strand.
AGGACTGCGGGCTGGACGTGACCAGGTGGGGAGCGCCGCGGACCTCGCCGACGCCGTCGGGGCCGTAGTACTGCCCGCCGAGGACCGCGGGGTCGGCCGCGGCACGCAGCGAGGGGAGCGCTCCCTGCGGCGGCTTCTGCGTGACCACCGGAGCCAGCAGCGTCAGCGTTCCCCGGAAGAGCGCGGGGGAGTTGCGCAGCAGCTCGGTGCTGGACATGCCCGGATGCGCGGCCACGGCCGCGGTGGTGCCGTGGGTGGCGAGCCGCCGCTGCAGTTCGTAGGTGAACATCAGGTTGGCGAGCTTGGACTGCCCGTAGGCGGCGGCCCGTCCGTACGAGTGCTCCCACTGCAGGTCGTCGAAGTGGATCGCGGCGCGGATGCGGTGGCCGACGCTGCTGACCGTCACGACGCGGGAGCCGGGCACGGGCAGGAGCCGGTCCAGCAGTAAGCCGGTGAACGCGAAGTGGCCCAGGTGGTTGGTGCCGAACTGCAGCTCGAAGCCGTCCCGGGTGGTCTGTTTCGGGGTGTACATCACGCCGGCGTTGTTGATCAGCAGGTCGATGCGGGGGTATGCGGAGCGCAGGGAGTCCGCGGCCGTGCGGACGGACTCCAGCGACGAGAGGTCCAGCGCCTGCACGGTGACGTCACCGTGGATCCGGGCCGCAGCCTGCGCGCCCTTCGCGGTGTCCCGCACGGCCAGCACCACCGATGCGCCCCGCTCCGCCAGCGCCCGGGCGGTCTCGTAGCCCAGGCCCGTGTTGGCGCCGGTCACCACCGCGACGCGGCCGGTCTGATCAGGGATGTCACGCTCGGTCCAGGTCATGTCGTCCTCCTAAAGCACCGCCGGTCTGTTGGGTCCGACAGTAAGAGACCGGCGGTCTCCAGTCAAGAGACCGCCGGTCTGCAAGCTAGAGTGGGTGCATGACGTTCCAGCGAGCGCGCAGCGAGGAGCAGCGCGAGGCCCGCCGCCGCGCGATCCTCGACACCGCCGCGGCGATGCTCGACGAGATGCCGGTGGCCGAGCTGAGCCTCAACGAGCTGAGCCGGCGCGTCGGCCTCGCGAAGTCGAACGTCCTGCGCTACTTCGAGAGCCGCGAGGCGGTGCTGCTCGAACTGCTCGACCGTTACCTCGAGACCTGGCTGGTCGAGCTGGCCGACGAACTGGCCGCAGGCGTCGATCCGCGGGCGGGCGTCGAGGAGCGGTCGGCGCAACTGGCCGGTGTGCTCAGCCGGTCGCTCGCCCCGCGCGTGCGGATGTGCGAGCTGTTCGGCGCGCAGGGCTCGGTCCTCGAGCGCAACGTCTCGCTCGAGGTTGTGGTGCGTTACAAGCGGGCGTCACTGCAGCGGCTGACGACGATGACCGAGCTGGCGTCGCTGTACGTGCCCGAGCTCGGCGGCTCGGCGCAGCTGTTCTGCCTGAACACCATGGTCGTGGCGGGCGCACTGTCGGCCTACGCGTCGCCGCTGCCCGCGATCGTCGCCGCCTACGAGGCCGAGCCCGAGCTCGCGGTGATCGACCTCGACGTGCGCGAAGGCCTCCGCCTGGCGATCACGATGGCGCTGCTGGGCGCCGTGCCCCGCTGAGGGCCGGCGGTTCGGCGCGCGGTGGCCCGAACCGGCCTCCCGCTATCGTTGAGCTCGAACTTCGTGCTCAGGGGAGTAGCTCATTCGTACCGTCAATGCCATCGCCGCGACCTCCGCCACCGACCCGCTGGTCCGTACCACGATCGAGCGCCGTGACCTCGGTGCCCGAGATGTCCTCATCGAGATCCGCTACGCCGGCATCTGCCACTCCGACATCCACACCGTGCGGAGCGAGTGGGGTCCGGTGACCTACCCGCTGGCGGTCGGCCACGAGATCGTCGGCCGGATCGCCGAGGTCGGGGCAGACGTCAGCAGGCACGCCGTCGGCGACCGGGTCGGCGTCGGGTGCATGGTGAACTCGTGCCGCGAGTGCGAGCCCTGCCGGGACGGTCAGGAGCAGTACTGCCTCGGCGGCGCCACCATGACCTACGGCGGCGTCGACCGTGACGGCAGCGTCACCCAGGGTGGCTACTCGACGCACGTCGTCGTGGACGAGGACTTCGTCCTGCGGGTGCCCGAGTCGATTCCGTACGAGGCGGCGGCGCCGCTGCTCTGCGCGGGCATCACCACCTACTCGCCGCTGCGGCACTGGAAGGCCGGCCCCGGCTCGAAGGTCGCCGTGGTGGGACTGGGCGGCCTCGGCCACATGGCGGTCAAGATCGCCGCCGCGCTCGGCGCCGAGGTGACCGTGCTCTCGCAGACGCTGAACAAGAAGGACGACGGGCTGGCGTTCGGCGCGAAGCACTACTACGCCACCAGCGACCGGGACACGTTCAAGACGCTCCGGAACAGCTTCGACCTGATCATCAACACGGTCAGCGCCTCGATCCCGATGGGGTCCTACCTGCGCCTGCTGCGCCTGGACGGCACGTTCGTCAGCGTCGGCGCGCCGCCGGATCCGCTGGAGGTGCCCGCGTTCGCGCTGATCGGAGCGCGGCGCTCGTTCGCCGGCTCGAACATCGGCGGTATCGCCGAGACCCAGGAGATGCTCGACTTCTGCGCCGAGCAGGGCATCGCACCCGAGGTCGAGGTGATCGGCGCCGACGCGGTGAACGAGGCCTACGAGCGGGTGCTCTCCTCGGACGTGCGGTACCGCTTCGTGATCGACGTCGACACGCTGCGCTGAGCCGCATCGCGCCGCGGTAGCGGCCGGGTCGCACGCCGCCCTCGGGTGGGCGTGCGGCCCACCGCTACCGTTCGGGTCCATGTCGTACCCTCCCGATCCGTACGGTCAGCCCCAATACGGCCAGCCTCCGTACGGTCAGCCCCAGTACGGTCAGCCCCAATACCCGTACGGCAACCAGCCGCCGCCCGGCCCGGCCCCCTACGGGGCGCCGTCCGGGTACGGGCAGTTACCGCCGCCGAAGAAGTCGAGCGGCGGCGTGATCGCGATCGGTATCGGGGTCGCGCTGCTCGCGGTGTGCCTGGTCTGCGGCATCGCCGGCGCGATCTACCTCGCCAACGGCGGCGGGAACGAGGCCCGCGACACCGCCGGCCCCGGCGGCGAGCGGACCGGCCGGCTGAACGAGCCGGTCAAGGACGGCGACCTCGAGTGGACGGTGAAGTCCGGCGAGTGCGGGAAGACGGCGATCGACTACGTGAAGGCCGCCCAGCAGTTCTGCGTCTACCAGGTCACGGTGAAGAACACCGGGCGGGCGCCGGTGCCGCGCGGCCTCGGTTTCTACGAGGCCTACGACGCCGCCGGCCAGATGTACGAGTTCAACCTCCTCGCCTCCACGACGGCGACCGAGAACGACCCGCGGGAGTTCGCGCCCGGCGCCACCGCGAACCTCAGCCTGGTGTTCGAGGTCGCCACCGGCGCGACGCCCACGAAGATCCTGCTGCGTGACAGCACCGGCGCGGACGGCGTCACCGTGGCAGTGCGGTGAAGAACGCGGTGATGTCGTCGGCCAGCAGCGCCGGCTCCTCGTGCGCGGCGAAGTGGCCTCCGCGCGGCATCAGCGTGTAGCGGGCCACCGGGTAGGTGCGCTCGACCCAGCTGCGGGGCTTGCGCGCGCCGAGGTCGGCGGGGAAGCGCGCGTACGCGGTCGGCACGTCGACCCGCGACACCGTCGGAACGAGCTGGTGGGCCCGCTCGTAGTAGGGCCGGAACGACGTCGAGATCGAGTTCGTGAACCAGTACAGCGACGCCTGGGTGAGCACGAAGTCGTCGCTGAACGCCGCGAAGTCGTCGCTCCAGGCCCGGTACTTCTCGAGGATCCAGGCGAGCAGGCCCGACGGCGAGTCGGAGAGCCCCTGGGCCAGCGTCAGCGGACGGGTCTGCTGCTCGTGCGAGTACCCGCGCTCGGCCTCGGCCCAGGCGTTCTCGGCGTCGAGGTAGGCGCGCTCCTCGTCGGTCAGGCCGGCCGGGTCGTACGCGGCCGGGTTCGCGGTGTCGAGCAGGTGCAGGCCGGCCACCGCCTCCGGGTACGCCTGCGCGAGCCGGCTGGCGTCGCCGGCGCCGATGTCCGAGCCGTGCACGCCGTACCGGGAGAAGCCGAGCTCGTCGTGCATCAGCGTGTGCCAGAGGTCGTGGGTGTGCGGCGCCTCGGCCAGCGCGGCTCGCTGGGGCGCGGTGCCGTAGCCCGGCAGCGAGGGGACGATCACGGTGAACCCCGCCGCCGCGAGACGTTCCGCCACGTCGACGAGTTCGAGGAACGTGCTCGGCCAGCCGTTCGCGAGCAGGAGCGGGAAACCCTGGCCGAAGCGCAGGTACGGCACGGGGCCGACGTGGTGCGGCAGCGCGTTGATGGCCGCCTCGTGTTCGCGCCAGTCGTAGTCCGACGCCCAGTACTCCACCAGCCGGCGCAGGGTGCCGCCGTCGGTGCCCGCTTCCCACGGCGGGAGGGGCCACGGCGTCGCCCAGCGGGTGTTGCGTAGCCGGGTGCGGAGATCGGTCAGGTCAGCTTCCGGGATATTCAACACCACTGAAACCTATTGCCGGTGTCGCAATGTTGTCAACACCGCTATCCGGTTATAGTGGTGTCGTGCAGCGGGTCGTGGACTTCCTCAACACGCTCGACGAGCGGACGTTCAGCCGCCACGGCGAGCACCACGTCCCCTCCGACGCGCTCGAACCCGGCGACGCCGTCACCCTGCGCACCGCGCTCCGGCAGGCACTCTCCGGCGGGGAGCCGGATCTCACCGCTTTTCCCCTGCGTCTCACCGGCAACCTGCGCCTGACCGCCGACACCGGCACGCCGTGGCTCGACCCGGTCGTCGAGAGCGTCGCGGTGAGCGTCGCGACCGGAGACTGGAAGCGACTCAAGCTCTGCGCCGCTCCCGACTGCCGCTGGGCGTTCTACGACACCTCGCGCAACGGCCGCGGGCGCTGGTGCGACATGGAGGTGTGCGGCAATCGCCACAAGACCCGCACCTATCGCGAGCGCCGCCAGCGGGCCGGGTGATGTGGGGCGCCAGAATCAACACGTGGTTGCGAACACCGAGGACGACCTCCGCCTGCTGCGCGCCTACGAACCGGTGCTGCGGTTCACCCGGGGTGAGTACTTCTTTCCCATCTCGGTCGAGCACTACGTGGCCCAGGCCGGGCTCTGGCGCACCGAGGCCGGTGTCGGCCAGGTCGAGGAGATTCCGGCCGGCGGGCTGACGCTGGCCAAGCTGGCCGACGCGGGCGGGGCCGAGCAGGGCCTGCGGCTCTCGCTCTCGGGTATCGGGGGCAACGGCAAGGGACTCGACGTCTCGCACATCCCGCTCCGGGAGCGCCCGCCGCACCTCGCGCGGGCCAGCCGGCTGGCCTCGGTCGGGCTGACCGCCCGGCTGATCGACACCGCCAACCGGGCGTCGCTGCTGTTCCGGGGCAGCGTTCCGGGCGGCAGCGCGGCGCGCTCGTTCCTGCTCCAGCGCGAGCACCTGCGGCCCGACCTGCCGACGTACTACGGCCGCGTGTTCCGCGACGACCCCTGGATCGTCTGCCAGTACTGGTTCTTCTACAGCTTCAACAACTGGCGGTCGGCCTTCGGCGGGGTCAACGAGCACGAGGGCGACTGGGAACAGGTCACCGTCTACCTCGACGGCACCTCCTCCGACGAGCTGCCCCCGCCGCGCTGGGTGGTGTTCGCGGCGCACGACGAGGTCGGCGACGACCTGCGCCGCCGCTGGGACGATCCGGATCTGAGCCTGATCGACGGCCATCCGGTGGTGTTCGCCGGGGCCGGCTCGCACTCCGGGGCGTACCTGCCGGGGGACTACCTGATCACGGTGCGCCCCCCACGGCTCGGCGGTGTCGTCGACGCGCTGCGCTGGACCTCGCGCCACGTCGTGCCCTGGTCGCTCAAGGACCGGCACGGCGTCGGCATCCCGTACGTCGACTACGCCCGCGGTGACGGCCGGGCGATCGGCCCCGGTCAGCCCGAGTGGTGGCGCCCGGTCCTGATCGACGACGACACCGACTGGGTCCGCAACTACCGGGGGCTCTGGGGACGGGACACCCGCGACCGCCTCGGCGGTGAGCGCGGCCCGGCCGGTCCCCGCTATTCGCGCGACGGCAGCGTCCGGGCGTCCTGGGGCGACCCGGTCGGTTGGGCCGGCCTGGCCAAGGTCGCGCCCAGCCCGGCGTCGGAGCGGGAGCTCGTCGAGGTGCGCGCCCGGCGCAACGCCGACCGGGTGGCCGCGCTCGACCGCGAGATCGCCGAACTGCGTCAGGAGCTCTCGGTCGACGCCGCCGGGCTGCCGGTCGCGGCGCCCGAGGTGACCGCGCTGGCCGGGCGGGAGAAGAAGCTGCTGGGGCTGCGTATGGAGCGCATCCGGCTGGCCGACGAGCAGGTCCACATCGACGCCGCCCCGGCCCAGCATCCGCACGCCCACCTGCGTCACCGCCGGATGCCGATCGAGCCGATGTTCGGGCTCCGGGCCCGGTTCAGCTCCTGGTGGGCGGTGCTCAGCACGCCGCTGATGCTGCTCGCCGTCGCCGCCGTGTCGACGCCGCTGATCCGCCGGGGCCCCGACGCCGCGCTGGTGCTCCTGCTGGTGCTGGTGGCGGTCGAGGGTCTGGTCAAGAAGAAGCTGCTGGCCGTGCTGCTGCGCCTGCTCGTCGCGGTCGTCGCGGTCGCGGTGCTGGCCGTGCTGTGGTTCGAGGGGCGCTACGTGGTCACGTTCGTGTTCCTCGGCGCGGCCCTGCTCGTGCTCTCGGTCAACGTCCGCGAAGCCCTGCGTCGTTAGGCTGGGTGCATGACCCCGGCACCCGGCGCGCTCGATCGTGGGCTCGGCATCCTGCGGCTGGTCGCGCAGCACCGGCGGATGCCGGTGGCCGGCATCGCCGACGCGCTCGGGCTCAGCCGCGCCACCGCCTACCGCCTGGTGGAGCGCCTGCGTGACGAGGGTTGGCTGATCAGCGAGGGGCACGGTGGCCCGGTCCGGCTCGGCCCCACCGCGGCCCAGCTCGCCGCGGCCGCGCTCGAGTCGGTGAACCTGCGTGACGTCGCGATCCCGGTGCTGCGTGAACTCGTCGAGGCCACGGGGGAGACCGCGAACCTCGCGGTGCCGAACGGGGCCGAGATGGTGTTCGTCGCCCGCGAGCAGCCCGTGCGGACGGTGAGCGTCGTCGCGTACACCGGCTCCACCCGCCCCTTCCACACCACGTCGCTCGGGCGGGCGTACCTCATGGCTCTGCCGGCGCCCCGGCGGGCGGAGCTGGTCACCGACGCGGACCTGGAGCGCAAGCTCGACACGATGCGTGCCCGCGGCTGGTCCGAGGACCGGCGCGAGTTCGACCCCTCGAGCTGCTGCTGCGGCGCTCCGATCCGTGACCACACCGGCGAGCCGGTCGCCGCGCTGAGCGTCGCGGGGGTGGCCGAGCGGATGGATCCGGTGCTCGACGAGGTCGGGCCGCAGGTCAGGGACGCCGCCGCGCGAATTTCGGCCAGCCTCGGCTATCTCCCGCCGCTCTCGGCGGGCTAAGGTAATTCCAGATTAGTGAGATTTAGTCTCAATCACTGAGAATTCGGAGGGCCGCCCGCATGCGCCTCGCCCACGCCCGCACCGCCGACGGTGACCAGCCCGTCGTCCACCTCGACGACCGGTGGTACGACCTGCGCCCGCTGCACGCCGCCGTCACGCCCGCGGTGCTCGCGCCCGACGCGCTGGCCGCCATCCGGGCCGCGTCGCTCCCGGCGGTGGAGGAACCCACCGAGTTCGCCCCGCCGCTCGCCGGCATCGGCAAGATCCTCTGCATCGGGCTCAATTACACCGACCACGCCGAGGAGACCGGCGCGACGCCGCCGGCCGAGCCGATCCTGTTCATGAAGGCGCCCGACACCGTCAACGCCCCGAACGACGACGTGCTGATCCCGCGCACCTCGGTGAAGACCGACTACGAGGTCGAGCTCGCGATCGTCATCGGCAGCACGGCCCGCTACCTGGCCTCGCCGGACGAGGCGCTGGCGCACGTCGCCGGCTACGCGATCAGCAACGACGTCTCCGAGCGCACGTTCCAGATCGAGCGCGGCGGTCAGTGGGACAAGGGCAAGAACTGCGAGACGTTCAACCCGTTCGGCCCGTGGATCACCACGTCCGACGACATCGCCGACCCGCAGGACCTCGGCCTGAAGCTCTGGGTCAACGGTGACCTGCGCCAGAACGGCAACACCAGGAACCAGATCTTCGGCGTCGCGCACGTCGTCTGGTACCTGAGCCAGTTCATGACGCTCTACCCCGGCGACGTGATCAACACCGGCACGCCCGCCGGTGTCGCGATGGGCCGGTCCGACGGGCAGTTCCTGCGTGACGGCGACGTCGTGGAGGTCGAGATCACCGGCCTGGGCCGGCAGCGCCAGACCTTCCGGTCGGCCTGAGGTGGCCGAGCTCGACGGTGTCCGGGCGCTGGTCACCGGGGGAGCGTCAGGCATCGGGCTGGCCATCGCCACGGCTTTCCGGGACGAGGGCGCCCGCGTCGCGGTCCTCGACGTCGCCGACGCCGGTCCCGCCGATGTGGTGTACGTCCGGGCCGACCTCACCGACGACGACGCCGTGCGCGCCGCGGTGGCGTCGGTGGCGTCTCGGCTCGGTGGCCTGGACGTGCTCGTCAACAACGCGGGAACCGGGGCCCAGGGCTCGGTGGAGCAGAGCACCGACGCCGAGTGGCACCGGGTGCTCGACGTCAACGTGGTCGGTACCGCGCGGGTGTCCCGGGCGGCCTGGCCGCACCTGCGCGAGTCCGCGCGGGCGGCGATCGTCAACACCGCGTCGATCGCCTCGACGGCCGGGTTGCCGCAGCGTGCGGTGTACTCGGCCAGCAAGGGTGCGGTCTCGGCGCTCACCCGCGCGATGGCGGCCGACGGCATGCCCGACGGGATCCGCGTCAACGCGGTGAACCCCGGAACCGCGGACACCCCGTGGGTCGGCCGTCTGCTCGAGGGCGCACCGGACCCGGCGGCCGAGCGGGCCGCCCTGGAGGCGCGCCAGCCGCACGGGCGCCTGGTGAGCGCGGAGGAGATCGCCCGGGCCGTGGTGTATCTCGCGTCGCCGCGGTCGGGCTCGACGACCGGCGTCGAACTGGCGGTCGACGGCGGCATGCAGGGCCTGCGCCTGCGTCCCCGCACCTAGGTCGGCGCGAGCCCGTAGGTCGCGCGCTCGTCGGGAGTCGGCGTTGCCGGTGACGCCCGAGCGGTGTCTCGCTGCGAGCGGGATCCGCGGGGCACGGCCTAGCCGAGCGTCAGCAACTCGTCGGCCAGCGCCGATTCGGCCGCGTCGTGGCTGGCCAGCACCATCGCGGCCCCGGCGGCCCTGCGCTCGGCGAGCAGCTCGTGCACGCGCTGCCGGCTCGCCGCGTCGAGCGCGGCGGTGGGCTCGTCCAGCACGTACACCTCGGCGTCCTGGACCAGTGCCTGAGCCAGCAGCGTGCGCTGACGCTGCCCGCCGGAAAGCTCCCGGAGCCGCCGCCCGGCCAGGTCGGCGAGGCCGAGCCGGTCGAGCATCGTGTCGGCGGCGAGCCGGTCGGCCCGGCCCAGCCGCCGCAGCGGCCGGAACCGTCCGATCCGGACGCACTCGGCGACGGTCAGCGGTAACGCGTCGATGTCGCTGGTGCGCTGGGGCAACAACGACAGCCGGGCGCCACCGGCCCGGCGTACGCGCCCCTCGGTCGGCGACTCGACCCCCGCCAGCAGGTGCAGCAGCGTGCTCTTGCCGGACCCGTTCGGACCGGTCACGGCGAGCATCGACCCGGCCTCGACGCCGAGCGTCACCCCGCTCAGCACCGGCACCCCGCCGTAGCGGAAACCCACGCCCTCCGTACTGACGACCGCGCTCATCCGACCCCCTTAATGACAACGATTGTCATCTTCATTATAGTGGCCGCGTGACGTCATCCCTGCTCGAACCGTTCACGGTGCCGTTCGTGGTCCGCGCTCTCGTCGGCGGAGTGCTGCTGGCGGCGGTCTGCGCCCTCGTCGGCGTCTGGGTCATCGCCCGGGGAATGACGTTCCTCGGCGAGGCGATGAGTCACGGCATGCTGCCCGGCGTCGCGATCGCGTCGGTGCTCGGCGGCAGCCTCGTGGCCGGGGCGGCGGCCAGCGCGCTCGCGATGGCGATCGGCGTCAACGCGCTCCGGCACAGCCGCGAGTTCGGGCGCGACACGAGCATCGGGCTGCTGTTCGTCGGCATGCTCTCGGTCGGCGTCATCGTCGTCTCGCACTCGCGGTCGTTCGCGACCGACCTGACCGCGTTCCTGTTCGGCGACGTCCTCGCGATCCGGTCGGCCGACCTGGTGCTGCTCGCCGGGGCCGCGCTCGTCGTGGCCGCGGTGTCGGCCCTCGCCTACCGGCCGTTCCTGGCCCTCACGTTCGACCCCCGCAAGGCGCGGACGCTCGGCCTGCGGCCCGGGCTCGCGAACGCGGTGATGCTGGTGCTGCTCACGATCACGATGGCGGTGGCCTTCAGCGTCGTCGGAACGCTGCTCGCGTTCGGGTTGCTGATCGCGCCGTCGGCGGCGGCCCTGCTGATCGCCCGGCGGTTGCCCGCGGTGATGGCCACCGCGTTCCTGCTCGGCTCGGCTGCCGTCCTGATCGGTCTGTGGATCTCCTGGTTCGCCGCCACCGCCGCCGGAGCCACGATCGCCGCGGTCGCCGTCGCCCTGTTCTTCGTCGTGCTCACCGTGCGGCGGGTCGTTTCGGCAACGAAAGGACAACTGTGACCATCCACCGACTGCTCGCCGCGGCCGTCGCCACGCTTACGCTCGCGGCCTGCGCCGACGCGACGGAGCCGGCCGCGGAGGCGACGCCGGGAGCGGCCGCGGGAGCGACGCCGGGAGCCGCCGCCGAGGCGACGCCGCACGGTTACGTCGCCGGCGCCGAGGAGTTACCCGAGCCCCGGCCTGCGCTCGCGTACGCCACCCGCGGCGCCGACCGGCTGCACCTGCTCGACCTGACCGACGAGACCGAGAAGCACGTCGATCTCCGGATCGGCGCGCAGCGGCTCGTCGAGGACGGCCGCTTCGTCTACGTCGACGCCGGGGACGGGCGCCTGGAGATCGTCGACGCCGGGGTCTGGACCGTCGACCACTCCGACCACGTCCACTACTACCGGGCCCCGGCGCGCTCCCTCGGTGTGCTGACGCTCGACGCGCCGGTCACCACGATCGCCGGCGCCGGCGCCTCCACCGCGATCAGCACCACCGGCGGACGGGTCGTCGTGCTCGACCGCCGGAAGCTGGAGTCCGGCGAGATCGTCGAACGCACCACGCTCCCCACCGCCGCGCTGGCCGTCCCCTATGCCGACGCGCTGCTCGTCGCCACCGGCGGCCGCGTCGTCGCGACGGACGCCCGAGGCCGCCGGACCGGGGATCTCGCGGTGCCGTGCGCGGCGCCGCGCGGCTGGGCCGCCCTCCGCGGCGGCGTGGTCATCGCCTGCGAGAGGAGCGTGGTCCGGGTCAAGCAGCGGGGCGGGAAGCTCACCGCGACGACGCTGCCCGCGCCCGGCGCCCCGCTGCCCTCGAGTGGTTTCACCTACCGTCCCCGCGGCAACGAGGCCGCCACCACCGACGGCACCGGCATCTGGACCGTCGACGCGGCCAAGGCCACGCTGCGGCGCGTGCCGGGGCGGCGGGACCTGACGGCCGTCGCGCCGCCCGCGGACGGCGCCACCGTGCTCGCGCTCGCCACGAACGGCACGGTGACGAGCGTCGATCTGAACGACGGAACCGTGCTCGCGACGGCCGCCGTGCGCGGTGCGTCGCTGACGCTCGACGTCGACCGGGCGTACCTGACCGAGCCGCGTGCCCGCGCCGTCCACGAGCTCGACTACCGCGACGGGCTGCGGACCGCCAGGACCCTGCGCGTGCGCGAGCGGCCGGACCTCGCCGTGGAGGTCGGCCGATGAGAGCGCTGCTGGCCGTGTTCGTGCTGCTCGGCGTGGCCGCCTGCACGGCGCCCGACGACGGTGGGCCCCGGATCGTGGTGACGACGAACATCCTCGGCGACGTCGTGCGCGCGGTCGTCGGGGACGAGGCCGACGTCACCGTGCTGATGAAACCCGACGCCGATCCGCACTCGTTCGCGATCTCGGCCCGCGAGGCCCGGGCCATGCAGACGGCCGATCTGCTGATCCACAACGGACTCGGGCTCGAGGAGGGCATCGCCAGGCACGTGGCGGCCGCCGGTGTCCCCACCGTCGAGGTCGGCGCCCTCGTCGACCCGATCGAGTACCGGGACGGCGACGCCGCCGGGCTCCCCGACCCGCACTTCTGGACCGACCCGGTGCGGATGGTCGCCGCGGTGCGCCTGCTCACCGACGAGATCGTCGACCACGCCGACGTCGACGCGAGCGCCGTCCGCGCGCGGGCCGAGGACTACACGGCCGAACTCGACGCGCTGCACGCCGATCTGCGCCGGCGGTTCGCGGCGATCCCGGCCGCCCGCCGGGTCCTGGTCACCAACCACCACGTGTTCGGCTACCTCGCCGAGCGCTACGACCTGACCGTGGTCGGCGCGATCATCCCGAGCGGCACCACGCTCGCGTCCCCGAGCGCGTCCGACCTGGCTTCGCTGACCACGGCGATCACCCGGCACCGGGTGCCCGCGATCTTCGCCGACACCTCCCGGCCCGCCCGCCTCGCCGAGGTGCTGGCGTCCTCGGCCGGCCTCACCGTGCGCGTGGTCGCGCTCCACTCCGAATCCCTCAGCGGCCCCGACGGTGACGCCGCGACCTATCTGGCGCTGATGCGCTTCAACGCCGACGCGATCGTCGGCGGCCTGACCCGCACCAACTGAAGGAGAAAGACCAGTGAAACGACCCACGACCCTCGGCGCGGCCGCACTCACCGCCGCCGTCCTGGCGCTCAGCGCCTGCGGGGACGAACCCGAAGCGGCGGCGGCCGCGAAGCCGGTGAAGCAGCCGGTCACCGTCACCTACGACGGCGGCATCCTGGTGCTCGACGGCGAGTCGCTCGCCGTCGCGCACCGGATCGACCTCGACGGGTTCAATCGCGTCAACCCGGCCGGCGACGACGAGCACGTGTTCGTGTCCACGACCGACGGCTTCCGGGTGCTCGACGCGGTCGACGGCACGATGACCGGCATCAGCTATCCGGGCGCCAAGCCGGGGCACGTGGTGCGCCACGGTGACCGCACGATCCTGTTCACCGACGGCACCGGGGAGGTCAACAGCTTCGACCCGGCCGACCTGGCCCAGGGCAAACCCTCGGGGCGCACGTACCGGACCGCGACCCCGCACCACGGCGTGGCGGTGGAGCTGGCCGACGGGACGCTCGTCGTGACGCTCGGCACCGAGGAGTCGCGGCCCGGCGCGATCGCCCTCGACGCCACGGGGAAGGAGATCGCCCGCAACGAGGACTGCGACGGGGTCCACGGCGAGGCCGTCGCCAAGGACGACGTCGTCGCGCTCGGCTGCAACGACGGCGTGCTGCTCTACAAGGGCGGAAAGTTCGTCAAGGTCGACGGCGGCCGGGAGTACGCCCGCACCGGCAACCAGTCCGGCAGCGACGTCTCACCGGTCCTGCTCGGTGACTACAAGGTGGAGCCGGACGCCGAGCTCGAGCGTCCGACGCACTTCTCGCTCATCGACACCGCGGCGAACCGGCTCCGCGCGGTGCCGATGCCCGCCGGTGTCAGCTACACGTTCCGCTCGCTGGGCCGGGGTCCCGGGGGCGAGGCGCTGATCCTCGGCACCGACGGCAAGCTGCACGTCGTCGACCCGGTCTCGGGCCGGTTCACGCACGCGTGGCCGGTGGTGGCGCCGTGGCAGGAGCCGCTGGACTGGCAGCAGCCCCGCCCGGCGTACTTCGTGCGCGGCACCGACGCCTACGTCTCGGAGCCGGCGGCGAAGATGGTGCACCGGCTCGACCTGACCACCGGCGAGATCACCGGGTCGGTCACGCTCGACGGCGTGCCGAACGAGATCAGCGGGACGCTGCCGTCAGCGCGGTAGCAGGCCCGAGAGCAGTGCGGTGAGCACTTGCTCGGACCCGGCCCGGGCCCGGGCCGGGTCGGGGTGGTGGGCGATCAGGAGCGCCGCCTCGATCACCGCGCTCAGCACGAGCTGGGCCGCCGTGGACACGTCGTGCCGCACCCCGGCTGCACGCAACGCGTCGACGAGGACGCCGAGCCCGTGCGCGGCCTCGATCGCCCGCCAGCGTTCCCACCCGAGCACGGCCGGCGCGTCGGTCAACGCGATGCGGACGACGTCGGGCCGGGCGCAGAGGTCGAGGAACCTCGCCAGCCCGAGCCCGAGGGCCGCGCTCGGATCGGGCGCGGACCGCAGCGCGGCGACGACCTCGGCGGTGACCTCCGCCTCCAGGTTCTCGAAGACCGCCGCGAACAGCTCCTCCTTGCCGCCGTAGTGGTGGTAGAGCGCACCGCGGGTCAGCCCGGCGGCGGCGACGATCTCGTCGGCGCTGACGTGGGCGTAGCCGCGCTCGGCGAAGAGCGTGCGGCCGGCGGTGACCAGCTGGGTCCGGGTGGTCTGTGACCGGTCCTGCTGGCTACGGCGCGGGGGCGGCATGGGCGGTGGCGAACTCCACGATCAGGCGCGCGAGCGGCTCGGGCTGGTCTTCCGGGACAAGAGTGTAGGTGTCGGGGATCGCTACCAGCCGCGCGTGGCCGAACAGCGCGGCGAGCCGCCGCCCGAGCTCGAGCGGGAAGAGCCGGTCGTCGGCGGCCCACGCGAGCAGCACCGGGCCCGGGAAGTTCGCGAGCGCCGGAGCCGCCGCGAGCGTGTGCCTGCGGTGCACGTGACGCAGCGCCCGGCGCAGGTCGGCCCGGATCGCCGCGGACTCCCGGGCCGGGCCGAAGTACCCGGCCGCGACGTCGTCGGGGAACCGGCGACGGGCCAGCCGTCCGAACGCGATCGGCGAGTTCCGGACGGCGCGGACGCCGAGCAGCCGGGTCAGCAGCCAGGTGGCGGCCCGGCTGCGGGCGTAGACCGGCAGCAGCCCGAAGATCGCCGGCGGGAACACCTCGAGCGCGTCCGACGGCGTGAACACGACCCGCGCGATCCGGTCGTTCGCGCCCCCACCGGCCAGCAGGAGCTGGGTGTACGCGCCGCCGGTGTCGCTGGCGACGAGCGTGACCTCGCGCAGGTCCAGCCGCTCGAGGAACGCCCCGATCAGCGCCGCGACGCCGGGCGGGGAGAGGTCGGCGGCCGGTACCGGCGCGGTGTGCCCACCGAGCGGCCAGTCGGGCACCACGCAGCGGAAACCCGCCGCGGCGACGGCCGGGGCGACGGCCCGCCACAGCTCCCCGTTGACGAAGAGCCCGTGCACGAACACCACCGGGGGACCGGCGCCGGTGTCGCGGTACCGGATCCGCGCGCCCGCCACCGAGGTCTCGTCCACGGCCGCCTCCATTACATACATGGTGAATGTATGTTTCGACGATAGCAGTCGTTCCCGCTCCGCGGCGGCGGAATTCACCCCCGGCGCAGGGCTCCGTGCACCGCGGGGCGGCGGCGATTCCAGGAGCCGACGATGTGGGTACGCATCAGCGCGCCGGCCCGCTCGGCCTCACCGGCCCGGATCAGCGCCTCGATCTGCCGGTGTTCGCCCATCGACCGGTCGAGGCCCTCCACGGTCGGGGTGCCGTTGTAGCGGCTCGAGAGCCGGGCCTTGCCGTGGATGCTGTGGATGATCGCGTGCCCCAGCCGGTTGCCGGACGCGGCCATGATCAGCTCGTGGAACACCACGTCCTCGGCGGCGTACCGGTCGGGGTCGCCGAGGTGGGCGGCCAGCACCTCGATCTGGTCGGCCAGCGCCTGCTGCTGCTCCGCGGTGATCACCCGGGCCGCCACCGCGACCATGTCGCTCTCCAGCGCCGCGCGCACGCTGACCAGATCGTCGAGGATGCCGAGTTCCCGGTCGTGCCGGATCTGGGCCTCGAGCACGATCGGGTCGAGCAGGTTCCAGCCCGGCGCCTCCAGCACCCGGGTGCCGCGCCCCGGCGTCGCCCGGACCAGTCCTTTCTCCTCCAGGAGCTTGATCGACTCACGCACCACCGTGCGTGAGACGCCGAACTCCTCGCACAGTTCGGGCTCGGTCGGGAGCGCACTGTCCACCTCGTACCTACCGGCGACGATCCGGTCGACCAGGTAGGTGACGACGGTGTCGCCGAGGCGCCCCGAGCGGCGGGGCTGGATCGGCCCGAGCGGGCCACCGAAGTCGGTCACCACGACAGACTACCTCTTGCGGCATACGTTATTCATATGATGAAATTCTCCGCCGGAACGGATCAACCGTCCCGATTCCCGACGAGCTGTGGGCGGAGCTGGACTGAGTGCGGATCGATGCTCACCACCACCTGTGGGACCTCTCCCGGCGGCCGCAGGAGTGGCTCGAGCCGCTGGGCCCGATCCACCGGTCGTTCGGAGTGGACGATCTGCCGCCGGGCTTCGATCACACGGTGCTGGTGCAGGTGCTCGCCGACCTGGACGAGACCCGTGAGTTCCTGGCGCTGGCGGCGGCGTCGGACCGGATCGCCGGGGTCGTCGGCTGGGTCGACCTGACCGCGCCCGACGTCGGTGACGTGCTCGATTCCCTGCCCGCCGGCCTGGTCGGCGTGCGCCACCTGGTGCAGGCCGAGCCCGATCCGCGCTGGCTGCTCCGCCCCGACGTCCAGCGGGGCCTCCGGGCGGTCGGCGCCCGCGGCCTCGTCTACGACCTGCTCACGCTCCCCCCGCAGCTGCCCGCCGCGATCGAGCTCGTGACCACGCTGCCGGACGTGCGGTTCGTGCTCGACCACCTCTCGAAGCCTCCGCTGGCCACCGGTGACCTCGCGTCCTGGGCCGGCGAGCTGCGGAGGCTCGCGGCGGCGCCCAACGTGGTGGCCAAACTGTCCGGTCTGGTCACCGAGGCGAACTGGGCGTCCTGGTCGGTGGCGGACCTGCGACCGGCCGTCGAGGTGGCGGTGGAGTCGTTCGGCCCGGACCGGCTGATGTTCGGCTCCGACTGGCCCGTCTGCCTCCTGGCCGCCCCCTACGCCGACGTCGTGAAGGCCACCGAGGAGCTGGTCGCCGACCTCTCGGCGGACGAGCGCGCGGCGATCTTCGGCGGCACCGCGGCCGCGACGTACGGGCTCGTGCCCTAAGGCCGTCCCCGTCAGGCGAAGGTCTGCTTGATCTCGTTCTTGAGGATCTTGCCGACCTTGGAGCGGGGCAGGTCGGGCCACACCTCGATCTGCTTCGGCGCCTTCACGCTGCCGATGCGTCGTTTCACGAACGCGGCGAGCTCGACCGGGTCGATCTCCTGGCCCCGGCGCGGCTGGACCACCGCGGTGACCCGCTCGCCCCACTTCTCGTCGGGCAGCCCGATCACCGCGCAGTCCTGCACGGCCGGATGGGCCATCACCGCCTGCTCCACCTCGGTGGAGTAGACGTTGAAGCCGCCGGTGATCACCATGTCCTTGGCCCGGTCGACGATGAAGAGGAAGTTGTCCTCGTCGAGGTAGCCGATGTCACCGGTGTGGTGCCAGCCGTGCGTGCTCGCCCGTTCCGAGGCGGCCGGGTCCCGGTAGTAGCCGCGCATCACCAGCGAGCCGCGCACCACGATCTCGCCCCGCTCACCCCTCCGGAGCAGGGCGCCGTCCTCGGCCATGATCCCGACCGTCACCAGCGGGGTCGGGCGTCCGGCCGAGGAGAGCTTGTCGGTCGCGACCGAGCCGTCCGCGCGGAAGTGGTCGCGCGGAGCCAGCGTCGAGATCATCATCGGGGCCTCGGTCTGCCCGAAGAGCTGGCCCATCACCGGGCCGATCCGGCGCAGAGCCTCGGCGAGCCGTGCCGTCGACATCGGTGCCGCGCCGTACCAGAAGCACTGCAGCGAACTCAGGTCCGCCCGGTCCAGGTCGGCGTGGTCGAGCACCAGGTAGATCAGCGTCGGCGGCAGGAACGTGTGGGTCACGCGGTGGCGTTCCACCAGAGCCAGGAACGCGCCGACGTCGGGCGCGCGCATGACGACGATCTCGCCGCCGAGCGCGAGCACCGGGAAGCACAGCACCCCGGCCGCGTGGGTGAGCGGCGCGAGCGCGAGGTAGGTCGGGCGGCCCTCGAACGGGTAGCTCATCAGCGTCAGCGCGGTCATCGCCTCGAGGTTCGCGCCGGTGAGCATGACGCCCTTGGGGCGGCCGGTGGTGCCCCCGGTGCCGACGAGCATCGCGAGGTCGTCGACCGCGGGCCGGTCCGGCTCACCCCCGGCGACAAGGAACTCGTCCCAGGTGAGCGCACCCTCGACGTCGCCGTCCAGGCAGACGAGCGTCAGCGGGAGCTCGAGCCGGGTCACCAGCGGCGCGAACGAGGCCTGGAAGATCAGCACGCCGCACTCGAAGAGCTCGAGCAGCTCGCGGGTCTCCGCGGCCTCGTTGCGCGGGTTGATCGGGCACCAGACCGCGCCGGCCCGGCTGATCCCGAAGACGCAGGTGAACGCGATCGGATCGTTCGCCGACAGGATCGCGACCTTGTCACCGGGTGCGACGTTCTGCCGGGCCAGCGCCGCGGCGATGCGGAAGCTGAGCTCACGCACCTGCGCGTAGGTGCTGGACCGGCCGTCGGTCGTGAGGCAGGGTGCGTCGGGCCCCAGCGACGCACCCTTGTCGAGGTAGTCGACGAGCCGCACGGTCACATCCCCATGCCGCCGTCGACCGGCAGGCCGGCGCCGTTGACGAAACGGGACCCGTCGGAGGCGAGGAACACGACCGCGTCGGCCATGTCGGTGACCTCGCCGAGCCGGCCCGACGGAGTGAGCGCGACGACCGCGCCGACCGCCTCCTCGGGCGAGGCGAACAGGCCGAGCCGGGCGACGTCGTTGGCCAGACCGGCGCCCATCGCGGTGGGAACCAGGCCGGGGTAGATCGTGTTGACCCGGACGCCGTAGCCCATCCGGCCGGACTCCGCGGCGGCGACCCGGGTCAGCCGGTCCACTCCGGACTTCGTCGCCGAGTAGACCGCGATGCCGGGGAACGCGATCGTGGCGGCGACCGAGGCGACGTTGACGACCGAACCACCGTGACCGGCGACGCCGCCGGGGCGCATCGCGCGGAACGCGTGCTTGATGCCGAGCGTGGTGCCGAGGAGGTTGATCTCGAGCTGCCTGCGGATCTGGTCGGCCTCGACGTCGACGAGCAGGCTGGTGATCTCGACACCGGCGTTGTTGACGAGGATGTCCAGGCCGCCGAGGCGCTCGGCGGCGGTGGCGACCGCCGACTCCCAGTTGGCGTCGTCGGTGACGTCGAGGTGGACGAAGCCGTGGCCCTCGCCGAGCGACTCGGCGACCTTGGTGCCCAGCTCGTCCTGGAGATCGGCGACGATCACCTTCGCCCCGGCGGCGGCCAGCGCTAAGGCCATCCCCTCGCCGAGTCCCTGCGCTGCTCCGGTGACGAGAGCCTTGCGTCCGGTCAGGTCGAAAACGGTCATGAGGCGCTCCGTTGCGGTCATGAAGTGGCGGGATCCCAACTTACGGCTCGGTGCTTGACGGTTGTCAAGACTTCTTTGGTCAACTGTCAAGACATGCGTAGGATCGGGTCCTACGCACGGGGAGGGCAGGATGGCGGCGGCGCGCACGGCGCGGAAGGTCCCGGCGGACAAGTACGACGAGCGGCGCACGCAGCTCGCCGAGTCGGCCCTGCTCACGCTGGGAGAACTCGGGTACGCGCGGAGCAGCCTGCGCGAGATCGCGAACAACTCCGAGTTCAGCCACGGCGTCGTGCACTACTACTTCGCCGACAAGCTCGAGCTGATCATCTACTGCGTCCGCTACTACAAGGCGCGGTGCGTGACGCGCTACGACGCGGTCGTCGCGGAGTCGTCCACCCCCGAGCAGCTGATCGACGCGTTCGCCGCCAAGCTGGTCGAGACGATCGTCGACGAGGCCCCGATGCACCGGCTCTGGTACGACCTGCGCACCCAGAGCATGTTCGAGGAGGGGCTGCGCGAGGCGGTCCTGATGATCGACCAGACGCTCGAGGAGATGATCTGGCGGGTGGTCGCCCGCTACTCCGCACTGAGCGGCCGGGAGGTCCTGACCGGTCCGGACGCCGTCTACGGCCTGCTCGACGGCGTCTTCCAACGCGCCCTGCTCGGGCACCTCACCGACCGCCCCGGCGCCCTGGACGACCTGCGCGACCAGGTCCGCTCCCTGCTCCCGCTGCTGCTGGTCACCGGGAAGTAGCCGCCGGGGGTGGTGCCTGCACCACCCCCGGATGCACGCGCGGGCACCATCGTTCGGCGGCGCCGTTCTCCCTAGCGTTTTCCCTGGTCGATCCAGGGAGAGAGTCGTGAAGAAGCTGATGATCGCCGCGCTGGTGGCGCTCGCCGCGGTGGCGGGGTGCGCACCGCCCGGAGCCCGGCCCGAGCCGCGGGCCGCACCGCCGGCTCCGTCGGCGCCGCCGGCGATTCGCTGGGGCGCGTGCCCGGCGCCGGCCGCCGGTGTTCCGACGAGCCCGGCGCTGACCTGCGGCACGATCCGGGTGCCGCTCGACCACCGGCGCCCGGACGGGCCGCGGATCACGCTCGCGGTGTCGCGGCTCGCGGCCGGGGACCCGGCGAAACGGCGGGGTGCGCTGCTGCTCAACCCCGGCGGCCCGGGCACCGAGGGCCTGCACCTGCCGGCCACGTTCGCGCAGCTGACCAGCCCCCGGGTGCGCGCCGCGTACGACCTGATCGGGTTCGACCCGCGGGGCGTGGGACGCAGCACGCCGGTCACCTGCGGGCTCACCACCGCGGAGATGGTGCCGACGAGCCCCTACCCGGCCCCGGACGGCTCGATCGACGCGAACATCGCGTTCGCACGGTCGGCCGCCGCGCGCTGCCGGGCCCGCTCGGGGGCGCTGCTGCCGTACCTCACGACCGCGAACACGGCCCGCGACCTGGACCTGATCCGGCGCGCGCTGGGGGAGGAACGGGTCTCCTACTGGGGCGGGTCGTACGGCAGCTACCTCGGCGCGGTCTACGCGTCGCTGTTCGCCGGGCGCACCGACCGGATGGTGCTCGACAGCGCCGTCGACCCCGAGCGGATCTGGTACGACGAGTTCCGGCAGCAGAGCGCCGGGATGGCGGCCCGTTTCCCGGACGCCGCCCGTGCCGCGGGGCTGAGCGTCGCCGAGGCCACCGCGCTCTACCAGGGGGTCGCCGCGGCGCTGGACCGGGCACCGGCACGCGTACCCGGTTCGCCGGTCGTGTTCTCCGGGGACGTGTTCCGCTACCTGACGTTCAGCCTGCTCTACCAGGACGCCGCGCTCGGGCCGCTCGCCCAGGCCTGGCGGGCGGGCAGGCACCTGGCGGCCGGGGTGGCGTCCACCGAGGAGACGGCGCTGCTGGCCCAGATCCTCGCGAAGATCACGCCCAGCGCGACGACGTCACCGGGGGTGCCCGCCGACAACGCGATCGCGTCCGCGTACGCGGTGGCCTGCGGCGACGTCCGCTGGCCGACGACGCTCGACACGTACCGGCGCGCGGTGGCCCGCGACCGGGCGGCCTACCCGCTCAGCGCCGGTTTCCCGGCGAACCTGTGGCCGTGCGCGTTCTGGCCGACACCGCCGATCGAGGCGCCGGTGAGGATCGCCGACCACGGCCCGCGGATTCTCGTCCTGCAGAACGAGCGTGACCCCGCGACGCCGCTGGAGTCGGCCCGGGGAATGCGCCGGGCGCTGGGCGAGCGCTCCCGGCTGGTGACGGTCGCCGCCGGCGGACACGGGGTCTACGGCGTGCGCGGCCCCGACGCGTGCGAGAACGTCGTAGCCGACGCGTATCTTCTCGACGGGTCATGGCCGACGAAGGACGTGCGGTGCAGCTAGTCACGAGGTGGGCCCGCGACACCATCCGCTTGGTGGGCGCGGGTCTCGCCGCGTGCCTGCGCACGTTCGGCCTGGCGCTGAGCCTCGTCGGCGTCGGGCTGGTCTTCCTGGACGCGACGCTGGCCGCCACCGTGCGTGCCGCCGCGCGCCGGCAGGGGCGCACCGTCTCGGTGCCGCGTCTGCGGGCCAGGCTCGCCGATCCGGCCACCTGGCGCGCGGTCGGGTGGCAGGCCGGGCTCGGGCTCGTGCTGCTGCCCGCCGGGGTGGCCGCGCTGGTGCTCGCCCTCGGCGGTGTCGCCGGCGTGCTCGCCCCGGTGCTGGAGGCGGTGCCGCACCCGGGCGAGCTCTCCCTCAACGGCCGGGTGATCGCCGACCAGCGCACGGCGTGGGTGGTGTGCGCGCAGGGCGTCGTGCTGGGCGTCGCGGCGTACGGGCTCGGGCGGCTGCTGGTGGCCGCGGAGGCGGCGCTGGCGAGCGCACTGCTCCGCCCGTCGGTGGAGAACGCACGCATCGCCGAGCTCACCGAGAGCCGCGCGCAGAGCGTCCGCGCGGCCGAGCAGGAGCTGCGCCGCATCGAGCGTGATCTGCACGACGGCGCGCAGGCGCACCTGGTCGCGGTCGCGCTCGATCTCGGGCTGGTCGAGCAGCTGGTCGACGACGAGCGGGCCCGCCGCCTGGTCGCCGAGGCCAGGGCCGGCGCGGCGGCGGCGCTCGAAGGCCTGCGCGAGATCGTGCACGGCATCCATCCGCCGGTGCTCGCCGAACGTGGCCTGGCCGGCGGGGTGCAGGAGCTGGCGCTGGCCGCGGCGCTCCCGGTCGAGGTCGAGGTGGAGCTGCCCGGGCGGCCCCCGGCGCCGGTGGAGTCCGCGCTGTACTTCACGGTGGCGGAGCTGCTGACGAACGCGGCGCGTCACGCGGGGGCGCGCCGGGCGTCGGTGGTGCTGCGTCGCGACGGCGACGCGATCCGGCTGACCGTGCGCGACGACGGCCACGGCGGCGCGCGGCCCCGGCCGGACGGCGGGATCGCGGGGTTACGGCGGCGCCTGGCCGCGTTCGACGGGCAGCTGGCCGTGACGTCGCCGGTCGGCGGGCCCACGATCATCGAGGTGAGCGTGCCGTGCGAGTCGTGATCGCCGAGGATCTCGCGCTGCTGCGCGACGGGTTGGTGCGCCTGTTCACCGCGTACGACGACACGGTGGTCGCGGCCGTGAGCAGCGGGCCGGAACTGCTCGACGCGCTGGTGGAGCACCGGCCGGACGTCGCCGTGGTGGACGTCCGGCTGCCTCCGACGTTCACCGACGAGGGCCTGGTCGCCGCGATCGAGGCCCGCCGCCGGATTCCGGGGTTACCGGTGCTCGTCCTCTCGCAGTACGTGGCCCAGCTGTTCGCACGCGAGCTGCTCTCCGACGGCGCCGGTGCGGTCGGGTACCTGCTCAAGGACCGCGTCGGCGACGTCACCCGGTTCGTGGAGTCGGTGCGCGCGGTCGCGGCCGGCGGCACCGTGATGGACCCGCAGGTCATCGCCAAACTGCTGGCCCGCCCGACGCACGCGGGCGCGCTCGGCCGCCTGACGCCGCGCGAGCACGAGGTGCTCGCGCTGATGGCCCAGGGCCGCAACAACGCGGCGATCGCCGCGGCGCTCACCGTCACCGAGAAGGCGATCCAGAAGCACATCAACGCGATCTTCGCGAAGCTCGACCTCACCTCCGCCGACGAACACCGCCGGGTCCGCGCGGTGCTGACGTTCCTCGATTCCTAGCCGAGGATCTCGCCGTCCTGCAGGTACCGGGAGACGCCGAACCGGAGGGCCTCGCAGGCGGCGGAGAGACGCGGGCGGCCCTGCTCGGGGAGGAGCTCGCCGGCCTCACCGGGGTCGCAGAAGGCGGACTTGCGGGCGCGGATGGCTTCGGTCTGGGCGTCGGAGAGGGTGCCGGCGTCGAAGATCAACGTGAGGTGGTCGTCCACGTAGTCCACGACGAGCAGGCGGGTCGGCGGCCGGTCGAGCCCGAGTCCTTCGTGGAGGGCCCGCTGGGCGGCCGTCCAGGGCGACTCGTGCGCCGCGACGTCGCTGCCGGGCAGGTCGTCGTCGACGAGCAGGACGCGGCCCTGCTGGTCACGCACGAGTACGTCGGCGACGACGCGCTTGCCGGGCTGATCGGGGTTACGTTCCTGGAGGGGCAGTACTTGAGTCTGGGTCACAGGGAGCACGTTCCCGGGAGGACGCGGAATGAATCTCGTCAGCCGACCGCGCTCGTGCGCACCCCGTACGGGCGGGGCGGGGCGTTCGGCACCGGGATCGCCCGTCCGCTGGCCGAACGCGGGTACCAGGTCGTGATCCAGAGCACCCGCGGCGGGTTCGGCTCCGGCGGCACGTTCGACCCGATGCGCCAGGAGCGCGCCGACGGGATGTCGCTGGAGACGCCGGTCGGGTGGGGCGTGATGGTCAGCGTGCAGGAGCGCCGGTTCGCCGCGCTGCGGCAGTTCGCGCAGGAGCGCAGGACCGCCCGCGCGTTGCGGACGCTCCCGCTGGCCTCGGCCGACGTCGCCGCGAGCGGGGTGCGGTCGCAGTACGTGCAGGACGTGCTGGCGCACGACGCGACCGCGACGCGGTGGGCCGGGCTGGACCACACCCACCGGGTGGCCTCGGTGACCACGCCGGTCAGCTCGATCGCCGGCTGGTACGACATCTTCCTGCCCGGTCAGCTGCGTGACTTCCGGATCCTGCGCGAGGCCGGAAACCCGGCGCGGCTGACCGTCGGACCGTGGACCCACGTGGACTTCCACAGCACGCCGTCCACCGAGGCGATCGGCTTCGGGCTCGCGCACGCGCGCGGCGAGGAGCCGGAACCGCGGCCGGCGGCGTGCGCCTGGTCCGCGGCGGGGGAGCCGGGCGGGTCGACAACACCGCGCTCGAGGCCCGGCCGGACGTGCTCACGTACACCACACCGGTGCTCGAGAGCGACGTCGAGGTGATCGGGGAGGTCGGCGCCGGTGAGCCGCGCCGACGTGCGCCTGTGGCCCACCGCGTACCGGTTCCGCCGGGGTCACCGCATCCGGGTGCAGGTCTCGAGCGGCGCGAACGCCGCTAGGCCCAGCGCGGGTCGGCCGCCCGCGATTCGCCCACGCCGGCCGCGAGCAGCGCCGCGTGGGCCTCGCGGACGGGGGCCGGCACGTCGACGTGGGCGATGAAGCCGCGGCCGGCCGGGCCGTACCCGTGCTCGTCGTCGGTGAGGCGGGGAACTTCGCCCATCAGCAGCGTGAGGTACCGCTCGGGGCTCCACATCCCGAGCGGCGGGTTCACGATCCGCAGGTGCTCGTCCACTCTCGCCTGGTGCGCGGCGAAGTTCACGACCTCCAGGTCCGGCGCCAGCAGGCGGAAACACGCGTGCATCCGCAGCTGCATCGACGCGTCCTGGATGATCACGATCCGCCGGTGCGGCACCCGCTCGGCGGCCAGCAGCTCCAGCGCGTTCCGGACGTTGGTACCGCAGTTCGTCGACGCGGTCTCGAGCCGGTCGGCCTCCACGCCGTGCCGCTCGCGCAGGTACCGGTCGAAGAGCGCGGCCTCGCTGCGGCCGTCCACGTCGTCCCACCCGAGCACGTTCCGGCACGTGTCGCGCAGCGCGTCGGTGGAGTGCCCCTGGCCCCCGACGATCACGAAGTGCCCGGCCACGCGGTCCGCGATCGCCCGGGCGAACACGTCTCCACCGGCCAGGATGCTGCCGCCGAACAGGATCACGACGTCGACGGGCCCGAGCGCGTCCGGCGTCAGCTCCGCGACGTCCCGGCGGGCACAGAACTCCACCAGCGTGTTGACCGCGACCCCGGGTTGCACGGGCCCGATCCTAACGAGCCAACGGACGGCGTGGCATTTCACTAGTCTTACGCCCGTCACGATAGTGAGATATCGTGCCGGGGGTGAGCATCGAGCATGGGCAGCGACCGCTGGAGAGCGGCGTGCGAACCGACTTCCGCGACGCGATGAGCTACGGCTCCTATCTACGTCTGGACCTGGTGCTGGGGGCGCAGCAGCCGCTCAGCACCCACCACGACGAACTGCTGTTCATCGTCCAGCACCAGACCTCCGAGCTCTGGCTCAAGCTGATGCTGCACGAGCTGCGCTCCGCGCGTGACCTGCTCGACGCCGATCAGCTCTCCTGGTCGCTCAAGCGGCTCGCACGCGTCAAGCGCATCCTCGAGACGATGACCGAGCAGTGGGCCGTGCTGGCCACGATGACGCCGAGCGAGTACGGCGAGTTCCGCACGATCCTCGGCCCCTCGTCGGGGTTCCAGTCCCACCAGTACCGCGCGGTCGAGTTCCTGCTCGGCAACAAGAACGCCGACATGCTCGCGGTCTTCGAGTCCGACCCGCCGGCCTGGGAGACGCTGCACACGCTGCTCGAGGAGCCCAGCCTCTACGACGCGTTCCTGCGGCTGCTGGCCCGCCGGGGCTACCCGGTTCCGAAGCCGATCCTCGACCGGGACGTGCGTCGGGCCTGGGTCGAGGACCCGGAGCTGATCCCGGTCTTCGAAGGTGTCTACGACGACCCGGCCGCGGCCTGGGACGTCTACGAGGCCTGCGAAGACCTGGTCGACCTCGAGGACGCGTTCCAGTTCTGGCGCTTCCGGCACCTGAAGACCGTGCAGCGCATGATCGGCACCCAGCCCGGCACCGGCGGGTCGTCCGGCGTTCCGTTCCTGCGCCGCGCGCTCGACCTCACGTTCTTCCCCGAGCTCTACAGCGTCCGCGCCCGGATCGGAGGCTGACATGACGAACGCCACCGAGCACGACGCCGCCGACCCGCTGGCCCCCTACCGCGACCGGTTCGTACCGGCCGACGTCGTCGCCTACCTCGACGGCAACTCGCTCGGGCGTCCGCTGCGCGTCACCCGGGACAACCTGGTCCGGTTCGTCGACGAGGTCTGGGGCGAGCGGCTGATCCGCGCCTGGGGCGAGGGCTGGATGCAGACGCCGACCGACCTCGGCGACACGCTCGGCCGGGTCACGCTCGGTGCGGCCCCGGGCCAGACCGTCGTCGGCGACTCGACGACCGTGATGCTCTACAAGCTGGTCCGCGCCGCGCTCGACGCCCGCCCCGGCCGTACCGAGATCGTGCTCGACACCGACAACTTCCCGACCGACCGGTACGTCCTGGAGGGCATCGCCGCCGAACGCGGCGCGACGCTGCGCTGGATCACGGCCGACCCGGCAGCGGGGGTCACCGCCGACCAGGTGGCCGCGGTCGTCGGGCCCGGCACCGCGGTCGTGGTGCTCAGCCACGTCGCCTACCGCTCCGGCTACCTGGCCGACGTCCCGGGCATCACCGAGGTCGTCCACGACGCGGGGGCGCTCGTGGTCTGGGACGTCTGCCACTCGGTCGGCGTCGTCCCGCTGCAGTTCGACGCGTGGAACGTCGACCTCGCGGTCGGCTGCACGTACAAGTACCTCAACGGCGGCCCGGGGGCGCCGGCGTTCGCCTACGTGGCCACCGCGCTGCACGGCGTCGCGCGCCAGCCGATCCAGGGCTGGATGGGCGCGGCCGACCCGTTCGCGATGGGTCCCGGCTACCAGCCGGCGGCCGGGGTCCGGCAGTTCGTCAGCGGGACGCCTCCGGTGGTCGGCATGCTGCCGATGCGCGACATGCTCGACCTGATCGAGGAGGCCGGCCTCGGCGCGGTCCGCGCGAAGTCGATCGCGCTCACCGAGTTCGTGCTGGCGTTCACCGACGAGCACCTGGTCGGCAAGGGGGTCCGGGTCGCCACCCCGCGCGACGCCGAGCGGCGCGGCGGCCACGTGACCCTCGACCACCCGTCGTTCCGGGAGCTCGTGCCGCAGCTCTGGAAACGCGGCGTGATCCCCGATTTCCGCATGCCGGACGGCATGCGTATCGGGCTCTCCCCGCTCTCCACCAGCTTCGCCGAGGTCGAGCGCGGCCTGCGGATCGTGGCGGAAGCCCTGTCGTGATCCTCGACGACATGGAGTCGTCGCCGGGCAGTACGACGTCGCTGCTGCGCACGATCGTCGGCACGTCGCTGCGCCGGCTCGGGGGCTGGATCAGCGTCGCGCACCTGGTCGAGCTGGGGGCGGCGGTCGGCCTTCCGGACGCCCGCACCCGCACCGCGCTCGCCCGGATCAAGGCCAAGGGCCTGCTCGACGCCGAGCGCCGGGGCGGGGTGCCCGGCTACGCGATCGCCGCCGGCGCGATACCCATGCTCGAGCGCGGCGACCGGCGGATCTTCCGGCCCCGGTCGATGGGCGACGAGGACCGCTGGTGCCTGGTCTCGTACTCGGTGCCGGAGGAGAGCCGCGACCTGCGTCACCAGTTGCGTCGGCGGTTGACCTGGATCGGGTGCGGTGCGGTGTCGCCGGCGCTGTGGATCTGCCCGGAGTACCTCACCGACGAGGTCGAGCAGATCCTCGCCGACCTGGGGCTGGCCGGGAACGCGACGGTGTTCCGGGCCGAGGTGCGCGGTGCGGTGGACGCCGCCCGCTGGTGGGACCTGGACGCGATCCGGGCCCGGCACGAGGCGTTCCTGGTCGCGTGCGCGGCGCCGGTCGGCCACACCGCGGAGGAGGCCTTCCGGGCCTGGATCCACGGCCTCGACGCCTGGCGGATCATCCCGTACGTCGACCCCGGCCTGCCGGCCCGGTTACTCCCGGGCGACTGGCCCGGCCACCGCAGCGTCGCCGTGTTCCTCGAGCTGCGTGACCGGGTCCTGCCGCGAGCCCAGGCCTATGTGGACGGCGTGACGCGGTAGACCGCGCCGGCGGCGTCGTCGCTGACGTAGATCGCCTTGTCGGAGCCGGCGATCGCCATCACCGGGCGGCCCCAGCGGGAGCCGTCCTCCAGCTGGAAGCCGGTGAGCAGCGTCTGCTGGGCGTCGAGGGTGCCGTTGCGCCAGGGGAAGAACGACACCTCCGGCGGGCGCGGGGGCTTGCGGTTCCACGAGCCGTGGACGCCGACGAGCGCGCCCGGCCCGTAGTCACCGCCGACGTCGGCGAAGCTCAGCCCGAGCGGGGCCGAGTGGGCGCCCATGCCCTGCTCGGCCGGGGCGAGGCTCGCGCAGTCCAGCTTGCTGCCGTCCGGGTTCAGCTCGTCGTCGTTGACCAGCGGGCGCTTGGTGTAGCCGAGCGGGGAGTCCTTCTCGCCCGGCTTCAGGTCCGGGTCGGGGTTGCAGTACGGCCAGCCCAGGTCGCGGCCCTGGGTGAGCTTGGCCAGCGGCTCCAGCGGGTGGTCGTTGACGTACTCCTGGATGACGTCGCCGTTGTCGGGCGAGCCGTCGCCGTCGATGTCGGTCTTGTGCGGGTACTGGAGGTTGTCGCGGTGGTTGACCGCGGTCCAGACGCCGCCGTCCGGGTCGATCGCGAGCCCGGTGCCGTTGCGGACGCCCCGCGCGAACGTGGTGGGGTCCCCGCCGGCGGCCGGGGCGGTGAGGATCGTGGCGCGCTCCGGGTCGGAGTCGCGGTCCTCGGCCGAGATGTTGCCGGTCGAGCCGACCGAGATGTAGAGCTGCCGTCCGTCCTTGCTCACCGCGACGCTCTTCAGCGCGTGGGCGTAGGCGCCCTTGAGGTCGGAGCTCTTCGCGTCGGGCAGATCCTCGACCACGACCTTCTTGCCGGAGAGCTTCCCGTTCCCGTACGTGAAAGCGTCGATCTGGTCGCTCTCGGCGACGTAGAGCGTGGAGCCGTGGAACGCCAGTCCGTGGGGCTGGTTCAGGCCCTCGATCAACGGGCGCTGGGTCGGGGCGGCGTCGCCCTCGCCCGGCACCAGCTCGATGACGTCACCGAACTTCGGGCGCGAGACCAGGACGCGGTTGTCCGGCGTCCAGGCCAGCAGGCGGGCGCTGGGCACGCGGGCCCAGACCGAGACGGTCCAGCCGGGTGGGGCCTGTAACTCGCGGGGCTGGTCGAAGGGGGCCTCCTCGGTGCCCGGCAGCGCCTTCACGGTCGTCGTCTCCAGCTCGGGGCCGGCGGGCGTGGCCGGGGCGGCCGACGGCGGACTCTCCTCGGGATCCGCGTCGGAGGAGGTACAGGCGGCCAGCGTGAGCGCCAGCCCGCCGGCGATGACCGCTCGCGCGATCGACTTCATGAAAAATCTTCTCCCCGTATCGACTGCTGTCTCTGTCTCATCAGGAATGACCTTCTTGAACATGACTAATCCACTCGACCAAACGGTTGCCTTCGGATTCACTGTCCGGGTGGAAACGGACATCCGGGGTGCACTCGCGTCTGCGCTGAAGAGCGCGCTGAAGCAACGGGACCGGGAAGCGCTGTCGGTGTACCGCACCGCGCTCGCCGCGATCGCCAACGCCGAAGCCGTCTCCGCTGGTGAGGAGCACCGGGCCGGGGCGATCGAGGCGTCGGTGACGGGAGTGGGCGGCGCCGAGGTGGCGCGGCGTGAGCTCACCGAGGACGACGTGGTCACGATCGTCCGGAACGAGATCGCCGAGCGGCGGTCGGCGGCGTCGGCGGTACGGAGCGCGAACCCGGTCGCGGCCGAGCGTCTCGAACGCGACGCGTCCCTGCTGGAAGCCGTGGCCGGCTCAGGGGCGGATGCCGGTTAGCGCCAGCGTCGTCAGGCGCTCGGCCGTGTCCGGGTGGTTCTCGGTGGCCAGCGAGACCGCGTTGACGAGCGTCAGCAGGTCGCCGATCGTGACGCCGGGCCGCACCGCCCCGGCCGCCCGGGCCCGCTCCAGCAGGGTGGCGCCCGCGTCGGCGAGCATCGCCTCGCATCCGCTGCTCGACGGAACCGCCAACCCGCCGGCCAGCATCGACGCCGCCAGCCCGCGCGTCGTCGCACCGTAGACCGCGAGCGCGCGGAGCCAGTCGGCCAGCGCCACCCCTGGGTCGTCGGCGTCCACGAGCCCGGTGGCGCGTGCGCAGATGCCCTCGATGCGGTCGTGGAACACCGCGTCGAGCAGCGCCTGCCGGGACGGGAAGTGCCGGTGCAGGGTCGCCGAGCCGACGCCGGCCCGGCGCGCGATCTCCTCCAGCGAGGCGCCCGCGCCCGACCGGGCGATCTCGGCCTCGGCGGCGGCCAGGATCTGCTCGTAATTGCGTCGCGCGTCCGCTCGCATCGACCCCTCCGTTGACAACTGGGGTGACCCCCCGGTTATCGTAGCGGACGTAAACGGGGTGGTACCCCAGTTATGGAGGCACTAGATGCGTACAGTTCTCGTCACCGGCGCCAGCACCGGCTTCGGCCGGGTCACCGCGGAGGCACTCGCCCAGCGTGGCCACCACGTCTTCGCCGGTGTGCGTGACGTCGGTGGCCGCAACGAGAAGGTCGCGGCGGAGCTGCGTTCCGGCGGCGTCACCGTGGTCGAGCTCGACGTGCTCGACCAGGCGTCCGCCGACGCCGCCGTGGCCGCGGTCGTCGAGGCCGACGGCCGGCTCGACGCGGTGATCAACAACGCCGGGCGCATGTTCGCGGGCCCGGTCGAGGCCTTCACCGCAGCCGAGATCCAGACGATCCTCGACGTCAACGTGCTCGGCCCCGCGCGGGTGGCCCGGGCGGCGTTGCCGGTCCTGCGCCGGCAGGGCCGCGGGGTCCTGATCCAGAACGGCTCGCTGGCCGGGTGGGTCGCGATGCCCTACACCGGCCTTTACGCGGCCAGCAAGGCCGCGGTCAAGGCGCTCGTCGAAACGTGGCACCACGAGCTGGCGCCGTTCGGGGTCGAGTCGGTGACCGTCGATGCGGCGCCCTACCCCACCAACATCGGGGCCAACGCCGGTTCGCCGTCCGAGCTGGACCGGGTGGCACCGTACGGCACGAACTTCAACGGCTTCCTGTCCGACGTCATGCGGCGCGCCCGGTCGAGCGAGCCCGGTGACCCCCGCGAGGTGGCCGACGCGTTCGTCCGCCTGGTCGAGATGCCCGACGGCACCCGCCCGCGCCGCACGATCGTCGCGCCGGTCTCCGAGCGCGACGCGGTCACCGCGGCCGCCACCGCCGCCGACGCCGCCACCGGGGCCGTGGCCACCGGCATGGGCGTCGATTCCCACCTGGTCTGAGCGGGGTCAGAGCCAGTCGTGCTCGCGGGCGTAGCGGGCGGCGTCGTGGCGGGTCCTGGTCTGGGTCTTCTGCATGGCGTTGGAGAGGTAGTTGCGTACGGTGCCCGGGGCCAGGTCCAGCCGGGCGGCGATCGCGGCGACCGAGTAGCCCTCGCCGGTCACCCGCAGCACGTCGAGCTCGCGGTCGGTGAGCGGGCAGTCGTCGACGACCGCGAGCGCGGACACGTCCGGGTCGATCCAGCGCTTACCCGCGTGCAGGGCCGCGATGACCGACGCGATGTGCGACGGTTCGGCCGACTTGCTCACGAACCCCTGCACGCCGAGCTTCAACGCCTTGCGCAGCACACCGGGGCGGGCGTGCCGGGTGAGCATCAGGATCACCTGCTCCGGCCGGGTGCGCCGGATCTCCGCGACCGCGCCGAGCCCGTCCACCCCGGGCATCTCCAGGTCGATGACGAGCACGTCGGGCTCGTGACGCACGGTCTCCTCGACCGCCGACGAGCCGTCCGCGGCCTCGGCGAGCACGGTGATGTCGCCCTCCAGCGGCAGCAGCGCCGCCAGCGCCTTGCGCAGCAGCGCCTCGTCGTCCGCGAGCACCACGGTGGTCACCGGAAGCTCGCCTCCGTCGTGAACTCGCCGGCGTGCGCCCGGGCGGTGAGCGATCCGCCGTCCTCGGCGACCCGCCGGCGCAGCGCGGAGAGCCCGCGCAGCTCCGGGGGGCCCTCGGCCGCGCCGTCGTTGACGATCGTGATCGCGTGCGCGGCGAGCACGATACGCACCCGGGTGGCCTGGGCGTGCCGCAGGATGTTCGTCGTCGTCTCGCGCAGCACCTGGCCGAGCAGCTCGCTCACCCGGGCGTCGGCCTCGGCCTCCCGGGTCACCCGCACCCGGATCCCGGCCGCCTCGAACAGGTTCTTCGCGTTCTCCACCTCGGCGGCGAGGTTGAGCCGACGCTGCGCGTACGCCAGGTCCTTGGTCTGCTGGATCGTGTCGCTGACCAGCCCGTGGATCTCGCGCAGCTCCTCCTCGGCCCGCTCCGGGGCGTCACGCACGAGCTTCCGCGCGAGCGTCGCCTTCAGTTTCACCACGTGCAGCGTGTGGCCCTGGATGTCGTGCAGGTCGCCGGCGAAGCGCACCCGCTCCCGGATCACGGCCAGCTCGGCCTCCCGCGCCCGTGACGCCTCCAACTCGCGGACGACGTCGTAGAAGCGCTCGCCCGCGAGGCACAGCACACCCGAGACCGTGGTCAGCGCGGCCGGGACGACGACGAACGACACCAGCGCGTCGCCGCCGTCGACGAGCACCCGTAGCGCCCCGACCCCGGCGACGAAACCCAGCAGCCCGGCGAACGCGGCGAGCCGCCGCCGCGGCAGCTGCGGGACCGCGAGCGAGCCCACGGTCGCGGCGCCCCAGTAGGCGTTGGGACTGCCGATCACCAGCACCCCGAGCACCCAGACGACCCCGGCGACCGCCAGCAACGGCACCGCGAACCGCCGGAGATCGTTCGCGGTCCACCGCTCGAACGCCACGATCGCGGTCCCGACCCCGACCGCGAGCGGGATCGGGTGCCACCACGCGTGCGTGTCCAGCACGATGAGGACGGCCGCGGCCACCACCAGCGGCGGGAACGACGTCACGAGGTTGAGCCGCCGCAGCCGCCCCTGCGTCGGCTCGGTGAAGCTCAGCGTTCTCGTGCTCATCCCTCCAGTATTCGGGGATCCGGGAAACGCACGAGTGACACCACGTCACACGATGACGTGACACGGTGCCCCTGACCGCGCGGCCCGGATCCCGGTGCGATCGAGCCATGTCAGTCATCGAAGTCGAAGCGCTCAACCTCAGCTACGGCGACTTCCACGCCGTCAGGGACGTGTCGTTCGAGGTGCGCAGCGGGGAACTGTACGCGCTGCTCGGCACGAACGGAGCCGGCAAGACGTCGACGCTGGAGACGATCGAGGGCCACCGCGCCCCCACGTCCGGCACCGTGCGTGTCTTCGGGCACAGCCCGCGCGACCGGCGTGCCGTCCGGCCGCGGATGGGCGTCATGCTGCAGGAGAGCGGGTTCTCCCCGGACCTGACCGTGCGTGAATCGGTCGGTCTGATCGGCGCGCTCACCCACCGCACCGACGACGTCGGGCGCGTGCTCGACCTCGTCGGGCTCACCGGGAAGGCCGGGACGACGGTGTCCCAGCTCTCCGGGGGCGAGAAGCGGCGGCTGGACTTCGCCACCGCGGTCTTCGGCACCCCCGAGCTGATCTTCCTCGACGAGCCGACCACCGGGCTGGACATCCAGTCCCGGGACGGCCTGTGGGAGACCGTCGACCGGCTCCGCGAGAAGGGCGCCACGATCGTGCTCACCACCCACTACCTGGAGGAGGCCCAGCAGCGCGCCGACCGCATCGGCCTGATGCACCGGGGCGCGCTACGGCGCGAGGGCACGGTCTCCGAGCTGACCCGGACCCTGCCGTCGGTGATCCGCTTCCGGCTGCCGCCCGGCGTGGGCGTGCCACCGCTGCGTGCCTCCCGGCAGAGCGACGGGCGGTACCTGATCGAGACGCACGAGTTGTCGAAGGAGCTGTACCTGCTGCTCGGCTGGGCGCACGACGCCGGGGTCGAGCTGCACGACCTCGAAGCCGGGCCGACCCGGCTCGATGACGTCTTCCGAGCACTGGAGAGCTGAGCCATGTTCGCCATCGCACGCAGTGAGCTGATCCAGATCTTCCGCAACCGCCTGGTGCTGGTCAGCGGGTTCATCATGCCGGTGGCGGTCGGCGCGTTCTTCGTCTACCGCCACGAGGTGTTCGGCGAGCTCGCCAGCCTCGGCTACATCGCGGCGGTCGTCGCGTGCACGGTCGGGGCGTTCGGGCTCTACACCAGCCTGGTGACGACGCTCGCGTCACGTCGGCAGAATCTGTTCCTGAAGCGGTTGCGGTCCACCGCGGCCGGTGACGCCGGGATCCTGGTCGGGTTGGCGCTCCCGGCCACCGTGCTGGCGCTGGTCCAGGCCGTCGGCATGCTGATCGTGCTGGGCGCGGTGGCCGGTGGGCCGTCGAACCCCGTCGTCGTCGCGGTGGCGGTCGTCGCCACGTTCGCGATGATGCTCGGGCTGGGCCTGGCCACCGCGGGGCTGACCAACTCGCCGGAGCACGCCCAGGTGACGACGTTGCCGGTCAGCCTCGGCGTGATCGCGGTCGCCAGCTGGGTCGGGATCGCCGGTACCGAGTCGCTCACGCTGCTCAAGCGCCTGCTCCCCGGCGGAGCGGCCACCGAGCTGATCGTCGGGGCCTGGAACGGTGGGGTCGCGGTGGGCGAGTCGCTGCTCCTGCTGGCGCCGACGCTCGCCTGGGTGTTCGTGGCGCTCACGCTGGCGGCCCGGATGTTCCGCTGGGAGCCCCGCCGCTGAACCGCGCTCCCGCCGGACCGGCAGGATGGACGCGTGACGGCGTTACGGCTGGCGGTGCTCGGGCCATTGCGGATCTGGCGTGGTGACGTCGAACTCGATCCCGGCCCGCGCCAGCAGGTCTATCTCCTGACGCTGCTGCTGGCCCGGGCCGGCCGGCCGGTCAGCGCCACCGAGCTGATCGAGCTGATCTGGGACGACGACCCGCCGGCCACCGCGCTCAACACCGTCCAGAAGTACGTCGGCAGCCTGCGCCGCCTGCTCGATCCGTCGCTCCTGCGGCGGCGCGGGAACGGGTACGTGTTCGTGGCCGGCCCCGAGACGCTGGACCTGGTCGCGTTCCGGCAGCTGATCGCCGAGGCGCGGCGGTCGGGTGACCTGGACCGGTACGTGGCGGCGCTGAAGCTCTGGCGCGGCCCGGCGGGGGAGGGCCTCGACCACGGCCCGGCCGCGACCGCGGTGTTCGCCGCGCTGGACGCCGAGTTCTTCGACGCGTGCGTCGCGGCGGCCGAGCTCGCCGGGTCGCTCGGCCGGGCCGAGCGCGTACTCCAGCCGCTGCTGCTCGCCGCGCTGATGGCTCCGTTGCACGAGCCGGTGCAGGCGAGCCTCGTCGCGGTGCTGGCGGCAGCCGGGCAGCAGGCCGAGGCGCTCGCGGTGTACCGGGCCGTCCGCGACCGGCTCGTCGGTGAACTGGGCATCGAGCCCGGCCCGGCGCTGCGCGCGGCGCACGCGCGCGTGCTCGAACGATCCCCGGTGCCCACACCCGGCCGGGACGCGCCTGCGCTCGTCGGCCGGCGCGGCGAGCTCGCGGTGGTGCGTGACGCCCTCGACGCGGCGTTCGCCGACGAGGCCGGGCTCGTGCTGGTCGAGGGCGAGCCGGGGGTGGGTAAGACGTCGCTGCTGGAGGCGGCGGCCGCGGAGGCCGAGCGGCGCGGCGCCATGGTCGTCTGGGGACACTGCGTCGAGGGGGAGGGCGCGCCGTCGATGTGGCCGTGGGTGCAGGCGATCGGCGCGATCGTCGACGGCCGGCCCGACGCGGAGCGGGAGAAATGGCTCGCCGGTGAACTCGGGCGCCTGCTGGAGCCGCGTGACGACGTCCTCGGCGAGCCCCGGGGCGGCGTGCTCACGGTGCCGGTGCGCTCGGACACCGGCGCCCAGTTCCGGCTGTTCGAGCGGGTGCTCGCGCTGCTCGCCCAGGTGGCCGCCCGGCAACCGCTGTTGCTCGTGCTCGACGACCTGCAGTGGGCAGACGTCGCCTCGTTGCAGTTGTTCGGGCATCTGGCGGCGCGACCGCCGCGCCGC
The DNA here is from genome assembly GCF_000585375.1 of Cryptosporangium arvum DSM 44712. Taxonomy (NCBI): domain Bacteria; kingdom Bacillati; phylum Actinomycetota; class Actinomycetes; order Cryptosporangiales; family Cryptosporangiaceae; genus Cryptosporangium; species Cryptosporangium arvum. The sequence continues at coordinate 2,442,567 of NZ_KK073874.1, forward strand.
ACGGTCGTCGTCGGCGCGCTCCGCGATCGCGCGCCCGTTCCCGGCGCCGAGCTGACCCGCGTGCTCGCCACCGCCAGCCGCAACCCGCGGCACCGCCGGACCCGGCTCGGCCCGCTCGGCCCCGGCGAGGTGGCCGAACTCGTCGTCCGGGAGACCGGCCGCCCGGTGAGCGCGGAGCTCGCGCGCCGGGTGCACGAGCGGACGGCGGGCAACCCGTTCTTCGTCCGGGAGCTCGCCCGGCTGCTGGCGTCGTCCGGTGCGGCCGCCGGGCTGCCCGCCGGTGTGCGTGACGTCGTCGTGGACCGGATGGCCGGGCTGGACGCGGTCTCCGGCGAGCTGCTGCGTATCGCCGCCCTGATCGGCCGGGACGTAGAGCTCGGGCTGCTCGCCCGGGCGGCCGGCCTCGGCGTCCCGGACTGTCTCGACCGCGTCGAGCCGATCGAAGCGCTCGGCCTGCTCGCCCCGGTACCGGGCGACTCGTTCGCGCTGCGGTTCCCGCACGACCTGATCCGCGAGTCGGTGCTCCGGACGACACCGGCGGCGATCGTGCCCCGGCTGCACCTGCGGGTCGCCGACGCACTGGACCGCGAGGACGACGTGGAGACGCTCGCGCACCACCTGGCGGCCGCCGGGCCGCTCGCCGACCCCGGGCGAACCGCGAAGGCGCTGGTGGGGGCGGGCCGTCGCGCGGCGGCCAAGTCGGCGCTGGCGACGGCCGAGCGGCAGCTGCGCTCGGCGGCGGGGGTCGCGCGCGCGGCCGGCCGGGACGAACTGGAGCTGTCCGCGCTCTCCCAGCTGATCGCCGTCGTCGGGATGCGGTCGGGGTACGCCGGATCGGCGCTCGACGAGCTCGACCGGGCCGAGCAACTGGCCCGGGGCCTCGGCCGGGAGCGGGACGCCACCGACTTCCTCTATTCGCGCTGTGCCACCTACTCGCAGACCCTGCAGTTCGAGCGGGCCCGGCCGCTCGCGCGCCGGCTGCTCGAGGACGGCGAGGCGTCCGCCGACCCGATCGTGCGCGGCTACGGGGTGCACGCCTGGGGCATCCACCAGTGGGACCTCGGCAACATCGGCGAGGCCTACCGGTACCTGCGCCGGCTGGACGTGGGGGGCCGGGCGGACCGCGAGACCCATCGGCTCCGCCACGACCTGCTGGGCTTGTCGCCGGCGATCCTGGCCCAGGTCACCGCGTTGCACGGAGAGGTCGACGCCGCGCGCGAAATGTTCGAGACGGTCGCGGCCGCCGCCGGGGACGATCCGCACGCGGTCACGCTGACCGCGAGCTTCACGTCGACGACCGCGATGTTCGTCGGTGACCCGGCCTGGGCGCTGAGTGCCGCGGAGCGCGGCATCGCGGCCGACCCCGGCTTCTCGTTCGTCTTCTACGGCGCCTACCTGCGGATGAACCGCTGGTGGGCGCACGCGGTCACCGGCCGGGACCCGGCCCGGGCCGCGGCCGAGATCGAGGCGCTGATCACCGCGACCGTGCTCGACCCACCGCTGACCGGGGTGTCCACCCGGTTCGGGCAGCTCGCCGAGGCCTGGCTGGCCGCCGGCGAACCGGACCACGCGGCCGCCGCACTCGACCGCGCCGAGGACCTCCTCACCACGTACGGGCAGCGCTACGCCGAGGGCCACATCCTGCTGCAGCGCGCCCGGCTGCTGCAGGCCAGGGGCGCCCCGGCCGACGCGGTCCGGGCGGCGGTCGAGCGGGCCCGCGCGGTCTCCACGCAGCGCGAGGCGCACCTGTTCGCGCGCCGCGCCGCCGCCGTTCAGGACACGGGCACCGGCAGGTAGGGGGCGATGGCGCGCCGGGCACGCTCGACGTACTCCTCCTTCTCGCCGACCGGGGCGACGTAGTGCAGCGCGTCCCGGGCGGCGTCCGCGCCGACGAGCCGGGTGACGACCCACCCGGCCAGGTACTGCGACGCGAGGCACCCACCGGCGGTGGCGACGTTGCCGTCGGCGTAGAACGGCTGGTCGAGCACCTCGACGCCGGCGGCGACCACCCACGGCTTGCTGGCGAGATCGGTGCACGCCGGAACACCGGAGAGCAGCCCCAGCCGGGCCAGCACGAGCGCCCCCGAGCACTGGGCGCCGACGAGCTGCCGGGCCGGGTCGAGCCGCGCGAGCGTGGCCATGATCGTGGGGTCCTCGACCACCTCGCGGGTGGCGATGCCGCTGCCGACGAGCACCGCGTCGGCGTCGCCGGCCTCGTCCAGCGTGGCCATCGACTCGATCACGACGCCGTTCATCGACCGCACGGTCGGGGTCGGGGCGGCGATCGTGGCCCGTAGCCCCGGTATGCGGTTGAGCACGCCGAGTGCGATGAGCGAATCGAGCTCGTTGTATCCGTCGAAGGTCAGGATCGCGATGTGCATGCAGTCACGGTATCCATGACAGTCCAATAATTGTCATGCATACAATTCCGTCCGTGTCCCGGTACAAAGCACTCGTCGACTCCTTCGCGGCGGACATCCGAAACGGCGAACTCGCGCCGGGCACCCGGCTGCCCACGCACCGCCGGCTCGCCGCCGACCACGGCATCGCGGTCGTGACCGCCACCCGCGTCTACGCCGAGCTCGAAGCGATCGGCCTGGTCAGCCGCGAACAGGGGCGGGGCACGTTCGTGCGTGACCTCGCCCTGCCCGCCGGGCTCGGCGTCGACCAGGAGGTGGTGGCCGCGGACGCGGTCGACCTCAACTTCAACTACCCGTCGCTGCCCGGGCAGACCGACCTCCTGCGCCGGGCGCTGCGCGATCTGGCGACGTCGGGCGACCTCGAGGCGCTGCTGCGCTATCAGCCGCACCGGGGCCGGCCGGCCGACCGCGCGGCGGTGGCGCACCATCTGCGCCGGCGCGGGCTCGAGGTCGATCCCGCCCGGGTGCTGATCGTCAGCGGGGCCCAGCACGGGCTGGCCGTGGTCGGGCTGGGCGCGTTGAAGCCGGGGGACCTGGTGGCCGTCGACCCGCTGACCTACCCGGGGTTCAAAGCCCTGGCGCAGTCGTTGTCGCTGGAACTGGTGCCGGTGGCCGGCCTGGACGCGCTCGCGCGGCTGTGTGCCCGCCGACCGGTGCGCGCGGTGTACACGATGCCCACGCTGCACAACCCGCTCGGCACGGTGATGCCGCTCTCGTCGCGGGCCGCTCTGGCCGATCTCGCTCACCGGCACGACCTCCTGCTCATCGAGGACGGGTCGTACGCGTACCTGGAACCCGATCCGCCGGCGCCGCTCGCGGCTCTGGCGCCGGAGCACACGGTGTACGTGTCGGGGCTCTCCAAGAGCGTGGCCACCGGGCTGCGGGTCGGGTTCGTCGTGGCCCCGCCGGTGCTGGGGCCCGCACTGGAGCGGGCGATCCGGCTGACGACCTGGAACACCCCCGCGCTCAGCACCGTGATCGCGTGCCGCTGGCTGGAGGACGGGACGGTCGACGACCTCGAGGTCCGCAAGCGCGCGGACGCGGCGGCGCGCCAGGACGTCGCACGGTCGGAGCTGGCCGGGCTGACGCTCGTCGGCCACCCGTCCTCGTACTTCACCTGGCTGCCGCTGCCCGACGACGCCCGCGCCGACCGGCTGGCCGTCACCCTCGGCCGGGCGCGGATCTCGGTGACGACCGCGGAGCCGTTCAGCGTGGCCTCACCCGCGCCGCGGGCCTTGCGCCTCGCGCTGGGCTCCACCGACCTGGAGAGCCTGCGGGTGAGCCTGCGGACCGTCCGCCGGGTGGTGCTCGAGGATGCGTTCCAATAGACCGATGTACGAGACCTTCCTCGATGAACACCGCGCCGAGATCGTCGCGTCGCTCGACGGCCTGACCGAGGAGCAGGCCCGCCGCCCGCTCGTGCGGTCACGGACCACGCTGCTCGGGCTGGTCAAGCACCTGATCTTCGTCGAGAAGGTGTGGTTCGACGAGGCGATCACCGGGCGGTCGCGGGCGGAGATCGGCATCGGCGCGTCGCCGGACGAGTCGTTCGTGCTCGAGGACGGGGACACGATCGCGAGCGTGGTGGCCGAGTACGAGCAGACCTGCGCGGAGTCGCGCCGGGCCGCCGCGGCGCTGTCGCCCGACGACGTGGTGACCGGCAACCGTCGCGGTCCGCTGCCGATGCAGTGGGTCTACCTGCACATGCTGCGCGAGACCGCCCAGCACTGCGGCCACGCCGACATCCTCCGGGAACAGATCCTCGCGGCCGAGGGGGCGTAGCGATGCCGGTGGTGGAGGCCTCGATCACCGTTCCGGTCCCGCCGGAGGTCGCGTTCGCCGTGTCGCAGACCACGGCCCCGATCCGGTACCGGTGGGATCCGTTCGTGCGCGAGCAGCACTTCGTCGACGGCGCCACCGCGCCCGGCAAAGGCGTGCGGACGTTCACCCGGTCGCGGCACGGCTTCACGATGGTCAGCGAGTACGTCTCGTTCGCGCCGCCGACGCACGTCGGGATGACGATGGTGCGCGGACCCTGGTTCTTCGAGCGGTTCGCCGGTGGGTGGCGGTTCGCGCCCGCCGCCGAACCCGGGCACACGGTGGCCACCTGGCGGTACAACTTCCAGTGCCGTCCCGGCTGGCTGCGGCCGGTGGCCCACCGGATCGGCAGTCGGCTGCTCGGCCGCGACATCCGGCACCGGATCGTCGGCTACGCGGCCGGCTGCGCCGACCCGGTGGTCCTCGCGGCGGCGGTCACACCCTGACGCCCGCCAGTGCCGCGTCGGTGAACGCGTGGATGAGCGGGTGGGCCCAGTGGAGGTCCGACGAGAGCTCGGGCTGGAACAGCGAAGCCAGGAAGAACGGGTGGCCGGGCAGCTCCACCATCCGGGCTGTGCCCTCGTCGTCCACCGCCGAGAACACCAGCCCCGCCGCCTCCAACCGGGCCCGGAACCGGTCGTCGAGGCCGTAGCTGCAGAAGAACCGCTCGACCCGGCGGCCGGCCCCGAGCACCTGCGCGGCCCGGGTGCCGGGTGCCACGATCACGTCCGCCTCCTCGCCGAGCAGCGAACAGTGCAACGCGACGATGAGCGGCTCCGCGCCGGCGTCGAGCGGCTGCTCGGCGTGCTCGACGTCGAGACCGCACACCGAGCGGGCGTACTCCAGCAGCACGTGCTGGAAGCCCCCGCACGTGCCCAGGAACGGCACCCCCGACGTCCGGGCCACGGTCACCGCGTGCAGCACCCCGTCCCGGTCGACGTAGGGGCCGCCGGGCACGGCCCAGATCCCGTCGAACCCGGCGAGCCCGGTCAGCCGGGCCGCGTCGGTCGAGGCGATCCAGTACACGTCGACCTCCCGTTCGCCCGCGGCCTGACGCAGTGCGTCCGGGATCCGCCCGTGCGCCAGGACGTGCGGGGAACGGTCGCCGATCAGAGCTATTCGCGCGGGTCTCATGGGTCCAGCGTCGGGGCCGGGCGAGATGGAGTCCAACGATGATTTGGCGCCCGGACATCACGATTCCTAATGTCGCGCCATGGACCTGCGTCACCTGCGGTCGTTCGCCACGGTCGCGCGTACCGGCTCGTTCACCGCGGCCGCCGCCGAGCTCGGCTTCACGCAGTCGGCGATCTCCCAGCACGTCGCCGCCCTCGAAGCCGACCTGGGACGACGGCTCCTGCACCGCCGCCCGGTGCGGCTGACCGAGGCGGGCACCCGCCTGCTGACCCACGCGCAGCACCTCCTGCTCCGCGCCGACGTCGCCCGCCAGGAGATCCTCCGCCGGAACGCCCACCGGCCGGCGACGATCGCGGTGACCCCGCTGGCGGCCGGCGATCGACTCCTCGGCGCGCTCGGCCTCGTCGACCTGGTGGAAGTGGTTCTCGGCTCGGCCGACGAGGCCGTGAGCCGGCTGGCCGCCGGCACCGTCGACGCGGCCGCCGTGGACGGTGTGACCGCCCCCAACGGTCCGCTGGGAGTGACCGAGCCCGGCGTTCTGACCCGCGCGTTGATCGCCGAGACGCGGCTGGAGGTGCTGCTGACCGCCGACCACCCGCTCGCGACCGCCGGCGGGGTCGACCTGGACTCGGTGCGTGACGCGCGCTGGATCGACGCGCCGGACCTGCGCTGCGACGTGCCCGGGGCGGCGGCCCCCACCACGACCGGCCGCCTGCGTTACCGCGGCACGGACCTCAGCCTGCTGGCCCGGTTGGTGGCCCGCGGGCACGGGCTGGCGTTGCTCCCCAGTGGACTGGCTCCGGAGACCGCCGGTGTCGCCCGGGTGCCGCTCGTCCGCCCGGACGTGGTGCACCGCACCGAACTGCTGGTTCCCCGCGGTCGGGCGGACCAGCTGAGCGCGCTGCTCGCCGGGGTGGTCGCGGGCGAATTCACGGAGAATCTCCACGAGTAGGCGCCGGTAAGCTTCGCCCTGTGGCGGTGGACGAAGTAGCGGCGTCGTTGCTGTACCAGGTGATGGCCGTGGCCGGTCAGGTCACCGGCCGGATGCAGGAGGGCCTCGAGCGGCTGGAGCTGACCGGGCCGACCGCGAACCTGCTGTGGGTGCTCGATCCCGAGGGTGACCCGCAGTCGCTGCGTAGGCTCGCCACCCTCCTGCACTGCGACCCGTCGAACATCTCGCTGCTCAGCGCGCAGCTGGAGGAGCGCGGGCTCGCCGAGCGACGCCCGCACCCCCGCGACGGCCGGGTGCGGACGCTGGTGCTGACCCCCGAGGGCCGGAAGGTCCGCCGGCGCCTGCTCGACGTCGTCGCCAAGCGCTCGCCGTTCGCCGAACTCGACGCCACGGAGCAGCGGGTGCTGCAGGGCCTGTTGGCCAAGGCGCTCAAATCTGCTTGAGAAACTCATGTACCTTCTCAGGTATGAACAGCGATCCTCGGCGGGTACGGCTGACCGCGGCCGGTGGCCCCGACGTGCTCCGGGTGGAGCCCATGTCGGTGCCGGAGCCCGGCCCGGGGCAGCTCCTGGTGGCGGCGGAAGCCGCCGGGGTGGCCTTCAACGACATCTCCACCCGGGAGGGGCTCAACCCCGGCCCGAGGCCCGACGTGCTGGGCTTCGACGTCGTCGGCCACGTCGAGAAGGTGGGGGCCGGCGTCGAGGACGTGGTCGTCGGCCAGCGGGTCGGCGCGCTGGTCGGCGTGGGCGGGTACGCGACCCACGTCGTGGTGGCCGCGGGACGGGCCGCGCCGCTCCCCGAGGGGCGGCCCGCCGAGGAACTCGACGCGCTCGTGCTCAACTACCTGACGGCCTGGCAGATGTTCCACCGCGTGGTCGAGCCGGCCCCGGGGCAGGCGGTGCTGGTGCTAGGCGCGGCCGGCGGCGTCGGGTCGGCGCTGTGCCAGATCGCCCGGGCCGCCGGGGTCGAGGTCTACGGCACCTCGAGCCCCGCCCGGCGGGCCCGGGTCGAGGCCAACGGCGCCACCTGGGTCGCGGACGCGGCGGTCGTGCCGGTGAAGGTCGCGGCCACCTTCGACCCGGTGGGCGGGCCGTCGCTCGCCCGTTCGCGCCGCGCCACGAGCCGTTCAGGCGTCGTCGTGTCCTACGGCTTCAGCTTCGCCACCGGGGCCGGGTACTCCCGGGTCGGCGCGATGGCGCGGACGGTCGGTGCGCTGGTCCGGGCAAAGCTCACGCCCGGCGCGCGGGTGGCGGTGCACACGGTGGAACGGGTCGTGGACAAGGATCCGGCGGGATTCCGGGCGGACGTGACCGCGCTGGTCGAGCAGTTGGAGGCCGGAGTTCTCCGGCCGGAGGTGACGGTGCTGCCGCTCGACCGGGCCGCGGAGGCACACCGCCGCCTCCAGAACCGTGAGGTGCAGGGAAAGCTAGTGCTCGTTCCCTGAGGGGGCGGGTGCGCGGTCTTGGTCCGGGGTGGGGGCGGGTCTTGGTCCGGGGTGGGGGCGGGTCTTAGTCCGGCGTGGGGCGTGGGTCTCGTCCGGAGTGGGGGCGGGTCTCGGTTCGGAGTCGGGGCGCGGGTTTTGGTCCGGGGTGGGGGGCGGGTCTTAGTCCGGCGTGGGGGCGCGCTTCTTGAGCCGGAGTGGGGCGCGTGTGTTGGGCCGGAGTGGGGCGCGTGTGTTGGGCCGGAGTGGGGCGCGGGCCGAACCCTCGGAGGGGCCGGCCCGCGCGGAATCACACGCCGGCGAAGCGGGCGATGTCGGTGCTGTGGTCGACGTGGACCTTGGGAACGACCCCCGAGTACACGGCGGTGTAGCAGCCAGGACAGGACAACTGCCGGAACACCACCTCGTCGTCGATGTAATCCCTCGGGTCGGAGACGATCTGCGGCCCGGCCTCGGTAACCGGACCGTCGTAGCGCAGCAGAGCCAGCTGCGTGTCGGTCGTGGTGTCGGCGAGCTTCTGACCACAGTGCGCACACCCGACCAGCGAACCCGACATGACGAGGTTGTCATCGATACGCCGCGCCGTGGCCAGGTCGACAGTCCCAGCCGGATCCGAAGCCTGATCCGAAGCCGGATCCGGAGCCGAAGTCGCAGCCGGATCCGGAGCCGGAGCCGCTCCGGATCGTGAGCCTCGGGCCTCGGCGAGCTCACGCCGCCGTTCCGCGGTGGCCTCCACATCCGCCGACCCGTCGGCGGCCAGCACGACACCGTAGACGTCCGCGGCCGCCCCGGGCGTGACCTTGAACTCGCGGACATCGGCCGCGACCGCCTCCGGGTCACGCCGCAGCGGGTCGCCGTACCCGCCACCGCCCTGCCAGTTCATGTAGAGCACCTCGCCGGGGGCCAGGTACGACTGGGCGTAACAGGGCGCGATCTCGGCCTCGCCGCCGAAGTCCTCCACGGACTGCGGGATCCTCCCCTCGGCCAGCGCCCGGTGGACGTCGGCGCCCCGCACGAGCACCTCGAGCCCGGTGTTGCCGGGATAGCCGCCGGCGAGCCCGTTGTTCTGGGCCACCGCCTTCCCGGCGGACGCGAACACCACGCCGGCCGGCACCTGCGAGCCGTGGAGCGCCACGGCGAGCGACGCGCTCACCCCACCGCGCTGACGGCCCGGACCACCGGAATCCGCCTCTTCCCGCCGCCACAGGGTCAGCAGCGGATAGAGGAACTCGGTCATCTCCACGTCGGGGATCCGACCCATCGGGATGCAGAACAGGCCACCGGTGTCCATGCCGTCGAGCTCGGGGCGGGCGCCGTACCCGCCGGCCATCGGCTCCATCATGATGTTCAGGAACGGCACCGGCGCCTCACCGCGCTGGTCGAGCCCGGCGACGACCGCCGTGTCCCAGGTGCCGCAGCAGGCCGCCTGGACGCTCTTGCCCAGATCGGGGGAGCAGTCGAGTAGCTGCGAGAGACACTCGGCGACCAGCGTTCCGGTCAGCCAGGCGGGCCCGATCGGACCCCGGCCGACCGCCGCCGGGAACGTGGCGTTGTTGATCGTGCCTTCCTCGGAGATCAGGTCGAAGCAACGCATCAACCCGCCCGCCGACCACGGGATGTCCTGCGCGAGCATCGGTAGCAGCGCCAGCATCACGCCGCCTCGCATGCCCGCGTAGGTGCAGTTGATGACGCCGGCCTGCGGATCGGTGCCGGTGAAGTCGAACGTCAGCCGGTCGTCCTGTTTGACCATCGCGACCGTGATCTTGTGGACGCCGCGGTCACCCTCGTGCGACTGGTCCTGGTAACCGGTGGCCTTCCAGGTGCCGTCGGGCAGCGAGCGCAGCTTGTCGCGCAGCCGGCTCTCGGCGTCGGACATCATCCGCTTCATCACGGCCTTGACGGTGTCGGCCCCGTACTGGTCGATGACCTCGTGCAGGCGCTTGCGGCCGACGGTGTTGGCGCCGATCTTGGCCCGCAGGTCGAGGCTGACCAGCATCGGCACCCGGGACCGGCGGATCCACAGGTCGGCGACGTCGTCCTGGAGCGCGAAGTCACGGACCACCTTCACCGGTGGCGTGGGCAGCGCCTCGGAGAACACGTCCTGTGCCGCCGGGCTGAACGAGCCGAGGCCGACGCCGCCCAGATCGGGCTCGTGGCAGATCGCGCTGGTCCAGGCGAAGAGCTTGCCGTCGTGGAAAACCGGCTGGTAGACGATGACGTCGTTCTGGTGCAGGCCGCCGCCGACCCAGGGGTCGTTGCAGAGGAACATGTCACCCTCGCGGATGCCGGGGTTGGTGGCCCGGTTGCGCAGCGTCCAGTAGATCGCCAGGTCGACGGCGCCGACCAGCATCGTGTTGTAGAGGCCTACCTGAACTTCTTGACCGACCTCGTCGCAGATCGCGAAGTCGAAGTCGTTGGCGTCGGTGACGATCGGGGACCCGGACATGCGCTGCAGCGCTTCGCCCATCTCCTCGGTGACCGACCAGAGCCGGTGGCGGATGACCTCGTAGGTGAGCGGGTCGAGGCCGTCGATCTGGTCCTGGGTGACGGAGTGGACGGGCAGGCTGTCCGGCAGTTCCGCGGCGAGTGCGTCGGGGTCGACGGGTCGGCTCGCGAAGCGCTCGGAACCGGGGATCGGCATGGTCATGAGCGGGTCTCCGTGGTGATCGTCAGGTTGCCGAGGTGGTCGACGGTGCCGCTCATGCCGGGCGGCACGACGACCGTGGTCGTCGGCACCTCGATGACGGCCGGCCCGGCGACGACGTGTCCGTGCCGCAGGGCGCGGTAGTCGTAGACGGGCGTGTCGACGTATCCCTGCCGCGGATCGAGGCAGATTTTGCGGACGTCGGACCGCGCGGCCGCCGGGTCGGGCGTATCGGCATCGGCGAGCTTCGGCAGCTGCGGGTTGAACGGCAGGATGCCGGTGGCTCGGACGCGGAACGTGATGGCCTGGATACCGGCGGCGCTGAAGCCGGTGCCCTCACCGAAGAGCTCGGCGTACCGGCGCTCGAAGTCTTTCGCCACCGTGGACATCGCGCCGTCGTCGAGCCTGCCCTCGGGCACCGTGACCGACACTTCGGCCAGCTGCGAGGTGTAGCGCAGATCGATCGAGCGGACGTACTCGATGCGGTTGTAGCGCAGGCCCTGCCGCTCGAGGTCAGCCGCCAGCGTCGCTTCCAACTCGTCGAAGTGACGCTGGACCTGGGCGGCGGGCAGCGGCATCTGACCGGGGTCGGACACCTCGCGGGCCAGCACGATGTCCGAGGAGGCCAGACCGTAGGCGGAGAACGCCGATGCGACCGGGCCGAGGGGCACGACGACCTCGCGGACGCCGACCTCGGCAGCGTACGAGGCACAGTACGCGGGGCCGGCCCCGCCGAACGCGTAGAGCACGAACTCGCGCGGGTCGTGCCCGGCCTCGACGACGGTCTTGCGCAACAGGTCGCCGGTCTGGGCGTTCTGGATCGCGTAGATCGCGGCGGCGGCGTCCTCGACGCTGAGTTTCAAGGGTTCGGCGATCTTCGTCCGGATGGCCTCGCAAGCGGCCTGGAGGTCGAGTGCCTTGCGCCCTCCGAGCAAGCCGGACTCGGGCAGGATGCCGAGAACCAGGTTGGCGTCGGTGTTCGTCGGTTCGGTGCCGCCGGCGCCGTAGCAGGCCGGGCCCGGCACCGACTGGGCGCTGCGCGGGCCTACGCGCAGGTTGCCGCCGGCGTCGATCCACGCGATCGCGCCGCCGCCGGAGCCGATCGCGTGCACCTCGAGCGTGGGGACGTTGATCGGGTGGTGGTTGATCACCGTGGTGCTCGTGCGCACCGGCTCGCCGTCGACCACGAGCCCGACCAGGAACGTGGTGCCGCCGACGTCGGTGGAGATGATGTTGCGATGGCCGAGCTGCTGACCCAGTGAGACCGCGCCGACGACACCGCCGGTCAGCACCGAGCCGACCGTGCTGATCGCGGCGCGGGGCGCCTCGGCCGCCGCGATCGCGCCGCCGTTGCTCTGCATGACCAGCAGCGGGCCGGTGAGGCCCTCGGCACGCAGCCGCTCCTCCAGCGTGCCGAGGTAGCTGCGCAGGCCCGGGCCGATCTGGGCGCTCATGATCGTCGTCGAGCTGCGGGCGAACTCGCGGATCCGCGGGCTGACCTCGCTGGAGAGCGCGACGAAGACGTCCGCGTCGATCTCGTGCACCAGCTCGCGGATGCGTTGCTCGTGGGTGGGGTTCTTGAACGACCAGAGCAGTGACACCGCGATCGAACGGATGCCTTGGTCGAGCAGGCCACGCACCGCGACACGCACCGATTGCTCGTCGAGCCCGACGATGACGGTGCCGTCGCGGTCGAGACGCTCGACGACCTCGACCGCGTGCCGCTTCGGGATCAGCGTGTGGCTCTTGGTCTGGCCCAGCACGTTCTGGAGCTGGTCGGGCGAGGAGCCGAGGTAACGACCTTCGACGTTCATGATGAAGATCGAGTCGCGGTGGCCCTGCGTCGTGATGAAGCCGACCGGCGGCACGTTGCCCATGACCAGAGCGTTCAGCGACGACGTGGTGCCGTGGGCGATGTGGTGGGTCTTCGCGAGCATCTGCTCGAGCGGCTCGCCGAGGTTCTCGGCCAGCACCGCGAGGACATCCATGACGCCCTGGGAGTAGTCCGGCGGCGTCGACGGAGCCTTGGCCGCGACCAGGTTGCCCGAATCGTCGTCGAGCACCGCGTCCGTGAAGGTCCCACCGACATCCACACCGATGACGTAAGCCATGTCAGTCCGCCTTGCGTTCTGTGTCTGGGCTCACACAACATAAGCAACCGCTGACGCCGCCGTCAATAGGTCGACGCAGGTGTAAATATTGCTGCTGGGTGGGGTGGTGGACGCATGCGTATGCCCCCCGGAGTGGTACTCCGGGGGTGGGGACGTGCCGCGGTGCTAGAGGAGCCGTTCGAGGCGGTCGAGGTCTTCCCGAACCGCGGACAGGGCTTCGGCGGTCGACTGGGGTGCGCGCCCGTCGTCGCGGCCGCGGAGGCCGGCGACCGCCATGTCGGCGAGCTCGTCGCACACCTTCACCAGGTCGTCACGGCCGCCGGGGCGGTACCACCACGCCACCCAGTTCGCCATGCCCAGGGCGCCGAGGGCGGCGACCCGCGGATCCACGGTGCGGAACACCCCGCTGTGCACACCCTCCTCGATCACGCCCGCGATCGATTTGAGCACCGAGCGGCGTCCGGCCTCGTGCGTGGTGGCGATCTCCACCGGCAGATCGGCCTCGGACCGGACCAGCAGCCGGAACCGGTCGGCGTGCTCGCCCTGCCGCCGGGCGGTGCTCGCGACGATCGAGTGGAGCTTCTCGGCCGGCCCGGTGTCGGTGCGCTCGGCCTCCGCCGCGATGTCGGTCGCCGCGTCCTGGGTGATCTCGGCGACCAGCTTGGCCAGCAACTCTTCCTTGCTGCTGACGTAGTGGTAGAGCGCCGGGCGGGTGAGGCCGACGGCGTCGGCGATGTCCTGGAAGTTGGTGCCGGCGAAGCCCCGCTCGGCGAAGAGCCGGGTGGCGTGGACGTAGATCTCCTGCTCGATCAGCCCCCGGCGGGTGTTCGTGCGGGCCTCGGCGGCCTTGAGGACGGTTCGGCGTGCGCGCTTCGCGGGCAGCTTCGCGGGGTCGCCCTGACTTCCGGTCATGAACGGTCACGTTATCAATTCGTCGGCCGTGTCCAACGCGGCGGTGCTGACGCAAGCGTTGACTTTTCGTCGGGCGCGTTGAAAAATCGTGTCCATGAAGCATGTGCGTGTAGGGCTCGTCGTCCCCAGCTCGAACGTCACCGTCGAGACCGAGATGCCGGCGGTACTCAGCCGTCACCCGGCCGCGACGTTCTCGTTCCACGCGAGCCGGATGCGGATGGCCCGCGTCTCCCCGGAAGGTCTCGCCGCGATGAACGCGCAGCGGGAGCGATGCGTCCTCGAGCTCGGCGACGCGGGCACCGACGTATTGCTCTACGCCTGCCTGGTCGCATTGATGGCCGCCGGGACGGGGGAGCACCAGCGCGTCGAAGGGCTGGTCGCCGAGCAGCTGGCGACCGGCGGTGCCGACACGCTCGTCCGGTCGAGCGCCGGTGCGCTCACCGAGGGGTTGCGTGCGCTCGGCGCCCGCCGCATCGCGCTGGTCACGCCGTACCTGCGTTCACTGGCCGAGAAGGTCGTCAGGTATCTGGAGGCCGAGGGTTTCGAGGTCGCCGACTGGCGTGCGCTCGAGGTCGAGGACAACGTCGCGGTCGGCTGCATCCCCGGTGACCGGGTGATGGACGCCGCGCGCTCCCTCGACCTCACCGGTGTCGACGCCCTGGTGATCTCCGCGTGCGTGCAGATGCCGTCGCTGGGGCTGATCGACGCGGCGGAGAAGGAGTTCGGGTTGCCGGTCCTGTCGGCCGCCACCGCCGGTGCCTACAGCATCCTGCGCGCCACCGATCTGCCGGTGGCGATCTCCGGCGCCGGTTCGCTGCTCCGCGCCGATGTCCCCGTCCCGGCCTGAGAGAGGTCCTCGTGGAACACCTCGTTCGCGGCGTCGATCACGCCGCTTTCCCGACGTTCGATCCGGCCGGCACGGTCAAGTTCTATCGCGACACCCTCGGCTTCCCGGTCGTGCACTCGATCTGTGCGGCCGGCTGGGGGCCGGAGGCCCACCCGGACTTCATCCACTTCTTCTTCGACATCGGCGGCGGGGACAGGCTCGCGTTCTTCTACTACTTCGGTCTCCCCGCGCCCGACACCAGCGGAGGCCAGGGCGATGTGTACGCCCGCTTCGGCGACGACACCCCGCTGTTCTTCGTGCGCTCCCGCCACCTGGCACTGCACGTCGACTCCGAGAAGCACCTGCTCGAGTACCGCCGACGGCTCGATGCCAGTGAGTGGCCGGTCGAGATGCAGATCCAGCACGAGACGATCGAGTCGATCTACACCCACGACCCGAACGGCTACATGGTCGAGATCACCCGCGCGATGCGCCCGGTGACGCCCCAGGAGGACCTCGACGCCAACCTGACGATCGACGCGCTCGTCGACGTCGTCGCGCGGCCGGGAGCCGGGATGGATGATCTGCTGGTGCGCAAGGCCGAACTGATCGTCGAGCGGGCCGCGCAGTGGCAGGAACAGCACGCCGCCCCGGAAGGGCCGGTGCGCTCATGACGAATCGGCTGTTCGTGCTCGACGTCCCGGAGAACATCCCGGTCGTGGCCGTCGCTGAGGCTTTGCCCCAGGTCACGATCGACCGGGTGGGGCCGTACTTCGTACTCGAGTCCGATACGCCGATCTCGATCGATCGGCGGAGCACCGGCGTGCGGCACGCGGTCTGGTACAGCTGCGTCGCCGGCCTGGCGGGCTGGCGGATCGCCCAGTGGGACAAGGACGCGCTCCGGACGGAAGACCGGTGACCCGGGGCCTCGGTGCCGGGCGGTACGCCGATCCGGTCCTCGCCGCGGACGCCCCCACCTCGGTGCACGAGCTCACCACCGTCGACGGCGCGCACGTCACCGGAGTGCTGAGGGTGCCGCCGGGCGCGCGGACCGTCGTGACGCTCATGCACCCGCGCCAGGACGTCACACACCACGCGCTCGTGCCTCACGTGCTCGCGTCCGGCCGCGCCGTCTGGACGCAGGGGTCACGCTCGCCGAACAACGACCTGAATCTGCTGCACGAACAGGCTGTTCTCGACTTCGCGGCCGGCCAGGTGTTCCTGCGTGAACGCGGGTTCGAACAGATCGTCACCCTCGGGCACTCCGGTGGTGCCACCCTGGCGGCGTTCTACTGCCAGCAGGCGGCGCTCGCTCCGGGTCAGCGTCTCGCGACCGCGCCGTCCGGCCGCCCGGTCGCGCTGAACGACGCGACGATGCCGCTACCCGACGGCGCCGTGTTCCTCGCGCCGCACCCCGGGCAGGGCGCCCTGCTCCAGAGGGTCATCGATCCCTCGGTCGTGGACGAGAACGACCCACTCGCCGTCGATCCCTCGCTGGATCCGTTCGCGGTAGCCAACGGCTTCCGCGAGGCACCCGTGTCGGCGGAGTACGAGCCGGAGTTCATCGCGCGCTACCGCGCGGCGCAGGCGGCTCGGGTGCGACGGATCGATGCCGCCGCTGCGGCCCTCGTCGCTGAAGGCCGGGCCGCCAACCGCGCGTTCAAGCGCTCGGGCGACGCGGGGGAGCGGCGCCGTGCTCTGGCGCCGCGAATCGTCACGGTGCACCGCACCGACGCCGACCTGCGCAATGTCGACCTCTCGATCGATCCGAACGCCCGCCCGTACGGCTCGCTGTTCGGCCGTCGGCCCGATCTCACCAACTTCGGGTTGGTCGGGTTCGGCCGGATGTCCACCGCCGAGGCGTGGATGTCGACGTGGAGCACCACCACCACGAACGCGGACTTCCTACGGTGCGCACCCGGCGTCACGGTGCCGACGCTGCTGCTGGAATTCACCGGCGACCAGGCGTCGTTCCCGTCCGACATCGCGGCGTTCGCGACGGCGCTCGGTGCCTCTGACCTCACCGTCGATGCGGTCCCGGGCACCCACTTCGGCCGCGAGCTGACCGCTGGCGCCCCGTCAGGCAACGAACTCGCCTCCGCGGTGATCCACCAGTGGCTGGCCGCCCGCTTCCCCGCCTGACCGCGCTCCTCCCCACAATGACCCCGTACTGCCCGCAGTGCCCGCGCCGCGCCGGCTCGGCCTCGGTGGCGCACGGCATCAGCGTCGCTGCGCGCACTTGCTCGGCTTGGCGAGGTCCGCGGTCTCTCGCGAAGCGACCACGTGCTGATCGGCCGGCCTGACCCGGGGGCCGAGTCGGACCGCGTGGGCGGCGGGCACGAGTACCGGAGCAGGTGCTCCACCGGCTTCCTCACGCCCAGAGGCTGGGCTGCTTCGAGTGGGCTGGGCTGCTTCGATTGGGCCGGGCTGCTTCGAGTGGGCCGGCGCAGTCTCCCCGTGCGATGAGGGCCGGGCCTTCGGGCGCGGGTGGTCTGCCGGTTCTCGGGTCCGCTTAGGCGGAGCGGCGGAGGTACATCTCGAAGACAGCGTCCAGGACCGGGCGGCGGTCGGACCCTACGAGCCGGCCGCGGACAGCCACCAGGGCTCGCTCCGGACCGCGAGGGGTGACCTCTTCGACCACCAACGAGCCGGTCAACGTCGAACCGTCGGTCACCGGAGCGGTCAGTTCGATCGAGCGGATCCGCCGCCCGGCGATGACGTCCCAATGCTGGTAGGCACCGAGCACCGCGAGGCGCTGCAACACCCCGAGCGTGTGCAACCCGCTCGCGATCACCTCGCCGAAATAGCTCTCGGCTGCGGCGGACGGGTCGACGTGGAAGCTCTGCGGATCCCACTGCCGGGCGAACTCCACGATCTCGTCCGCCGTGACGGTGTAGCTCCCGAGATCGATCTCGAGCCCGACCACGAGGTCCTCGGCCCGGAGCAGCGCCACCCCGCCTCCTCCGCCTCGAATCAGTCGATCAAGTCGACCCGGTCAACGCGCCCGCTCACGAGCGCCGCGGCCGCGAACTCGGACCAGCGCCGGTTGACCCGAGCAACCACGACGCTAGCAGTCTCCCGGCGGACACGTTCTCCCACGTCGAACAGCGTGAGGACCGCCTCCCGGTCATCATCGGCGACCAGCACGACCGGTCCCGAGGAGCCTCGGACGCGCGCGAACAACGCCTCGGCGGCCGGGCCCCACGCATCGGCACATCCCACGTGCAGCGGAGCGTTGTCCGGTGCGCTGCCGGCCGCGTCGGCGGTGGTGGGCACGCCTGCGGTGGTGGGTATGGCTGTGGAGCGGGCCCTCGGGTGGCGGCTCAGTACCCACGGGGCTCGATCGGAGTCGGGGACGTCGGCGGGGTCGCAACCGGCGTACTGCGCCAACCCGGCTCGCACGACGTCGGGGGCGAGTGCGCCGAACCGGTCGAGCGTGACCTTCCCGGCGCGCGTCATGTAGGCGATCAGCAACTCCTCGACCGGTAGGTCGAGCCGGTCGGGAAAGGACTCCCACCAGCGCATGCTGCGGTGCGCGGTGGCCTGCAGGTGCTCGACGGCGGGCCGGCGCTCCTGCTCGAACTGCCGCAGCGCGACCGGGAGGTCGTCGGCCTCGTCGAGCGCGCGGACCAGCGCGATGCCGTCTTCCATCGCGAGCTTCGTGCCGGACCCGATCGAATAGTGCGCGGTGTGCACCGCGTCGCCGAGGAGGACGACGTTGCCGTCGTGCCAACGGGCGCACGTGACCGTGCGGAACCGCAGCCAGCGGGTGCGGTTGCCGATGAGCGGATGGCCCTGCAACTCGTCGTGGAACGCCTTCGCGAGGTAGCCGAGAGAGTGCTCGTCGCTGGCGTCGAGCGCCGTCTGCTCGGTGGAGACGTCGAAGCCGGCGCGGCGCCAGGTGTCTTCGTCGGTCTCGACCAGGAACGTGCTGCGGTCGGCCCGGTAGGGGTAGGCGTGCGCGACGAACGTGCCGAACTCGGTGGTGACCGGCCGGAACACGGCGCTGGGCAGCGCGAAGTCGGTGCCGGCCCACAGGTACAGACCGCGGTGGGTGGAGATCTCCGGACCGAACCCGGCCGTGCGGGTCGCGCTGTTGACGCCGTCGGCGGCGATGACGAGGTCGGCGTCGAGATCGGCGGCCGACACGCGGGCCCCGGAGTGGATCCGCACGCCGGCCGCCTCGGCGTGCCGCCGGAGGATGTCGAGCAGGGTGGACCGGCCGATCGCGATCAGGTTGCCGACCGGCAGCGTCACTTTCCGGTCGCCGACGGCCATCGCCATGTCGTGCGCCCAGGCGTTGTCGACGATCTCGGCGAAGCTGGCCGGGTCGGCGGCGTCGAGGTTGCGCTGCGTACGGGTCGCGAGCCCGACGCCGAAGCCGAACGTCTGGCCGGGGGGACTCTGCTCGTAGACCTCGACCGAACACCCCGGACGGCTCAGCTTCAGGAGCCTGGCGACGTACAGACCGCCGGGGCCTCCGCCGAGTACGGCGACGGATCGCAGGTTCACGGCGACTCCTTGTCGGACGACTGATCCGACATCACTGTAAGTCCGTTCGACGTTTGCGTCAATCTTTTGACATCAGCGTTCGACAACGCTAAGTTGGGGACCATGAGCAGCACCGATGAGCTGGTTCGATACCCCGCCGAGGTCGGCGCGCGCTATCGAGCCGCGGGCGCGTGGGGCACACGGTCGCTCGCCGCGGAGTTCCGGGCCGTCGCGGACCGCGTTCCCGATCGGGAGGCCGTCGTGGCCCCCGACGGCCGGCTCTCGTATCGCGAACTCGACGAGCGGGCCGATCGGCTGGCGCTCGGTCTCGCCGAGCTGGGCCTGCGGCCGGGCGGCCGGGTCGTGCTGCAGATCGGCAACCGGCTGATGTCCGTCGTGGCTTGGTACGGCTTGCTCAAGGCCGGTCTGGTGCCGATCTGCTCGCTTCCGGCTCATCGCGAGCACGAGATCTCCGGCGTCAACCGGAAGACGGGCGCGGTGGCGCACCTGGTCGAGGCGGGCGGCCGGTTCGACCTGGTGGAGTTCGCGCGGCGGCAGCGCATCGGCGTGCCGCTGACGATCGGCGCGGCGGACGGGCCCAACCGCCTCGAAGACCTCATCGACCGCTCGGACCCCGCGGCCGCCCGAGCGGCGGTCGACCGGATCCAGGCCGAGATCCACCCCGACGACGTCGCGGTCTTCCAGCTCTCCGGCGGCACCACCGGCGTCCCGAAGATCATCCCGCGTCTGCACGCCGAGTACTGGTACAACGCACGGGCCTACGCGGAGGCGTCCGGGTGGGACGAAACCACCCGCAACGGTCACCTCATCCCCGTCATCCACAACGCGGGCATTGTGTGCGGGGTCCACGCACCGCACAGCGTGGGCGGCTGCACCCTGCTGACCTCGCCGGCGCTCGACCAGGCGCTGCCGATGCTGGCCGCCGAAGGGGTCACCGACGTCCTGTTCGGCCACGGCCACTACGGCGCGGTCGGCCACCCGGTCTTCCCACGGCTCGTGCCGAGCTTGCGGCGCGTCGTGCTCTCCGGTGCGAAGGTGCCGCTGCCGCTGTTCGAAGCCCTCGAAGCACACGGGCTGTGGGCCGGTCAGCTGTTCGGCATGGGGGAGGGGTTCTTCGCGCTCAGCAGTGCCGAGGCCCCGCGCGAGGCCCGCCTCACCACGGTCGGCACGCCGATCTCGCCCCTCGACGAGTTCCGGGTGCTCGACCCCTCCTCCGAGGACGAGGTTCCCGACGGTGAGGTGGGTGAACTCGCCTGCCGAGGGCCGTACACGCTGCGCGGTTACTTCGACGCACCTGACGTCAACAAGGTCGCATTCACCTCCGACGGTTTCTACCGCACCGGGGATCTAGTCGCCGTGCGGACGTTCGGTCGTGAACGTGCCCTGTCGGTGGAGGGACGGATCAAGGACGTCATCAACCGGGGTGGAGAGAAGATCAGCGCCGAGGAGGTGGAGGTGCTGCTGTTGCGGCACCCGGGGATCCGGGAAGCGGCGATCGTCGCGATGCCCGACGAGCGTCTCGGTGAGCGGGCCTGCGCCTACTTGGTGCCCACCGAGGGCCGGCTGACGCTGCCGGATCTGCAGGAGCACCTCGCCGCCCTCGGTGTGGCGAAGTTCAAGTGGCCCGAGCGGCTCGAATGGGTTCCGGCACTGCCGAAAACGGCGGTGGGCAAGCTCGACAAGAAACTCCTCCACCGCCAGATCGCGGCGAAACTACTCGAGAGCTAGCCCGGCCCGGCCCCAGAGCTACGGCCGGCCCGAGAGCTACGGCCGGCCCGAGAGCGACGGCCGGCCCGAGAGCGACGGCCGGCCCGCGAGCAATGGCCGGCCCGTTCGAGAGCCAGACCAGGCCCGCCCGACAGAACGAACCGCGACCACCCAACTCACCGAGCAACGGCACCGGACAACCCCGCTCGCACCGCCGCGGACACCTCGGCGAGGGCCGCGGCTGAATCGTCGAACGGATGCCGGAGAAATTCATGGATCATGCCGTCGTAGCGCGAAACCCGCACCGGCACCCCGGCCGCGGCCAACCGCTCGCCGTACAGCTCACCCTCGTCCCGGAGCGCGTCGTACTCCGCCGTGAGGATGAACGCCGGCGGCAACCCGCGAAGATCCTCCTCCAACACCGGCGACACTAGCGGATCGAGCTTGTCCTCCTCCCCGCGCAGATAATGATCCATGAACCACGACTGAGCCTCCCGGCTGACGTTGCCGTACTTCCCGGCGAACCGGGTGATCGAGTAGTTCGTGCGCCGGAAGTCCAGATCCGGATAGATCAGCAGCTGGAACGCGATGGGCAGCACACCCCGGGCCTTCAGCGTCACCACCGCGGCGAGGTTGCCGCCCGCGCTGTCGCCGGCCACCGCGAGCCGGGCCGGGTCGACGTCGAGTTCGCGGGCGTTGGTGGCGACCCACCGGGTCGCGGCGAAGCCCGCCTCGATCGCGGCCGGGAACCGGTGCTCGGGTGCGAGGGGATAGTCGACCGACACGACGACGCAGCCGGACCCGGTGGTCAGGGCGCGGGCGAGGCCGTCGTGGGAGTCGAGGTCGCCGAGCACGTAACCGCCGCCGTGGAAGAACACCACGACCGGGAGCGGGCCCGGACCGGCCGGGCGGTAGATCCGCACCGGGGTGCCGTCCGCCGTCACCCGGTCGCTGACGTCGGCGACGGGCTCCGCCGGGAGTGTCGACGCCAAGCGACGCGCACCGGCCCGCGCCTGCTCCGGTGTCACGGTGTGCAGACCGGCGAACCCGATACCGGCGAGCCGATCGAGATGATCCTGAACCTGTGGGTGCAAGGGCATGCCCCCACCCTCTGACTTGAACTACGCTTCAAGTCAATGACCAAAATGGATATCGCCGAAGTCGCCGCGAGCACCGGGCTGACCGCGTCGGCGCTGCGGTTCTACGAGCGGCAAGGGCTGATCGAGTCGAGCGGGCGCAACGGGCTGCGTCGCACGTTCGATCCCGGTGTGCTCGACCGGATCACGTTCATCGGCTGTGCCCGCGCGGCCGGTTTCACGCTGGCCCAGATCGGTCGCTTCCTCGTCGCGACGCCCGGCGACGACGAGTTGCGCGCACGGATGGCCGAGAAGGCGCGCGAGCTCGAACAGGACATCGACCGGCTGACCCGGATGCGCGACAGCCTGCGCCACGCCGCCACCTGTACCCACGCGCCCCTGGTGGAGTGTCCGGAGTTCAAATCCCGGATGACGTAGTGCAACAGTTCGTCGGCTCCCGTGCGTCCCGGTTGTGAACTCACGGGGAACGGGGACGGTGCCGATGGGCCGCGCGGCCGACGACGAAGCGTTCGAAGCCTTCGTCAACCAACGCAGCCGGGCGCTCCTGCGGTACGGCTTCCTGCTGGCCGGGGATCCCCACACCGCCGCCGACCTGGTGCAGGAAGCGCTGCTGCGCCTCCGGGACGCCTGGGAACACGGCCGCGGCCAGGAGCATCCCGACGCCTACGTCCGCACCACGATGTACCGGCTCCACATCAGCTGGTGGCGCCGGCTGCGCCGCGAACACGTCAGCGAACGGGTCCCGGACACCGCGGTGATCGACCCGGGTCTGCGCCGGGTCGAGGACGACACCGGCCTCTGGCCGGCCTTACGGACGCTCGGCCGGCGGCAGCGTGCCGTGCTCGTCCTGCGCTACTACGAAGGCCTGGACGACGACCGGATAGCCGAGTTGCTCGGCATCAGCAGGGTCACCGTCCGCACCCAGGCGATGCGCGGTCTGCGCACCCTGCGCGAGCAGCTGACCGAAGAAACCGTCCCCACCGGCCCGAGGAGGAATCGTGGCTGAGACCGTCGAGGCCGCCCTCGCCCGGTCGCTGGACCGGGCCGCCGAGGCCGCCCCCGAACCCGCGCCGGACCTGGCCGCCGCGCTGACCCGCCGCTACCACCAGCGCACGTCCCGGCGATCGAGCGGGCGCAGCCGGCTGATCGTCGTCGCGGCCGCGTTCGCCGTGGTGGTGGTGCTCGCGACCGCGATCACCGCGGTACGGACGATCCGTGATCAGCACCCACCGACCACCGTGGCCGACGCCCGGGCGCTGGCCTTCCTCGGGCCGGCGGCTCCGGTGGTGGAGCGCGCCGACTACCCCGACGGCGCGGCGATCGACCAGGTCTGGCCCACGGCGTGGGGCGAGGTGTCCGGCACGCCCCCGATCGCCCGGTTCCTGCCCGGCGGCCGGGTGCTGACCGCGGGCCCGGAGAGCCCGATCGTGTCCCTGGACGCCACGACCGGCGCGAAGCGAGCGATCAGCCCGGCCGGTCAGTCGTACTTCGCGATCGGCGAACCGGCGAACGCCGGCGCCGAGAAATGGATCGTCTGGGCGGTCCTGGCGGCGGGCGGACGAGCGGAGATCTGGCGGGCCCCGGTCGACGGGGGCGCGGCGGCCCGCGTCACGACGCTGGAGCCGATCACGAACGTCCGGCCGACCGAGCTCCGCCTGACGGTCGTCGACGACGTCGTGCTGATCGACCCGTATCCCGGCGTGACCGGACGCGGCAACGTCGGCGTGCTTTGGGTGCCGCTCGACGGCAGTTCCGCGCCGGCTCTCATCCCCGGCTCCCACGACTACCGGTACCTGCAGTGGCCGTGGTTCGGGTCGACCGCGGTCATGAACAACTCGACGATCTGGAACGCCGTCACCGGCGAACGGCTGACCACCCCGCTGAACTGGGAGTCGATGAGCTGCTCGAGGTCGTGGTGCGTCGGGCGCGAACAGAACGTCGTCCTCGTCGGCAGGCACGACGGTTCCGACGTGCGCAAGCTCGCGCTCGCCGCCGGCCGGAGCACCTACCGGATCGTCGCCGACCGCTTCGTGGTGGGCACCTTCGCCGCCAACGGCGGGTCGATGTACGACCTGGTCGCGCGCAAATATCTGACGCTGCCCCCGGCGGCCCGGTCGGAGCAGTGGGAGACCGCCCAGCTCAGCGGCGCGACCAGCACCAACCCGTTCTACGTCTGGACGGTGACCGCGCCCGGGCGGCCGACCTCGCTGCGCGTCCTCCAGGTGGGGAAGATGCGGTAGCCCGGCCCCCGAACGCGGTGCTGGACCGGCGCGGGATGATTGTCACGACGATCGCGGCCGAGCCGCCCGCCGCCGTCATTCACCGGAGGTAACGATGAACTGGCCTCCCACGGCCGCACTGCCCGCCGACGCCGACGCGGCCACGCTGGTCGGGCGGGTGTGGCGGCCGGGCCTCGGTCCGTCCGTCGTGGCCGTCCGCGGCGGGGAGCTGGTCGACGTCACCGGCGCGTTCCCGACCGTCCGGGAGCTCACCGAGAGCCCGGATCCGGCCACGGCGCTGGCCGACGCACCGGGCGAACCTCTCGGCCCGCTCGCGGAGATCCTCGCGAACACCCCGCCGGAGACCCGGGACGCCACCCGGCCGCACCTGCTCGCCCCGGTCGACCTCCACGTCGTCAAGGCCGCCGGCGTCACGTTCGCCGCCTCCATGCTCGAGCGGGTGATCGAGGAACGGGTCCGCGGCGACGCCGGTGCCGCCGCCGACGCCCGTGCCGACATCCACGCGCTCATCGGCACCACCACGCCCCGGCCCGGCTCGCCGGAGGCCGCGAAGCTGCGTGAGGTGCTCGTCGCCGAGGGCCGCTGGAGCCAGTACCTCGAGGTGGGCCTCGGCCCCGACGCCGAGATCTTCACCAAGGCGCCGGTGCTGGCCGCGGTCGGCACCGCCGTCGACGCCGGGGTGCGCCGCGACTCCACCTGGAACAACCCGGAGCCCGAGGTCGTGATCGTCGTCTCGTCGGCCGGCGCGGTCGTCGGCGCCACGTTGGGCAACGACGTCAACCTGCGTGACGTCGAAGGGCGTTCGGCATTGCTGTTGCCGCAGGCCAAGGACAACAACGCCTCGGCGGCGCTCGGCCCGTTCCTGCGTCTGTTCGACGCCGGCTTCGGGCTCGACGACGTCCGCGTCGCGACCGTGACGCTCACCGTCGACGGCGAGGACGGCTACCACCTCGACGGCGAGTCCTCGATGGCCGAGATCAGCCGCGACCCGGCCGAGCTCGCCGCCCAGCTGATGCGCAGCCACTGCTACCCCGACGGCGCCGTGCTGTACCTCGGCACGATGTTCGCGCCCACGGCCGACCGGCACACGCCCGGGCTCGGGTTCACCCACGACGAGGGCGACGTGGTGACGGTCGCGTCGCCCCGGCTGGGCACGCTGACCAACCGCATCCGCCCCGCCGACGCCTGCGAACCGTGGACGTTCGGGCTCGCGGACCTGATGCGGAGCCTGCGAGAGCGATACGTCCGGGAAGCACCTGAGGAGCGTTCATGAGCACCGTAGAGGCACTGACGTCGGCGGCCGCGGCGGCGGCGCCCGAGCTGGACGCGCTGGGGCGCGCCGGGCGGGCCCGGCTGTTGCGCGCGGCGGCCGACGAGATCGAGACCCGGCGGGACGCGCTGATCGCGACCGCCGCGCGCGAGACGCACCTGGGCGAGGCGCGGCTCAACGGTGAGGTGACGCGCACCGCGTACCAGCTGCGCGTGTTCGCCGACGTCCTCGACGAGGGCTCCTACCTCGAGGCCACGATCGACCACGCCGGCGACACCCCGATGGGCCCCGGCCCCGACCTGCGCCGCCTCCTGGTGCCGCTCGGCCCGGTCGCGGTGTTCGGGGCCTCGAACTTCCCGCTGGCGTTCTCGGTGCCGGGCGGCGACACGGCCTCGGCGCTCGCGGCCGGGTGCCCGGTCGTCCTGAAGGCCCACGAGTCGCACCCCGACACGTCGGTGTCGGCATTCGAGGCGCTGCAGGCGGCGGTGGCGGCCGTGGGCGCCCCGGCCGGGACCGTCGGGCTGGTCCACGGCCGCGAAGCGGGCGCGGAGCTCGTCACCGACCCGCGGATCACCGCGGTCGGCTTCACCGGCTCGCTCGGCGGTGGGCAGGCCCTCCGCGCGCTGATCGAGACGCGCCCGGAGCCGATCCCGTTCTACGGCGAGCTCGCCAGCCTCAACCCGCTCGTCGTGACCCCGGCCGCGGCCGCGGCCCGCGCCGAGTCGATCGCCGACGGGCTGGTCGCCGCGGTCACCGGCTCGCTCGGCCAGCTCTGCACGAAGCCGGGCCTGATCTTCGTCCCCGCCGACCCGGGAGGCGACGCGCTCGTCGCCCGGATGGCCGCCGCGCTCGCCGAGGTCCCGGCCGGGCCGCTGCTCAACGACCGGGTCGCGGAGGGCTTCGCCACGATCGGCACCGCGCTGCGCTCCCGGCCCGGGGTCGCCACCGCCGCCACCGGAACGGGGGAGGGCGCCCTCCCGGCGCTCCTCACCGTCGAGGCCACGCACTTCACCGCCGACCTGGCCGAGGAGTGCTTCGGCCCGCTCGCGCTGCTCGTGCGCTACGAGTCGGAGAAGGAGCTCGTCGAGGTGCTCTCGACGCTTCCCGGCTCGCTGACCGGCACGATCCACTCGGCCGACGGCGACGACCTGGCCCCGCTGCTGGCCGTGCTGCGGCCGCGCGCCGGGCGCCTGCTGTTCGACGCCTACCCGACCGGCGTCCTGGTCGCCTGGGCGCAGACGCACGGCGGCCCGTGGCCGTCGACGAACACCGTGCACACCTCGGTGGGCCCGACCGCGATCCGCCGTTTCCTGCGTCCGCTGACGTGGCAGAACGCGCCCGAGCACGTGCTGCCGGAGGAACTGCGCGACGGCTTCCGGGGCATTCCGCGCCGGGTGGACGGCGTGTTGCGGATAGGTTGAGGGGGTGCGCCCGCCCCTGCCGCCGTTCACCGCCGAGACCGCCGCCACCAAGGTCCAGGCGGCCGAGGACGCCTGGAACACCCGCGATCCCGAGCGGGTGTCCCTCGCTTACACCGAGGACTCGGTCTGGCGGAACCGGGACACGTTCCTCACCG
Source organism: Cryptosporangium arvum DSM 44712 (assembly GCF_000585375.1). Lineage (NCBI taxonomy): Bacteria > Bacillati > Actinomycetota > Actinomycetes > Cryptosporangiales > Cryptosporangiaceae > Cryptosporangium > Cryptosporangium arvum. Next base: position 2,469,227 of record NZ_KK073874.1, read on the forward strand.
GCCGGGCGGCGATCGTCGAGTTCCTCACCGCGAAATGGGAGCGGGAACTCGACTACGCCCTGCGCAAGTCACTGTGGGCGTTCGCTGGGAACCGGATCGCGGTGCGCTTCCAGTACGAGTGCCGCGACTCCTCGGGGCAGTGGTGGCGCAGCTACGGCAACGAGAACTGGGAATTCGACGAGCAGGGCCTGATGCGCCGCCGCGAGGCGAGCATCAACGACCTGCGCATCACCGAGGACGAGCGGCGCATCATCGGTCCGCGTGCTCCCGGTGACGAGTCCGAACTGCCGTTGCAGTGAGGCGTCGCAGCACCGGCCAGAGCAGGATCACCGCGATCGTCACGTAGATCACGTACGACAGCGCGCCGCCGAGCAGACCGGACGGGTCACCGCCGGAGAGCTGGAGCGCCATCCGGCCCTGCCGTTCGGCGATCGGGCCGAGGATCACCCCGACGATGAGCGGCAGGACCGGCAGCCCGAACCGGCGCATCCCGAAGCCGATCAGGCCGAGCACCAGCAGCAGGAGCAGGTCGAACGGCTGGGCGTTGACCGCGTACGCCCCCATCGAGGCGAAGAACAGGATCCCGGCGTACAGGTACGGGCGGGGCACGCGCAGCAGTTTGGCCCAGAGCGGGGCGAGCGGCAGGTTGAGCACCAGGAGCATCAGGTTGCCGATGAACAGGCTCGCGATCAGCGTCCAGACCAGCGACGACTCGCGTTCCAGCAGCAGCGGGCCGGGCTGGATGCCGTAGCTGGTGAGCGCGGCGATCATGACCGCGGCGGTGGCGTTGGTGGGCAGGCCCAGCGCGAGCAGCGGCACCAGCGTGCCGGCGGCCGACGCGTTGTTCGCGGCCTCCGGGCCGGCGACGCCCTCGATCGCGCCCCGGCCGAACTCCTCCGGGTGCCGGCTGAGCCGTTTCTCCAGTGTGTACGAGAGATAGGTCGGGATCTCGGCGCCGCCGGCCGGCATGACGCCGAACGGGAACCCCAGCCCGGTGCCGCGTAACCAGGGACGCCACGAGCGGCGCCAGTCCTCGCGGCCCAGCCACGGCCGACCGACCGGGATGACCTGCCCGATCGTGTGACGCAGGTGCGCGGCCACCCAGAGCGTCTCGCCGACCGCGAAGATACCGACGGCGACGACGATGACGTCGATGCCGTCGGCCAGCTGCGCCAGGTCGAGCGTCAGCCGCTGCTGCCCGGTGACCCGGTCGATCCCGATCAGCCCGATCGTGAGGCCGAGCAGCAGCGCGGCGAAGCCCCGGATCCGGGACGCGCCGAGCACCGCGCTGACCGCGATGAAGCCCAGCAGCATGATCGCCAGGTAGTCGGGCGCGCCGAGGCTGACCGCGAACGTGACCATCAGCGGGGTCACCAGCACCAGCAGCAGCGTGCCGATCGTGCCCGCGACGAACGAGCCGATCGCCGCGGTGGCCAGGGCCTGGGCCGCGCGGCCGGCCTTGGCCATCTTGTTGCCCTCGATCGCGGTGACCACCGACGACGACTCGCCCGGCGTGTTCAGCAGGATCGACGTCGTGGAACCGCCGTACATACCGCCGTAGAGGATGCCGGCGAACATGATGAACGCCTGTGTCGGCTCCAGCCCGTAGGTCAGCGGGAGCAGGAGCGCGACCGTCATGGCCGGTCCGATGCCGGGCAGGACGCCGACCGCGGTGCCCACCGTCACGCCCAGGAGCGCGAACAGCAGGTTCAGCGGCGTCACGACGCCGGCGAATCCGTCGAGCAGGCTGCTCAGATCGTCGATCACAGGATTCCCTGCAGTATCCCGGCGGGCAGGGCGACGCCCAGCCCGATCGCGAACCCGTAGAACGTGGCCAGCGCGAGCGTGACCGCGACCGCCAGCGACACCAGGTGCCGGCGCGCGCCGAGAGCGAACGCGGTGCCCCAGAACAGCAGGGAGCCGCTGATCACCCAGCCCAGCGGTTCGATCAGCACGGCGTTGAGAGCGAACGCGGCGAGCACCAGCACGACCGTCCGCCAGTCGATGGGCGAGCCCGGGTCGACGTCCTCGCCGCCCTCCGGCTCGCCCCGGCCGCCGCGGGCCACGTCGATCGCGTAGAGCACGGCGACGATCAGCAGCAGCACTCCGATCAGGATCGGCACCGGCCGGGGCCCGATCGGGTCGTTGCTGTTCGTCGCCGGATCGGTGCGTGCGGCGTCGATCAGCACGAGGACGCCGACGACGGCGAGGAAGGCGCACACCCCGTACTGGGCGCGGTCGGGCCGTTCCTCGGCCGGCGCCGCGGGCTCGGCGGGCGCCGCGGGCTCCGTGCTCACGTCAGGCCGAGGCTGGTCAGGATGTCGGCGACGGCCTTGTCCTGCTCGGTGAGGAACGTCGCGAACTCGGTCCCGGTCGCGAACGCGTCGGTCCAGCCGTGTTTGGCCAGCTCCGCCTTCCAGGCGTCGGTGCCGTGCATCCGGGTCAGCACGTCGATCCACCGCTGCTTGTCCGCATCGGAGATCCCGGGGGGTGCCACGATGCCCCGCCAGTTGGTGAAGACCAGGTCGATGCCCGACTCCTTCAGCGTCGGCGCGTCCTTCACCATGTCGAGACGGCTCTCGCTGGTCACCGCGAGCACGCGGACCTGACCGGCCTCGATCTGGTCGAGGAACTCGCCGACCCCGCTGGCTCCGAACGCGATCTTGCTGCCCAGCAACGCCGGGAGCAGTTCGCCGCCACCGTCGTAGGAGACGTAGTTGACCTGCCGCGGGTCGATACCGACGGCTTTCGCCAGCTGCATCGGCAGCAGGTGGTCCGGGCCGCCGGGCGAGGAACCGCCGCCGACCGCGATCTTCTTCGGGTTCGCCTTCCACGCGGCGACCAGGTCGTCGATCGTGCGGTACGGCGAGTTCTTGGGCACGACGATGGCGCCCGACTCCTCGATCAGCTTCGCGATCGGCGTCGTCTCGGTCAGCTTCGCCGGCGACTTCTGGGTGTAGGACGAGCCGACCACACCCAGGCCCATCTGCATGACCAGGTCGCCGTTGCCCTTCTCGTTGACGATGCGCTGCAGCCCGACCACCCCGCCGGCGCCGGAGAGGTTGAAGACCTCGACCCCGACGGCGATCCGGCTGTCCTCCATGACCTTCGCGAGGGTCCGCGCGGTCGTGTCGTAGCCGCCGCCGGGGCTGTTCGGCACCAGGATCCGCAGGCCGCTGACGGGTTTCCCGGACGTCCCGCCCGCGCCGTCCCGGTCGGCGGTCGCGCCGCACGCGGTCGTGGCCAGCAGGGTCATCGCGGCGAACGCGGCCAGCACCCTAGGCGTTCTTTTCATCGCGATTTCTCTTTCGTTTCGGGAGCGTCCGACGCGATGATGATGAGCCCCACCGATGCCGTCATTGCGTTGTGTAACCAGTGGAGGTTTTATTCATTGTGGTCGTGACGTCGCGGCGTTCCACGCTCGCGGGCCAGCTCCTGGCGCTCCAGCTCGTCGTCATCGTCGTGGTGCTGGTCGCCATCGCCGCGCTGTCGGTGGCGCAGTCCGCGGCCACGTTCGACCGGGTCGAGGGCCGGCGGGTCGCGGCACTGGCCGAGCAGCTCGCCGACAACCCGCTGGTGCGCACGCAACTCGGAGAGCCGGCGCCGGGCGAGACGCTGGCGCCGCTGGTGCAGACGATCCGGACCCAGTCCGGCGTCACCTCGGTCACGATCGCCGACGCGGACGGGATCGTGGTGAGTTCGACCGATCCGCTGCTGACGCGGGGGCGGTTGCCGCTGGGCAGCGCCGGGGTCGCCGACGGCCGGAGCTGGTCGGGCGAGCTGCGGCTCAACGGCTCCCTGGAACTGGTCGCGCAGGTGCCGGTGCTGGGCGCCGAACCGCAGAACCTCGGCCGGCAGCTCGGCGTCGTGGTGATCGGCGAGGCCTCGCCCACCCTGCAGCAGCGGGCCCTGGACGCGTCGTCGCACCTGGCGATCTACCTCGGGCTGGCCAGCGTCGTCGGGCTGCTCGGCTCCTGGTTGCTCGCCCGGCGCATCAAACGCCAGACGCTCGGGCTCGAGCCCCGCGAGATCGCCGGGCTGGCCGAACACCGCGAGGCGATGCTCTACGGCATCGCCGAGGGCGTCATCGCGCTCGATCCCCACGACCGCGTCACGCTCGTCAACGCGGTCGGTCTGCGCCTGCTCGACCTGCCGGAGGAGTGCGTCGGCGCGACGCTCACCGAGCTGGGCGTCGAGGGACGGCTGGGGGAGGTGCTCACCGGCGGCGCGCGCGACGAGGTCGTGCTGCGTCGCGGCCGCGTGCTGGTGCTGAACCGGATGAGCGTCACCAAGGACGGGCGTCGGCTCGGCTCGGTGACCACGCTGCGTGACCGCACTGAGCTCGCCCAGCTGGAGCGGGAGATGGGCTCGTTCCGCAGTTCGACGGAGTTGTTACGGGCGCAGGCCCACGAGTTCGCGAACCAGCTGCACACGATCTCGGGGCTCATCCAGATCGGCGAGTACGACGAGGTGGTGCAGTACGTCGAAGCGCTGGCGGACCACCGCGAGTCGCTGGACCTGACGCTGACCAGCCGGATCCACGACACCGCGGTCGCGGCGCTGCTGATGGCGAAGTCCGCGCAGGCGGCCGAGCGCCGGGTCCGGCTGCGCGTCTCTGAACGCACCGGGCTGGGCCGCCTCGAGGCCGAGGACGCCGCCGACATCGCCACCGTGGTGGGCAACCTCGTCGACAACGCGCTCGACGCCGCCGCGGTAGCCGACGCCGGGGACGACGCCTGGGTCGAGGTCGAGCTGCGTCACGACACCTCGACGGTGGAGATCGTCGTGCGTGACTCCGGTCCGGGGATCGCGCCCGAGCTCGCCCAGGAGGTCTTCACCCGGGGGTTCACCACGAAGGCCGCCGAGGGCGGCGAGCGGGGGATCGGCCTGGCCCTCACCCGGCTCGTCTGCAAGCGCCACGGCGGTGAGGTGTCGGTCGCGAACACCCCCGACGGCGCGATGTTCGTCGCTCGTCTGACCGTCGGGCGCCCGATGGAACCGGTCGACGCCCGCGAGCGCGTGGACGCATGATCACCGTGCTCGTCGTCGACGACGACTTCCGGGTGGCCCGGATCCACTGTGGTTTCGTGGAGCAGGTCGCGGGCTTCGCCGTGGTCGGTGTCGCGCACACCGGCCGCGAGGCCCTCGACGCGGTCGCGGCCCTGCGTCCCGATCTGGTGCTGCTCGACCTCTACCTGCCGGACGTCTTCGGCCTCGACGTGCTGGCCGAGTTGCGCACGTCGGCCCACGACTGCGACGTCCTCGTCATCTCCGCGGCCCGGGAAGCCGACGCCGTGCGCGGGGCCGTCCGCAACGGGATCGTCAACTACCTGCTCAAACCCTTCGGCTTCGACGATCTGCGCCGCCGGCTGCAGCAGTACGCCGCCCAGCGGGCCGGCCTCTACGCGACCGAGCTGGAGAACCAGGCCGACATCGACCGCGCGCTCTCGCAGGCCGCGCGCTCGGCGACGCAGGCGCTCCCCAAAGGACTGAGCGCGGAGACGGCCGCGCTCGTCGAGCGGACCGTGCGCGCCGCCGCCGTGACGCTGTCGGCCGCCGAGTGCGCGGACCGGGCCGGCATCTCCCGGGTCAGCGCCCGCCGCTACCTCGAGTTCCTCCGCGACACCGGCCGGGTCACGGTCACGCTTCGGTACGCACAGGGCCGCCCCGAACGACGCTACCGCTGGTCGGACTGACCCGGCTGCACCCCGCGCACACCCTCGATGAACAGGTCCAGGCCGAGCTCGAAGTAGGCCGGCTCGTTTCCGCAGTCGGTGAACGCGTCGGCCGAGGCCACCATGTTCGGGAACCGGTCCGGTGACAGCGCCTGCAGCGACGCCCGCTTCAGCCGGATGTGGTCCTCGCGCGCGGCCGGGTCCTCGCCGACCATCAGCCCCGGCTCCTGGGTCACCAGCGCCACGATCGTCTGCAGCGCGTGGCCGGAGAGCTGGGCCGACTGCTCGGGCGTGAACCCCGCGCCGCGCAGCAGGCCGAGGGCGCGCTCGGCCAGCTGCAGGCCCGGCTCGGAGAGCAGGAACCTCGTCTTCACCAGGTCGGCGACGGCCGGGTGGGCGCGCAACACGGTGAGCAGCTCGGACAACAGGTGACGCAACTGCTCGTGCCAGGGCCCGCCGGACCCGGCCGGCAGCGTCACGTCGGAGAGCACCTTCTCGGCGATGCCGTCGAGCAGCCGGTCCTTGTCCTTGAAGTGCCAGTACAACGCCATCGGCGTGACGCCCTGGTCCTGGGCCAGCCGGCGGATGGTCACCGCCTCGAGCCCTTCGGCGCCGGCGAGCGCGATCGCGCAGTCGACGATCCGCTCCCGCGTGAGCCGCTCCTTGACCGCCGCATCCGCCCGTTTTCTCGCCACGATTGACAACTATACGGCGTACATGTTTCGCTCTCAACCGTTCCTATACGACGTACATGTACGTCGTACGTGAGTAGACGAGGCGAATCAGCTATGCGACGTAGTCCGTGGGCCACCCTGGTGGTCCTGGCCCTGGCCCAGTTCATGGTGGTGTTGGACGTCACGATCGTGAACGTCGCGCTCCCCGACATCCAGGCCGACCTGGCCTTCACCCCCGACAACCTGCAGTGGGTGATCAGCGCGTACACGCTGGTCTTCGGCGGTTTCCTGTTACTCGGCGGGCGGGCCGCGGACCTGCTCGGCCGGCGGCGCCTCTTCGTCGCCGGGCTCGCGCTGTTCGGCGTCACCTCGTTGGTCGGTGGGCTCGCGCAGTCCCAGGAGGTGCTGATCGGCGTCCGCGCGCTGCAGGGTCTCGGCGGGGCGCTGCTCTCACCGGCCGCGCTGTCGATCCTCACGGTCACCTTCGCCCACGGCCGGGAACGCAACATCGCGCTCGGCATCTGGGGTGGCCTGGCCGGTCTCGGCGGCACCCTCGGCGTGATCGCCGGTGGGGTGCTCGTCGACAGCGCGGGCTGGGAGTGGGTGTTCTTCGTCAACGTGCCGATCGCGGCCGCGCTGGTGCTCGTCACGCCGGCGATCATCAGCGAGAGCCGGGTGCGGACCGGCGGGCCGCGGACGTTCGACGCCGCCGGCGCCGTGCTCGCGACCGGCGGTGTGCTGGCGCTGATCTACGGTGTGATCCGGGCCGAGCCGCTCGGCTGGAGCGCCGGTGAGGTCGTCGGCTCGCTGGTGGCGGCCGTCGTCCTGCTGGCCGCGTTCATCGTCGTCGAGCGCCGCTCCGCCGCACCGCTGGTGCCGATGCGGCTGTTCCGCTCCCGCGGGCTGAGCACCGCCACCGCCGCGCTGGCGCTCAACGGCGCCGCGTTCCTGGCGATGTTCTTCCTGACCGCGATCTTCCTGCAACAGGTGCGCGGCCTGTCGGCGCTCGAGACCGGGTTGCAGTTCCTGCCGATGGGCATCGCCGCGATCGTGGCCGCGGTCGGCGCCTCCCAGCTGGTGGCGCGGGTCGGCACCCGGCCGGTGATGTTCGTCGGCGCCGGGATCAGCGTCGCCGGGCTCTGGTTGCTCTCCCAGGTCGACGCCCGGGGCGACTACGCCACCGACCTGCTGCCCGGGTTGATCCTGTTCGGCGTCGGGATCATGGCGGTCGGTACGGCGGCGCAGATCGCGGCCGTCGCCGACGTGCGCCACGACGAGGCCGGCGCCGCGTCCGGCGTCGTCTCCTCCGGGTACCAGGTCGGTGGTGCGCTCGGGCTGGCGATCATCACCACACTGTCCACGTCGCACGTCACCGATCTGGTCTCGTCCGGTACCGCACCGGCGCAGGCGCTGGTGGAGGGCTTCCACCGCGGGCTGCTGGTGGCGGCCGTCTTCGCCGGCGTCAACCTGGTGATCGCGCTGGCGTCGCCGCAGCTCACCCCGGACGCCGAGCAGCTGGCCGAAGCTGTGGCGGTCTGACCGCGGGCCGCTCGCTACCCGTCCGACCAGCGGCGGATCAGAGCGGCCTGCCCCACCCGCTCGGAGCCGGGCGTGATCAGGTTCCAGACCGTCACGTCGTCGATCCAGAAGCGACGGCCCGACTTCGTGACGCGCGGCCCGCGGTAGTCGTCGGTGTAACCCTGGCGCCGCACCGCGTCCAGGAGCGCGGCCCGGGCGTTCCGGTCCTCCTCGCCGGCCGACAGCCGCGACGGCAGGCCGACGAACTCGTCCCAGCCGTACTCGAAGTGCTCCTGCGCGGTGCGGTTGGCGTACACGAAGACCGGGTCGGGCGAGGTGTCGTGGGCCAGCAGGCCGAACGGTGCGTCGTACAGCCACGCGGCCACGTCGGACACCTCGTCCGGCACCAGCCTGCCGCCCACAAGCGTGGCGTAACTGCTGGTGAGCAGTTCGGCTAAGTTGTCCATCCGGTCAGTGTCCCGGGCGGTCGATCCGTTCGAGCCAGCGGTCCAGCGGTGCGGTCTCGACCGGTTCGAGCGCCCCGGTCCCGGCCGGCGCCGGCCGCGCACGCAACTGGCGCGCCGCGGCCCGGCGGGCGTACCGCGCGAACCCGGCGTCGGCGAAGCGCGTCGAGCAGGCCGCGTTCGTCGCCGAAGAGCCGGTAGCGCACCGGCTGGGTGACACCGGCCTCCTCGCTGGGTCAACGGCCAGGTCGTGCGCGCTGACCCCTTGACGGAACGAACATGTTCGTTACGATCATGTTCATGCCACCGCGGAGGACACCCGTCAGCCGTCGCGACCGACCGGCCAAGCCGCCGCTCAGTCGCGACGGCGTGGTGGCGGTCGCGCTGGGCATCCTGCGCGAGGAAGGCCTGGAGCGGGTGACGATGCGGCGGCTGGCCGCGGAGCTCGACACCGGGCCGGCCTCGCTGTACGTCTACGTCCAGAACATGGCCGAACTGCACGGCGCCCTGCTCGACGCGTTGCTGGCCGACTTCCCGCTGACCGCGTCCGACCCGGTCGACCTGCTCGTCGACTACACGACGCTGCTCCTGGAGTACCCGAGCCTGGCGCGCTCGGTGCTCACGCTCTGGCCCTCCGGGCCCAACTACCTGCGTGTCATCGACGCACTGCTCGGCCGGTTGGCCGCGGCCGGCATCGCGCCGCGACCGGCCGCGTGGGGCGTCGACATCCTGCTCCAGCACGCCACCGCGAGCGCGGCCGAACACGGCACGCGTCGGGAATCGCCGGTGGCCGACGGTGAGTGGGAGGGGCTGCGTGCCGCGGTCCGGGACGCGCCGGACGCGACCTACCCGCACATCGCCGCGCACCGGGACGCACTGGTGTCCGGTGCGGGTGAACAGCGGCTGCGCTGGGCGTTCGCCGCGCTGGTGAACGGAATCGCCGCGACCGGGTGACGGTCGTGTGCCCATCACGAACATGTTCGTCACGAACACGTTCTTCAGATCGAGGAGAAATCATGCACATCGCGATCGTCGGAGCAGGTCTCGGTGGCCTCACGCTGGCCCGGGTCCTGCACGTCAACGGCATCGACGCCACCATCTACGAACTGGAGGCGTCCGCCGAGGCCCGCACCCAGGGCGGAATGCTGGACATCCACGAGGAGGACGGCCAGCGAGCCCTGCGCGACGCCGGCCTGCACGAGCGGTTCCGGGCCCGGGTGCACGGGGGCGGCGAGGCGACCCGGGTGCTCGACCGGCACAACACCGTGCGGCTCGACGAGCCCGACGACGGGCAGGGTGGCCGGCCCGAGATCGACCGCGGGCACCTGCGCCGGCTGCTGCTGGATTCGCTGCCCGAGGGCACGATCCGGTGGGGGAGCAAGCTGGTCGGGGCGGCACCGCTCGGGGACGGGCGCCACGAGCTGACGTTCGCGGACGGATCCACGGTGGTCAGCGACCTGCTCGTCGGTGCGGACGGCGCCTGGTCACGGATCCGGCCGCTGGTGTCGGCCGCGGCCCCGGCCTACACCGGGATCTCGTTCGCCGAGGTGGACCTGCTCGACGCCGACCGTCGTCACCCCGGCCCGGCCGCGGTCGTCGGCGGCGGAATGCTGTTCGCGCTCGGCCCCGACCGGGGGTTCCTCGCGCACCGGGAGGCCGACGGAAGCCTGCACGTCTACGTGGCGCTGCGGAAGCCGGCCGACTGGATCCGCGGAGCCGACCGGGCCGCGCTGCTGGACGAGTTCGCCGGGTGGGCGCCGGAGCTGCGGACACTGATCGCCGAGGCCGACGGTCCGATCACCCCGCGGACGATCCACGCGCTGCCGATCGGTCACCGGTGGGACCGGGTTCCCGGGGTCACGCTCATCGGTGACGCGGCGCACCTGATGTCCCCGTTCGCCGGCGCGGGCGCGAACCTCGCGATGTTCGACGGGTCGGAGCTGGCGCGGGCGATCGTCGCGAACCCCGGTGACGTCGAGGCCGCGCTCGCCGCCTACGAGGAGCCGATGTTCGTCCGCAGCGCGGAGATCGCCGCGGAGGCCGCCGGAACGCTGGAGATCTGTTTCCGCGCGGACGCTCCGCAGGGCCTGCTGGACCTGTTCGCCGGAGTGCAGTGACCTACTACAGTGCCACTATGACTAGGCCAAAAGCATGATCGCCGGGATGAGCGTCAGCCGGCACTCGGACGTGCCGGTCTACCGGCAGATCGTGTCCCAGCTGACGCTGATGATCGAGATGGGGCTGCTGACCGACGGCGAGCGGCTCCCCGGGTCGCGGCTGCTGGCCAGCAACCTCGGCATCAACCGCAACACGGTCGCCCACGCCTACGGCGAGCTGCGTGAGCTCGGGCTGGTCGAGCCGCGGGGCCGCAACGGCATGGTCGTGGTCGGGGGAAAGGGCGCGCGGACGTCGTCGGAGGCGCGCAACCGGGCGCGGGAGATCCTCGCGGCCGCGGCCCGCGAGTGCCTGCAGCTCGGGCTGAGCGCCCCCGAGATCCGCGACCTGATCGGCGGCCTGGCCGCCTGGGAGGCCGAGAAGGTACTCGCGGTGTCGTTCGTGGAGTGCAACCGCGAACGCGCGGAGTACTTCGCGGCCGAGCTGGCGGCCCGGCTCGCGGTGCCGGTGAAGCCGCTCGTGCTGGGCGAGTTCGACGCCGACGCCGAACGCCCCGACCTGGTCCTGACCACGTTCTTCCACCTGGCCGAGGTGCGCGGCCGGCTGCGCGGCCCGTCCACCGAGGTCGTGGCGATCGTGGCGGCGCCGCACATCCGGACGCTCGTGCAGATCGCCGAGGTGCCGAAGGACCGCACGGTGGGGGTGCTGTACTCGACGAACGACCAGGCCGTGAGCATCCGGGACTCGCTGGCCCAGGCCGGCGTCACGAACGTCGTGGTGCTCTCGGGCACCGGCGACGCCGAGCTGCGTGGCGTCGAGGCGGTGATCGTTCCGAGCGAGCTGCCGGAGCTGGCCCGGGCGCTGGCGGCGAAACGGGTGCGGGTGATCGAGTACGGCAACGTGCTGGACGCCGCGTCGGTGCGGATGGCCGCGGAGGTGATGCGTGAACTCCAGCTCGCGCGTAGTCTGCGGGAATGAGTGGCACAGATAGCTATGACACAAACCTCGTGCGGTACAGCCCCGGGTTCTCGCCGCGGGTGATTTCGCGGGCCGCGGGGTCGTACGTCTACGACGTGTCCGGCGCGCCGATCCTCGACTTCACGTCCGGGCAGATGAGCGCGGTGCTCGGCCACTCCCACCCCGACGTCGTCGCGGCCGTGACGGCGGCGGTCTCGAACCTCGACCACGTGTTCAGCGGGATGCTCACCACGCCGCTCCTCGAGTTCGCGTCCCGGCTGGCCGGCACTCTTCCCGCCGCCCTGTCGAAGGTGCTGCTGCTCACCACCGGGGCGGAGTCCAACGAGGCCGCGCTGAAGATGGCCAAGGTCTTCACCGGCAAGTACGAGGTGGTGTCGTTCGACCGGTCGTGGCACGGCATGACCGCGGGCGCCGCGTCGCTGACGTTCTCGGCCGGGCGCCGGAGCCTCGGGCCGGCGATGCCGGGCAGCCTCGTGCTGCCGACGCCGGATCCGGTGCGCTCGCCGTTCCGCGCCGCCGACGGGTCGCACGACTGGCGCACCGAGCTCGAGTACGGCTTCCAGCTGATCGACCGGCAGTCCAGCGGGAGCCTCGCCGCGTGCCTGATCGAGCCGATCCTCTCCTCGGGTGGGCTGATCGAGCTGCCGGTGGGCTACCTCGCGCGCCTCGCGGAGCTGTGCCGCGAGCGCGGGATGCTGATGATCCTCGACGAAGCGCAGACCGGGCTCGGCCGCACCGGGACGATGTACGCGTTCGAGCGCGACGGCGTCGTGCCCGACCTCCTCACGCTCTCGAAGACGCTCGGCGCGGGGCTGCCGGTCGCGGCGGTCGTGACCTCCGACGAGATCGAGCAGGTCTGTCATGCGCGGGGCTTCTTGTTCTTCACCACGCACGTCTCGGATCCGCTCGCGGCGTCCGTCGGGCTCGCGGTGCTCGACGTGATCGAGCGCGACGGCCTGGTCGCGCGGTCGGCGGCGCTCGGCGAGCACCTGCGCGAGCGCCTGCTCGGCCTGCGCGAGCGCCACGACGTCGTGGTGGACGTGCGCGGGCGCGGGCTGCTGCAGGGCATCGAGCTCGGCGGAGACTCCCCGGAGAAGCTGGCCGCCGCGGTCACCGACGAGTGCCTCCGGCGAGGCCTGCACGTCAACATCGTGCAGTTGCCGGGGATGGGCGGCGTCATGCGGATCGCCCCGCCGCTGACGATCAGCGACGCCGAACTCGACCACGGCACCGACGTCCTCGACGCCGCGATCGCCGCCGTCGGATGAGGCCTCTGTCCACAGGGAGGAAGCGCCGGGCCGAAGTTGTCGGCGGGGGCTCCTAGGATCGTTGCCGTGGACGCGCCGACTACCCCCCTGGACGTGCTGCGCCGAACCTTCGGCTACGACGCCTTCCGCGGCGAGCAGCAAGAGATCATCGACCACCTGGTCGGCGGTGGAGACGCACTCGTGCTGATGCCGACCGGCGGCGGCAAATCGCTCTGCTACCAGATCCCCGCGCTGGTGCGCGATGGCGTCGGCGTCGTCATCTCGCCGTTGATCGCGCTCATGCAGGACCAGGTCGACGCGCTGACCGCGCTCGGCGTGCGGGCCGGGTTCCTCAACTCGAGCCAGCAGCTGGAAGAGCGCCGCACGGTGGAGAAGGCGTTTCTCAGCGGCGATCTCGATCTGCTCTACCTCGCGCCGGAAGCGCTGGCCGGCGGCTCGTCGGCCACCATGCGCCTGCTGGAGCGCGGCTCCATCTCGCTCTTCGCCATCGACGAGGCACACTGCGTCGCGCAGTGGGGCCACGACTTCCGGCCCGATTACCTGGCCCTGTCGATGCTCCACGAGCGCTGGCCCGAGGTGCCCCGCATCGCGCTGACGGCCACGGCGACGTCGAACACCCGGGCCGAGATCGCCACCCGCCTCCAACTCGACGACGCCCGGCATTTCGTCGCGAGCTTCGACCGCCCCAACATCCGGTACCGCATCGCGCCCAAGGCCGAGCCGCGCAAGCAGTTGCTCGAACTGCTGCGCACCGAACACCAGGGCGACGCGGGCATCGTCTACTGCCTGTCCCGGGCCTCGGTGGAGAAGACCGCCGATTTCCTGGTCGCGCAGGGTATCCCGGCGCTGCCGTACCACGCCGGCCTCGACTCCCGTACCCGCTCCGAGAACCAGTCCCGCTTCCTCCGCGAGGACGGGCTGGTCATGGTCGCGACGATCGCGTTCGGCATGGGCATCGACAAGCCGGACGTGCGGTTCGTCGCACACCTCGACCTGCCGAAGTCGGTCGAGGGTTACTACCAGGAGACCGGCCGGGCCGGGCGGGACGGGCTGCCGTCCACGGCCTGGCTCGCCTACGGCCTGCAGGACGTCGTCCAGCAGCGCAAGATGATCGACGGCTCCGAGGGCGACCTGGCCCACCGCCGGATGCTGGCCCAGCACCTCGACGCGATGCTGGCACTGTGCGAGACCGTCGACTGCCGACGGTCGCGGCTGCTGGCCTATTTCGGTCAGGAGGGCACCGCCGAGTGCGGCAACTGCGACACCTGCCTGGAGCCACCCGAATCCTGGGACGGCACGGTGCCGGCGCAGAAGCTGCTCTCCACGATCGTCCGCCTCGACCGGGAGCGCGGGCAGAAGTTCGGCGCCGGTCAGTCGATCGACATCCTGCTCGGGCGGCAGACCGAGAAGACCACCCGCTTCAACCACGACGCGCTGAGCGTCTTCGGCATCGGCACCGAGCTGAGCGAGCCGCAGTGGCGCGGGGTCGTCCGGCAGCTGCTGGCGCAGGGTCTGCTCGCGGTCGAGGGCGAGTACGGCGTGCTCGGGCTCACCGAGAAGAGCGGGCCGGTGCTCGGCGGCCAGCGCAAGGTGATGATGCGGCGCGAACCCGAGCGGGTGAAGTCCCGCGGCGGCGGCACGAAGGTCGCCAAGGGCAAGCCCGCGGTGGATCTCGCGCCCGAAGCCCAGGGCGTCTTCGAGCGGCTGCGTACCTGGCGCGGGGCGGCGGCCAAGGAACAGGGCGTGCCCGCGTACGTCATCTTCCACGACGCGACGCTGCGCCAGATCGCCACCGATTCGCCGGCGTCGCTGAGCGCGCTGAGTCAGGTCAGTGGCGTCGGCGAGAACAAGCTGGCCAAGTACGGCGAGCAGATCCTGGAGGTCCTCGCGGAGAGCGCGTGAACCTGGCGTCCCGATCCTCCGACTGAACCGGGTGAGGAGGCCGGGATGACCGATGAACTGCTTGTGGTGCGCTCCCAGCTCGGCGAGCGCGACGCGTTCGCCGACCTGGTGCGCGCCTGGCACGACCCACTGACCAACTACGTCCGGCGCATGCTGGGGGCGGGGCGGTCGGACGACGTCGTGCAGGAGGTGTGGCTGGCCGTCGTGCGCGGCCTGCCCCGGCTGCGCGACCCGGTCCGCTTCCCGCCGTGGCTGTTCAGCATCGCCCGCCGCGCGGTGACGAACCGCCTCCGCGACGAGTACGCCCGCCCGGAACTCGGCGCCGAGGTCGAGGGCGTCGGACCCGACATCGACGATGCCGTGCTCGATCGGGCCGCGGTGGTGGCGAGTGTGGGCGCGTTACCCGTGCGTGAGCGGGAGGTCGTGGTCCTGTTCTACCTGCTCGACCTGTCCCTGGAGTCCTGCGCCGAGATCTGTGGGATCCCGGTCGGCACCGTCAAATCGCGCCTGTCCCGGGGCCGCCGGATGTTGCGCGACGAGTTCACTCAGAAAGGGTTCGCGCGATGAACGCCGAGGACGTCGTCTCCCGTCTCGACCGGCGGCTGTCGTTGCGCCGCCGCGTCGCCACCGTGGCCGTGGCGCTGGCCGGTGCCGCGGTCGCCGCGGTCGTTCTCGCCCTCTGGGCCACCGAACCGCACCTGCCCGCGCGCACCCAGGTGGCGTTCGGCGTGATCGCCGCCGGCGGGCTCGGGTGGGTCGGGTACGGCGCCTGGGTGCTGCGCCGCCGCACGCCGCTGCTGGCGCTCGACCGGGTCGTCGCCGGCTGGCTGGCGTTGGCGGTCACCATCGCGGTCGGGCTGACCGTCACGGCGATCGCGCTCTCCCGGGGGCGCGGCGAGTTCACGGTCCTCGCGGGGGCGTTCGTGCTGGTCGCGGCCATCAACGTCGCCCGGGCCCGCGCGTACCGGGGGAAGCTGCTGCGCCGCAAACGCGAACTGGGCGGCTGACGGGTGTATCAGCGGGCCGCGGTCCGGCTCTGTCTCCGGGAGAACCCCGGGGAGGGATCGATGGAGCACACCGAGCGGCTGGCGATCGTCCGGCTCGCGGCCACGTACCACGACACGCTGGGACGGGTACAGACCGCGACCCAACTGGACGCCGTCCTCCGGCTGGGTCGCGAGCTGTCCACCACACTCCCGGCCGATCAGGCCGAACTCTTCGCCCGCCTCTGCCGAGCCCGCGACGCAGCCACCCGAGGAGCCGCCGGGCGCATCCCTCACCCCCGCAAACCCTCCAACTAGCTCCCCACAGCTAGTTCCCCACAGCGCGCTGCGCGGCGGTGGCACTCGGCGCGCTTCAGCGGTGGCGCGTTGCGGGGTGATGGCGCGTTGCGGAGTGACGGCGCGTTGTGGGGTGGCGGCGCGTTGTGGGTGTGCTGCGATGGCACGCTGCGGTGGCGCGTTGCGGGCCGTGTGGCGGTGGCGCGTTGCGGGCTGTGCGGCGGTGGCGCGCTGTGTGCTGTGCGGCGATGGCATTCTGCGGCCCGTGTGGCGACCGAGTCCCGAGAAGGCGCCTGCAGTTGACCGATCCGTGATCAGTGCACTGACCACTCGGGATCAACGGTTCAAGGGCGCGGGCCGCACAGTTCCTGGCCCGACGACAGCTTCCCGGGCCTACGCCGATTTCCCGGCCCTACCGCAGCCTGCTTAGGCCCGAGAACGGTCGAGACCCCCAGAACTCGTGGAGGTCGAGGCAGCGAACCCGGCCGTAGTCAGCGGTCAGCGCTCCGTACCGCGCCAGCGCTCCGCCCCGCCCGGCCCCGTGCTCGTGACGCGTCGTGTCCCGTGCTGCGACAGCGCCCCGCGCCCTGCACTCCTGCGCTGCGTCTGTGCTACTGCGCGCGCTCTTATGGTCCCGTGCCGTTCCCCGTGCCGTGCCTCGTGCCGTGCCTCGTGCAGTGCCGTGCCCGTGCCCCGTGCCCCGCCGCTGCGTTGCGCTCGTGCGTTGCGCCCCGCCCCGCGCTCCGCCCCCATGCCCCGCCCCGCGCTCCGGCTTGCTTCAAGCAGGCGTGTTGCATCGGCGCCAAGCAGGCGTTTTTCGGTTTGGGGTGGGCAAGCTGGCTGGTTACCGTGGTGATGAGCCCGCACTGTCGATGCGCCCGCCTCTGCGTCGGCGTTGAGGAAGCCGGCCCAGTTCGAGTCAGGCCGGGTGCGCCTCGCCGGGGTCCGCGGGGTTCCACGGGCCCCGGCTTGAGGGTCGGCGAGGCGAGTCGGACCTGGCCAGCCGGTCCGTCCTCGTCGTCCTCAACTACCCGGATCGCCCCTCGTCAGCCGTAGTCGGGGCGCGTCGCCGCCGATGGCCTGGAGAACTCGTGCCAGAACAGCCGGTCGGCGTCGGCCTTCGCTTGCCGCTTATTCGTCCCCGATCGAACGCACCGCGTGTCCGACGGCGGCTGGACCAGCACGGCGTCGAGATCGGCGACGTTCGTCGGATCCACGCGGTAGATCCCCTGAACTTCGTTCGTCCGAAGCAACTCGCCGTCCGGCCCGAGGTGTCGTAACGTCCGGCTTCCTCGTGTGGACCGGTAGGTCAGGCGCCGCAGGGCCTCTACTGCCATCGGCGCATCCAGACGCAGCGGCGTGCCCTCGCACCCAAGCACGGCCTCGGACATGCAGCTATCGATCAGAAAGCGCCACTGCGGGAAAGCGTCACTCAACGCGAACACATCGGCGGTGACGAGCCGTTCGACCGTCATCTTTCCGAGGACGAACAGCCGCTTCGCGGAGACGGTCACCGGATACAGCACGTCGCCGGCGGCTACCCCTGCGCGAGCGAAGCTGGGTAAGGACTGGTGCCGACCTCCGAACAGAATCTCCAGCGACGTGCCCGCCTCCGCTCTCGGCTCCGCCGCCTGGCAGCGGCCGCTGGGCCAGAAGACCGTGTAGGCATCGCTCACACCGCGAGCCTAGTTACGACGAGGGGAACAGGCCCAGGAGGAGGTCGGCTGGAGACGCTGGTTCCTGATCCGAACACGACTCACTCGAATACGCCATGCTGCCAGTCGTTTTCCGCGCCCTGCCCCTGCGTGCCCTGCGCCTCCGCGCCGTCCTTTGTGCTCTCCCGCTCCGCTGGCACCCTTGTGCTCCCGCGCTTCGCTCTGCTCTCCGCACCCAGCTCTTCGCTCTGCGTCCTGCCCTGTCCGGTGCCCTGCGCTCCGCGCCGGAACAGCCCCGCCCTGCGACAGCCCCGTGCGGCAACGGCCCCGTGCCGGAACAGCCCCGCGCCGCGACAACCGCGCGCCGGAACAGCCCCGCGCCGCGACAGCCCCGCGCTCCGGTGGAAGGGATCGATCCGCCGGATGGAAGTGGGGTCCTCCAGATGGAGGAGGTGGGGATCCATCCGTCGGCGACCGGCTGGCGCATGCCCCCGCCGGCGCATTCGCTCGAAGCTAGAGGCACCCCAGAAGGAAGGAGCCCCCAATGCCCGCCATCACCGCACGCGGACTCCGCAAGAGTTACGCCGGCCGGACCGTCGTCGACGGCATCGATCTGGACATCAACGAGGGCGAGATCTTCGCCGTCCTCGGCCACAACGGCGCCGGCAAGACCACCACCGTGGAGATGATCTCCGGCGTCCGTCACCGGGACGGCGGCGAGGTCAATGTCCTCGGCCTCGATCCGGACCGCGACGCCGAGAAGCTGTCGCACCTCGTCGGCGTGCAGCTGCAGGACTCGCAGCTGCCGGACAAGATGCGCGTCAGCGAAGCGATCGAGCTGTACTCGTCCTTCTACCGCAACCCGGTCGACGGCGGCGACCTGCTCGAGCGGCTGCACCTCACCGAGCACCGCAACCGGCCGTTCGCGAAGCTCTCCGGCGGTCAGAAGCAGCGCCTGGCGATCGCGCTCGCGCTGGTCGGGCGGCCCCGCGTCGCGGTGCTCGACGAGCTGACCACGGGCCTTGACCCGAAGGCCCGCCGGGAGACGTGGGGGCTGATCGAGGGCCTGCGCGACGACGGCGTCACGGTCGTCCTCGTCACCCACTTCATGGAGGAGGCCGAGTTCCTCGCCGACCGCCTCGCGCTGTTCGAGAACGGGAAGATCGTCACGGTCGACACCCCGGCCGGGCTGATCAACCAGCGGACTGACGGCCGCCAGGAGATCAAGTTCCGCCTCGACGAGGACCCCCGCGACGTGATGGACGACTTCCGCGCGCTGGCCGACGTCCGCACCGTCCAGGTGCAGGGCCAGAACATGATCATCACCGGCACCGGCGACGTCATCCTCGCGGTCACCGCCCACATCGCCCGCGCCGGTCTCACCGCCCGCGACCTGCGCGTCCACCAAGCCACCCTCGACGACGCCCTGCTGACCTCCGGGAGCCAGTCATGATCAAGACCCTCGTGAAGACCGAGTTCCGCCTCCTGCTGCGTGAGCCGATCCTGCTGCTCTGGACCACCGGCTTGCCGATCATCGCGTTCACGGTGCTGGCGCTCGTGCCCGGCACCAGCCGCCCCACCGACTCCCTCGGCGGCCTCAGCTACGCGCAGGTCTACCTCGGCGTCATCGCGCTGATCGCGCTGGCCCTGCTGACGACGATGAGCCTGCCCGCGGTACTCGGCTCCTACCGGGAACGCGGGATTCTCAAGCGACTCTCGGTCACCCCGATGCGGCCCTGGCGCCTGCTCGCCACCCAGATCGGCATCAACCTGGCCGTCGTGCTCTCCACCGTGGCCGTCATGCTGATCGTCGCCACGCTCACGTTCGACGACGGTTTCCCCGGCAACCCGCTGGGCTGGCTGATCACGTACCTGCTGGCCGCCGGGTCGCTGCTCGGCCTGGCCGCGCTCGTCGCCGCGCTCGCGCCGTCGTCGAAGGTCGCGAACGCGATCACCAGCATCCTGTTCTTCCCGCTGATGTTCTTCGCCGGCCTGTGGATCCCGCTGCAGACGATGCCCGGCTGGCTGCGCACGATCTCGGAGTTCACGCCGCTGGGCGCGGCGAGCCAGGCCCTGGCGACCTCGATCGACGGCGATTTCCCCGCGGTGAAGTCCCTGCTGGTGCTCCTGGCCTACGCGGTCGTGTTCATCGGTCTGGCGGTCCGTACCTTCCGCTGGCAGTAGCCGCGGACGTCAGAATGAGCAACGACCCGACGAGGAGGCAGCCGTGAGCGCACTGGGGATCGATCCGGTGGCGGAGCCGAGTCTTCGCCGCTGGATGCCGCTGGCGCTGCTCGCGGCCGCCACCCTGATCGCCGTCGCGGACACGTTGATCCTCGACCGCGGCCACGAGCGGCTCCCGTTCATCTTCGGTGTCACCGCGTTCACCGCGACCTGGATTCTGGTCTGTCACCCCTCGGTGCGCGACATCCCCTCCACGTACCTCGTGGTGCGGCTCGTCCTCACCGCGGTCCTCGTCGGACTCAACCCGTGGTACGGCATCTACGCCTGGTACGGGTATGTCGAAGCGCCGAACTACCTGCCCGAGCGGTTGGTCTACCCGGCGACCGGCGCCTTCGCGCTGATCGCGTCGGCCAGCTACATCGGCGGCTACCCGACCACGCCGGTCCTGATCGTGGTCTGGCTACTGCTCAGCGCCGGAAGTTTCGCCCTGGTGTGGTACCTGAGCCGGGCGGTCATCAAGTCGCGGGAGCAGGAGATCGAGCGCGCCCACATGCTCGAGGAGCTCACCGTCACCAACAAGCGTCTGGAAGAGACGCTCGTCGAGAACCGTGGGCTGCAGTCGCAGCTGATCAGCCAGGCCCGCGAAGCCGGTGTGCTGGACGAGCGGGCCCGGCTGGCCGGCGAGATCCACGACACGCTCGCGCAGGCCCTGACCGGCATCATCCGCCAGCTCGAGGTCGCCGACCGCGGCGGCGAGCTGGCTCCGGGCCCACGTCCGCATCTCGACCTGGTCGCCGAGCTCGCCCGCGACGGGCTCGCCGAGGCCCGCCGGTCCCTCCGTGCGTTACGCCCTGGTCAGCTGGAAGGATCAACACTTCCGCAAGCCATCGGCGACGTCGCCCAGCGCGCCGGCCTGCCGGTGGAGGTCGACGTCGCGGGGGCCGTTCGGGTGCTCCCGCCGGACCAGGAGGTCGTTCTGCTGCGCACGGTGCAGGAAGCGCTGACAAACGTGACGAAACACGCGGGCGCCACGCGGGTCGGGGTGACGCTCACCTACTTCGAGGACGCGGTGACGCTCGACGTCCGCGACGACGGGGTGGGGTTCGAGCCGGACACGGTCGGCATGCGCGCGGACGGCACCGGCCTGGGCCTCACCGCGATGCGCGAGCGCCTGGCCCGCGTCGACGGGTCGCTGGTCGTGGAGAGCGCTCCGGGCGAGGGCACCGCGCTGGTGGCGACGCTGCCCGCCGCGTCGAAAGTGGAGGTCGTGTGATCCGGCTCCTGCTCGCGGACGATCACCCGGTGGTGCGTGACGGCTTACGCGGCATGTTCGACAGCGTCGAGGACATCGAGGTCGTCGGCGAGGCCTCCGACGGCGAGCAGGCGGTTCTGCAGGCGGTCGCGCTGCGGCCGGACGTCGTCGTGATGGACCTGCGCATGCCGGGCGGTGGCGGCGTGGAGGCGATCCGCGAGCTGCGCCACCGCGGCGTCGCGGCCCGGGTCCTGGTGCTGACGACGTTCGACGAGGACGCCGACGTGCTGGACGCCGTCGCCGCCGGCGCCACCGGGTACCTGCTCAAGGACGCGCCCGGCGACGAGCTGCTGCGTGCCGTGCGTAGCGCGCACCGCGGCGAGGCGGTGTTGTCACCCGCCGTGGCCAGCCGCCTGATGACCCGCGCCGCGTCGCCGCCCCCGGTCGCCGCGTCTCCGGGCCTGAGCAAGCGGGAGCTCGAGGTGCTGCGGCTGGTGGCGGCCGGAGCGACGAACCGCGAAGCGGCCAAGACGCTGTTCATCTCGGAGACGACGGTCAAGACGCACCTGCTGCACCTGTTCGAGAAGCTGGGCGTCCGTGACCGGGCCTCCGCGGTCGACGCCGCTCACCGCGCCGGGTTGTTGAGCTGATACGGGGCCCGAGAGTCGGGGTGAACACGAAGGTATGACCACTACCTGAAGTGTTCTGTAGCATCAATAATCGCACGGTCACCACTTTTCGGGAGCCGGCAATTTAAGTTCGGTGCGATGCCGCGATTTAAGGCGGTTAATCGCTTATCCTATCGATACCCAAATGGGCTTCGAGGGGATTCGTATGCGACTTCGCCTCCTTTTCACCGGCAGCAACATCGGTAGCTGTCCGGCCTTATATGAAACGGACACGGGTGATATAGCGGTTCAAGGCGAAGAGCTCCGCGACAAAGCGGCGATTGCCGACCTCCGCGACGTGTTGCCTGGTGAGGGCGTGGTCGTAGTTCCGCGTTCGCTTCTGGATTGGTACAAGGCGAATGGGTGATCGTAATCAGGGTTCATCGGGGATACGACCGACTGCACGAGTTCTTCGTGACCTTCACGCACTCGGCCTTCCGGCTCGAAGTGCGTCGGTCCTACGGCATGGACGAGGTCGAGCGGGCCCACTTCCTTGATTTCCTGCACGGGGGTAAGCCCGGCTGGGAATGGATGAAGCCGTGGTTCGACGTCATCGGGCCCCGGCTCAATGACGGCCGGATCATGCGGCGTGTCCGGGTCGCGGATGATCCGCCGAGCGACTACGTGAAGTTCGAGATGTACATGACGCCGGTCAACGTCAGGCACGGCGAAGCGATCCGGTATCTCGAGCGCTCCGCCGCGGGTCGCCTCGGACTTCCCACGTACGACTACTGGCTGTTCGATGCGAGGTCGGTCGTGGTGATGGTCTTCGACGGGGACGACCAACTCACCGGTGTCGAGGTCGATGAGGAGCCTGCCGTCGTGCAGCAGCACCTCCGGTGGGGTGAGGCGGCGTGGGGGTGCTCGTGGCCCGTCGGCGAGTATGCCGGGGGTGCCGGCTGACTGCCGGGCGCAGCATGGGGGAGACGAGTGAGCAATGAGCGGAGCGAACGAATCGGGATCGAGAAACGAGCTGTCCGGCTCGACTTCTTCGTCCGTGCAAGCTCAGACCATCAACGGCCCGGTGCACATCGGGTCGTACCTGTCGGTGCAGGACCTACCCTCGCCCCGTCAGCTACCGCCGGACATACCCCACTTCATCGACCGGGAAGAAACGCTCCGTCGGCTGGACCTCAAGCTGTCCGTCGGAGTGCGATCCGCTGACCAACCGGTCACGGTCGTTATCTCGGCGATCGCCGGAGCAGGGGGCATCGGGAAGACTGCGGTCGCCGTCCACTGGGCGCACCGGGTACGCCATCAGTTTCCCGACGGGGATCTCTATCTGGACTTCCAGGCCTACGGAAAAGGCCCCGCCATCAGTGCGGACGAGGCGTTGGACGCGTTCCTTCGCGCGTTGAACGTCCCGACCGAACGGATTCCCCAGACCACCCACGAGCGAGCGGCTCTATTCCGCACCATATGTAGTGGACGTCGCCTTCTGTTGCTGCTGGACAACGTCGGCTCGGCCGAGCAGGTCCGGCCGTTGATGCCGGCCTCGACGACCTGCGTGGTCGTCGTGACCAGCCGCAACACGCTTCGCGGGCTTGGCGTCCGGGAGGGAGCAAGCCGGATGCAGCTCGACGCGTTGGCTCCCGATGCCGCCGCCCGGCTGCTCGCCGAAATCATCGGCGCGGAGCGGGTCGAGGCGGAGCACGCGGCGGCCGCGGAGATCGCGGCCTACTGCTCGTTTCTTCCCTTGCCGCTCCGCGTGGTCGCGGAACGAGTGCTGGATCGGCCGGGCACCTCGCTGACCGAGATTTCCCATGAGTTGTCGGTCGAGCGCGAACGGCTCGATCTGCTGTCTCGGAGCGAGGACGACCTCGCGGCCGTGCGCACGGTTTTCATGTGGTCGTATCAGAATCTGCGCATCGAAGAGCGCATTTTCTTCGCCTATCTCGGGCTGCACCCCGGGGTTGAGATGTCCGTGGACGCCTGCGTGGTACTCAGTGGCGTCGAACGGGGGCGGGTGGTCCTGCTTCTCGATTCGCTCACCAGCTCGAATCTGATTCAGGAACGAGATACGAAGCGCCATCGAATGCACGATCTCGTTCGTTTGTTCGCCGCCGAGCGCGCGGAGGCGGATCTGACGTTGGAACGGCGCAGAAATGCGTTGCGCAACATCTACCTCTGGTATCTGACCCGCAGCTGGGCCGCCTACCGGATCATCGTCCCGCAGGGGTGGACGTTCCCGATCGACGAAAGTGTCGACCTGCCGGGTGCGCGATCGTTCCGCGACCTGCCGGACGCGCTCGCCTGGTGCGAAACCGAGCGCGTGAATCTGGTCGACAGCGTTCGCCAGTCGAAGCGTTTCGGACTCGTACGGGTGTGTTGGCAACTAGCCGTCTCAGCCAGCGCTTTCCTCGAACGTGGGTCCTATCTGGAGAATTGGGTGCAGGTCAGCCAGATCGGAATCGACGCTGCGCGCGACGATGCGGACATGACCGCCCGCACGCATTTGATTCTGCTGCTGGCCGACGCTCATCGCCACCGTCGTGACTTCGAACTCGCCTTGGAGCGCTACAGCGAGGGGTACGAGCTCAGTCTTCAGAACGGAGACCGCTGGCGGGCAGCGTTCGCGGTGCGTGGCCGCGCGATGGTGCTGCAGGAGAAAGGCGAATTCCAGCAGGTGCTCGACGCGGCCGAGCGGGCTCGGGAACTGTTCGAGCAGATCGGCGAGTCGCGAGGACGCGGTCTGGCGCTGCTGAGCATCGCTGGTGCCTACAACGGGCTGCGCGACTATCAGCGTGCGGGCGAGTATTGCCAGGAAGCCTTGGCGATCTTCGAGGAGATCGACAACCGGTGGAGCATCGCGGCGGCTCGCCTGGAGTTGGGTCGCTCCAACGTGGGTCAGGGCGCACCCGACCAGGCGCGAGCTCAGTTCGACGCCGCCGCCGATCTCTACGGGGGCTTGGGCGATCGGCAGGCGCGGGCGGAGGCGCTCGCGGAGTCAGGGCGTCTGGCGCTGAGTGTCGGTGACGTCGAGCAGGCGCGGACCACGTTCACGGAGGCGCGTGCGCTCTTCGAAGCCATGGGCGATCCACGGGCTGCCAGTGTCGATGCGCAAGTGAAGTCGTTGTCGCCGGAACAGTAGTTTGTCATTTCGGCAACGCCTATTGTGGAGAGAGATGGAGGAGCCATGGAACCCGCCGAGATCGGGGCGATACTCGGGGCGGTACTCAGCGGCGCCGGCGGAGAAGCCGGCAAACAGGCGTGGGTTTCGCTCACGCAATTGCTCCGCCGACGCCGGATCGCTGTGGAGCTTCAGGAACCGGTGGGTTTCCCCGAGCTCGACGCCCGTCGTCGTCAAGAGATCGTGAGCGAGCTCGGGTTCAGCGTGGCCGAAATGGCCGACCGCGACACCGAGTTTCGCGACGAAATCGAGGCGTGGGTAGCCGATTGGCGAAGTCTGTCCCGAACGGCCACATCGGAATCGACAAATATCGTGAGTGGAGGAGTTCAACACGGGACCGTCGTTCAAGCACACCGGATCGATGGCGGAGTGCATATCAAGTAGCGCGGCGAGACCCTACTGCGGTTCGTCGCACCCTGGACGGTCGAATCGCCCGCTTGCCGCCGCGGCACGAAAGTCTTCCCATTCACGGCGGGTCAACTCCAGAACGAGGCCGTCCGGATACCGAGAATTGCGGAGTAGCGTTCCGCGGTGGGAGAAGGCAACCTCGACGCAGTTGGCCACGTTGCTCTTCGTGCTCTTACGGAAGAACAATTTCTCGACCATGGGCGGTTCCCGTCGTTCACGTGAACAGTATTCACAGACGACGCGCACGCCACTACTGGCGCGCCCGGTCAAGCGCGTCGCATCGATTACTGTACGCCAACTCGTTCCACGAATGTAACGAGGAAGATGGCCTTTTTAGGCTGGCTATTCAGTAATAAATTAGGCATAACGGATAAATCATTTATAGCCTTCGCGTACCGTGTGAGTCGGGCTGTCTGCGGCGACTCGACACCTCGGACAGGCGCCCCGGATCGCTCGGATCGGACGCGTTTCCCAAGAAAACGGACGGGGTTCTGCGTGGACGTGACTTACCCCCACCGGGTATCTCATCCTCGGAGTATGACAACACAAGCGGTAGCTCGCCCGACGTCCGTGTTGCACCGCTGGCCCACTGTGCTCGCGCTCGCGTGCGCGGCGCTGACGCTGTCCGACGGGGCCGCCGAGCCCGGTGTGGGGGTCGCGCTGGTGGTGGCCGCGGCCGGGTACGTCGCGCTCGCCGCTCTCGATCGACGGGCGTTGACCTGGCCGGTCGTCGTGGTGCTGTTCGTCGGTGTGGTCGCTCTCCGCGCGTTCGAGGTACCCGAGCTGCCGGTGCTGGCCGTGATCGCCGTGGTCGGGAGTGCGGTCGTGGCGGTGCGGCGGCGCGAGCGATGGCACCTGCTTCAGGTACCGGTGGGGCTGATGGGGCTCGCGGTGTTCGTGGTCGCGCTCGAGGTGCCCACCGCGGCCGGGGCGGTCGTCGTTGCGGTCGGCCTGCTCGGGCACGCGGCTTGGGACGCGGTGCTCTGGCGGCGCGACTCGGTGATCAGCCGGTCGTTCGCGGAATGGTGCGGCGTCTTCGACGCGGTCGTCGCCGTCGGCCTCCTCGCGCTGGTAGCCACCGGATACTAAGCCACCGTCCGGCCCGCCGCCACTGGCCCACTGGCGCTGGCCGGCTCGCGTCGGCCGGCCGGGCCGCACCGGCTGCTCTCACCCGCCGGTCCGCACCGGCTCGCACCGGCCCGCCAAGCGGCGGGCCGGTGCCGAGGGTCAGGACCCGGAGTACTCGGCCTCGACGTCGAGCACCCAGGTGACGCCGAAGCGGTCGGTGAGCATGCCGTAGAGCGGCGACCAGCCCGCCGGGGCGAGGTCCTCGACGATCGTCGCGCCCTCGGACAGGCCCTTCCAGAAGGCCGAGACCTCGTCGGCCGACGTGCCGCGGATCGACACGAAGAACGAGTTCGCGCCCCGCTCGAACGGCCGGCGGACCTGCACGTCGTAGGCCATCACGCGGAAGCCGTTGCCGGCCTCGACCTGGCCCCAGGTGATCCAGTCCGCCTCGGCCGGGTCCTGGACGCTGTGGGCGTCGGAGTAGGTGGCGAGCACGATCTCGCCGCCGAAGATCGAGTGGTAGAACTCCAGCGCCGCCCGGGCGTCGCCGCGGAAGTTCAGGTGGGTCGTCGTGTTGATCGTCATGAGGTGAACTGTGGTCGCAGTAGCGGTCAACTACTGACCTCTACTTCCGGGCAGAATCGATGCCATGGGTCACACGTCGGCGCGGCTGCTCGCGTTGCTCTCGTTGCTGCAGGCTCGCCGCGACTGGCCGGGGGAGGCCCTCGCCACCCGGCTGGACGTGAGCCCGCGCACCGTGCGCCGCGACGTCGACCGGCTGCGTGAACTGGGGTACCCGATCCGAGCGGTCAAGGGTCCCGACGGCGGGTACCGGTTGGACGCCGGTACCCAACTGCCACCACTGCTGTTCGACGACGAGCAAGCGGTCGCGCTGGCCGTGGCGCTGCGGATCGCGGTGACGTCCGGGGCCGGCATCGAGGAGGCGGCGGCGCGTGCGCTCACCACCGTGCGCCAGGTGATGCCCGCACGACTGCGTCACCGCATCGACGCGCTGGAGCTGACCGCGGTGGGCAGCGCACCCCAGGCTGACACCGCCGTGCTGCTCGCCGTCGCGGCCGCGATCCGGGCCGACGAGGTCCTCCGGTTCGACTACTCGGGAGCCGTCCGGCGGGTCGAGCCACACCACCTGGTGACGCGGCGCGGGCGCTGGTACCTGGTGGGCTGGGACCGTGACCGCGACGACTGGCGGACGTTCCGCGTCGATCGGATCGTGCCGCGGATCCCCACCGGACCCCGGTTCACCCGGCGTGAGATCCCCGGCGGGGACGTCGCGACGTTTATCACGGCGCGGTTCCGGGGCTCGGACACCCCGGAGTGGCCGTGCCGGGGCGAGGTGGTGCTGGCGGCCGCGGCCACGGCCGTGGCCCCGTTCGCCGGGGACGGCGTGGTCGAGGCCCTCGGCCCGGACCGCTGCCGGCTGGTGGCCGGATCGTGGTCGTGGATCGGCCTCGCCGCGAGCCTCGGCCGCTTCGACGCCGACCTCGAGGTGATCGGCCCGCCGGAGCTACGCCGGGCCTTCGCCACCCTGGCCCGGCGCTACGACGCCACCGCGCTCAGACCGGGGTGACGAGGGTCCCGGTCTCCAGGAACGAGCGCAGGTTCGCGAGCGTCAGGTCGGCCATCGCCGCCCTGGTCGCGACCGTCGCGCTGCCGACGTGCGGCAGCAGCACGACGTCGTCGCGGTCGAGCAGTTCCGGCGGCACGTGCGGCTCGTCGGTGAAGACGTCGAGCCCCGCGCCGCCGAGCTTCCCGGCCGTGAGCAGCGCGACGAGCGCCGGCTCGTCCACCACGCTGCCCCGAGCGACGTTGACGAGCACCCCGTCCGGGCCGAGCGCCTCCAGCACCTCCCGGCCGATCAGCCCCCGCGTACCCGTGCCGCCGGTCACGGCGACCACGAGCACGTCGACCGAGGCCGCCAACCGCACCAGCGACGGCTCGTACCGGTACGGGGAATCGGGCACCGCACGCCGGTTGTGGTACGCGATCGGGCAGTTGAACGCCTCGAGCCGGGTGGCGATCGCGGTACCGATGTGGCCCAGCCCCACGATGCCGACCCGCGAGCCGCTCACCGTCCGCTGCAGCGGGTACGGCCCGTCGGTGGCCCACCGGCCGGCCCGCACGTAGCGGTCGCTCGCGCTGAAGCGACGCAGCACGTCGATCATCAGGCCGACCGCGGTGTCGGCCACGCTGTCGTCGAGCACGCCCGGGGTGTTGCTGACGAGGATGCCCCGCTCCCGTGCGGTGGCGACGTCGGTGCCGTCGTACCCGGCCCCGAAGTGCACGATCGCGCGGAGCCCGGGCAGGGCGTCGAGCAGCGCGGTGTCCACCCCGGCGTGCCCGCCGGTCACCACCACCCGGACCGAGTCCGCGTAGGACGCCAGCCGCGCGGGATCGTGCACGACCGCGTCGTAGTCGCGCGCCAGCACGTCAGCCACCGCCGGCATCAGCCGGCCGACCTGCAGAACCGTAGTCACGTCCTCATCGTGCCAGCGCGGGGCGTTTGGGATCGAACGTCCACCCCGGGATCAGGTGCTGCATCGCCACCGAGTCGTCCCGGCTGCCCAGCCCGTGCGTGAGGTACAGCTCGTGGGCGGCGGCCAGCCGCGAGCGGTCCAGCTCGACGCCGAGCCCCGGCCGGGAGGGCACCGCGATCTCCCCGTCGACGATCGCGAACGGCTCCCGGGTGAGGCGCTGCCCGTCCTGCCAGATCCAGTGCGTGTCGATCGCGGTGATCTGTCCGGGTGCGGCCGCCGCCACGTGCGTGAACATCGCCAGCGACACGTCGAAGTGGTTGTTGGAATGAGATCCCCAGGTCAGGCCCCAGGCGTCGCACAGCTGCGCGACCCGCACGCTGCCGGCCATCGTCCAGAAGTGCGGGTCGGCGAGCGGGATGTCGACGGCGCCGAGCTGCACCGCGTGGGCCAGCTGACGCCAGTCGGTGGCGATCATGTTCGTCGCCACCGGCAGCCCGGTCGCGCGCCGGAACTCCGCCAGCACCTCCCGCCCGGAGTACCCGTCCTCGGCGCCGCACGGGTCCTCGGCGTACGCGAGGACATGACGCAACGACCGGCCCAGCCGGACCGCCTCCGGCAACGACCAGGCGCCGTTCGGGTCGAGCGTGATCCGCGCGTCGGGGAAGCGCTCAGCCAGCGCGGTGACGGCGGCGGCCTCCTCGGTGCCGTCGAAGACGCCACCTTTGAGCTTGAAGTCGGTGAACCCGTACCGTTCGCGGGCCGCCTCGGCCAGCCGCACGACGTCGTCGGGCGTGCGTACCGGCCGGTCGCGCGCGCCGAACCACCCGGGTTCCGCGGACGACCGGTAGCCCAGGCCGGCCCCGTCGCCGACGTAGAACAGGTACCCGAGCACCGGCACGTGATCGCGCCGGCGCCCCTCGCCGAGCAGGTCGGCCACCGGCACCGACAGGTACTGGCCGAGCAGGTCGAGCAGCGCGGACTCGATCGCGGTGAGCACGTGCACGGTCGTGCGCAGATCGAACGTCTGCCGGCCCCGCCCGCCCGCGTCGCGCCCGGCGAAGGCGGTGCGCACCGCGTCGAGCACCGCGTGGTGGCGTCCGAGCGGCGTGCCCACGACGAGCGGCTCGGCCTCGACGAGCGTCGAGCGGATCGCCTCGCCGCCGGGCACCTCGCCCAGCCCGGTGTTGCCCGCGCTGTCGGTGAGCACCACGACCGTGCGCGTGAAGTACGGAGCGTGCGCGCCGCTGAGGTTGAGCAGCATGCTGTCCGCCCCGGCCACCGGCACCACCTCCATGCCGACGACGACCGGCGGGCCGCTCACCGCGGCACCCCGTCGACCGTGCGGCGCAGGCCGAGCGTGTTCTCGTCGTCGAGCCCGGGTGGCCGCAGCGCGGGCGGAAGGTTCTGGTACGCGACCGGCCGCAGGAACCGTTCGATCGCGGCCGTGCCCACCGAGGTGCTCCGCCCGTCGGAGGTGCTCGGGTACGGGCCGCCGTGCACGGTCGCCGACCCGACCTCGACGCCGGTGGGCCAGCCGTCGAACACGATCCGGCCGGCCAGCAGCTCCAGCGAGGGCAGCAGCGACGCGGCCAGGTCGAGGTCCTCGGCCGCGGCGTGCACGGTCGCGGTGAGCTGCCCCTCCAGCGCGTCGATCACCTCGGCGAAGCCGGTGACCCGCACCACCAGCGCGGCGGCGCCGAACACCTCGTCCTGCAGGCCGCGGTCGGCGAGGAACGCGTCCGCGGTGGTCGTGAACAGGTGGGGTGTGCTCAGCCCGGGCGACCCGGGCCCGGCGGCGACCTCGGTCACGAGCGGATGCTCGCGCAGCCGGGAGACCCCGTCGTCGTACGCGGCCCGGATGCCGGCGGTGAGCATCGCCGCCGCGTCCACCTCGGCGATCGCGGCGGCCGCGGCGCCGAGGAACTCGTCCAGGCCGGGCCCCTCGATCGCGAACAGCAGGCCCGGGTTCGTGCACAGCTGGCCGGCGCCGGTCGTCAGCGACGTCACGAACGCCGCGCCCAGCTCCGCCCCGCGCGTGGCCAGCGCGCCCGGCAGCAGGAACACCGGGTTGACGCTCGACATCTCGGCGAACACCGGGATCGGCACCGGCCGGGCCGCGGCCGCCGCCGTCAGCGCGGTACCGCCGGACCGGGAGCCGGTGAACCCGACCGCCCGGATCCGCGGGTCGCGCACGAGCGCGACGCCCAGGCTCTCCCCGTCGCCGAAGAGCAGGGAGAAGACGCCCTCGGGCAGACCGAGGGCCGCCACCGCGCCCTGGATCACCCGGCCGACGAGCTCGGACGTGCCCGGGTGGGCGCTGTGCGCCTTCACCACGACCGGACATCCCACCGCCAGCGCCGACGCGGTGTCGCCGCCCGCGACCGAGAACGCCAGCGGGAAGTTCGACGCCCCGAACACGGCGACCGGCCCGGTCGGGACGCGACGCTGCCGCAGGTCGGGGCGGGGGAGCGGGGTGCGCTCGGGGAGCGCGGGGTCGATACGCGCGGAGATCCAGCTGCCCTCGCGGGCGAGCGCGCCGAACATCCGCAGCTGACCGGTGGTTCGGGCCAGCTCACCACGCACCCGCGGCTCGGCGATGCCGGTCTCGGCGGCCACCCGGGCGACGAGCGGCTCGGCGATCTCCTCGAGCCCGGCCGCGATCGTGTCGAGCAGCGCCCCGCGCTGCTCCCCGGTGGTGCTCCGGTAGACGCCGAACGCGGCCGCGGCCAGCGACGCCGCCGCGGCCACGTCGGCGGCGTCTCCCAGCCCGTACGACGGCGCCAGTGCGTCCCCGGTCCGTGGGTCGCGGCCGTGCACGGTTCCCGCCGTGCCCCGGACCGCGCGGGCCCCGATCAACATCTCGCCGGTGAGCTCCATGGGTCGACGCTAGGCACCAGGGTCGATACCTGTCCAAGTCGAAAAGAGCATCAAATGATGCCCACCGCCTCTGATGCCCCCGATCCGTGCCCCGCTCGCCTCCTCCGGACGGGCCGCTCCGGACCTGGCCGCGTCCACCGGCACGATCGCCGGACCGGCGGAGCGCTCCGCGGTGCCCTCATCAACGGCCTCGCCCGGCAGGGGAAGGTCCTGGACGCGATCTCGGTCGAGCGGGTGCCGGGCGAAGCGGAGAACGACTGTCCCGGCCCGGCCCGAGACGGCGGCGCCCGGACGGGCGCCGCCGGATCGATACGTGCTCCTCTCCGTGAGTGGGCGGTGAGCGTTCGGTGCGGTGCGGAGTGCCGCTCGGGTGGCGTCCGGGTCCCATGCGACGGCCGGGCCACCCCGGGAACCAGCCCGGCGGGCCGGGCTCGGGCCGCGGGAACGGCGGCTCCGGCGGCTCCGGCGGAAGCTCCCAGACCGCGTCGATCAGGGCCTCGAACTCCGCCCGGACGAGCTCCGGATCAGCGGTGACCAGCGCCAGGAAATCGACGTCCACGTCGGTGGCGTCCATGGCCGGCGTCAGGCGTCGATCTGCTTCCGGTCCGGCTCGGCGTGGGCGATCGCGATCTTGCGCGGTTTCGCCTGCTCGCGCACCGGGATGCGCAGCGTCAGCACTCCGTCGGCGTACGCGGCCCGGATGCGCTCGGGATCCAGGGTGTCGCCGAGGAACAACTGCCTGGTGAAGACGCCCAGCGGGCGCTCGCGGACTTCCATCTCGGCGGGCTGCTCGGCGTGCGGACGGCGCTCGGCCCGGACGGTCAGAACGTTGCGTTCCACGTCGAGCTCGACGGCGTCCGGGGAGACACCCGGCAGGTCGAACTCGACCACGAACTCGTCGCCGAGGCGATAGGCGTCCATCGGGATCACTGCGGGCTTGGACCAGGTCGCGGGGATGCCGGCGAAGAGCTGGTCGAGCTGCCGGAACGGGTCGGTGCGCATCAACATGGCGTCCTCCTCGAATCCAATAGTGGGTTCGTCAACGCGCACCTCAGTAATAGCACGTCATCGGAACGATGACAAGAGAAAAGTCATCGGGGTGACGACGGAACTAGGCGGACGCCGCTCAGGCTGTCCAAATGGCAGGCGCCGTACGAACTCCGGTAGCCCCGGCTGAACGCGGCGAGCCGGTCGGCGTTCGAACCGTGCGCGGTCGGGTCGAACCACGGCACGCCGTCGGGGTCGGCGATCGTCATGATCGACGTCATGATCTCGTCCGCGTCGCCGCGCTCGAGTTCGATCGTCCCGGCCCGGGTCGAGTCCCCGATCACGGCGCCGGCCAGGCAGTCGGCCTGCAACTCGTAGACGCGGCTGACGAGCCGGTTCGTGTTCACCCGGGTCTGGACCGCGTGGCCGTACTCGTGGGCCAGCAGGAGGTACAGGAAACCGTCGCCGATCTTGTCGTACCCGGCGCGCACGAAGTTGACGTCGTAGCCGAGCAGGTCCGACGGCGGGCAGTAGAACGCGTTGTTCGTCGAGAGCGGCTGGCCGGCGCAGCTCAGCTCACCGTCCTTCGTGTACGGCCGGACGTCCTTCACCGGTGCGAAGGCCACGTTGTTCGCGGTGAACTCCTGGCGCCAGTACGCGGTGACGAGCTCGAGCGCCTGGGTGAACTCGGTGTCGAACTCCGTCGACGGGCTCGCGGCGGCCGACACCGGCGTCGTGGGGCTCGCCCCCGCCGGTGCCGCCCCACCCGTGGCCGGGGAGCCGGACCCGGCCGACGGCGAGCCGCAGGCCGCGGTCACGAGCACCGCCGCCGCGCCGATCGACGCCGCCAGCCGACGCATCCAGAACTGTGGTCCGCGCATGGTCCGTTCCCCTGTCTCCACTGTCGTCGACAGCACTGAAGCAGGGCGGGGGAGCGTCGTTTGTTTGCGTGACGACAGTCAGCCGGTCGAACCGCCGTGATCCGCGTTACGGTGCTCGCGCGTGCTGCCGCGGACCGCGTCGGTGCGGTCGATCAGCTCGTCGATCGACCGGGCCAGGTCGGGGTGGCTCTCGCCGAGCGTCTCCCGGGCGTCGCGCAGCGGGGCGAGCAGCGCGGCCGGGTCGTCCTCGCCGAGCGTGCGCCGCACGACCTCGACGTTGCGCCGAGCCGTCTCGGGCGGGTCGCTCAGCTCCGCGACCCTGGCGGCGATCCGGCGCAGCGCGACCGCGTGCCGCCGCGCCCAGTCCAGCACCGCGCGGTCCTCGGCGCGCCGGTCCCGTTCGTTCTGCACCCGCTGGTCACGGGTGTCGCCGGCCTCGTCCGGCCGGGCCGGGCGCAACCGCAGATAGCGACGCTCGGCGGCCTGTCTGCTGGCCACGCCGAGCGCGGGCGCGAGGTCGTTCCAGCTGACGCCGAGCGTCCGGGCGGCGTCGATCAGCCGGGGTTCCCAGTCCGCGAGCTCGACGCGCAGCGCACGCAACATGCGCAGCGCGGAGAGGATCGTGGCGGCGTCGGCCGACTCGGCGTCCTCCGGCTGGGGCAGGACGCCGTGGACCAGGCGCACCAGGTCGGCCGCCGCGGACTCGGGGATCGCCGCGTCCGTGAAGTGCGCCCGGAGCGCGTCGTCGGGTTGAGCCGCCACCGTCGTCCTCCCGATGACGAAGTGTGTCGCGTCAGTCTAGAGCGGCGGCAGCGGCAGTGACGTCTCCCGCACCGCGTCGTCGGCCTCGTGCAGGTGCGCACGATGTTCGTCGAATCGTTCGGCCAGTGCCCGGTCGGTCGTCACAGCACTCCGACGTGAATGAAGACGTGAACGTAACGGAGTCAGTAGCGAAACCCCGTTCTGTGGAGTAACAAAACAGTCTGTTGCGACCGCTACTACTCACCGTCAAAGGGGCGCACCCATGTTGGAGACCTTCACGCTCCACAAGCACCAGTTTGACCAGTATCGGGGCGAGATCGCGACGCGGTCGGGTCCGGCCAGCTTCGTCGACACCGGCGGCGGTGGCATTCCGGCGTTGTTCGTCCACGGCGTCGGCACCAGCAGTTATCTCTGGCGGAACGTGTTCGCCGAGCTGGTCGGCGATCGCCGGTGCATCGCGATCGACCTGCCGCTGCACGGGCGCACCCCCGCCTCGGCCGATCAGGACTTCTCCCTGCCGGCGCTGGCCGAGTTCGTCGCGCACTGCTGCGACGCGCTCCGGCTCGCCCGCGTCGACCTGGTGGCGAACAACACCGGCGGCGCGGTCGCCCAGATCTTCGCGGTGCGCCACCGCGAGCGGCTGAACTCCCTCACGCTCACCAACTGCGAGGCGCACGACAACGTCCCGCCGACGGCGTTCCTGCCGACCGTGCTGCTCGCCCGGGCCGGGATGCTCGCCCGCACCGGGCCGCCGCTGCTGCACGACCTGCCCCGGGCCCGCGAGCTGGTGTACGGCGTCGGCTACCAGGACGTCGACGCCTTACCCGAGGAGATCGTGCTGGCCAACCTGACCCCGCTGATCGGCACGCACGAGGCCGCCCGCCAGTTCCAGCGGTTCCTCACCTCGCTCCGGGCCCCCGACCTGCTCGCGGTCGAGCCGGAGCTGGCCCGCCTGAACGTGCCGACCCAGATCGTGTGGGGCACCGCCGACATCTTCTTCGGCCGCCGGTGGGCCTACTGGCTGCGGGACACGATCTCCGGCGCGTCCCGGGTGGTCGAGATCCCCGGCGGCAAACTCTTCTTCCCCGACGAGCGCGCCCGCGAGTTCGCCGCCACGCTGCGCCGGCACTGGGCCCGCCCTTAACGACGCAGGACGAAGAACAGAACGACAGCGGTGACGACGAGCAGCGCGGCGATGACGGCGAGGGCGATCTTCACCTTGCTGTACGGACGCTGACCGGCGACCTCGGCCGTGCGGCCGTTGATCAGCACCTGGAACGAGCGGCCCGCGTACAGGTACACGCACACCCACACCGGCAGCAGCATCAGCTTGAACATCACCCGCGAATAGCTGGTGTTCACCGAGTGGACGCGCTGCTCGTCGCCCCCGATGTCACGCCGGCAGTCCTGCTCGATCACCGACGCCATCCGGCCCCGCGCGACGCCCATGCCCTCCTCGGGCTCGACGTCGTAGCGCAGCGTCTGGTGCCCGGCGAGGTAGTCGGGGTCGTAGGGCTTGGACTCCGGCAGCGGCCACGGCTCCAGCGCGTCGAGATGATCCGACGGCACCTTGGACGTGCCGCGCACCAGGACGTCGTCGAAATCGCGGGAGACGTGGCCGCTCGCCGGCCACCACCGGGTCTTGCGGACCTGGCGGGTCTCGGTGCGCTCCTGCCCGTCGCTGTCCCGGACGGTGTACGTCTCGGTCTCGTAGTAGTACTCGCCGCGCTCGCCGGTGTAGTGCGAGGACGTGTTCGCGTCGTACGTCCAGTGCGGCAGGTAGGTGCTGCGGACCGACTCGGCCGTGGTGACCTTCTTCAGCGCGTTGGGCGCGAACCAGCGGCTCTTGACCCAGCCCTGCAACGCCTCGCGAACGCGGGGGCGGTCGACGCTGAACGGCAGCACCGCCTCCGGGACGACCATCTCGCCGCCGTCGACGCTCGCCACGACCGGGGCGCCGCAGAACTGGCACCGGTCGGAGATCGCGTCGGACTCGGTGACCGCGCCGCACCCCGGGCAGGTGAACACGTACGCGGCCAGCGTGGCGACGGGCTTGCGCGGCAGCCGGACGAACTCGTCCCAGGCGTGCTCGCGGACGACGCGGTCGGCGGCGATCTCGATGTGCTGCGCGCTGCCGCAGTAGGGGCAGCGCAACGACTCGGTGCCGGGCGCGAACTCCAGCGTCGCCCCGCAGTTGGTGCACGGGAACACCCGCTGCGTCGACGCGGGCGCGCCGGACCGCGGCGCGCCCTGGTCGGGCGCGCCGCCGTGGGGCGCGGTCACTGCGGCGGGAGGGGCGGCGGGACGGAGCCCAGCACACCGGCCAGCTCGGGCACCTGCTCGGCCGGCACCCACTGGGCCATGCCGGTCTTCCACACCAGCGTGGTGCGGGTGAGCGCGCCCGAGGCGACCTGGGCGGCCAGCGCGGCCTGGTCGTAGGGCCCGGCCTGCTGGCCGCCGACGCCGAGGTACCACTGCGCCTGGGCGGGCAGCGGGGGAGGCCCGGCGGCCGGGGCGGGAGCCGGATTCAGCGACTGCGCCATGCGTTGCCCGGCCGCCATCCCGAGGCCCAGCCCGAAGCCCTCGCCGGCACCGCCGCCCGGGTTGTTCGCGGCGTCCTCGATCGCGTTCGCGGTCTGGAACTTCGTGTACTGGTCGAGGTCGCCGAGCACGCCCATCTGGGTGCGCTTGTCCAGCGCCTGCTCGACCTCCGGCGGCACCGAGATGTTCTCGATGATGAACTTCGGGATCACGATGCCGATCGGCGCGAGCTCCTCGCTCAGCACCGAGGCGAGCCTCTGCCCGATCTGCTGCTGGTGCGCGGCCAGATCGATCATCGGGACCTGCGCGGTGGCGAGCGCGCTGCCCAGGTGGCTGACGGTCAGCTGGCGCAGGTACTCGGCGACCTCGTCGGTGCGGAACTGCGGATCGGTGCCGACGAGCTCGGTGAGCAGCCTCTTGGGGTCGGCCACCCGGACCGCGTACGAGCCGAAGGCGCGCAGGCGCACGACGCCGAACTCCGGGTCGCGGACCGTCACCGGGTTCTGCGTGCCCCACTTCATGTCCGTGAAGACCCGGGTGTTGACGAAGTACACCTCGGCCTTCCACGGCGAGTCGAACCCGTACTTCCAGCCCTTGATCGTGCTCAGGATCGGCAGGTTCCGGGTCTCGAGCGTGTAGGTGCCCGGCCCGAACGCGTCCGCGATCTGGCCCTCGTTCACGAACACCGCGACCTGCGATTCGCGGACGACGAGCTTGGCGCCCATCTTGATCTCGTTCTGGTAGCGCGGAAACCGCCAGACGATCGTGTCGCGGCTGTCGTCCAGCCACTCGATGATGTCGATGAACTCGCCGCGGATCTTGTCCATCAGGCCCATCGGATTCTCCCCACCTTCTCCAGTCGCACGACCTGTGTAGCAGGCGGTTCCGGCAGCTGGATAAGCGGCTGATCTGATTCGGCCCGGTTTGCCCGGCGCCAGAGTCAACTATTCATCAGGTCCGCCGCCCCGCGGCTCGACGTGGGAGGGTGCCGGGAGCGCGAACTCCCGGCACGCCACCTACAGCTGACCCCCGGCGTCGACGTAGTGCGTGGTGCCGGTGATGTAGCGCCCGGTGTCGGCCACCAGGTACAGGATCGCGTTGCTGATGTCGCTCGGGTCGAGCGCGACCACCGGGAGCTTGTTCAGCTCCTTGGCGGCCACGTCGAAGTCCTCGCGGGTCGGGTTCTCCAGGTCCGGGCGGAAGAGCCGGTAGGTCGGGTCGTTGAGGATCATCCCGGTGGCCACCGTCGTCGGGTGCACGGTGTTGACCCGGATGCTCTCCGGGGCCAGCTCCTTGGCCATCACCTTCGCCAGCATCACGATGCCGGCCTTGGCCGCGGAGTAGTGCGCGGTGTTGGCGTTGACCCAGGTCGCGGCGAGCGAACTCGTGATCACGACCGCGCCGCCCCGGCCGCCGGCCTGGATGTGCGGCACCGAGGCCTTGACCGTCTTCCAGACGCCGGTCAGGTTGATCTCGATCATCTCGTCCCAGACCGTCTCGTCCATCTCGAGCGTCGGTGCGGGCGTGGAGATGCCGGCGTTGGCCAGCACGATGTCCAGACGGCCGAGCTCGGCGACGCCCTGGTCGACCGCGGCCTTCAGCCCGGCCAGATCGCGGACGTCGACCTGCGCGGCGATGATGCGCCGGTCCAGCGCCTCGACCTCTTTCACGGTCTCGGCCAGGTCCTCGGGTGTGGCCATCGGGTAGGGGACGGTCTCGGCCTGTGCGCAGAGGTCGATCGCGATGATGTCGGCGCCCTCGCGGGCCAGCGTCAGCGCGTGGCTACGGCC
Organism: Cryptosporangium arvum DSM 44712; assembly: GCF_000585375.1. Classification (NCBI taxonomy): domain Bacteria; kingdom Bacillati; phylum Actinomycetota; class Actinomycetes; order Cryptosporangiales; family Cryptosporangiaceae; genus Cryptosporangium; species Cryptosporangium arvum. Next base: position 2,507,799 of record NZ_KK073874.1, read on the forward strand.
CTGGCCCCGGGCGGCGCCGGTGATGAACGCGACTTTGCCGTCGAGCTGTCCCATGTCGGGCTTCCCTTCGTCGGGAGGTTGTCCACTCCGACGCTATGCCTAACGGACATCTGTCGTCTAGCGCGCCCGAACCCGTTCTCAGCTGGGTCTTTGCCTTTTCGTCACGGAGTGCCACAAACCACTCGCGAATCTTCGCCGCGAGCTCGCCCGCGCTCGTCCCGGGAGGCGCGGAGGGGAGTGTTCTGTCAAGCAACTCTTCTGTGTGGCAGACTAATTGCCATGACTGACTACGGACACGACCTGGTGTTCGGCACGTTTCTCACGCCGAGCGCCGAGGACCCGGGGCGCGTCGTCGCGCTGGCCCAGCTCACCGAGCAGCTCGGGTTCGACTTCGCCACCGTGCAGGACCACCCGTACCAGGCCCGCTTCCTCGACACGTGGACGCTGCTCTCGGTGATCGCCGCCCGCACGACCACGTTGCGGGTCGCGCCGAACGTCGTCAACCTGCCGTTGCGGCCGCCGGCGGTGCTGGCGAAGAGCGTCGCCTCGCTCGACCTGCTCAGCGGCGGCCGGGTGGAGCTCGGCCTCGGGTCCGGTGCGTTCTGGGACGGGATCGCCGCGCTCGGTGGGCGCAAGCTCAGCCCGGCCCAGGGCGTCGACGCGCTCGCGGAGGCGATCGGCGTCATCCGGGCGCTCTGGGCGCCGGGCGGGTCGGTCCGGCTCGACGGTGAGTACTACCCGGTCCGCGGTGCGCACGCCGGGCCGGCGCCGGCCCACGACGTCGGGATCTGGCTCGGGGCGTACAAGAAGCGGATGCTGGCGCTGACCGGCCGGGCGGCCGACGGGTGGCTCCCGAGCAGCCCCTATGCCGGGCCGGAGAAGCTGCCGGCGATGAACGCCGCGATCGACGCCGCCGCCGCGGACGCCGGGCGGGACCCGCGGGAGATCCGCCGCCTCTACAACATCACGCCGCAGTTCACCGCCGACCAGCTGGCCGAGCTCACGCTCGAGCAGGGGATGAGCGGCTACCTCGTAATGGGGGACGACCCCGAGGTGGTGCGCCGGTTCGCCGCCGAGGTCCTACCCGCCGTCAAAGCCCAGGTCGACGCCGAGCGCGCGCGCCGCGCGGCCGCACCACCCTCCTCCGCCGCGAACACTCCGCCCGCGGCGAGCACCCCGGGCATCGAGCCCGCGGCCACCGGTACGGTCGCCTCCCGGTCCGGGCGCCCGCTCCCCACCGGCCTGGGCGTCACCCCGACCCCCGACGACGGCGTGCGCTTGTCCGGCGTCACCCTCTGGGACGAGACGGAACGCCCCACCGGACCGGCACCCGACCCGGGCCGCGCCTACACGGCGGCCCAGCGCGCCTCCGGGCAGCACCTGATCGACGTGCACGACCACCTGCGCTCCGAGCTCGCGACCGTGCGCGACCTGATCGAGCAGGTCGCGGCCGGCCTCACCGATCCGGGTGCGGCCCGGTCGGCGATCAACGCGATGACGATGCGCCAGAACAACTGGACGCTCGGCACGTACTGCGAGTCCTACTGCCGGGTGGTCACCACGCACCACACGCTGGAGGACACCGCCCTGTTCCCGCGGCTACGGCGGGCCGACGCGGGGCTCACGCCGGTCGTCGACCGGCTGGCCGCCGAGCACGTGGTGATCCACGACGTGCTGGAGCGGGTCGATCGGGCGTTGGTCGGCCTGGTCACCGACGAGAAGGACATCGACCAGGTGCGGGCCGAGGTCGACCTGCTCTCGGACACGCTGCTCTCGCACCTGGCCTACGAGGAGCGCGAGCTGGTGGAGCCGCTGGCCCGGCTAGAGATCATCTGACCAGTGCCACCCGGCCTCGGCCTCGTCGGTGACGAGGCCGGCCAGGCCGACCACCTCCAGCACCCGCCGCACGAACAGGGTCGGGCGCGTGAGCACCAGCTGCGCGCCGTGGCGCCCGGTGGCCCGCGCGCCGGCCTCGAGGCACCGCGCGCCGGGCCCGCCGATCCAGGGCACCTGGAGCAGGTCGGCGATCACCAGGTCGACGGCGTCGACCCGGGCCGCCGCGACCAGGAGCTCCAGCAACTGGGGTGCGCTGCCCTCGTCGAGGGTGCCGGAGAGCTGGAACAGCGCCCAGTGGTTCGCCTCGTCCACCGCGCGCGAGACGTCCAGGGTGCCGTCGGTCGAGACGAGTGGCGCGAGGACGTCGGGCCGGGGGGACATCGGGAGAAAGGTGCACTGTCGGTGCTCGACCACTACGTCTCCCCGGGTCCGGTACGCGTGCAGAGGGCACTACCTGGTCGTCACTCTGCGACGTACTCGTCCCCTTCGCGATCCGCGGGTAACGAATCGTGCTAAATCATATCTTCCCGGGTGCGGAGAACGCGCCCCGCACCACGTCGTGCGGAAGGGCCGGCACGTGTGACCCCCGGAAACCGGTCATGTCGTCGTTCGCGACGAGCGCGTTCAGGACCGCTTCCTCGACCGCCTGCACCGCGGCCTCGTAGAACGCGTCGATCCGCCCCCAGGGCACGAACCGCAGGTGCTCGTACTCGTCGTCGCCGACCGGTCCGGCGGGGAAAGTGCTGGTCAGCGCGCCGGCGTTCGCGGTGGAGAAGGCCAGGAACAGGTCGCCGGAGAAGTGGCTCCCGGTGGTGCCGGTGCGGCCGATGCCGAGCGTCGCCCGCCGGGCGAGCGCACCGCACTGGCCCGGGAGCAGCGGCGCGTCGGTGGCGAGCACCACGATGACCGACCCGGCTCCCCGCGGCGCGGCCGGTGGCGGCTCCGGGGCCCCGGAGGGCTCGGCGAAGCGGATCGGGGTTCCGCCGATCGTGAGCTCGTGGCGGGCCCCGTGGTTGGCCTGGACGAACGCGGCGACCGTGTAGTGGTCGGGGCCGTACCCGAGCACCCGGGACGCGGTGCCGGAACCGCCCTTGAAGCCGTGACAGATCATGCCGGTGCCGCCGCCGACGCTGCCCTCCTCGACCGGGCCGATCCGGGCGGCGTCGAGGGCGGCGACCGCGTGCCCGGGCCGGACATGACCTCCGTAGAGGTCGTTGAGCCGGCCGTCGTAGGTCTCGGCGACCACCGGGAGAGCCCACTGCGTCGTGAGCTCGGGGCGGTTGCGTTTCAGCCACTCGACGACACCGGCGTGCGCCGGGCCGACCGCGGCCGTGTTCGTGATCACGATCGGCGAGTTCAGCGCGCCGGACTCGGCGATCCAGGCGGTGCCGGTCATCTCGCCGTTGCCGTTGAACGAGTGGGTGCCGGCGGCGCACGGCACGCCGACGCCGTCGCGCCCGCGCGGGAAGACCGCGGTGACGCCGGTGCGGACGCTCTCGCCCTCGACGAGCGTCGTGTAGCCGACCTCGACCCCGGCGACGTCGGTGATCGCGTTCCAGCGCCCGGGCGTGCCGGCGAGGGGGATGCCCAGGGCGCGGGCGCGCGGCCGCCCCGAGGGCGTGGACAGCAGGTGATCGGCCATGCGGGCATGATCGCCGACCCACCGGCCGGCTCGGGGCGCGGGTCAGCGGGCCAGGTGGTTCACCAGCGTGGTGAACGTCCGCGGGAGGCGGGCGGCGGCGGGCACGATCGCCCGGGAGAGCAGCGGGCGGTTGCGGGCCCAGAGCAGGCCGCCGGTGAGCAGGCGGTAGCGGCGCGACGCGGCGGCCCAGCGGCGTTCGTAGTCACCGGGACGGTCGGCGGCCACGCAGGCGACGAGCTCGGCCGCGCCGGCCCACGCCACCGCGAGACCTTCGCCGGTGAGCGCGTCGACATAGCCGGCGGCGTCGCCGACCAGCAGGACCCGGCCGTGGACCCGGGCCGACACCCGCTGGCGGAGCGGGCCGGCGCCGCGCACCGGGCCGGTGGGGGAGTGCAGCTTCGCGGCGAGGGCCGGGAACCGCGCCAGCTGGTCGGCGTAGGGGCCGCGCGCGGTGGTCAGGATCGCGACGCCGACCAGCTCGGGGGCCACCGGCGTCACGTACGCCTCGGCGCCGGGCGCCCAGTGCACCTCGACGAGGTCCGCCCACGGAGCGACCGCGTAGTGCTGCCGGAGCCCGTGGCGGGACGGCCCGCGCGACGGGCGTTGCAGCCCGAGCGCGCGGCGGATCGGCGAGTGCAGGCCGTCGGCCGCGGCCAGGTACCGCGCCCGGAAGCCCGCGGTCTGCACGCCGTCGGCGTCCTGGGTGATCCGGCCGGCCGCGCGGGGCACGATCTCGATGCCGGCCGCGGCCACCGCGTCGGTCAGGTGGGTGTGCAGCGTGGTCCGACGCACGCCCCGGCCCGCGCCGGCTCCGAACAGCGCGTCGACGCCGCGCCGGGCGTCGGCGTAGTGGATGCCGCGGAAGGGCAGGCCGGGAACCTGGACGCCGAGCTCCGAGAGGAGCTCGACCGCGTGCGGCATCAGCCCTTCGCCGCACGCCTTGTCGATCGGTAGCGCCCGCGGTTCCAGCACCGTGACGCTCAACCCGCTCCGCGCGGCCAGCAGTGCCGTGACCAGCCCGGCCGGCCCGCCGCCGGCGACGAGGAGGTCGATCATGGCCGGCCGGTCCCGCGGCGCGTCACACCGTGGCGGCGCGCAGGGCCGCGTTCTCGGCGCGGATGCGCACGGTGAGCAGGCCCGCGTTGAGCACGGTGAAGACCAGAGCGGTGAGCCAGGCCGAGTGCACGAGCGGTAGCGCGAACCCCTCCACCACTACCGCGACGTAGTTCGGGTGCGCGAAGAAGCGGTACGGACCGCCGGTGACCAGCGGCATCCCCGGCACGACGATGATCTTGGTGTTCCACTGGTGCCCGAGCGTCCGGATGCACCACCAGCGCAGCGCCTGCGCGGCCACCGCCAGCACCAGCATCGGCCAGCCCAGCCAGGGCAGGAACGGGCGGTGGAAGGCCTCGGCGAGGCAGCCGGCCAGCAACGCGGTGTGCAGCACGACCATGAACGGGTAGTGGCCGGCGCCGTACTCCCGGCCGCCCCGCTCCAACGCCCACCGCTTGTTGCGTACCGCGACCACCAGCTCGGCGAGACGCTCCACGCCGACCAGCAGCACCAGGACGACGTAGAAGGTCACCACCGCAGCAACACCAGTTCCGCCGAGAAGCCAGGTCCCATCGCGATCAGCATGCCGGGTGTGCCGGGCTCCGGTGGGCGATCGACCAGAGTGTCCCGGAGGATGTGCAGCACCGACGCCGAGGAGATGTTGCCGATCCGGCGCAGCGAGTTCCAGCTGGCGCCGAGCGCGCCCTCGGGAAGCTCCAAACCGGACTCGATCGCTTCCAGCACCTTCGGCCCGCCGGGGTGGCAGACCCAGGTCGTGATGTCCTTGCGGGTCAGCTCGTGCTCGGCGAGGAACTCGTCGACGCCCAGGCGCAGGTGCTTCTCGGCCAGCGTGGGCACCTCGGTGCCGAGCACGACCTTGAGGCCGTTCGCGCCGATGTCGAACCCCATCGTGCGCAGCGTGTCGGGGTAGAGAACGCTCCGGGTGGCGAGCACGGTGGGCCCGTGCACCGGCCGGTCCGGGCCGACCGCGACCACCGCGGCCGCGCCGTCGCCGAACAGGCCGCTGGCGACGAGGTTGGTCGGCGACCGGTCGTCGTACTGGACGGTGAGCGAACACAGTTCGACGGTGACCAGCACCGCGACCTGCTCCGGCCAGGCACGGACGTAGTCGTGCAGGCGGGAGATGCCGACCGCGCCGGCCGCACAGCCGAGGCCGACGATCGGCGTGCGCTTGACGTCCGGTCGCAAGGCCAGCCGCCCGGCCAGGTGCGCGTCGAGCGACGGGATCGCGAGGCCGGTGGAGGTCACGGCCAGGATCGTGTCGACGTCGTCCACAGTGAGCCCGGCGTCGGCGAGCGCGCCCTGGACCGCGCGGGTGCCGAGGTCGATCGCGCCCCGGAGGAACGCGTCGTTGGCGGCGCCGAAGTCCGGTAACGGGTACTGCTCGAGCGGAAGCGTGAGGTGCCGGGTGGCGACACCGGAGGATCGGTGGACACGCTCGAGGAACCGGCGCTGGTTGTCGTCGAGCCCGCACGCCTCGGCGACCGCGTCGGTCAGTTCGGCTTGCGGATAGCGGTAGTCGGGCAGGACGCCGTGGACAGCGGCGAGCTGTGTCATTACTCGACCGTAAGCGGTTCGAGTCGATACCGCCCGTCAACAAGGCCCACGGCGTCCCGACGGCTATTCGACGACCAGTTCCACCGGGATGTTGCCGCGGGTGGCGTTGGAGTAGGGGCACACCTGGTGGGCGGCCTCGACCAGCTCACGGCCGGCGTCGCCCTGGAGCGACTCGGGCAGCTCGACGCGCAGCGTCACGGCCAGGCCGAAGCCGCCGTTGTCGGTGGGGTTGAGGCTCACCTCGGCGGTGACCGACGCGTCCTTGGCGTCGATTTTGCGCTGGGCGGCGAGCATCCCGAGCGCGCTGGAGAAGCACGCGGCGTACCCGGCCGCGAACAGCTGCTCCGGGTTCGTGCCGGCGCCGCTGCCGCCCATCTCCGTCGGGAACGAGAGCTGGACGTCGAGCTTCCCGTCGCTGGTGCGGGTGCGCCCGTTCCGGCCGTTGCCGTCGGCGGTGGCGATCGCGGTGTAGAGCGCTGACATGTCGTCGTCCCTTCGCTTGGTATCCAGACAGACCTGTCTGTACGAGCCCCAGACTAGACAGATCTGTCTGGTAACTTCAAGGAGTGCCGTCGATCCCCCTCGAACTGCCCGGTGCCCTCGCTCCCGCGCCCGGGGGGCGTCCGCGTGACCGGGTACTGGCCACCGCGAGCGTGCTCTTCTACACGGTGGGCATCCGCGCGGTCGGGATCGACCGGATCATCGCCGAGGCCGGCGTGGCGAAGGCCACCTTCTACCACCACTTCCCCACCAAGGACGCGCTGGTCTGCGCGTACCTCGCCGACCTGCACGACCGGCAGGCCGCGGCGTTCGCCGCGCTGGCGTCGTCGGTCGGGCCGGTCGACGCGGTGCTGGTGATGTTCGACGCGCTGGGCGAGTTCACCTGCGGCCCCGGCTTCCGGGGGTGCGCGTTCGTCAACGCCGCGGTGGAGTACCCCGACCCGGCCAGCCCGGTGCGCGCGGTCGTGGCCGACCACCGCCGCTGGTACGCCGACGCGGTGCGCGACGTGCTGGTCGCGGCGGAGCACCCGCGCCCCGCCGAGACGGCCCGGATGCTCGTGATGCTGCGCGACGGCGTGGTGATCGGCGGCCAGGTCGACGACCCGGCGGCGGTGAGGGCCACGCTCCGGGCCGCGGTGACGGCGCTGGTCGCCGCCTGAGACGCGCGAACGCCCCGCCGCGGGTGCGGCGGGGCGTCCGGAGACCGCGGAGAACTAGCTCGCCGGGGTGGTCGGCTGCGGGGTGACGACCGACGGGTCGGTCGCGGTCTGCGTCGTCGTGGTCGTGGTCGTCGTCGTGGTGGTCGTGGCCGGAGCCTCGTCCGCCGCGGCGGTGTCCGGGACCTGCGCCGGGTCCGGGGCGTCGGTGACGGTGGTGGCCGTGTCGACGGTGCCGTCGGCGTCGGTGTCGGAGTAGACCGTGTCGAACACACCGTCGTCGTCGGTGTCCACGACGACGGCGTCCACGTCGCCGTCGTAGTCGCTGTCGACCTCGACGGCGTCGAAGTCACCGTCGTTGTCGGTGTCGGCGGCCGTGGCGTCGATGACGCCGTCGCCGTTCTGGTCGACGACCGCGTAGTCGAAGTCGCCGTCCCCGTCACGGTCGTAGAGCGCGGTGTCCGCGACGTGGTCGCCGTCGGTGTCCACGATCGCGTAGTCCACGTTGCCGTCGCCGTTGGTGTCGCTCACCACGACGTCGACGTACCCGTCACCGTCCGTGTCGGCCGCGACCGTCTCCGCGGTGCCGTCGTGGTCGAGGTCGAGCGCCGCGTACGCCGTGCCGTCCTCGTTCTGGTGCAGGTAACCGTCGACGGTTCCGTCGCCGTCGTAGTCCAGCGGCACGTCGTTGTCGGCGATCGTGCTGGTGGGGGCGTCTGCGCCGTGGTCGATCGTGTCGCCGCTGTCGCTCATCGTTCGTCCTGTTCTCGGTGAGGGGTGAGAGGTGGGGTAGGTGCTTGACGACGACACTAGGGGTGACACCAGGTGCGGGGATCCCGGTTTCGTGCCACCCGACCGGCGATCGGGCCCGTGAGTCGCGCACCCGACAGCGTCCTGGCCGCTGTTGGGAGGCCACGGATAACCGGTGCGGGGTACGGGCGGCTCCCCGACTAGCATCGGAGCGTCACATCGACTGAGATCCGAGGAGACCGATCGTGTCCGCAGCACAAGCCGTCCACGCGCCCGCCCCCGTCGTGGTGCCGGCCGGGACGACGGCCGCGGACGCGCTGGTGGCGGCCGGGGTTCCGGTCGAGGGCGGTGCCGCCGCCGTGGTCGTCCGGGACGCCGAGGGCGCTCTGCGTGACCTCGAGTGGGCGCCCGATGCCGACGCCGAGGTGGAGCCGGTGTTCCTGGACTCGCCCGACGGGCTGAACGTCCTGCGCCACTCCACCGCGCACGTGCTCGCCCAGGCCGTGCAGGACGTCTTCCCCGGCACCCTGCTGGGCATCGGCCCGCCGATCGAGAACGGCTTCTACTACGACTTCCTGCCCGAGAAGCCGTTCACCCCCGACGACCTGAAGCGCCTCGAGAAGCGCATGCAGGAGATCATCAAGTCCTCGCAGCGTTTCCACCGCCGGCCGATCACCGACGACGAGGCCCGCCACGAGCTCGCGCACGAGCGCTTCAAGCTCGAGCTGATCTCGCTGAAGGGCTCGGCCGACGCCGAGGGCGCGAACGTCGAGGTCGGCGAGGGCGCGCTGAGCATGTACGACAACCTCGACCGCAAGACCGGCGAGCGCGTCTGGACCGACCTGTGCCGCGGCCCGCACCTGCCCACCACCCGCAACATCCCGGCGTTCAGCCTGATGCGCTCGGCCGCGGCCTACTGGCGTGGCAGCGAGAAGAACCCGCAGCTGCAGCGCATCTACGGCACCGCGTGGCCCTCGCGCGAGGCGCTGAAGGACTACCTGAACCTGCTGGCCGAGGCGGCCAAGCGCGACCACCGCAAGCTCGGCGCCGAACTCGACCTGTTCAGCTTCCCCGACGAGCTGGGCTCCGGCCTGCCGGTGTTCCACCCCAAGGGCGGCATCATCCGCCGGGAGATGGAGAACTACTCCCGGCAGCGGCACGAGGAGGCGGGGTACGCGTTCGTCAACACCCCGCACATCACCAAGGGCCACCTGTACGAGGTGTCGGGCCACCTCGACTGGTACGCCGACGGCATGTTCCCGCCCATGGAGCTCGAGGGCGCGAACTACTACCTCAAGCCGATGAACTGCCCGATGCACGACCTGATCTTCCGGTCGCGCGGACGGTCCTACCGCGAGCTGCCGCTGCGCATGTTCGAGTTCGGCACCGTCTACCGGTACGAGAAGTCCGGAGTCATCCACGGCCTCACCCGCGTGCGGGGCATGACCCAGGACGACGCGCACATCTTCTGCACCCAGGAGCAGATCTCCGAGGAGCTCACCTCGCTGCTGAAGTTCGTCCTCGAGCTGCTCAAGGACTACGGGCTCGACGACTTCTACCTGGAGCTCTCGACCAAGAACCCGGAGAAGTACATCGGGGACGACGCGGTGTGGGAGCGCGCGACCGAGACCCTGCGCCGGGTCGCGACCGACTCCGGGCTCGACCTGGTGCCCGACCCGGGCGGCGCGGCGTTCTACGGCCCGAAGATCTCGGTGCAGGCCCGCGACGCGATCGGCCGCACCTGGCAGATGTCGACGATCCAGCTCGACTTCATGCTGCCGGAGAAGTTCGAGCTCGAATACCAGGCCGCGGACGGCAGCAGGCAGCGGCCGGTCATGATCCACCGCGCGCTGTTCGGCTCGATCGAGCGGTTCTTCGGTGTGCTCACCGAGCACTACGCCGGGGCGTTCCCGGCCTGGCTCGCGCCGGTGCAGGTCGTGGGCATCCCGATCGGCGACAACCACGTGTCGTACCTGTCGGACTTCACCGCCCGCCTGCGGTCGCAGGGCGTGCGCGTCGAGGTCGACAGCTCGTCCGACCGCATGCAGAAGAAGATCCGGAACGCGCAGAAGCAGAAGGTGCCGTTCATGGTGATCGCGGGCGACGACGACGTGGCCGCAGGCACCGTCTCGTTCCGCTACCGCGACGGTTCCCAGCGCAACGGCGTCCCGCTGGACGCTGCGGTCGAGCACGTGGTCGAGGTGGTGCGCTCGCGCACCAACGAGAGCCCGTCGGCGCCGCCGGAGACCGTGGTCGCCGAAGGCGTGATCGCGGAAGCGTAGAGCTCCGACCCTCGGAGCCCGCTCGGAGCGACGCCGGTCAGCGTCGTTCTGAGCGGGCCGCCACCGGGGGCCAGGCGCTCGCCAGCAGGGCCCGGGTCTCGCCGAGGAGCTCGGGCAGCACCTTCGTCTGGCCCACCACCGGCATGAAGTTCGTGTCCCCACCCCACCGCGGCACCACGTGCTGGTGCAGGTGGGCGGCGATTCCCGCACCGGCCACCGAGCCTTGGTTCATCCCGATGTTGAAGCCGTGGGCACCGGACACCTTGCGGACCGCACGCATGGCGTCCTGGGTGAGCGCGCCCAGTTCCGCGACCTCGTTCACGTCGAGGTCGGTGTAGTCGGGCACGTGCCGGTACGGCACGACCATGAGGTGACCGGAATTGTACGGATACAGGTTGAGCAGGGCGTAGACCGTGCGACCCCGGGTGACGATCAGCCCGTCCTCGTCGGAGAGCGTCGGCATGACGCAGAACGGGCAGGCGTCCGCGTCGGGCTTGGTGTCGTTCTTGATGTACGCCATCCGGTGCGGCGTCCACAGCCGCTGGAAGTGATCGGGGTCGCCGGCCCCCTGCTGGTGTTCGATCTCCGGGCCCGTCATGCCTGCGATCTTACGAATCGCCGCCGAGCGCTTGGGCGACCAGGTTCGGCGGCATCGGCTCGTAGCGGGCGAACGCGCGGGTGAACGTCGCGGTGCCGGAGGTCAGCGAACGCAGCTCGGGGGAGTAGCGGGTGAGCTCGGCCGCGGGCACCTCGGCGTGGACGACGGTGCGCTCGTGCTCGTCAGGTTCCGTGCCGAGTACCCGGCCGCGGCGTCCGGACAGGTCGCTCATCACCGGGCCGACGTAGTTGTCCGGCACCGTGACGTCGACCTCGTCCACCGGTTCGAGCAGGCTGATCGCCCCCGACGTCGCCGCCTCGCGCAGCGCCAGCGCCCCCGCCAGCTGGAACGCCGCGTCCGACGAGTCGACGCTGTGCGCCTTGCCGTCGACGAGCGTCACCCGGATGTCGACGACCGGGAACCCGGCGACCAGGCCGCGCTCCATCTGCTGGCGCACGCCCTTCTGCACCGACGGGATGTACTGGTGCGGCACCGCGCCGCCCACCACCCGGTCGACGAACTCGAACCCGCCGCCGGTGGGCAGCGGTTCGATCTCGAGGTCGCAGATCGCGTACTGGCCGTGGCCGCCGGACTGCTTGACGTGCCGCCCGTGCCCCTTCGCCGGTCCGCCGAACGTCTCCCGCAGCGGTACCCGCACCGGCTCGGTGTCCAGGTCGACGCCGCCGGACCGCAGCCGGTCGAGCACGACGTCGGCGTGGGCCTCGCCCATCGTCCAGAGCACCAGCTGGCCGGTCTCCGGGTTGCGGTCCATGCGCAGCGTCGCGTCGCCGGCGATCAGCCGGGACAGGTTCTTGGCCAGCGCGTCCTCGTCGCTGCGGGTCTTCGCCACCACGGCGACCGGCAGCAGCGGCTCGGGCAGGTCCCAGGGAGCGACGAGCAGGGGGGTCTCGCGCGACGAGATCGTGTCGCCGGTCTCGGCGGTGCCGACCTTCGTCAGCGCGCAGAGGTCACCGGCCACCGCGTACGGCACCTCGCGCAGCGACGTACCGAGCGGGGAGTAGAGGTGCGCGGCGCGCTCGTCGGCGTCGTGCTCGTCGTTGCCGTCCCGGACGCCGTGCCCGGAGACGTGCACGGTCTGCTCCGCGCGCAGCGTCCCGGAGAAGACGCGCACCAGCGAGACGCGGCCGACGTACGGGTCGACGGTGGTCTTCACGACCTCGGCGACGAGAGGCCCGGCGGGGTCGGCGGTGAGCATGTCGTACGGTTCGCCGTCGACCGTGGTGACCGCGGGCGCCGGCCGCTCGTCCGGCGGCGGGCAGGCCCGCACGATGCCGTCGAGCAGCTCCATCAGCCCGACGCCGGTACTCGGGTCGGCCGGGAGCACCGGGTAGAACGAGCCGCGCGACACCGCGGTCTCCAGGTCGGCGATCAGGACGTCGGGGTCGATCTCCTCCCCGGCCAGGTACCGGTCCATCAGGGTCTCGTCCTCGCTCTCGGCGATGATCCCCTCGATGAGGTTGTTGCGTGACTCCTCGATCAGCTCGAGGTGCTCGGGGTCGGCCGGCCGCAGTACCGGTGGGGTGCCCTCGCTGTAGTCGTAGATCTGCTGCGTGATGAGGCCGAACAGCCCGGCGGTCCGGGTCTGCTCGCTCGCGCCGTCGATACCCCCGAGGAAGTCGGCGAGCGACTGCTTGCCCGGCGTGGGCGCGGCGCCCTCGACGGCCTCGTGGACCGGGAGGTACAGCGGCAGCACCCCGTCGCCGAACACCCGCTGGCAGATCGCGACCGACTCGTCGAAGTCGGCCCTGGGGTGATCGAGGCGGGTGACGACGACCGCGCGGGGCATGCCGACCCGCGCGCACTCCTCCCAGAGCGCGATCGTGCTGGCGTCGATGCCGTCGACGGCCGAGATCACGAACAACGCGGCGTCGGCCGCGCGCAGGCCCGCGCGCAGCTCCCCGACGAAATCGGCGTAGCCCGGGGTGTCGAGCAGGTTGATCTTCACGCCCCGGTGCACGACCGGAGCGAGGTTCAGCGTCACCGACCGCTGCTGGCGGACCGCGGCGGGGTCGACGTCGCAGACCGTGGTGCCCTCGACCACCGACCCGGCTCGGCCGATCGTGCCGGTCGCCACGAGCAACGCCTCGACCAGCGTGGTCTTCCCGGCTCCGGAGTGACCGACCAGGACGACGTTGCGCAACGACCGGGGGTCGTCCACGACCGGCCCGGCGGAGCCCGCCCGGTCGGGGCTTCCTGCCACTTTCTGTGCCATCGGGGCCTCCTCGCGCTCGCCGGGACGCCGGGGCGGCGGCCAGAGCGCGTGTTCCGGCCGCGCCACCGGAGACAGGTCCGTGTGACCGATCCCACACCGCTGCCCCCGTAAGGGCAAGACCCGGGTGGTTGTGAACCGGACTGCACCGATCCGTCGGGCAATTCTTTCGCGTGCCCCTCCGGCCCCCTGAGTAAGGCAGACCTCACCCGGCGCCGAGGGAGGAGGTGGCCTGGTCGCGGGCTATCGTGGACCGGCCCCCACCCTTCGAGAACGGATCCGCATGCTCAGTCAGGCGCGTGACCGGATTCAACGTGTCACCGGCCCGATCGGAACCGCACTGGTGCGCACGGGCCTGACCCCCGACGCCATGACCCTGATCGGCACGACCGGTGTCGTGCTGTCCTCGATCTTCCTGGTCGTCCCCGGGCACGTGCTGGCCGGGGGGCTCGCGATCACGTTCTTCGCGCTCACCGACATGCTCGACGGCGCCATGGCCAGGGCCCGCGGCTGGTCCAGCCGCTGGGGCGCGTTTCTCGACTCGACCTGCGACCGGCTCGCCGACGCGTCGATCTTCGCCGCGGCGGCCTACTGGTTGTTCCGCGAGGACCGCGACTCGGCCGGTATCGCCGCGCTGCTCTGCCTGATCACCGGCGTGCTCGTCTCGTACGCGAAGGCGCGGGCCGAGGGGCTCGGGCTGACCGCGAACGTCGGCATCGCCGAGCGCACCGAGCGCCTGGTGCTGGTGGGCCTCGGCGGCGTCCTCGAGGTGCTCGGGGTGCCCGGCGGGATCGAATGGATCCTGTGGCTGCTGACCGCGCTGGCCGCGTTCACCGTCGGCCAGCGGGTGCACGCGGTCTGGACCCAGACCAAGGACGACCGCGTCCGCCCCGACCGGCGCCTCGACACCGGTCCGGTGCCGCCGCCGAACGGCTACACCGAGTCGCCGGTGACCGAATGAACGCGCGGGTCACGGGGGCGGCCTACGCCGCCGGCTGGAAGCTCGTCCGGGTACTGCCCGAGCGGCCGGTGCGTGCGCTGTTCGAGGCCGGTGCCGCGCGGTACGCCCGGCGCGGCGGCCCGGCGCCGAAGCGGCTGGCCGCGAACCTGCGCCGGGTGGTGGGCCCCGACGCCGACATCGAGGCGCTGACCGAGCGGGCGATGCGGTCCTACGCGCGTTACTGGCACGAGGCGTTCCGGCTGCCCGAGTGGTCGGAGAAGGACATCGAGCAGCGGTTCGTGCTGGAGAACGCCGACGTGCTCGACAAGGCGGTCGCCGGCGGGAAGGGCGTCGTCGTGGCGCTGCCGCACGCCGCGAACTGGGACCTCGCCGGTGCCTGGGCGACGCTGCACGGCATCCCGGTCACCACGGTCGCCGAGCGGCTCAAGCCCGAGGACCTCTACCAGCGGTTCCTCTCGTTCCGGCGCGCGCTGGGCATGGAGATCCTGCCGCTCACCGGAGGCGTCCGGCACCCGCTGGACGTGCTGGCCGAACGGATCCGCGAGGGCCGCGTCGTCGTGCTGCTCGCCGACCGCGACCTGTCCTCGCGCGGCGTCGAGGTGAGCTTCTTCGGCGAGACGACGAAGATGCCCGCCGGTCCGGCGATCCTGGCGCTGCGCACGGGCGCGCCGCTGTTCGGGCTGAAGGCCTGGAACGACGGCCCGGTCACCCGCGCCCGCGTCATCGGCCCGCTGGAGGTGCCCGACGAGCCGGACGCCCACCGCGACACCGCGCAGATCGCGGTCGTGACCCAGCGGATCGCCGACGCGCTCGCCGAGGGCATCGCCGAGCACCCGGAGGACTGGCACATGCTGCAGCCGCTCTGGCTGGCCGACCTGCCGGCGCGCAAGAAGCGTACGGGCTGACGATGCGGGTCGGGATCGTCTGCCCCTACTCCTTCGACGTGCCCGGCGGTGTCCAGGCGCACGTGCGTGACCTGGCCGAAGCGCTGCTCGGCCTGGGTCACGAGGTGTCGGTGCTGGCGCCGGCCGAGGAGCCGGCCGACGGCGGGCAGGCGCTGCCGCCGTACGTCGTGGCGGCCGGGCGTGCGGTGCCGGTGCCCTACAACGGCTCGGTGGCCCGGCTGGCGTTCGGCCCGCTCTCGCTGGCGCGGGTGCGGCGCTGGCTGCGCGACGGCCGGTTCGACGTGCTCCACGTGCACGAACCGATCGCCCCGTCGCTCTCGCTGCTGGCCTGCGTCGCGGCCACCGGCCCGATCGTGGCGACGTTCCACACCGCGACGCAACGCTCGCGCACCCTCGCCGCGGTGCACAGCGCGCTGCAGCCGGTGCTGGAGAAGATCACCGCCCGGATCGCGGTGTCGGCGCTGGCCCGGCGGGTGCAGGTCGAGCACCTCGACGGCGGCGCGGTGGAGATCCCGAACGGGGTCGCGGTCGCGCGGTTCGCCGACGCCCCGCCGCTGCCCGGCTGGCCCGGCGAGGGCGGCGCGCTGGGGTTCCTGGGCCGCTTCGGCGAGCCCCGTAAGGGCTTCACGGTGCTCGCCGACGCCTTCGCCCGGCTCGCGCCGGACCGGCCGGGCCTGCGGCTGCTGGTCGCCGGCCCCGGCGACGCCGACGACGCCCTGGACGCCCTGCCCCGCGCGCTGCGCCCCCGCGTCACGCTGCTGGGCACGGTCTCGGAGACCGACAAGGCGCGGATGCTGAGCAGCGTCGACGTCTACGTGGCCCCCAACACGGGCGGGGAGTCGTTCGGCATCATCCTCACCGAGGCGATGGCCGCAGGCGCGACGATCGCGGCCAGCGATCTCGACGCGTTCCGGCGCGTGCTCGACGACGGGCGGGCCGGCGCGCTGTTCCCGACCGGGCAGCCGGCCGCGCTCGCGCACTGCCTGGGTGAGCTGCTCGACGATCCGGCGCGGCGGCGGGCGCTGGCGGCGGTGGGCCAGTCGACCGTGGCCGCGTTCGACTGGCCGGTGGTGGCGGCCCGGGTGGTCGACGTCTACCAGAGCGCGATCGCCGCCTACCCGAGCGAACCGACGGTCACCGATGCGGACGAAGTCTCCACTCTGCGGTTGCCTCATTACCTTCGGGAACGGCTGCGGTAACACTCCCGATTCACCGACCCGATAGAGTCGGCCCGTGGACTGGCCGGTCGTCATCGTCGTGGCGCTGGTGTTCGTCCTGTTGTACGTCTGGTGGCTGGCCCGCCGCATCGCCCGGCTCACCGCCCGCACGGCCGCCGCCCTCGACGCGCTCGAGGAGCAGCTCGGCCGCCGCGCGAAGGCCGCCGCCACGCTCCCCGGCGCCTCCGACGTGGCCACGGCCGCGCTGACGAGCGGCACCCCCGACACCGACGGGCGCCAGGGCGCGGAGAACGACCTGGTCCGCGAGCTACGTCAACTCGGCACCGCGGCGCTCGACGCACCCGGCCTGCTGGCCGAGAACCGCCGGCTCGTCGTCGCCAGGCAGGTCTACAACGACGCCGTCCGCGACACCCGCGCGCTGCGCACCGCACGCGTCCCGCGCATCTTCTGGCTCGCGCGCAGGCAACCGCTCCCGCAGTACTTCGACGTCGACGAGCTGGACCTGGACGCGCTGGAGAGCGACCGTCGCGAGCGCGAAGCCGTGCGCAGGGCCGCCGCGGAGGATGTCGGCAGGGCCACAAGCGGCCAGTCGTAACCCGGTCGCCCGCAGAGCTAGCATGGACTGATCGCCCAGACTCCCGCACTCCCGAAAGGCCGGATAACCGTGTCCGCCCAGCCCCAGAACCCCGCAGGTACGACCGGTACCGCCCGAGTGAAGCGCGGCATGGCCGAGATGCTCAAGGGCGGCGTGATCATGGACGTCGTCACGCCGGAGCAGGCGAAGATCGCCGAGGACGCCGGTGCGGTCGCGGTCATGGCACTGGAGCGCGTGCCGGCCGACATCCGCGCCCAGGGCGGCCTGGCCCGGATGAGCGACCCCGACATGATCGAGGGCATCGTCTCGGCCGTCTCGATCCCGGTGATGGCCAAGGCGCGGATCGGGCACTTCGTCGAGGCGCAGGTGCTGCAGGCGCTCGGCGTCGACTACGTGGACGAGTCGGAGGTGCTCACCCCGGCCGACGAGGAGCACCACATCGACAAGTGGGCCTTCACGGTTCCGTTCGTGTGCGGTGCGACGAACCTGGGTGAGGCGCTGCGCCGCATCGCCGAGGGCGCGGCGATGATCCGCTCCAAGGGCGAGGCCGGCACCGGCAACGTCGTCGAGGCCACCCGGCACATGCGCTCGATCCGCACCGAGATCCGCCGGCTGACGACGCTCGACGAGACCGAGCTGTTCGTCGCCGCGAAGAACCTGCAGGCGCCGTACGAGCTGGTCAAGGAAGTCGCGCAGCTCGGCAAGCTCCCGGTGGTGCTGTTCACCGCGGGCGGCATCGCCACCCCGGCCGACGCCGCGATGATGATGCAGCTGGGCGCCGAGGGCGTGTTCGTCGGCTCCGGCATCTTCAAGTCCGGCGACCCGGCCAAGCGCGCCGAGGCGATCGTCAAGGCCACCACGTTCCACGACGACCCCGACGTCATCGCGAAGGTCTCGCGGGGCCTGGGCGAGGCCATGGTCGGCCTCAACGTCGACACCTTGCCGGTCGACCAGAAGTACGCGAACCGCGGCTGGTGATCGGGGTCTTCGCCCTCCAGGGCGACGTTCGTGAGCACGTGGCGGCGTTGCGGGCGGCCGGTGCCGAGGCGGTGCCGGTGCGCCGGCCCTCGGAGCTGGCCGAGGTCGACGGCCTGGTGATCCCGGGCGGCGAGTCCACCGTGATGAGCCGGCTGGCGACGGTGTTCGAGCTGCGCGAGCCGATCCGGGCGCGGATCGCGTCCGGGATGCCGGTGTACGGGTCCTGCGCGGGGATGATCATGCTCGCCTCCGACGTGCTCGACGGGCGCTCCGATCAGGAGAGCTTCGGCGGTATCGACATGGTCGTGCGTCGCAACGCGTTCGGCCGCCAGGTCGACTCATTCGAGACGGATCTGGACTTCGAGGGCGTCGACGGCGAGCCGGTGCACGCCGTCTTCATCCGGGCACCATGGGTTGAAAAGGTCGGTTCGGACGTCGAGGTGCTCGCCCGGGTCAGCGGCGGACCGGCGGACGGTAGGATCGTCGCCGTTCGGCAGGGCAACCTGCTGGCGACTTCCTTCCACCCGGAGCTGACGGGTGACCTCCGCGTGCACGATCTGTTCGTGCGGATGGTCCAGGAGGCGACGGACGACCGAGCGACCGAGGAGGCAGTACGGTGAGCGGCCACTCCAAATGGGCTACTACGAAGCACAAAAAGGCCGTCATCGACGCCAAGCGCGGCAAGATGTTCGCCAAGCTGATCAAGAACGTCGAGGTCGCGGCGCGCACCGGCGGCGGCGACCCGGGCGGTAACCCGACGCTCTACGACGCCATCCAGAAGGCGAAGAAGAGCTCGGTCCCGAACGACAACATCGACCGCGCGGTCAAGCGCGGCTCCGGGGCCGAGGGCGGCGGAGCCGACTACCAGAACATCACGTACGAGGGCTACGGCCCGAACGGCGTCGCGGTGCTCATCGAGTGCCTCACCGACAACCGCAACCGGGCCGCGTCCGAGGTGCGCATCGCGATGACCCGCAACGGCGGCGCGATGGCCGACCCGGGCAGCGTCGCGTACCTGTTCCACCGCAAGGGCGTCGTCATCGTGCCCAAGGGTGAGCTGTCCGAGGACGACGTCCTGATCGCGGTGCTCGAGGCCGGCGCCGAAGAGGTCAACGACCTGGGCGAGGAGTTCGAGGTCGTGAGCGAGCCGACCGACCTGGTCGCGGTCCGCACCGCGCTGCAGGACGCCGGCATCGACTACGACTCGGCCGAGTCGAGCTTCGTGCCGAGCATGCAGATCCCGCTCGACGCCGAGGGCGCGCGCAAGGTCTTCAAGCTCATCGACGCCCTGGAAGACAGCGACGACGTGCAGAACGTCTACGCGAACTTCGACGTCTCCGACGAGGTCATGGCCGAGGTCGGCTGACCTGAGTATGGTTTGATCCTCTCCGTACGAACAACTGTACGGAGGTGGACGGGCTTGCGCGTGCTCGGAGTCGATCCGGGGCTCACCCGCTGCGGGGTCGGTGTGGTGGACGGTGCGCCGGGCCGGAGGTGCGGTCTCGTCCACGTGGACGTGATCCGCACGCCGGCCGACGCCGAGCTCGGCCACCGGCTGATGGCGATCGCGGATGCGCTGGCCGCCGCGATCGCGGAGTTCCAGCCGGACTACGTCGCGGTGGAGCGCGTGTTCGCGCAGCACAACGTGCGTACGGTGATGGGCACCGCGCAGGCCGCCGGGCTGGCGCTGGTGGCGGCCACCCGGGCCGGTGTGCCGGTCGCGATGCACACGCCGTCGGAGGTCAAGGCCGCGGTCACCGGGTCGGGCTCGGCCGACAAGGCGCAGGTCGGCACCATGGTGGCGCGCATCCTCGGCCTGAGCGCGATGCCGAAGCCGGCCGACGCCGCCGACGCCCTGGCCCTGGCCATCTGCCATCTGTGGCGCGCACCCCAGCAGGCCCGCCTGGCCGCCGCGCTCGAGCGCGGCCGCTCCCGGGCGGTGGGCGAGTGATCGCCTCGGTGCGCGGTGACGTGGCCGCGGTGGGCCCCGACGGGGCCGTGGTCGAGGTCGGCGGCGTCGGGATCGCGGTGCACTGCACGCCGGCGACGCTCTCCGGGCTGCGGATCGGGTCGTCGACGCGGTTGGCGACGAGCCTCGTCGTGCGCGAGGACTCGCTCACCCTCTACGGCTTCGCCACCGACGACGAGCGGATGATCTTCGAACTGCTGCAGACCGCGAGCGGCGTCGGCCCCCGGCTGGCCCTCGCGGTGCTCGCCGTCCATTCCCCCGACGCCGTGCGGGTGGCGATCGCGAGCGCGGACACCGCGGCTCTGACGCGGGTCAGCGGCATCGGCAAGAAAGGCGCCGAGCGGCTCGTCCTGGAGCTGCGCGACAAGATCGGCTCGGTCGACCCGGTCGCCGTGCCCGGCCTCGCCCCGGCCGGCGGCTGGCAGGAGTCGGTGCGCGACGGCCTGACCGGGCTCGGCTGGTCGGCCAAGGAGGCCGAGGACGCGGTGGTCCTCGTCGCCGCCGATTTCGAGGGCCGGCCGGTGGAGGTCGCGACCGCGCTCCGCCGGGCGATCCAGGTGCTGGGGAAGAACCGGTGACCGCCGACGACGTCGTGTCGGCGTACGCCGCGCCGGAAGAGCGCGACGTCGAGACCAGCCTGAGGCCCCGGCAGCTCGACGAGTTCATCGGGCAGCACCGCGTCCGCGAACAGCTGGAAGTCCTGCTGCGCAGCGCGCAGCGGCGCAACCGCCCGCCCGATCACATCCTGCTCTCCGGCCCCCCGGGCCTGGGCAAGACCAGCCTCGCGATGATCGTCGCGGCCGAGCTCGGCAGCGCGATCCGGGTCACCAGCGGCCCGGCGATCGAACGCTCCGGCGACCTCGCCGCGGTGCTCACCACGCTCGCCCGTGGCGACGTGCTGTTCATCGACGAGATCCACCGCATCGCCCGCCCGGCCGAGGAGCTCCTGTACTCGGCGATGGAGGACTTCCGCGTCGACGTCGTCGTCGGCAAAGGACCCGGCGCCACCGCGATCCCGCTCGACGTGGAGCCGTTCACGCTGGTCGGGGCCACGACCCGGTCGGGCCTGCTGACCGGACCGCTGCGTGACCGCTTCGGCTTCGTCGCGCACCTGGACTTCTACGGTGCCGCCGACCTGGAACGGGTGCTGGACCGGTCGGCGGCCATCCTCGGTGTCCGGATCGACACGGCCGGCGCGGCGGAGATCGCGGGCCGCTCCCGGGGCACGCCGCGAATCGCCAACCGGCTGCTGCGCCGGGTGCGCGACTACGCGGAGGTGCGGGCGGACGGAATCGTCACCGAGGACATCGCCCGCGCCGCGCTCGCGGTGTACGAGGTGGACCGGGTCGGTCTCGACCGGCTCGACCGCGCGGTGCTCGACGCGCTGGTGTCGTCGTTCGGCGGCGGGCCGGTGGGGCTCTCGACGCTCGCGGTGGCGGTGGGGGAGGAGCCGGGCACCGTCGAGGAGGTCGCCGAGCCGTTCCTGGTGCGTGCGGGGCTGCTCGCCCGCACACCCCGCGGTCGCGTCGCGACGCCGGCCGCCTGGGCGCACCTGGGCCGGACCCCACCTCCCGGTTCCCCGGCCGCGCTCGCCGCCGGTTCCGCCGCGGTCGCGGATCCGTCCGACCCCGGGGACCTGTTCGGCGGCAGCTTCCGCGCCGCGCCCTGACCGCCGGGACACGATTCGACGACGATTCCGGCGGGATCAATTGGCCCGGAACGATGGCCCGCAGTGGGGCGTTGACGATCCGTCGTGGTGGAAGCCGGCGACGCGACCGGCCGTGTCGGGTTACCGAGTGACGGTGTCCGGAGCGTCTGCTACTAGACTTCCGCAGTCGCACCCCCGTACGACCCCGCTAACGAATGTACGAAAGGGCTATCCGTGCCTGCTGTAGCCGCAGAACAGTCCCAGGGCGGTGGGAGCATTTTGCCGCTGCTGCTCCTGGTCGGTGTGTTCGCGCTGATGTACTTCCTGGTCATCCGACCGCAGTCGCAGCGCCGCAAGCAGATGACCCAGATGCAGAGCACGGTCGAAGAGGGCGCGCCGGTGATGACCCTCGGCGGCCTCTACGGCACGGTCGTGACCGCGGACAGCGAGTCGGTCGTCCTCGAGGTCTCGCCGGGTGTGACGAACCGGTACGCGCGTCAGGCCATCGCCAAGGTGCTCTCGGACGAGGAGGCCGTGAAGGCCGGCCTCGCGCCGAACGAGGCCGAGTCGTTCGACGACGCCGTGGACGAGGACGACGTCCCGGTGACCGACGCCGCGGTCGTGGACACCACCCCGGCCGTGGACACCACTCCGGCGGTCGACACCACCCCCGTCGTCGAGACCCCGGCGCCCAAGGCTCCGGAGGCGCCGGCCGCGCCGAGCGACCCCACCGCCGACCCGCGCCCGGCCTCCGGGGCCGACAGCAGCACCGACCGCCGTTGATCATCGGCCGGTGGCGCGATCGGAGTAGCGTCGTGCCACCGGCCGCACCCGGCACGGGCCGACACGGCGCGGACCGACCGGATAGCGTCACCAATCGGACGTACCGCTACGCGGCCGGGCCGGACCGGCCGGGCCGCACACGAGCGCGGCGGTAGCGCGAACTCACCCGGGGCAGCAGGAATTGCCGCCCGGAGCACTGAAGGAGACCTTTCAGCGTGGCACCACCTCGCGGACAGCTGCGTGCCGGGCGGTATCTCGCCGTCCTCGCGGTCATCGTGATCGCGCTTTACGCGCTCGTGTTCCTTCAGGGCAAGGGGTCGGTCAGCGACAAGCTCACCCCGCGACTCGGTCTCGACCTGCAGGGCGGCACCACGGTGACGCTCCACGCGGCGCAGGAGAACGGCAAGGCGCCCGACGCCGAGCAGCTCGAACAGGCGCGCCAGATCATCGAGAACCGCGTCAACGGCACCGGCGTCGCCGAGGCCGAGGTCGTGACCGAGGGCGACAGCAACATCGTCATCAACGCCCCGGGCGAGAACAACGACGCGATCAAGCAGGTCGGCGAGCCGGCCCAGCTGCGTTTCCGCGCGGTCCTCGAGTCCGCGCAGGACATCGACGCGATCAAGGCGACCGCGTCGCTCGCGGCCACGCCGGCCCCGTCGACGTCCGGCACCGCCACCCCGAACCCGTCCGGGAGCGCGAACCCGTCCGGGAGCGCGAGCCCATCGGGCAGCGCCTCGCCGCCGGCCCAGACCAACGCGAGCCCGTCCACCTCGGGCGGCGGTGGCGGCGGCGGTTCGGTACCGCAGGCCGCGCCGGCCGCGGTCCCGGCGGCCGAGGACACGCCGAGCCCGACGCCGTCGACCGCCGGTTCGGCGAGCCCGGCGCCGAGCACGTCCGCGAGCCCGTCGGGCAGCGCCAGCCCCACCCCGGCCGCGACGCCGACCTCGGCGAGCCAGGCCGCGCTGCAGAAGTCCGCGCTGGCCAAGTTCCCGAAGGACGCCGCGACCTACGTGCAGCAGGGCACCGCCCAGGACTTCGCCGGTGCGGCCACCAACCCGCAGCTCGCCGCGGTCTTCGAGCCCGGTGCGGCGAAGCTGACCGAGGCCGAGGTCGCCGCGCTGCCGGTCGACTGGCAGTACAAGGTCCCGTGGATCACCTGCAAGATGCTCGACGAGCGTCCGGCCGGTTCGATCGACCCGATCAACCAGCAGGTCGTCGCCTGCCAGGACACCACGAAGTACAAGCTGGAGAAGGCCGGTGTCGTCGGCACCGACATCAACACCGCGAGCTTCACGTTCAACCAGCAGCAGGGCGGCTGGGTCGTCAACCTGAAGTTCACCAGCAACGGCCAGGACAAGTGGACCGCGCTGACCAAGGCGACGCTGCAGAAGCAGGTCGCGGTGGTGCTCGACAACGAGGTCATCTCGGCGCCGACCACCAACGAGGTCATCACCGGTGACACCCAGATCAGCGGTCAGTTCACCAAGGCCGACGCGCAGGACCTGGCCGCGAAGCTGAAGTTCGGCGCGCTGCCGCTGTCGTTCACGGTCGAGACCGCGGAGACGATCAGCCCGACGCTCGGCATCGAGCAGCTCGAAGCCGGTCTGCTCGCCGGCGGCATCGGCCTGGCGCTGGTGGTCGTCTACTCGCTGCTCTACTACCGGGCCCTGGGCCTGGTGACGATCGCCAGCCTGGCGATGTCCGGCGCGATCATCTACGCGGCGATCATCCTGCTCGGGCGCCAGATCGGCCTCACGCTGACGCTCGCCGGGGTCGCCGGCTTCATCGTCGCGGTCGGTATCACCGCCGACTCGTTCGTCGTCTTCTTCGAACGTCTGAAGGACGAGGTGCGCGACGGCCGCAGCGTCCGCTCGGCCGTACCGCGGGCCTGGGTCCGCGCCCGGCGGACGATCCTGTCGGCGGACGCGGTCTCGTTCCTCGCCGCCGCGGTGCTCTACATCCTGGCCGTCGGCGCGGTGAAGGGCTTCGCGTTCACGCTGGGCCTGTCCACGCTCGTCGACGTCATCATCGTTTTCCTCTTCACGCACCCTCTGGTCGCCCTCCTCTCCCGGTCGCGCCGGTTCACGTCGCCGCGCTTCTCCGGGCTGGGTACGCTGCGTAAGGCCTCCGACGCACCTCCCGTCGGAGCGGCCGGACGGCGCGCGACCGCCCGTCGTGTCAGCCCGAAGGAGTCCTGAGATGGGACTGGCCGGACGCCTCTACCGGGGCGAGACGAACTTCGACTTCATCGGTACGCGCAAGCGGTGGTACATCGCGTCGGTGGTGATCGGGGTCCTCCTGATCGGCACGATCGCGATCCGGGGCTTCAACTGGGGCATCGAGTTCTCCGGTGGCACGTCGTTCGTGTTCAAGCAGCCGAGCGGCGTGTCGCTCGAGCAGGTCTCGGAGACGATCGACGAGACCGGCGTCGAGGTGCAGACCGGTCAGGAGGCCGGCCGCGGCGGCGACGCGAAGTTCGTCATCAAGACCGCGTCGCTGAGCCCGGAGAAGACCACCGAGGTCAAGAACGCGCTGGCCGACACGTACGACCTCAACGCCAACGACATCACCGACAACGCGGTGAGCTCGTCGTGGGGCGGGCAGGTTACCGACAAGGCGCTGATCGCCCTCGTCGTGTTCCTCGTCCTGGTCGCGGCGTACCTGGCGATCCGCTTCGAGGCCAAGATGGCGGTCGCGGCGCTGCTGGCGCTGCTGCACGACCTGCTGCTGACGGCCGGTATCTACTCGATCGTCGGGTTCGAGGTCACGCCGTCGACGATCGTCGGTCTGCTCACGATCCTCGGTTTCTCGCTGTACGACACGGTCGTCGTGTTCGACAAGGTCTCCGAGGACACCCGCGGCATCGTCGGCGGTTCGCGCATCGACTACGCCCAGGCCGCGAACAACGCGGTGAACGAGACGCTGATGCGCTCGATCAACACCTCGCTGATCTCGCTGCTGCCGGTCGGCGGTCTGCTCTTCGTCGGGGCCGGCCTGCTCGGCGTCGGCACGCTCAAGGACCTCGCGCTGGTGCTGTTCGTCGGTCTGGCGGCCGGGGCCTACTCGTCGCTGTTCCTGGCGACGCCGTGGCTCGTCGACATGAAGGAGCGCGAGCCCCGCTACCGGGCGCTCAAGGAGCGCGTCGCGAACAAGCGCGCGAACGCGGCGAAGGCCACGCCGGAGACGACCGCGGACGAGGACGCCGACGACCTGGTCGACGACGCGACCGAGGTCGACGAGGACGCGGACGACGACAGCGATCGCGAGCCGGCCGCTGCCGCCGCGGCCGCCCGCACGAACCGCAACGCCACCCGGCCCGCGCAGCAGCAGAACCGCCGCCGCGCCGGGGGCAACCGCCCCGGTCGTCCGAGCGGAAGCCGCAAGAAGCGATGACCGTCCCGTCCCAC
Source organism: Cryptosporangium arvum DSM 44712 (assembly GCF_000585375.1). Taxonomy (NCBI): domain Bacteria; kingdom Bacillati; phylum Actinomycetota; class Actinomycetes; order Cryptosporangiales; family Cryptosporangiaceae; genus Cryptosporangium; species Cryptosporangium arvum. The sequence goes on from NZ_KK073874.1 coordinate 2,533,352, forward strand.
GGGCCCATCGCCGGTCGGGTCGGCGGCGGGCCGGTGACGCCCGCTGCGGTGAGTGACCTCATCTCCGCGCACGTCGTCGACGTCCCCGACTTCCCGAAGCCCGGGGTCGGCTTCAAGGACCTCACCCCGCTGTTCGCCGACGGACCGGCGTTCGCGCAGGTGATCGACGTGGTCGCGACCGAGCACGGCGGCGCGTTCGACGTCGTCGCCGGCATCGAGGCGCGCGGGTTCGTGCTGGCGGCGGCCGTGGCCTACGCCAGCGGCGCGGGCCTGGTGCCGATCCGGAAGGCGGGGAAGCTGCCCCGCAAGACGGTGTCGGCCGCGTACGCGCTCGAGTACGGCGAGGCGGTGCTCGAGGTCCATGCCGACGCGTTCGAGCCCGGCGCCCGTGTGCTGCTCCTCGACGACGTGCTCGCCACCGGCGGTACCGCTGCGGCCGCGATCTCGCTGGTCGAGCAGGCCGGCGGCGAGATCGTCGGGTTCTCGGTGCTGATGGAGCTGGCGTTCCTGGACGGACGTGCGCGCCTGGGTGGGCGCGAGGTGCACGCGCTGCTGACGGTATAGAAGTTCTTCTTTCCGGTCTCGGGTGGCCGGGCGGGGGGCGCAGCGGGTCGGGGCATCAACCGTCCGGTCATCGTGTTGTGACCGGTAGGGCAGCAGTCGCTGTCCTGGGCTCCTGTGGAAGGCGGCGCGGCCGGTGTCGGCCGTCCGCGTAGCATGGAGAGAGCTCGATGCGTCCAGCAGAGGGAGCGGCCTGTGTCAGACGTCGCGCCGACGGTCGCCGGTGGCCAGCGGGATCCCGTCCCGGCCCCCGGTCCAGACGCGGCTGCGCCCAGCGGCGCACTTCCGCATGCTGATTCCGCGGTCGCCGCGGTGTCCGCGAACGGATCCGGCGCGGAGCCGGGCGGCATCGGGGCGCCCACCGGCCGGCGGGTCCGCGCCGCCCTGGCGCGCTTCAGCGCCCCCTCGTGGCAAGGCGCGGTGAACGTCGTTCTCGAGCCGCTGGTGGCCACCCACCGCGGTGCCCACCCGAAGGCCGACGTCCGGCTGCTGCAGAAGGCCTACGACGTCGCCGAGCAGTTCCACCGCGGTCAGCTGCGCAAGTCCGGCGATCCGTACATCACCCACCCGCTCGCGGTCGCGACGATCCTCGCCGAGCTGGGCATGGACACCACCACGCTGGTCGCGGCGCTCCTCCACGACACCGTGGAGGACACCGGCTACACGCTCGAGCAGCTGCACGCCGATTTCGGCGGCGAGGTCGCGCACCTCGTCGACGGCGTCACCAAGCTCGACAAGGTGCAGTTCGGCGACGCCGCCGAGGCCGAGACGATCCGCAAGATGGTCGTCGCGATGGCCCGCGACCCCCGCGTCCTGGTCATCAAGCTCGCCGACCGGCTGCACAACATGCGCACGCTGCGCTTCCTGCCGCGCCCGAAGCAGGAGAAGAAGGCGCGCGAGACGCTCGACGTGCTGGCGCCGCTGGCCCACCGGCTGGGTATGAACACGGTCAAGTGGGAGCTGGAAGACCTCGCGTTCATGACCCTGTACCCGAAGCGGTACGAGGAGATCGCGCGGCTGGTGCAGGAGCACTCGCCGGCGCGTGACCGGGGTCTGGCCGACGTCACCTCGCAGGTGCAGAACGACCTGAAGAACGCGAAGATCCGCGCCACCGTGGTCGGGAGGCCGAAGCACTACTACTCGATCTACCAGAAGATGATCGTGCGCGGCCGCGACTTCGCCGACATCTACGACCTGGTGGGCATCCGCGTCCTGGTCGATTCGGTGCGCGACTGCTACGCCGCGCTCGGCGTCATCCACGCGTCCTGGCAGCCGGTCCCCGGCCGCTTCAAGGACTACATCGCGATGCCGAAGTTCAACATGTACCAGTCGCTGCACACGACGGTCATCGGCCCCGAGGGCAAGCCGATCGAGTTGCAGATCCGCACGCTGGCGATGCACCGCACCGCCGAGTACGGCATCGCCGCGCACTGGAAGTACAAGGAGACCAAGGGCGCCGAGGTCGCCGGTCCGCCGGCCACCGTCGACGACATGGCCTGGCTGCGTCAGCTGCTCGATTGGCAGCGCGAGGCGAGCGACCCGGGGGAGTTCCTTGAGGCGCTGCGCTTCGACCTGGGTGGCCAGGAGGTCTACGTCTTCACGCCCAAGGGCGACGTGGTGGCGCTGACGAAGGACTCGACGCCCGTCGACTTCGCCTACGCCGTGCACACCGAGGTCGGGCACCGGTGCATCGGCGCCCGGGTCAACGGCAAGCTGGTGCCGCTGGAGAGCACGCTCAACAACGGCGACACCGTCGACATCTTCACGTCGAAGTCCGAGAACGCCGGCCCCAGCCAGGATTGGCTGAGCTTCGTCAAGAGCCCCCGGGCCCGCACGAAGATCCGCCAGTACTTCGCCAAGGAGCGCCGCGAGGACGCGATCGAGTCCGGCAAGGACGCGTTGCAGCGGGTCATGCGCAAGCAGGGCCTGCCGCTGCAGCGTCTGCTCGGCGGCGACGCGCTGCTGACGATCGCCCGTGATCTGCACCTGTCCGACATCAGCGCGCTCTACGCCGCGGTCGGGGAGAACCAGGTGTCGGCGCAGGCGGTCATCCAGCGGGTCGTGGCCTCGCTCGGCGGGGCCGAGGGCGCCACCGAGGACCTGGCCGAGACCGCGCGTCCGGCCAAGCACCGCTCGCGCCCGGCCGGCCCCGGCGATCCCGGCGTCATCGTCAGCAACGCCGGCGACGACGTCTGGGTGAAGCTCGCGAAGTGTTGCACGCCGGTGCCGGGGGATTCGATCCTCGGGTTCATCACGCGCAGCGGCATGATCAGCGTGCACCGGGAAGACTGCACGAACGCGTCCGACCTGAAGGCCAAGGAAGAGCGCCTGGTCGAGGTGTCGTGGGCACCGACCGCCGGGTCGACGTTCCTGGTCGCGATCCAGGTGGAGGCGCTCGACCGGCACCGCCTGCTGTCCGACGTCACGAAGGTGCTCTCGGACGAGAAGGTCAACATCCTGTCGGCGACGGTGAGCACGACCCGCGACCGGGTGGCGGTCTCGAAGTTCACGTTCGAGATGGCCGACCCGAAACACCTCGGGCACCTGCTCCGCGTGGTCCGCCGGGTCGAGGGTGTGTACGACGCGTACCGTGTGACGTCAGGCTAAGGAGGCGCCGCTGTGAGTATCGAGCGCAGGTTGCCCAGCAAGGTCGCAGGCGAGCCGTTGGAGCCGGGCAAGGTCCGGGCGAAGATCGTCGGCCTGGAGACGTTCCGCGAGACGGGGTCGCTCCAGGCCACCACGTCCCCGGCGCCCGAGCCCCCGCCGGACATGGGCAACGCCGAGTCGGCGAACTACCGGGGCTGAAGCCGAGCGCCCGCACGCCCCCCGCGCGCGGGCGCTCGATCGTTTCCGCAGCAATCCTGCGGGGCGAGCTCGGCCGGTGGTGCGTCAAGTCCTGCGGGCGCCCTCGGCCGGTGCCGCGGCAACGCCTGCGGGGTGCGCTCGGCTGGTGGCGCGGCGAATCGGGCCTGCGACGAGTTGCCGGGCCTGAACCGCCCGTCGTAGGCCCGCTAACGCGTCACGCTAGCTGGTGATTGTCAGAGCGAACGCTCCTTGGTGTTCTGTTTCTGAGCGGTGGGGCCGGTGCAGGCCCATTCGGCGGCCAGGTTCGGGTCCGGAGCCGAGGTCGGGAGCAGCGGTCGGGACCGGGCGACGGCGACGCCGCAGGTAGGGAACCAGGGGCGGGTGGCGGTCTCCGTGCGCTCAACGGGCAGGATTTCGGTGTAGGCCAGGCGGGAACGCCGCCGATGCCCGGGTGTAGGGATCTACAGCGCAGTACCTCTTGCGGGCCATGCGTGGTGGCGCGCTGATTGCGGCAGCCGTGGAACGGCGCGTTCATAGCGGCGGATAGGTGCCCCGGTGGCGCGGGTCGAGGCAGGCTCGGCGCGGGTCGGGACGCGATGGACGGTGGCCGGGGCCGGACCCGGTCGGGCGGCGATCCGGGCGGGTCGCACCCGGTGGGTGACCCGGGATCTTGATGATCCGCCGGTCGGTCCGGGCCGGTGAACGGTGCGGGAGGCTGGATCGATCGGTGTCGTGCCGGCCGGACCGTGCCGGCGACAGCGGATCGCCCACCGGGCCGAGATGCTGCACGTCTGGAGGCGGCCCGCGAACGTGGCGCGGCCCGCTTCCGAATACCGGAAGCGGGCCGCGGAACGGAGAGAAAGTCAGCTCGCCGCGGGGCTCACCGTCAGCGTGTTGATCGTGACGGCCTGCTTGGGCTTGCCGTCGCCCGGGTTGCTGGGGTCGGCGGGCGTGACGCCCTTCTCGGCGGCCTTCACGATCAGGTCGAGACCCTTCGTGACCTTGCCGACCACCGTGTAGTCGGCCCCGAGCGAACCGTCGGGGATGTCCTTGTACACGATGAAGAACTGCGAACCGACCGAGATCGCCTCGGAGCTCTTGGCCATCGCGATCGTGCCGGCCGGGTACGGCGGGTGCTGGTTGGTGGGCAGGTTCTCGGTGCCGTAGCGGTAGGCCGGGCCACCGGTACCGTCCGCGAACGGGTCTCCGCACTGCAGCACGAAGATGCCGGCCGTCGTCAGCCGGTGGCACGAGGTCTTGTCGTAGAACTTCTTGCCCGCGAGGAACGCGAAGCTGTTGCTGGTGCACGGCGCGGAGGCCTGGTCGAGGCTGAAGTCGACCTGGCCGATGTTCGTCGTCATCGTGACCGTGCGCGTCCCCGTCTCGGGGATGTTCGTGGTCGGCGGCGTCCCGACGTCCTTCACCTGGCCGGTGCTGCTGTCGGCCTTCTGGTAGGTGCACTGCGGGCCGGACGCCTCGGTGGCGGTGTCGGTCTTCTTGTCGTCGTCACCACCGAGGTTCGCGATCAGGAAGCCGACGCCGACCACCACGAGCAGGAGCGCGAGGCCCGCACCCACGGCGGCCTGGGTCTGACGGCGCCGCTTGGCCGCCGCGGCCCGCCGGGCCATCTGCCGTTCGAGTTTGGCGCGGGCCAGCTGCCGCTGGCGATCCTTCGTCGGCACTCCGTGCTCTCCGTTCGGGTCCTGGTCTCGCAGGGGCGGGCCGAGGAGACCCGCGTGAGGCGGGCCGGGCCCGCGCGTGCGGCCGAGTGTACGGCGCGCCCCTAGGGAAGGGCCTAATACCCCGCGAGAGAAACGCGGTCGGTCCCCGGCCATCACCATCGGTAGGCTGGTACAAACAGGCCCGAAGAAAGGACTCTCGTGCTCATCGCCGGATTTCCGGCCCCCGCGCTCGGCACCAACTGCTGGATCGTCGCCCCTGCGGCCGGCGAGCAGTGCGTGATCATCGACCCGGGGATCGGTGTGGTCGACCAGCTCGAGGACGTCCTGACCGAGCACCGGCTGCATCCGGCGGCGGTGATCCTCACCCACGGTCACATCGACCACACGTTCTCGGTGGCTCCGGTCTGCGGCGCGAAGGACATTCCCGCCTACATCCACCCGGCCGACGCCGACCAGCTGGCCGACCCGTGGAGTTACATCGGGGCGCCGAAGGGCACCCCGATGTTCGGCCTCGAGTACACCGAGCCGAGCGACGTCAAAGCGCTTGCCGACGGCGGGACGATCACGCTCGCCGGGGTGGAGATCACCACCACGCTGGCCCCCGGCCACACCCCGGGCTCACTGGTGTTCGGTGTCCGGACGCCCGACGCCCCGGTGCTGTTCTCCGGTGACCTGCTGTTCGCCGGCTCGATCGGGCGGGTCGACCTGCCCGGCGGCAGCGCCCAGGCCATGCTCGAGTCGCTGAAGAACGTGGTGCTGCCGCTGGACGACGCCACCGTGGTGAAGCCCGGCCACGGCCCCGACACCACGATCGCGCGCGAGCGCGCCATGAACCCCTATCTGCTGCAAGTGGCAACTGACCTTCCGAGGACCGGACTGTGACCAGCTTTACCGCTCCGAAGGGAACCTTCGACACCCTTCCCCCCGACTCCGCGACGTTCCTCGCGGTCCGGGACGCCCTCACCGCACCGCTGCGCCGGGCCGGCTACGGCTACATCGAGACGCCGGTCTTCGAGGACACCGCGTTGTTCGCCCGCGGCGTCGGCGAGTCGACGGACGTCGTCAGCAAGGAGATGTACACGTTCACCGACCGGGGCGGCCGGTCGCTGACGTTGCGCCCGGAGCTGACCGCGGGCCTGATGCGGGCGTTCATCGAGCACAAGCTGTACGCCGGGCAGCTGCCGGTGAAGCTGTACGCGGTCGGGTCGAACTTCCGCTACGAGCGGCCGCAGGCCGGGCGGTACCGGCACTTCACCCAGGTCGACATGGAGGCGCTCGGCGTCGACGACCCGGCGCTGGACGCCGAGGTCGTCGCGCTCGGGGTCGCCGGGTTCGCCGAGCTGGGCCTGACGAACTACGAACTGCAGCTCACGTCGCTCGGTGACGCCGGCTGCCGTCCGCAGTACCGCGAGAAGCTCCAGGAGTTCCTGGCCGGGCTCGACCTCGACGAGGAGACCCGCCGGCGCGCCGGCCTCAACCCGCTGCGGGTGCTCGACGACAAGCGTCCCGAGGTGGCCGCCCAGCTCACCGAGGCCCCGCTGATGGTCGACCACCTCTGCGACGACTGCCAGAAGCACTACGACGAGGTCCGCGAGCACCTGCGCGACCTCGGCATCACGTGGACGGAAGCGCCGCGGCTCGTCCGCGGTCTGGACTACTACACGAAGACGACGTACGAGTTCGTCCACAACGGACTCGGTGCGCAGTCGGCGATCGGCGGCGGCGGGCGCTACGACGGGCTCTCCAAGGAGCTCGGCGGGCCGGACGTGTCCGGCATCGGCTACGCGGTGGGCGTCGACCGGACGCTGCTCGCGATGCGCGCCGAGGGTCTGGTCGGCGAGCCGCAGGCAAAGGTCCGGGCGTTCGTGGTGCCGCTCGGCGACGAAGCCCGCCGCCGGGGCCTTCAGCTGCTCACCGAGCTGCGCAACGAGAACGTCGCCGCCGACTTCGCGTTCGGCGGCAAGAGCCTCAAGGGCGCCATGAAGGCCGCCGACCGCTCCGGTGCCCGCTACGCGGTCGTGCTCGGCGAGCGCGATCTCGCCGACGGCACCGCGCAGTTGAAAGACCTGACCACCGCCGAGCAGCGGGCCGTACCGCTGACCGATCTCGCCCGCACCGTCAAGGAGCTCCTGTCGTGACCACCTACCGCACCCATAAGGCCGGCGCGCTGCGCGCCGAGCACGCGGGGCAGACCGTCACCCTCTCCGGGTGGGTGGCCCGCCGCCGTGACCACGGTGGGGTCATCTTCGTCGACCTCCGGGACGCCTCCGGCTACGTCCAGGTCGTCCTGCGCGAGGAGGAGGGGCACGCGCTGCGGTCGGAGTACTGCGTCCGCATCACCGGCACCGTCCGCGCCCGGCCGGAGGGCAACGAGAACCCCGACCTGCCGACCGGTGCGATCGAGGTCGTCGCGGACGAGCTCACCGTGCTCAGCGAGGCCGCCCCGCTGCCGTTCCCGATCGACGGCCAGGCCGCAGGCGAGGTCGGCGAGGAGGCCCGCCTCAAGTACCGCTACCTCGACCTGCGCCGTTCCCAGCAGGCCGCGGCGCTGCGGCTGCGCAGCCAGGTCAGCGCGATCGCCCGCCGCGAGCTCGGCGAGCGCGAGTTCGTCGAGATCGAGACGCCGACGCTGACCCGCTCGACGCCGGAGGGCGCCCGCGACTTCCTGGTGCCCGCGCGCCTGCAGCCGGGCTCCTGGTACGCGCTGCCCCAGTCGCCGCAGCTGTTCAAGCAGCTGCTGATGGTGGCCGGGATGGAGCGGTACTACCAGATCGCCCGCTGTTACCGGGACGAGGACTTCCGCGCCGACCGGCAGCCGGAGTTCACCCAGCTCGACATCGAGATGTCGTTCGTGACCCAGGACGACGTGATCGAGGTCGGCGAGGCGGTCGTGTCGGCGATCTGGCGCGAGGTGGCCGGGTACGAGATCCCGCTGCCCCTGCCGCGCCTGACCTACGCCGACGCGATGACCCGGTACGGCTCGGACAAGCCCGACGTCCGATTCGGCAACGAGCTCGTCGACCTGACCTCGTACTTCGCCGGGACGAGCTTCCGGGTGTTCCAGGCCGCGCACGTCGGTGCGGTCGTGATGCCCGGCGGCGCGGCCCAGACCCGCAAGGAGCTCGACGGCTGGCAGGAGTGGGCCCGCGCGCGCGGCGCGAAGGGCCTCGCCTACGTGCTGTTCGACGCCGAGACCGGCGAGACCCGCGGCCCGGTGGCCAAGAACCTCTCCGAGGAGCACCTGGCGGGCCTGGCCGACGCGGTCGGCGCGAAGCCCGGCGACGCGGTGTTCTTCGGCGCGGGGGAGCGCTCCGGCACGCTCGAGCTGCTCGGCGCGGCCCGGCTGGAGATCGGGCGCCGCTGCGGGCTGATCGACGAGTCCCGCTGGGAGTTCCTCTGGGTCGTCGACGCGCCGATGTTCGAGCCGGTCGGCGGCGGCGAGATCGGCGTCGAAGGCGCGCAGGGCGCGTGGACGGCCGTGCACCACCCGTTCACCTCGCCCAACGCCGACTGGATCGGCCGGTTCGACGAGGCGCCCGGTGAGGCGCTGGCCTGGGCCTACGACATCGTGCTCAACGGCAACGAGATCGGTGGCGGCTCGATCCGTATCCACGACCGGTCGGTCCAGGAGCGGGTGTTCCAGGTGCTCGGCCTGACCGAGGAGGACCAGCAGGGCAAGTTCGGCTTCCTGCTCGAGGCGTTCAAGTACGGCGCGCCGCCGCACGGCGGTATCGCGCTCGGCTGGGACCGCCTCTGCGCGCTGCTGGCCGGCGTGGACTCGATCCGCGACGTCATCGCGTTCCCGAAGCTCGGCTCCGGCGGCGACCCGCTGACCGGTGCCCCGGCGCCGATCTCCCCGCGTCAGCGCAAGGAGGCCGGCGTCGACGGGAAACCGTCGAAGGCCTGACGTTCGTCGGGCGGCGCCTCCCGGAGCCCGTACCGCTCGTGGAGGCGCCGTAACGGCTTCGGCGCCCACCAGTTCGCCTCGCCGAGAAGCGCCATCGTCGCCGGTACCAGCAGGCACCGCACGACGGTGGCGTCGACGGCCACCGCGATCGCCATCGCGACGCCCAGCTCCTTGATCGCGAGCATCCGCCCGGCCGCGAACCCGGCGAACACGATGATCATCAGCAGCGCCGCCGACGTGATGATCTTCCCCGACCGTTGCAGTCCGATCTCGACCGCGCGGTCGTTGTCCATTCCGGCGTCACGCAGTTCCTTGATGCGTGCGAGCAGGAACACCTCGTAGTCCATCGACAGCCCGAACGCGAAGCAGAACACCAGCACCGGGACGAACGGCTCCAACCCGCCGGTGGGCGTGAAACCCAGGAACCCGTGCAGGTGCCCGTCCTGGAAGATCAGCTTCAGCGCCCCGAACGACGCCGCGAGCGACAGCACGTTCATCACCAGCGCCTTGATCGGCACCAGCAGCGAGCCGGTCATCGCGAACAGCAGCACGAACGTCGCCACGACCATCAGCGTCACCGCCCACGGCGCGTACCGGCGCACCTCGGCGAGGAAGTCGACGAGCACCGCGGTCTCGCCGGTGACCCAGATCCGGAACGGTGGTCGGTCGGCCCGGATCTCGCCGACGAGCCGCCGGCCGATCCGGTCGTGCCCGCTCGCCTCCGGCACGACGTCGATGCTGGCCAGGCCCTCGGTGACCTGGGTCGGGGGCATGACCCGGGCGATGCCGTCGTACTCGCCCGGCAGCCGCGCCGCCCAGAGGGCCAACTCGCCGCGGCTGGTGCTCGCCACGACCGTGATCGGCGGCGCGTCCTGGCCGGGGAACCGGTCGGCGGTGATCTCGGCGAAGCGCCGCGCTTCGAAGCCCTCGGGCAGCAGGTTCGCGCTGCTGTTGACGAACGTCACCGACGCGAACGGCAGCCCGGTGGCCAGGAGCGTCGCGGTGAGCAGCACGGTGGCGACCAGCGGGCGGCGGCGGGTGAGCCGGGCCAGGCGGGCGAACGTGCCGTCGTCGCTCGGGCGCTCCGGGCGGTGCCTGCCGACGCCGACGCGCCGCGAGGTCATCCCGAGCAGCGCCGGCACCAGCGTCACGCCGGCGAGCAACGCGAACAGCACGACGCCGACGCCGGCCGCGCCGATGCCGCGGAAGATCGGGCTCGGGAACACGAACAGGCCGGCCAGCGAGAGCGCGACCGTGAGCGCGGAGAACGTGATCGTGCGCCCCGCCGACGCGACCGTCCGCTCGATCGCCGCGGGCACCGTGCGCTTGGCGTACCGCTCCTCGCGGAACCGGTTGACCATCAGCAGCGCGTAGTCGATCGACAGGCCGAGCGCGAGCACCGTGCTCACCGACAGCACGTTGGGGTCCAGGTCCATCAGCCGCAGCAGGCCCAGCATCACGAGCATGCCGCAGGCGATCGACGCCAGCGCCCCGACGATCGGGATGCCCGCGGCCACCGCGCCGCCGAAGATCGCCACCATCGCGAGCAGCGTGAGCGGCAGGGCGATGAGCTCGCCCTTCTCGGTGTCGCGGCGGGTCTGCTCGTTGATCTCGCGCTGCAGCAGCGCCGGTCCGCCGACCGTCACCCGCACGCCGGGGATCGCGTGCAGGCGATCGGCGATCGCCTGTTCGATGCGGTGCTGCGCGTCGACGGACAGGTCCCTTCTCAGGTCGACGACGATCAGCGCCGCGTTCCGGTCGTCGGCGACGAACAGCGCCCGGCCCTGCTCGGGGAGCTGCGGGGAGAACGGGTCGAGGACCCGGCCCACGCCGTCCGTGCGGCCGAGGTCGTCGCGGGCGTCGGCGATCGGGGTCTCGAGCGTCTCCACGGGGGCCCCGTCGACGACGGCGGAGACCCGGCCGCCGAACTCGGAGTGATCGGCCAGCAGCCGCGCGGCGAGCACCGACTCCATCGACTCCGACGCCTGCTGGCCACCGCCGAGCCGGTCGGTGACCCGGCCGGTGTTCGCGATGCCGGCGACGAACACGAGCAGCCAGAGCACCACGACGAGCTTGCGGCGGCGATAGCAGAACCGCCCGAGACGCGCGAACACTGGGACTCCTGGCGACGTTGCCACCGGCCACTGGTTACCCGACGGTACGGTGCGCGGGTGGCGCCCGCACCGTAGTTCCCGGGATGTCCCGCTTCGCGCGGTGGCTGTCCGCCGGGGCGGCCGGGGGCGCGGATAGGGTCGGGACCGTGGAGACCGAAAGTCTGTTCGACGGGCTCGCGGAGGACCCGGCGGCTCCGGTCGCGCCCCCACCGCGCCCGGCGCGCATCGCGGGTGCGGTGGACGCCGACCGCGTCGACCCGCACGCGCCGCTGGCCGTGCGGATGCGCCCGCGGACGCTCGACGAGCTGGTCGGGCAGCGGCACCTGCTCGCACCCGGCTCCCCGTTGCGTCGGCTGGTCGAGGGCGACGCGCCGCTCTCGGTGATCCTCTGGGGTCCGCCGGGCGCCGGGAAGACCACGATCGCGCACCTGGTCTCGCGGGCCACCTCCCGGCGGTTCGTCGCGCTCAGCGCGCTGTCGGCCGGGGTGAAGGACGTGCGCGCGGTGATCGAGCAGGCCAAGCTCGAGCGCCGCCGCGGGGTGTACACGGTGCTGTTCGTCGACGAGGTGCACCGCTTCTCCAAGACCCAGCAGGACTCGCTGCTGGCCGCGGTCGAGGACCGCACGGTCACGCTGGTGGCGGCCACGACCGAGAACCCGTCGTTCTCGGTGGTGGCGCCGCTGCTGTCCCGCTCGCTGCTGCTCACGCTGATGCCGCTGGACGCCGACGACATCCGCGAGCTGCTCCACCGTGCGGTGACCGACGAGCGCGGCCTGGGCGGCGCGGTCACGCTCGCGCCGGAGGCCGAGGACCACCTCGTCCGCCTGGCCGCCGGCGACGCCAGGCGCTCGCTCACCGCGCTGGAGGCCGCCGCCGACGCCGCGCTGGCCGCCGCACGCGCCGACATCGACCTGGCGACCGCCGAGGCCGCGGTGGACAAGGCGGCCGTGCGCTACGACCGCGACGGCGACGCGCACTACGACGTCACGAGCGCGTTCATCAAGAGCATGCGCGGCTCCGACGTCGACGCCGCGCTGCACTGGCTCGCGCGGATGCTCACCGCGGGGGAGGACCCGCGCTTCATCGCCCGGCGGCTGATGATCTTCGCCAGCGAGGACATCGGCATGGCCGACCCCACCGCGCTGCAGACCGCGGTCGCCGCGGCCCAGACCGTGCAGCTGATCGGCCTGCCCGAGGGCCAGCTCACGCTCGCGCACGCGGTCGTGCACTGCGCCACCGCTCCGAAGTCGAACGCGGTCACCACCGCGATCAGCGCCGCGCTCGGCGACGTCGCCGCGGGTAAGACCGGTACCGTGCCGCCGGCGCTGCGCGACGCGCACTACCCGGGCGCGAAGGCACTCGGCCACGGACAGGGCTACCGGTACCCGCACGACGACCCGGCCGGCGTCGTGGCGCAGCAGTACGTGCCGGACGAGCTGGTCGGCCGCGACTACTACCGGCCGACCCGGCGCGGTGTCGAACGCCCGATCGCCGAACGCCTCGACCGCATCAGATCCGTGATTCGGGGTAAGACCGACCCATCCTGAAGCGACGCGCGAGGTCCCTGCGCCGAGCGTGATCGCCGCAGGCGGTAGGGTCTGTTCACCCCGCGCCCACTCACCCAAGGAGACTCGCCGGTGTCTCTCGGCGGAATCGCGGCCATCATCGCCGCCGTTGCGTTCGTCCTTCTGGTCGGTGCGCTCGCCGTGCCGCTGATCAAGCTCGGCCGCACGGTCGACGCGGCCACGAAGGCCATCACCGACATCACCGAGCAGGCGGTGCCGATCCTGGCCAGCGCCCACGTGACCGTCGAAGGCGTGAACCAGACGCTGGGCGGTGTGAACCACCAGCTCGACAAGGTGGACACGCTCACCGACCACGTCGGCGCCGTGACCGGCAGCATCGCCCAGGTCACGACCCTGTTCGGCGCCACCGTGTCCGGCCCGCTGGTGAAAGCCGCGGCGTTCAGCTACGGCGTGCGGTCCGCGCTGCGGGCGCGCAAGGCCACCGAGGTCGAGCGCGAGATCCGCGACGAGCTGAAGAAGCGGCGGAGGGGCGCCTGATGCGGCGGCTGTTCTGGATCGGCGTCGGCGCCGCGGTCGGCATCCTCGTCGTCCGGAAGATCAGCCGGACGGCGGAGGCCTACAGCCCCAAGGGGCTGGCCGACTCCGCCCGCGGCTCGGCGATCGGCCTGCTGGATTCCGTGCGTGACTTCCTCGAGGACGCGCGCGTCGCGATGGCCGAGCACGAGGTCGAGCTGACCCGCGCCCTGCAGGAAGGCACCGCGGAAGGCGGAGCCCACCGCGCGCCCTAATTGGGCAGCGCCTTCCCGTCCCGGCGAGAGATAGTGTCGGGACGGAATACCCCCTATCGGAACCGACGGACACCTGGCGATGAAGACCTCTGAGATCCGGCAACGCTTCCTCGATCACTTCGCGAACCGTGGCCACACCGTGGTCCCGAGCGCGGGGCTGATCGCCGACGACCCCAACCTGCTGTTCGTCAACGCAGGGATGGTGCCGTTCAAGCCGTACTTCCTCGGTCAGGTGACCCCGCCCTACCCGCGAGCGACGAGCGTCCAGAAGTGCGTGCGGACGCTCGACATCGACGAGGTCGGCAAGACCACCCGGCACGGGTCGTTCTTCCAGATGAACGGCAACTTCAGCTTCGGTGACTACTTCAAGGACGGAGCGATCCGCTACGCCTGGGAGCTGGTCACCAACTCGATCGCCGACGGGGGGTACGGCTTCGACGAGTCGAAGCTGTGGGTCTCGGTCTACGAAGAGGACGACGAGGCCTACCGGCTCTGGAACACCGAGGTCGGCGTTCCCGAGTCGCGCATCATCCGGCTCGGCAAGGGCCCGAACTTCTGGTCGATGGGCGTGCCCGGGCCGTGCGGTCCGTGCTCGGAGATCCTGATCGACCGCGGCCCGGAGTACGGCCCCGAGTACGTGAACACCCCCGGGGTCGAGCCCGACGGCGACCGGTACCTGGAGTTCTGGAACCTCGTCTTCATGCAGTACGAGCGGGGGCCGGGGCAGGGCAAGACCGACTACCCGATCCTCGGTGACCTGCCGGCTCAGAACATCGACACCGGCATGGGCATGGAGCGGGTCGCGTTCCTGCTGCAGGGCGTCGACAACTTCTACGAGGTCGACGAGGTCCGCCCGATCCTCGACCGCGCGGCCGCGCTCTCCGGCAAGCGCTACCCGGCGCACGAGCAGCACGACGGGCACCCCAACCCCGACGACGTGCGGCTGCGTGTCGTCGCCGACCACGTCCGCACCGCGCTGATGCTGATCGGCGACGGCGTCACCCCCGGCAACGAGGGCCGCGGCTACGTCCTGCGCCGCATCCTGCGCCGCGCGGTGCGCTCGATGCGTCTGCTCGGCTACGAGGACCCGTCGTTCCCGGAGCTGTTCCCGGTGGCGCGCGACGCGATGAAGGCGTCCTATCCGGAGGTCGAGACCGACTACACGCGCATCGCCGGGTACGCGTACGCCGAGGAGGACGCGTTCCGCACGACGCTGCGCTCGGGAACCACCATCCTGGACACCGCGGTCGCCTCGACCAAGTCCGGCGGGGGCTCGCAGCTCTCCGGCGCGTCGGCGTTCCAGCTGCACGACACCTACGGGTTCCCGATCGACCTCACCCTGGAGATGGCGGCCGAGCAGGGCCTCACCGTCGACGAAGAGGGCTTCCGCCGGCTCATGTCCGAGCAGCGGCAGCGGGCGAAGGCCGACGCGCTGGCGCGCAAGACCGGCCACGCCGACACCTCGGTGCTGCGCTCGATCCTCGACCGCACCGGCCCGACGAACTTCACCGGCTATCTCGAGGTGGAGCGCGAGGGGCGGATCGGCGGCATCGTCGGCAAGGACGGTGCGGTACGTGGCGGCGCCGGCCAGGGCGAGGAGGTCGAGGTCGTCCTCGACGCCACGCCGTTCTACGCCGAGGGCGGTGGCCAGCAGCCCGACCAGGGTGTGATCGTCACGCCGGGCGGCAAGTTCGAGGTGTTCGACGTCCAGCAGCCGCTGCCGGGCCTGTACGTGCACCGCGGCACCGTCGTCGACGGGGAGATCAAGGTCGACGACCCGGTGCTGGCGACGATCGACGTCGACCGCCGCCGGGCGATCTCGCGCGCGCACACCGCGACGCACCTGATCCACACCGCGATCCGGGGTGCGCTCGGCGAGTCCGCGACCCAGGCCGGTTCGCTGAACGCGCCCGGGCGGCTGCGGTTCGACTTCAACACGCCGGGCGCGGTGCCGCAGTCGGTGCTCTCCGACGTCGAGGACGAGGTCAACGCGGTACTGCTCGACGACCTCGAGGTGCGCGCGTTCATCACGTCGCAGGCCGAGGCGCGGCGGATCGGCGCGATGGCGCTGTTCGGCGAGAAGTACGGCGACGAGGTGCGTGTCGTCGAGGTCGGCGAGTACGCCCGCGAGCTGTGCGGCGGCACCCACGCGGCGCGGTCCGGGCAGCTGGGCGTCGTCAAGCTGCTCTCGGAGGCGTCGATCGGATCCGGTGTGCGCCGGGTCGAGGCGCTGGTGGGCCTGGACGCGTTCCGGTTCCTCGCGAAGGAGCACCTGCTGGTCTCGAAGCTGGCCGAGCAGTTCAAGGCCAAGCCCGACGAGCTGCCCGACCGGGTGGCGTCGGTCGTCGCCCAGCTGCGTGACGCCGAGCGCGAGCTGGAGAAGCTGCGTGCGGCCGCGGTGCTCAGCGGGGCCGGTGACATCGCGTCCCGGGCCCTGGACGTGCAGGGCGTCGCGGTCGTCGCGGTCGAGGCGCCGGAGGGTACGGCCGGCAACGACGTGCGGTCGTTGACGCAGGAGATCCGCGGCCGGTTGGCGGCCGACCGTCCGGGTGTCGTGGCCGTGGCCGCGCGCGCGAACGGCAAGGCGTCGCTGGTCGTCGCGGTCAACCAGGCCGCGCGCGACCGCGGGATCTCGGCGTCCGCGCTGGTGAAGGGCGCGTTGTCGGGCCGCGGTGGTGGCAGCGACGACCTGGCGCAGGGCGGCGGTGTGCCGGCCGACGCCGCGCCGACGGTGCTCGCGTCGATTTCCGAGCTGGTGGCGTCTGCTTGAGCCCCGATTCGGGCCTGGTTTGCCCTGGCGGACCAGGCCCGGAGGGCCGATAGGGCACAATCTTGTGATGTGGAAGCGCTCTCGGGGTTCACACCCGTGAAACGTGGTGTCAGGATCGGCGTCGACGTCGGTTCCGTGCGGGTCGGTGTCGCGGCGAGCGACCCGTCCGGCATCCTGGCGTCCCCGGTCGAGACGGTTCGCCGGGACCAGCGTTCCGGAACCGACCTGGACCGGATCGTGGCCCTGGTCGCCGAGTACGAGGCGATCGAGGTCGTCGTCGGCCTGCCCCGCTCGCTCTCCGGAGCCGAGGGTGCGGCAGCGGTGGCAGCCCGTGAGTACGCTGCCCTATTGGCCGAACGGCTAGGTGATTCTCCGCATCCGGTGCCGATCGAGTTGTCCGATGAACGGCTGACGACGGTCATCGCGGGACGTACTCTCTCTCAGAGGGGCGTACGCGGGAAGAAGCACCGAGCCGTGGTGGACCAGGCCGCCGCGGTACTCATCCTCCAGGCCTGGTTGGACGCGGAGCGGAGTGCGGATCAACCGTGAACGACCTCGACCTCGTGCCGTTCACGGATGAGTCCGGCGGCTACGGCCCGGGCAATCCCGGACGCCACCGCCGCAAGAAGGAACGCAGCGGCGGCCGGACGTTAGTGGCTCTGGCGGTCGTGGTCGCGGTCCTCGGCGGGCTCGCGTTCGGTGGTTGGTACGGCGTCACCAAGGTGCGTGACTTCTTCACCGCCGACGACTACCCGGGTCCGGGTAACGGCTCGGTGATGATCGTCATCAACCAGGGCGACAACGTCACCGACATCGGCAACACGCTGTTCGAGAACGACGTCGTCGCGAGCGCGAAGGCGTTCGTCAACGCCGCGGCCGACAACCCCGACTCCACGTCCAGGCTGCAGCCCGGCAACTTCAAGCTCAAAAAGCAGATGAAGGCCGAGGACGCGCTGCTGGTCCTGATGGACCGGAACAACCGGGAGAGCGGGCCCCGGGTGACGATCCCCGAGGGCCTGGCCGTGGTGGAGATCCTGCCGCTGCTGGCCAAGGCCACCGACATCCCGCTGACGGACTTCCAGGAGGCGGTGAAGGACCCGGCCGCGCTCGGCGTGCCCGAGTGGGGCGGCCCGAGCCCCGACAAGCTGGTGCTCGAGGGCTTCCTGTTCCCGTCGACGTACGAGCTCACCGGCAAGGAGACCGCGCAGAGCCTGCTGCAGGAGATGGTCAAGCTGGCCGTACAGGCCGCGACCAAGGACGAGCTCGCCACGAAGGCCAAGGAGCTCGGCGTCACCGAGTGGGAGATGCTCACGATCGCGTCGCTGATCGAGCAGGAAGGCATCGACGACGACTTCGGCAAGGTGTCCCGGGTGATCTACAACCGGCTCAGCCAGGAGACCGGTGCGCTCACCTACCTGCAGTTCGACTCGACGACGCAGTACTGGCTGATCATCACCGGCAAGGGCCGCAAGAAGATCGTCACCGACGCCGAGCTGAAAGACCCGGACAACAACTACAGCACGCACGTCGACCGGGTCCAGGGCCTGCCGCCGACGCCGATCGGCAACCCGGGTGACGCCGCGCTGAAGGCCGCCGCCAACCCGGAGCCGGGCGACTGGACGTACTTCGTGGTGACGTCCAAGGACGGGCACTCGTCGTTCACGAGCAACTACAACCAGCACCTGGCCAACATCGAGAAGTGCCGGCAGGTCGGTCGCTGCTGACGCGGCGCCGCAGGCCTGTGGACGGCGTCCGCGGGCTCGCGGCGGGAACGCCTAGGGTGGGCGCGTGTCCACGTTCTCGACGGCGTCACCGGTGCCCTCCGCGGCCGGCTCCCCGGCCGGCGCGGTGCGGAGGGCCGCGGTGCTCGGGTCACCGATCGCGCATTCCCTCTCCCCGGTGCTGCACGCCGCCGCCTATGAGGCGCTCGGCCTCACCGCGTGGTCGTACACCCGGGTCGAGTGCGCCGAGGAGGGGTTGGCGGGCTTCGTCGGCGCTCTCGGCCCCGAGTGGGCCGGGTTGTCGCTCACGATGCCGCTGAAGCGGGCCGCGCTCGGCGTCGCCACCGAGGTCAGCCCGGAGGCGGCGGCGATCGGGGCGGCGAACACCCTGCTGCTCGCGCCGGGCCGGCGCCGCGCCGAGAACACCGACGCGCCCGGGATGGCCGACGCGCTGCGCGAGGCCGGCCTGCGCTCGGCGTCGGCGCCGCTGCTGCTCGGAGCCGGCGGCACCGCCCAGGCGGCGCTCGCGGCGCTGGCCGGCCCCGTCCCGCTCGCGGCCGCCCCGGTCACCGCGCTCGTGCGCTCACCGCACCGGGCGGCGGAGCTGCGCACCACCGCCGAGCGGCTCGGCATCACGCTCGACGTCCGCCCCCTGGACGAGGCCCCGTCCCGGGTGGCCACTGCCGATCTGGTCATCTCCACCCTCCCGAAGGGCGCGGCCGACCCGCTCGCCCACGCCGCCCTACGCCCGGCCGCCGTGGTGTTCGACGTCGTCTACGACCCGTGGCCCACCGCCCTGGCCGCCGCGGCCGCCGCGGCCGGCTGCCGGGTGGTGTCCGGGCTCGACCTGC
Source organism: Cryptosporangium arvum DSM 44712 (assembly GCF_000585375.1). Lineage (NCBI taxonomy): Bacteria > Bacillati > Actinomycetota > Actinomycetes > Cryptosporangiales > Cryptosporangiaceae > Cryptosporangium > Cryptosporangium arvum. The sequence goes on from NZ_KK073874.1 coordinate 2,552,077, forward strand.
TCCTGCACCAGGCCGGGCACCAGGTCCGGCTGATGACCGGCCGCCCGGCCCCGATCGAGGCAATGCGCGCCGCCCTGGCGCTGGCCCGCTGAGCCGATGGAGCCGCTGGTCAGCGCGGGGGTGGTGGCGCTAGCGGGGTGGGGTGCCGGGCCGTGGCTCGCCGACGCGCTCGAACGGGTGGCGGTGGTGGCCACCGGCCCGGTCGCGGGCGAACCGGTCCTGGCCCACGCGGCCGCCGCCACTGTCCTGTCCGCCGATCCACCGGCCCGCTCCGACCGAGCCCCCAGCACGAGCCGGGGCTCGGGTCGGGGTGGTGCTGCCCGTGCCGTTGGTTTCTTCGCTCCGGCGGCGAGGGGGAGGGCGGCCGGGGTGGCCGCGGCGGCGGTGGGCGGAGTGGTGGCGTGGGCGGTGGAGGCTCCGGAGCTGGCCGGAATGGTGTTCCTGGCCGGGCTCGGCCTCGTCCTGGCCGCGGTCGACGTCCGCGCGCACCGGCTGCCCGACGCGCTCGTCCTGCCGGCCTACCCGATCCTCGCCGCGCTGCTGACGACCGGCGCGCTGCTCGGCGGCACCGGCCCGGCCCCCCTGGTGCGCGCGGCCGAGGCCTCCGCGGTCGCGTTCGGCGTCCTGTACCTGCTCGCGGTGGTGGTCCCGGCCGGCTTCGGCTACGGCGACGTGAAGCTCACCGGCCTGCTCGGCGCGGCCCTCGGCTGGTACGGCTGGCCGGAGCTGGCCACCGGCCTCACCTACGGCTTCGTCTACGGCGGCCTCGGCGCCGCCGCCCTGCTGGCCACCCGCCGCTTGTCCCGCACGGACCGCCTGGCCTTCGGCCCCTTCCTGCTGGCCGGGGCCCTCACCGCCCTGTGCACGGCCGGCTGAGCACCACACCTCCGCCCCGCCCGCGCTGCATTCCCCCAGCGGCAAGCCCTTGCTCCGGTGGGCACGCTCTCGTTCTGATGGGCACGCTCTCGTTCTGGTGGGGAGGCTCGTTTCGGTGGGGAAGCTCTCGTCTCGGTGAGCATGCCCTTCGTCCCAGGGGGCCTCGCGCTGGGCGGCAGTTGCGCGCTCGGCGGGCGAGCCCTCATGGCCACTCGGTAGCTTCGCCCCCAGCGGGCAGGGCTCCGCCGAGCGGTGCTTCTCTCGGCGGGCAGGCCCCCAGCTCGGCGGTGTTGCTCTCGGCAAGCGAGCATCCGCTCCGCTCGGTTAGCCATAGTTTTCGTACGACTCGGCAGCGCCGTCCTCGGGAGGCGAGCCCTTCACGCCTGCGCGGCGGCGGCGCTCTCGGCAGTTGGGCCAACTTGCTCGGGCAGCACTGCTCCCGGCAGGTAGTCCGCGTAGCTGCGCAACAGCGCCGCCCCGGCGGGTAGCCCGCGTAGCTGCGCGACGGCGTCGCTCCCGGCGGGTAGCTCGCGTGGCTGCGCGACGGCGCTGCTCCCGGCAGGCAGTCCACGTAGCTGCGCGACGGCGCTGCTCCCGGCGGGTCGCCCGCGCGACGGCGCTGCTCCCGGCGGGTAGCCCGCGTAGCTGCGCGACGGCGCTGCTCCCGGTAAGCGGGCCGTCGTGCATGCGACTGACGCCGCCAGCGGTAGCCCACCTGCACGGCGGCGCAGCCCGCGAGTCCGGCCTCGTGCCTGCTCGGGAGCGTGCTCCTGGCGGTTGCCTCGCCCGGGCTCGGCAGCGCGGCTCCGACAGAACGGGTACTCACTCGCCGCCGGGTACCACCTCACTCGGCGAGCGAGTCCTCGTGCCCGTTCAGCAGCGCCGCCCTCGGCTGGTGAGCCGTCGCCCCACTCGGCCCCGCCGCCTCGGCGGCCAAGCCTCCGCAGCTACTCAGGAGCGCCGCCCTCCGCAGGCGAGCCTTCGTCTTCCGTGGCAGCGCCACCCGCCGGGCCTGACTTCCGTGTACATGAGTAACGGCCGCTCTCGGCGGACCTCGCATGTGCGCGGCGGCGCTGCCCGCGAGGCCGGCACTCGTGCCTGCTCAGCAAAGTGCCCGCGGCGATGGCCCCGCCTCGGCTGGTCAGCGCCGCCCGCGGGGCCGGGCCTTCCTGCCTGTGCGTCAGAGCAAGCAGGCCACTTCGACGCGGCCGAGTTCCCCGCCTCATCGCTAGCGGTGGGACTCGCTCCGGCCCGACACCTCCACGTCATGGCGAGCAGGCACTTGCTCCGGCCCACCTCCTCCGCCTCTTGGCGAGTGAGCACCTGCTCCGCCCGATATCTCGGCCTCATCGCGCGAGCACTCGCTCCGGCGCGACACCTTCGCCCGTCGTGGGCGAGCACTGGCCACGCCCGGTGCCCGAGCGCGAGCGGACACTCGCTCCCGCCGCACACCGCCTCACCCGGCGAACGAGTCCTCGTGCCGGCCCACCCGACCACCGCGCACCCCGCTCGGCAGCGGCACCCTCGCCGACGAACACACCGCGCGCGTGGTCACACTGCGGGACGACGCCTTGCGGCGCGGCTGCGTCCGCCCCGGTCGTGGAACACTGCACGTTATGTTGCGCTGGATGACCGCCGGCGAGTCCCACGGACCCGCCCTCGTCGCGATGCTGGAGGGCCTGCCCGCCGGCATCTCGGTGACCACGACCGAGATCTCCGAACAGCTCGCCCGTCGCCGCCTCGGCTACGGCCGCGGGGCCCGGATGAAGTTCGAGCAGGACCAGGTGGAGATCCTCGGTGGCGTCCGCCACGGGTCCACGCTCGGTAGCCCGGTCGCGATCCGGATCGGCAACACCGAGTGGCCCAAGTGGGAAGAGGTCATGTCGGCCGACCCGGTCGACGAGGAGATCCTCGCCGGGCTGGCCCGCAACGCGCCGCTCACCCGGCCCCGCCCCGGGCACGCCGACCTCGCCGGTATGCAGAAGTACGGCTTCACCGACGCCCGTCCGATCCTCGAGCGCGCGAGTGCCCGGGAGACGGCCGCGCGGGTGGCTCTCGGCACCGTGGCCCAGTCGCTGCTCCGCCAGGCGCTCGGCGTCGAGATCGTCAGCCACGTCGTCGAGCTCGGCTCGGTCGCGGTCAAGGACGGCACCGAGTCGCCCACCCCGGCCGACCGGGAGCGCATCGACGCCGACCCGCTGCGCTGCGCCGACCCGGACGCGTCGGCCCGGATGGTGGCCGAGGTGGATGCCGCGAAGGCCGACGCCGACACGCTCGGCGGCATCGTCGAGGTGCTCGCCTACGGGCTGCCGCCGGGCCTGGGCAGCCACGTCCAGTGGGACCGCAAGCTCGACTCCCGGCTGGCCGCCGCGCTGGTGAGCATCCAGGCGTTCAAGGGCGTCGAGATCGGCGACGCGTTCACCCAGGCGCGGTCCCGCGGCTCCAAGGCCCACGACGAGATCGTCAACACCCCCGACGGCGTCCGGCGCCTCTCCGGCCGCGCCGGTGGCCTCGAGGGCGGCATCACCACCGGTGAGGTGCTGCGGATCAAGGGCGCGATGAAGCCGATCGCGACGATCTCGCGCGCGCTGCAGACCGTCGACGTCACGACCGGGGAGGCCGCCAAGGCGATCGCGCAGCGCAGCGACGTCTGCGCGGTGCCGGCCGCGGCAATCGTCGCCGAGGCGATGGTCGCGCTCGTGCTGGCCGACGCCACGATGGAGAAGTTCGGCGGCGACTCGGTCGAGGAGATCCGCCGCAACCTGGCCGGTTACAAGGCCGCGCTGGTGATCGAGTGAGCCCCACGGTCGTGCTGGTCGGCCCGCCCGGTGCGGGCAAAACGACGGTCGGCGGGCTGCTCGCCGAGCGCCTCGGCGTCACCTTCCGCGACGTCGACCACGACATCGAGGCGAGCGCGGGCAAGCCGATCAGCGAGATCTTCGTCGACGACGGGGAGCCGGCGTTCCGCGCGCTGGAGGTGGCCGCGGTCGCGGCGGCGCTCGGGTCGCACGACGGGGTACTGGCCCTCGGCGGCGGTGCGGTGCTGGCCGAGACCACCCGGGAGGCTCTGCGCGGTCACCGCGTCGTCCACCTGAACGTGGGTCTGTCCGACGCGGCCGAGCGGGTCGGGCTGAACACCGCCCGCCCGCTGCTCTCGCTCAACCCGCGGGCGACGCTGCGCACGCTGCTCGCCGAACGCGCCCCGATCTACGCGGAGGTCGCGACGATCGCCGTCGACACCGACGGCCGGACCCCGGAGGACATCGTCGCCGACGTGGTGGAGCAGCTGAACGAGGTGAGCGCGTGAGCGACGTGACGACGATCCACGTCGGCGGCGACCAGCCGTACGACGTGCTGGTGGGGCACGGGATGCTGGGCGAGCTGGCGCCGCTGCTGCAGGGCGCGCAGCGGGTCGCGGTGATCCACCCGGGCGCCCTGCGCACCACCGGCGAGGCCGTCCGCGACGACCTGCGCACGGTCGGCTTCGAGGCTCACTCGCTGGAGATCCCGGACGCCGAGGACGGCAAGACGCTCGAGGTCGCCGGGTTCTGCTGGGACGTACTCGGCCAGGCCGGCTTCACCCGCACCGACGCGATCGTCGGCCTCGGCGGTGGCGCGGTCACCGACCTCGCCGGGTTCGTCGCCGCCTGCTGGTTGCGCGGGGTCCGCGTCGTGCAGGTGCCGACGACGCTGCTCGGCATGGTCGACGCCGCGGTCGGCGGCAAGACCGGCATCAACACCGCGGCGGGCAAGAACCTGGTCGGCGCGTTCCACCCGCCGGCCGGTGTGCTCGTCGACCTGGCGACGCTGGCGACGCTCCCGAAGCACGAGCTGGTCGCGGGCATGGCCGAGGTCGTCAAGACCGGCTTCATCGCCGACCCGCGCATCCTCGAGCTGATCGAGGCCGACCCGGCCGCGGCCACCGACCCGGCGTCGCCGGTGCTGCGTGAGCTGGTCGAGCGGTCGATCCGGGTCAAGGCCGACGTGGTCTCGGCCGACCTGCGCGAGTCCGGCCTCCGCGAGACGCTGAACTACGGGCACACGCTCGGTCACGCGATCGAGAAGAACGAGCGGTACCGGTGGCGGCACGGTGCGGCGGTGAGCGTCGGCCTGGTGTTCGCGGCTGAGCTCGGGCGCCTGGCCGGCCGCCTCGACGACGCGACGGCGGACCGCCACGCGGCGGTGCTGAAGCTGCTCGGGCTGCCGCTGACGTACCCGGCCGCGGCGTGGCCGAAGCTGCTCGACTCGATGCGCGTGGACAAGAAGTCGCGCGGCAACCGGCTGCGGTTCATCGTCCTCGACGGCCTGGGGAAACCGACCGTGCTGGAGGACCCGGACCCGGGTGTGCTGGTGGCGGCGTACTCGGCGGTGGGCACCGAGAGCAGCCCCGGTCCGGCGGTGCAGCTGTGACCCGCGTGTACGTGCTGAACGGCCCGAACATCGGCCGGCTCGGCACCCGGGAGCCGGAGATCTACGGCGCGGACACCCACGACGACCTCGTGGCGCTGTGCGTGAGGACCGGCGAGGAGCTGGGGCTCGACGTCGTCGTGCGGCAGACCGACGCCGAGCACGAGATGCTCGGGTGGCTGCACGCCGCGGCCGACGAGCGGGCGCCGGTGGTGCTCAACCCGGGCGCGTGGACCCACTACAACATCGCGGTCCGCGACGCCTGCGCGATGCTCGTGGCGCCGCTGATCGAGGTGCACATCAGCAACGTCCACAAGCGCGAGGAGTTCCGCCACCACTCGGTGATCTCCCCGGTCGCCACCGGCGCCATCATCGGCCTCGGCCTCACCGGTTACACGCTGGCGCTGCGTCACCTCGCCGCGGTGTGAGCCCCGGGGGCGGAGGCCTCGGCCCCCGCCCCCGATCGGGTCACAGCCGTGACTCGAGGGTCACCGCCAGGAGCGCGGTGGCGGTGAAGTCGATCGCGGGTTCGACGCTGGAGTAGGCGTGGGGCTGGTCGACGAAGCGGGCGTCCTGCCCGTCGAACCGGCTCACGTCGACCCCCGTGCAGTCCTTCGCGGTCGACGACCTCGTCAGCGACTTGAACGCGCTCGCCGCGTTCGGCCCGTTCAGCACCGCTCCGGTCGCGATCTTGCCCTTCCCGCTCAGGTCGCCGGCCAGGTTCGCGATCTGGTGGTGGATGCACTTCGGGTACGTGTTCCCGACGCCGACCACCAGCGACAATCCCCACCCGTTGGTCCCGAGCGCGATGTTGCGCTGCGCCGTGCCGAACGCGTCGTACGAGTCGTCCTCGGCCGCCCGGCGGTACAGCGCCGCGACCGCGCTCCAGCCGAACGTCTTCGTCGTGAAGTCCGACTGGGTCATCGGCGCCGCCGCCCCGATCGGGCTCTTGCGTGCCGCCGAGACCCCGGTCTCCAGCCGCGTCTTCAGGTCGGCGATCAGCGCCTCCGGCGTCACACCGGCAGGCTTGTTGCCGGTCTCGGCCATCAGCCCGTACAGCTCGGCGTCGGCCACCGGCCCCACGTCGTAGAGGTTCAGCGGCTGCTTGCTCCCGGAGCCGGTCATCTGCCCGGCCCATTGCGCGGCCTGCCCGGCCCACGTCGACCAGCGGTCGTCCCCGAGCACGAACCCGGCCCGGGCGACCTCGGTCGCGCCCAGCGCCATGTCGTCGGTCCAGGTGCTCTCCGCGTAGTACGAGCGCGGGTACGTCGTCAGCAGCGTGCCCGGGTCGTCGGTGTCGGCCAGGCTCAGGATCTTCGCGGCGGCGTCCAGGTGCGCCCGTGCGCGCGTCGGGTCGTCGCCGGCCTCGACCTGCGCGGCCAGCGCGAACGCCGACGCCACCCGCCCGGCCAGGTTGGGGCTGATCAGCTCGCCGGGGGAGTTGGCCCGGAACACCGGCCGGTTGCGCAGGTAGCGCTTCCCGTCGCCGGACGCGCTGTCGTCGTCCTGCGGGAGCCGCCAGACGTCGTGGTCGCCGACGATCCCGTCGACGCCGCCGCTGCCCAGCCCGACCTGCAGGTACAGCGTGCCGGTCTTCTCGTCCCACATCTTGTCGAGCCAGTCCATGCCGAACGTCGTCTCGTCCGAAAGGCCCTCGATCGCCTTGCCGTTGCCGATGCTGGCGTCGCCGCCCCGCTGGGCCAGCTGCATCAGCGTCAGCGCGTACGCGGTGGTGTGGGTGAACTTGAGGTAGTCGCCGGCGTCGAACCAGCCGCCGCTGACGTCGACGGTCGGCGCGCCGTCGACCGTGCTCAGCCCGGCGCCGAGGTCGTCGCCCTCGGAGAATTCGGGTGCCTCGTAGACGGCCGCCGCGTCGTCGTGCAGGTGGGACGCCCGCCGGGGGATCGGCTCGGACAACACGTCCTCGCCGTCGCGCTGAACCCCGAAGAACTGCACGGTGTCGGCCGCGACCTGGCCGAACAGTTCTTTGCTCGCCCCCACGACGAACACCTGCGAGGCGGCGGTGACCCCACCGCTGACCCGGATGCGGTAGGTGCCCGCGGTGCGTAACTCCGAGACGTCGATCGGGTAGGTGGCCGGGTACCGGGTGCTCCAGGAGCCGCGGTCCTCGCCGACCGTGCCTTTCATCGCGACCGAGCCGTCCTGCCGCTCGACGAGGAACGCGGCGTCGTCGGCCTGGCGCGGAGCCAGCAGGACCGCGATCTTCGTTTCCGTGGTGCCGTAGCCGACCTGGTCGGTACGGACGACGGCATCGGTGGGGCCCACCGGCTCCCAGCTGCCCACCGGTGCGTCTTGGTCTGGTGCGGCGTCCTCGTCGGGATCGTCGCCCGTGCAGCCGGCGACCAGCGCCAGCGTGGTCAGGACGGCGGCTGCCCCCACGAGTAGCCGGGATATGACCGCTGGGCGGCGGTTATGCACGAGTTCCCTTCCTGCTGTTTCGGTCCGACCCCGCTCGGGTCGGTCGGTGCTGGCCAGCCGGGGGACGGACCTGCGGCCGTCAGCCGACCACCTCCCGGCAGACGTGGAGCCGGTAGGGTCGACTATCGGATACAGGTAGTATCTGGTGACCTGACAAGCGGGTGGCAGCCGCCGCCCCGCTTCTCAGTGAATCCCTACGACTTGCGCACCGGTTTTCCCCACTGCGCCCCGCGCTGGGCAGGCCGGCCGACCAGGAGACGAAGAGCTTCCGCATGGCCACCACGAACGACCTGAAGAACGGCATGACGCTGAACCTCGACGGTCAGCTCTGGAACGTCGTCGAGTTCCAGCACGTGAAGCCCGGCAAGGGCGGCGCGTTCGTGCGGACGACGCTGAAGAACGTGCTGACCGGCAAGGTCGTCGACAAGACGTTCAACGCCGGCGTCAAGGTCGACACCGCGAACGTTCACAAGGCCGCGATGTCGTACCTGTACAAGGACGGCGGGGACTTCGTGTTCATGGACTCGGAGACCTACGACCAGATCACGGTCCCGGCGGGCACCGTCGGCGGCAACGCCGACTACCTGCTGGAGAACGCCGAGGTCACGGTCGCGCTGCACGACGCGACGCCGCTCTACGTCGAGCTTCCGGCCTCGGTCGAGCTCGTCGTCGCGCACACCGACCCGGGCCTGCAGGGCGACCGGTCGACCGGTGGCACGAAGCCGGCCGAGCTGGAGACCGGCGCCACGATCCAGGTGCCGCTCTTCGTCAACACCGGCGACAAGCTGAAGGTCGACACCCGCGACGGACGGTACATCGGCCGGGTCACGGGGTGACCAGTCCCACCTCGAAGGACCCGGAGAAGCGTTCGGCGCGCCGGAAAGCACGCAAGCGTGCCCTCGACATCCTGTTCGAGGCCGACGTCCGCGGCACCGAACCGCTCGCGACCGCTCGCGACCGGCTCGCGCAGTCCGACCCTCCGGTCCCGCAGTACGCGGTCACGCTCGTCGAGGGCGTGACCACCAATCGGGCACGGCTGGACGAGCTGATCGCGACGTACGCCGAGGGGTGGACGATCGACCGGATGCCCGCGGTCGACCGGAACCTGCTGCGGCTCGGCATCTACGAGCTGCTGTTCCGCGAGGACATCCCGGACGCGGTAGCGATCGACGAGGCCGTCGACCTGGCCCGCGAGCTCTCCACCGACGAGTCCCCGAGGTTCGTCAACGGCCTCCTGGGCCGCCTACAACTAGTCAAAGCCGAGCTTTAGGGGCGGCCCGCTCAGAACGACGCTGCCGAGCGGGCGGCAGGACTTGAGTATCAGCTATACGCGGCGTCCTGCCGCCCGATCGGCAGCGTCGCCCTGAGCGGGCTCCAGGTCAGAGCAACGACGAAGCCCCCCGCGCCTGTGGCGCGGGGGGCTTCGTCTCGTTCCAGCCGACACCCCCGGCTGGAACCGGGGGGACCTACGGGCGGATCGGCGTCGCGACCAGCACGTTCCACTCGGTGAGCTTCTCGATCAGGCCGGCCGGCGAGAGGTCGAACACGATCGCGAGCGTGCGGAGGTCGTCGGCGCGGATCGAGAGCACCCGGCCGTTGTAGTCGCCGCGCTGCTGCTGGATGCTGCGGGCGAACCGCTGCACCGCACCGAGCTCGTCACCGGGCAGCTGCTCGAGACGCTCGAGGTCGATGACGACCTTGCTCGCGCCCTCGTGACGGCCGGGGCCGTCGCCGGGGAGGAGCTCCGCGATCGGAACCCGGTAGAACTCGGCCAGCTCGTTGAGGCGGGCGACGGTCACGGCACGGTCGCCGCGCTCGTACGACCCGACGACCACGGCCTTCCAGCGGCCGCCGGACTTCTCCTCCACCCCCTGTAGAGACAGGCCCTGCTGCTGCCGGATGGCTCGCAGCCGGGCACCGAGGGCCTTGGCGTAATCGGACATTCGTACTCCGAGGGGTAAAGCGCATGCCCGGGGAAAGCATGCGGGCGGACGAGCAGCGACATGCCGGACCACGTCACCGCGCCCGGTCGCTACGGAGAGTGACCGTAGAGCCGAAACGGCAATCCGGTCAAGAGGAATGACGAAACCGTAGCCGCCCGGCGATGTGACGTTGAACGCCCCAGTCGATTCCACGCGGTAAGCAACCGTGCCCGTTCTCGCTGCGAAGTGTGACCGGAACAGTTCATCACCCTCTCGTCACATGGTTCACATCGGTACCGGAAGTCGCGCTATCTCCCGTACGAAACGGGCCGAAAGGCTGAGGGCGTCAGCGCTGGGAAAGCGCGTGTGACGTGGGTCGCGCGAGCCTGCTGAGGGCCGTGCGCCGAACCGTCGCGCACCGTACCGGCGCTGATAGGTTTGCTCCCGACAAGCCCATCCTTTAACGACCCGTCCCGTGAGGCGGGGAAGGAGGTGGCCGGCGGTGACGCCTGCCATTGACGAAGTCCGCGAGATCCTCGACGAATCAGCGGTCGCACGCACGGTCGACCGGATCGCGCACCAGATCCTGGAGAAGACCGACGGCGGCGCCGACACGGTGCTGATGGGGATCCCCACCCGCGGCACCCCGCTCGCCCGGCGGCTGGCCGGGCGCATCGAGACGTTCACCGGCGTGGCCCTCCCGGTCGGCGCGCTCGACGTCACCCTCTACCGCGACGATCTGCGGCTGCGCGCCCCCCGCGCGCTGGAGAAGACCGATCTGCCCAGCGAGGGCATCGACGGCCGCCGGGTGGTCCTGGTCGACGACGTCCTGTTCTCCGGACGCACGATCCGGGCCGCGCTCGACGCGCTGTCCGACCTCGGCCGCCCGCAGAGCGTCCAACTCGCGGTCCTGGTCGACCGCGGGCACCGGGAACTGCCGATCCGGGCCGACTACGTGGGCAAGAACCTGCCGACCTCGCGGACCGAGAACGTGCGGGTGCAGCTGCGCGAGGTCGACGGCCGGGACGCGGTCGTGATCGCGAAGGCGGACTCGTGATCCCCCACCTGCTCTCCGCCGCCGACCTGGACGCCGACACCGCAACGCTCGTGCTCGACACCGCCACCGAGCTCGCGGCGGCCGCGGGGCGCAGCGTCAAGAAATTCCCGACGCTGCGCGGGCGCACGGTGGTCAACCTCTTCTACGAGGACTCCACCCGCACCCGGATCTCGTTCGAGGCGGCCGCGAAGCGGCTGTCCGCGGACGTCATCAACTTCTCGGCCAAGGGCTCGAGCGTCAGCAAGGGCGAATCGCTCAAGGACACCGCGCTCACGCTGCAGGCCATGGGCGCCGACGCGGTGGTCATCCGCCACCAGGCGTCCGGCGCTCCGCACAACCTCGCCCAATGGGTCGACGGTGCGGTGGTCAACGCCGGTGACGGCACCCACGAGCACCCCACCCAGGCGCTGCTCGACGCGTACACGATGCGCAGCAGGCTCGGCCGCCTGGAGGGCCTGCGCGTCGGCATCGTCGGCGACGTGCTGCACAGCCGGGTGGCTCGTTCGAACGTGCTGCTGCTCGCGACGCTCGGCGCCGAGGTGACGCTGGTGGCGCCGCCGACGCTGGTGCCGGTGGGGGTCGGCGCGTGGCCGGTGGAAGTGTCGTACGACCTCGATACGGTGCTGCCGAAGCTGGACGTGGTGATGGCGCTGCGAGTGCAACGGGAACGGATGAACGCCTCGTTCTTCCCGACCGAGCGTGAGTACGCCCGCCGCTACGGCCTCGATGCCAAGCGTCTGGCCGCGCTGCCCGAGCACGCGATCGTCATGCACCCCGGGCCGATGAACCGCGGCATGGAGATCACTCCGGAAGTAGCGGATTCCCCCCGTTCCACGATCGTCGAACAGGTCACCAACGGCGTGAACGTCCGGATGGCCGTCCTGTACCTGTTGCTCGGAGGCTCGCAGTGAACTACCTGATCCGCGGTGCGACGCTGCCCGACGGCACGACCAGGGACCTGGCCGTCCGGGACGGGCTGATCGCGGAGACGACCGACGGCGAGGTCATCGACGCCGGCGGGCTCCGGGTGCTGCCCGGCCTCGTCGACATCCACACCCACCTGCGCCAGCCCGGCCGGGAGGACGCCGAGACGATCGAGACCGGAAGCCGGGCCGCCGCGCTCGGCGGCTACACCGCGGTCTGCGCGATGGCCAACACCGACCCGGTGGCCGACGCGGCCGGCATCGTCGAGCAGGTCTGGCGCCTGGGCCGCGAGGTCGGCCTGGTCGACGTCCAGCCGGTCGGCGCGGTCACGCTGGGCCTGAAGGGCGAGCGCCTGGCCGAGCTCGGCGCGATGGCCGAGTCCGCCGCCGGAGTGCGGGTGTTCTCCGACGACGGGCACTGCGTGCACGACGCCGCGGTCATGCGCCGGGCGCTGGAGTACGTCAAGGCGTTCGACGGCGTCATCGCCCAGCACGCGGAAGACCCGAAGCTCACGGTCGGCGCGCAGATGAACGAGGGGGAGCAGTCGGCCCGCCTCGGCCTGGCCGGCTGGCCCGCGGTCGCCGAGGAGGCGATCATCGCCCGTGACGCGCTGCTCGCCGCGCACGTCGGCTCCCGGCTGCACGTCTGCCACGTGTCGACGGCCGGCTCGGTCGAGGTGCTGCGCTGGGCGAAGAGCCGCGGCATCCGGGTCACCGCCGAGGTCACGCCGCACCACCTGCTGCTCACCGACGAGCTGGCCGCCACCTACGACCCGGTGTACAAGGTCAACCCGCCGCTGCGCACCGCCGAGGACGTCACCGCGCTGCGCGAGGCCCTGGCCGACGGCACGATCGACGCGGTCGCCACCGACCACGCACCGCACGCCCGCGAAGACAAGGAATGCGAGTGGGCCGCGGCCCGCCCCGGCATGCTCGGGTTGGAGACCGCGCTCCCGATCGTCATCAAGACGATGGTGGAGACCGGCCTGCTCGACTGGGCGGGCGTCGCGGAGCGCATGAGCCACGCACCGGCGCGCATCGCGAACCTCGAGAGCAGGCACGGTCGTCCGCTGACGCCCGGTGAACCCGCGAACCTGACCCTGGTGGACCCGGCGCAGCGCTGGACGGTCACCCCCGACGGGCTGGCCAGCATCAGCCGCAACACCCCGTACACCGGGCTGGAGCTGCCCGGCGCGATCGTGGCGACGTTCCTGCGGGGGCGGGCCACGGTGCTGGACGGGAAGGCCCAGGCATGATCGCCGCCGCCTACGAACGTCCGCCGGACAACTGGACCGGCCGGATCCTGTTCACCGCCGTCGTGCTGGCGCTGTTCGCGCTGATCGTGTGGGCTGCCCGCCGGGCCTGGAAGCGCCGCGTGGCCGCCCACGCCGACCTGCTGCCGCTGCCGGCCGGAACCGTCACCGACGCCGTGGCCGCGTCCGACGGGCTCTACGCGGGCACCACGCAGTCCGGTGAGTGGCAGGCCCGCGTCTACGCCGGCGGCCTGGCCAACCGGGCCGCCGCCACCCTGCACACCGGCCCCGAGGGCGTCCGGATCGAGCGCGACGGCAGCGACCCGCTGTTCATCCCGGCCGCCGCCATCACCGCAGCCCGCCTCGACGCCGGGCACGCGAACAAGGTCGTCGGCGGCGCCGGAATGCTGGTGATCACCTGGGAGCAGCAGGGCTACCTGCTCGACACCGGGTTCCGCGCCGACCACCGGGTCGACAACGCCACCCACCTGCGTGAGATCGAGAAAGTGATCCTGGAGAAGACCGCATGAGCACCACCTCCGCACTGCTGGTCCTGGAAGACGGCCGCACGTTCCGTGGCGAGGCCTTCGGCGCGATCGGCGAGACGTTCGGCGAAGCCGTCTTCACCACCGGCATGACCGGTTACCAGGAGACCCTCACCGACCCCTCGTACCACCGGCAGATCGTCGCGATGACCGCGCCGCACGTCGGCAACACCGGCGTCAACGGCGAGGACGACGAGTCCGCGCGGATCTGGGTCGCCGGCTACGTCGTCCGCGACCCGGCCCGGATCTCGTCGAACTGGCGCGCGACCGGCGCGCTGGGCGACCGTCTGGCCGACGAGGGCATCGTCGGCATCGCCGGCGTCGACACCCGGGCGCTCACCCGGCACCTGCGTGAGCGCGGCGCGATGCGTGCCGCGGTCTCCAGCACCGGGGAGAGCCCCGCCGAGGTGCTGGAGAAGGTGCTCGCGAGCCCGTCGATGGCCGGCGCCGACCTGGTCGGCGACGTCACCACGGCCGAGCCCTACGTCGTGCCGGCCCAGGGCCAGGTCCGGTACCGCGTCGCGGCGATCGACCTCGGCATCAAGCGCAACACCCCCCGCCGGATGGCCGAACGGGGCATCGAGGTGCACGTCCTGCCCGCGACGACGGCCCCCGAGGACCTGCTCCGCCTCGCCCCCGACGGCGTCTTCTTCTCGAACGGCCCCGGCGACCCGGCCACGGCGGACGGCCCCGTCGCCCTCGCCCGGGCGTCGCTCGGCGCGGACGTCCCGACGTTCGGCATCTGCTTCGGCAATCAGGTGCTGGGCCGGGCGCTGGGCTTCGGCACCTACAAGCTGCGCTACGGCCACCGGGGCATCAACCAGCCGGTCATGGACCGGCAGACCGGCAAGGTCGAGGTCACCGCGCACAACCACGGGTTCGCCGTGGACGCGCCGCGGGACGGGGCCGCCGAGACCGAGTTCGGCCGCGCCGAGGTGAGCCACGTCTGCCTCAACGACGACGTCGTCGAGGGCCTGAACTGCCTCGACAAGCCCGCGTTCAGCGTCCAGTACCACCCCGAGGCGGCGGCTGGTCCTCACGACGCTGACTATCTCTTCGATCGTTTCGTCCGGCTGATGGAAGGCAAGAGCTGATGCCGAAGCGCACAGACATCCAGCACGTGCTGGTCATCGGTTCCGGGCCGATCCTGATCGGCCAGGCCGCCGAGTTCGACTACTCCGGCACCCAGGCCTGCCGCGTGCTGCGCGAGGAGGGCCTGCGGGTCAGCCTCGTCAACTCCAACCCGGCAACGATCATGACCGATCCGGAGTTCGCCGACTCGACCTACATCGAGCCGATCACCCCGGAGTACGTCGAGCAGATCATCGCGAAGGAACGGCCGGACGCGCTGCTCGCGACCCTCGGCGGCCAGACCGCGCTGAACACCGCGGTCGCCCTGCACGAGCGCGGCGTGCTGGAGAAGTACAACGTCGAGCTGATCGGCGCCGACATCGACGCGATCCAGCGCGGCGAGGACCGGCAGCGGTTCAAGGACATCTGCGCCTCGGTCGGCGCCGAGACGCCGCGCTCGGCGGTCTGCCACTCGATGGACGAGGTCCGCGCCACCGTCGCCGACCTCGGCCTTCCGGTCGTCATCCGGCCCTCGTTCACGATGGGCGGCCTCGGCTCCGGCATGGCCCACACGCCCGAAGACCTGGAGCGCATCGCCAGCGCCGGTCTGGCCGCCAGCCCCACCACCGAGGTGCTGATCGAGGAGAGCGTGCTGGGCTGGAAGGAGTACGAGCTCGAGCTCATGCGTGACCGCAACGACAACGTCGTCGTGGTCTGCTCGATCGAGAACGTCGACGCGATGGGCGTGCACACCGGCGACTCGGTGACCGTCGCCCCGGCGATGACGCTCACCGACCGCGAGTACCAGCGGCTGCGTGACGTCGGCATCGCCGTGCTCCGCGCGGTCGGCGTGGACACCGGCGGCTGCAACATCCAGTTCGCGGTGCACCCGGAGACCGGCCGCCTGGTCGTGATCGAGATGAACCCGCGGGTGTCCCGGTCGTCGGCGCTGGCCTCCAAGGCCACCGGGTTCCCGATCGCGAAGATCGCCGCGAAGCTCGCGGTCGGCTACACGCTCGACGAGATCCGCAACGACATCACCCGGCAGACCCCGGCCAGCTTCGAGCCGGCGCTGGACTACGTCGTGGTGAAGGTGCCGCGGTTCGCGTTCGAGAAGTTCCCGGGCGCCGACCCGGAGCTCACCACGACGATGAAGTCGGTCGGCGAGGGCATGGCGCTGGGCCGGTCGTTCCCGGAGGCGCTGAACAAGGCGCTGCGGTCGGCCGAGACGACCGCCGGTGGCTTCTGGACGACGCCCGACCCCGACAACGACCCGCTCGAGGCGCTGAAGACGCCGCACGACGGTCGCCTCTACGACGCCGAGC
The DNA here is from genome assembly GCF_000585375.1 of Cryptosporangium arvum DSM 44712. Lineage (NCBI taxonomy): Bacteria > Bacillati > Actinomycetota > Actinomycetes > Cryptosporangiales > Cryptosporangiaceae > Cryptosporangium > Cryptosporangium arvum. Next base: position 2,567,895 of record NZ_KK073874.1, read on the forward strand.
GGGCCCTGCGGCTGGGCGCGAGCGTCCAGGAGGTCTCGGCGGTCTCCGGCTACGACCCCTGGTTCGTCGACCAGATCGCCTCGCTGGTGGAGCTGCGGTCCGAGCTCGTCGACGCGCCCGTGCTCGACGCCCACCTGCTCGGCCGGGCCAAGCGCGCCGGCCTCTCCGACCGTCAGGTGGCGTCGCTGCGTCCGGAGTTCGCCGGTGAGGACGGCGTCCGCACGCTGCGCCACCGGCTGGGCGTCCGGCCGGTCTACAAGACCGTCGACACCTGCGCGGCCGAGTTCGCCGCGTCCACGCCGTACCACTACAGCGCGTACGAGACCGACCCGGAGGCCGAGACCGAGGTCGCGCCGAGCACGGGTGCGAAGGTGCTGATCCTCGGCTCCGGCCCGAACCGGATCGGCCAGGGCATCGAGTTCGACTACTCCTGTGTGCACGCCGCGATGTCCCTGCGCGACGCCGGCTACGAGACCGTGATGGTCAACTGCAACCCCGAGACGGTCTCCACCGACTACGACACGTCCGACCGCCTCTACTTCGAACCGCTGACGTTCGAGGACGTGCTCGAGGTCTGGCACGCCGAGGACACGTCCGGGAAGGCGGCCGGCGGGCCGGGGGTCGTCGGCGTGATCGTGCAGCTCGGGGGCCAGACGCCGCTGGGCCTGGCCCGGCGGCTGGCCGCGGCGGGCGTCCCGATCGTCGGCACGCCGCCGGAGAGCATCCACCTCGCCGAGGAGCGGGGCGCGTTCGGTCGGGTGCTGGAGGCCGCCGACCTGCCCGCGCCCAAGCACGGGATGGCCACGTCCTACGCCGAGGCGAAGAAGATCGCCGAGGCGATCGGCTACCCGGTGCTGGTACGTCCGTCCTACGTGCTCGGCGGGCGCGGCATGGAGATCGTCTACGACGACGTCACGCTCGAGTCCTACATCGCCCGGGCCACCCAGGTCAGCCCGGAACACCCGGTGCTGGTGGACCGCTTCCTCGACGACGCGATCGAGATCGACGTGGACGCGCTGGCCGACGGCACCGGCGAGGTCTACCTGGGCGGCGTGATGGAGCACATCGAGGAGGCCGGGATCCACTCCGGCGACTCGGCGTGCGCGCTCCCGCCGATCACGCTCGGCTCGGCCGACGTCGAGAACGTGCGCCGGTCGACGGCGGCCATCGCCGCGGGCGTGGGTGTGAAGGGCCTGCTGAACGTGCAGTACGCGCTCAAGGACGACACGCTCTACGTGCTCGAGGCCAACCCGCGCGCGTCGCGCACCGTGCCGTTCGTCAGCAAGGCCACGGCCGTACCGCTGGCGAAGGCCGCGGCCCGGATCATGCTCGGCGCGACGATCGCCGAGCTGCGCGCGGAGGGGCTGCTCCCGCCGACCGGCGACGGCGGTTCGCTCGCGCGCGAGCAGACGCCGATCGCGGTCAAGGAAGCCGTGCTGCCGTTCAAGCGCTTCCGCACGATCACCGGCGCCGGCGTCGACAGCCTGCTCGGCCCGGAGATGAAGTCCACCGGCGAGGTGATGGGCATCGACACCACGTTCGGCGCGGCGTTCGCCAAGAGCCAGGCCGGTGCGTACGGGTCGCTGCCGACGTCGGGGCGGGTGTTCGTCTCGGTCGCCAACAAGGACAAGCGCTCGATCGTCTTCCCGGTCAAGCGCCTGACCGACCTGGGCTTCGAGGTGATCGCGACGCACGGCACCGCGGAGGTGCTCTGGCGCCACGGCATCCCGGCGCGCGTCGTGCGCAAGCACTTCGAGCCGGCCGGCGGCGAGGACGATCACGACGTGGTCACGTTGATCCGGGCCGGAGAGGTTCAGTTGGTCGTCAACACGCCGTACGGAAACTCCGGGCCGCGCGTGGACGGCTACGAGATCCGGTCGGCCGCGGTGGCCGCCGACGTGCCCTGCATCACGACCGTCCAGGCCGCCGCCGCGGCGGTGTTCGGCATCGAGGCGCAGCTGCGCGGGGAGCTCTCGGTCCGGCCGCTGCAGGAGCTGCACCGGGCGCTGGGCCGGTGAGCGTCTACGGCGTCCTGCGGGACCGGGCGCTCTTCCGCCTCGGCGGAGGCGACGCCGAGACCGCCCACGAGCGGACGCTGTCCGCGCTGACCCGGTTCGGCCGGACTCCCGCCGCCGTCGCGGCCGCCCGCCGCTGGGCCCTCGGCGACGCTCCCGGCCTGGCCCGCACGCTGTTCGGCGTGCGGTTCCCCGGGCCGGTGGGCCTGGCCGCGGGCATGGACAAGAACGGGGTCGCGCTGCCGGCCTGGGCCGGGCTCGGCTTCGGGTTCGTCGAGGTCGGCACGGTCACCGCGCACGCCCAGCCGGGCAATCCGCGGCCGCGGCTGTTCCGGCTGCCCGAGCACGAGGCGATCGTCAACCGGATGGGGTTCAACAACCGGGGCGCCGCGGCGCTGGCGGCGCGCCTGGCCGACCTGTCCGCCGGGGGGAGCCCGCCGCTACCGATCCCGATCGGCGTCAGCCTGGGCAAGTCCAAGGTGACGCCGCTGGAGGACGCGGTCTCCGACTACGTGACCTCGCTGCGGCAGGTCGGTCGCTACGCCGACTACGTGGCGGTCAACGTCAGCTCCCCGAACACCCCGGGGCTGCGTGCGCTGCAGGACCGGGCCGCGCTCGACCAGCTGCTGGCGGCGCTCGCCGCCGAGGCGCAGATCCCCGGCCCGCGCCGCCCGGCCGGCCAACCCGTGCCACTCGTCGTGAAGATCGCGCCCGACCTCACCGACGCGGCGATCGGCGAGGTGCTCGAGGTCTGCGCGGCGCACGGCGTCGCGGGCGTGATCGTCTCGAACACCACGCTGGGTCGCGCCGGGGTCGAGACGCCCGAGGCCGGTGGGTTGTCGGGTGCGCCGCTGACCCGCCGGGCCCGCGAGCTGGTCGCGTTCGTCGTCCGGGAGACCGACGGGCGTCTGCCGGTGATCGGCGTCGGGGGAGTGCTCACCGCCGCCGACGCCACCGCGCTGTTCGACGCCGGTGCCGCGCTCGTGCAGGTCTACACCGGCCTGGTCTACCGGGGCCCCGGCCTGGTCCGGGCGATCAACAAATCCGTCACTCAGCGTGGTGTCGGGCGCCTCGGCTCCGGCGATGGTGGTTCCAGCCCGCTGAGAGCGCCCCAGAGCGATTTTCGGGGGTCGACGGAGGGCGCAGTGACCATGGAGGGGTCTGCGACGCTCAGCGGGCCCGTGGCGAGGGAGGTGTCCGAGTGACCGTTAACACGGCCGCAGCGCCGCAGGTCGCGCCGACCACGGATCACTTCGGGGCCCGCCTCGCGCGGGCCGTCGCCGACCGGGGGCCACTCTGCGTGGGCGTCGACCCGCACCCCGGCCTGCTCGACGCCTGGGGGCTGACCAGGGACGTCGCCGGGGTGGAACGGTTCGCCCGCACGGTCGTCGAGGCCCTCGCGGACCGGGTCGCGGTGCTCAAGCCGCAGTCGGCGTTCTTCGAGCAGTACGGCAGCCGCGGGGTCGCGGTGCTGGAGCACGTGATCGCCGACGCCAGGGCGGCCGGCGCGCTGGTCCTCAACGACGTGAAACGCGGCGACATCGGCAGCACGGTGGAGGCGTACGCCGCGGCCTACCTCGACCCGGCGTCGCCGCTCTGCGGTGACGCGATGACCGCCAGCCCGTACCTGGGCTTCGGCTCGCTCGCCCCGCTGATCGACACCGCGGTGGCGAACGGCAACGGCGTGTTCGTGCTCGGCCTGACGTCCAACCCCGAAGGACCGCAGGTGCAGCACGCGGTGGCCGCCGACGGGCGGACCGTCGCGCAGACCGTACTGGATTCGGTCGCCGCGGCGAACGCCGGCTGTGTTCCGGAAGCGGACGGGGCCCCCTACGGCCCGGTCGGCGTCGTCGTCGGCGCGACCGTGGGGGAGACCGGGCACGACCTGAGCCGGGTGGGCGGGCCGTTCCTCGCGCCGGGACTGGGCGCGCAGGGCGCCGGCGCCGAGGACCTCCGGGCGGTGTTCGGCGACGCCCGCCGGGCGGTCCTCCCGTCGGTCTCGCGGGAGGTGCTCCGGGCCGGTCCGAAGCACTCGGCATTGCGTTCAGCGGCATCCCGGGCAGCGGACGATTTCGCGGCTGTGCTTGCCTAGAGAAGGGTCGGTTCGAGCGCCCGGCTGAGGCGTAGGTGTTGCCTACGCCACGATGGGTACTCCCCGACCTGCATGAACCCCTCGCGGCGAACCCTCGTTGCTGTCAGTGTGGAGTGTGTCATCGATCACTGCTTTGTTCCGGTGGAGCTTGACAAAGTCGGTCATTCGCAGACAAATCGGAGTTTTCTCCGGTTTCATGCAACGATTAGTCGGGGAGCAACACCGGGCCGCATTGATTCCTGTCGCACTTCCTCGCTAGGTTCACGCGCTGGAATCGTCCGCTTCCCCAACGAACACCCGAGGTGACCTGTGGCTCTTCCGTCGTTGAGCCCCGAGCAGCGCGCTGCTGCTCTGCAGAAGGCTGCCGAGGCGCGCAAGCAGCGTGCCGCGGTCAAGGACAAGCTCAAGCACGGTGGGCTGTCCCTGTCGGAGGTCCTCGAATCGGCCGAACAGGACGACGTCATCGGCAAGATGAAGGTCTCGGCCGTCCTCGAGGCGCTGCCCGGCATCGGCAAGGTCCGTGCCGTCCAGATCATGGAGAAGTTCAAGATCGCCGAGAGCCGGCGGGTGCGTGGCCTGGGTGACAACCAGAAGCGCGCGCTGCTCACGGAGTTCGGCTCCCCTTCCGGTGGACGCTGAAATTCCCGGCCTCCCGTCCCGCGCCGCTGATGCGGCGCGGCTGACGGTGCTCTCCGGTCCGTCCGGAGTCGGCAAGGGCAGCGTCGTGGCCGAGATCCGGCGTCACCACCCCTCGGTGTGGCTGTCGGTCTCGGTGACGACGCGCGCGCCCCGGCCTGGCGAAGAGCACGGCAAGCAGTACTACTTCGTCAGCCGGGACGAGTACGACGCAATGGTGGCCGCCGGCGAACTCTTGGAACATGCGGAGTTCGCCGGCAACGGCTACGGCACTCCTCGGCGTGCGGTCGAGGAGCGCCTCGCTGCCGGTCGTCCCGCGCTGCTCGAGATCGAGCTGCAGGGGGCCAGGCAGGTTCGGGCCGCGATGCCCGAAGCGCAATTCGTCTTCCTGGCGCCCCCGTCCTGGGACGAGCTGGTCCGCCGGCTCGTGGGGCGGGGCACCGAGGACGAGGACACGATCCGCCGGCGCCTGGACGCCGCGGTCGTCGAGCTCGCCGCGGAAAAAGAGTTCGACGTGACGATCGTCAACGACAATGTCGGTCAGGCTGCCACGGAGTTGGTAGAGTTGCTCTCCGTGCCGGTCCGCTGAGGGACGGTCGGGCGCTGAGGTGGGGCGAGTTCCCCACGAGAAACCACACATTCCCGCTTACTTTTTGAGGCTGATCAGTCTTGGCTGGAACCGTCGCCGCTCCCGAGGGCATCACCAACCCGCCGATCGACGAGTTGCTGGAGAAGACCTCCTCCAAGTACGCACTCGTCATCTACGCGGCGAAGCGCGCGCGTCAGATCAACGCCTACTACTCGCAGCTCGGCGAGGGCCTGCTCGAGTACGTCGGTCCTCTGGTGGAGACCTCTCCGCAGGAGAAGCCGCTCTCGATCGCGCTCCGCGAGATCAACAGCGACATGCTCACCCACGAGGCGGTCGCCGAAGAGGGCGCAACGAACTAAGTACTTCACAAGCCTTAGGCGGACGCTCGGCAGGTGCCGAGCGTCCGTTTTGGTGTGTGCGGGGCGCGGTGTGCGCGTTAAGTTTTGAGCGTGACCGAAGTCGTGCTGGGTGTCGCCGGGGGAATCGCTGCCTACAAGGCCTGTGAGCTGTTGCGGCGGCTGACCGAATCGGGGCTGTCGGTGACCGTGGTGCCCACCGAGAGCGCGCTGGAGTTCGTGGGCGCACCGACCTGGGCCGCGCTCTCGGGGCGGCCGGTCGCCACCGACGTCTGGACGTCCGTCCACGAGGTGCCGCACGTGGCGCTGGGCCGCCGGGCCTCGCTCGTCGTCGTGGCTCCGGCCACCGCCGACCTGCTGGCGCGCGCCGCGAACGGGCTGGCGAACGACCTGCTGACGAACACGCTGCTCACCGCCCGGTGCCCGATCCTGTTCGCGCCCGCGATGCACACCGAGATGTGGGAGCACCCCGCGACCCAGGCGAACGTGGCGACGCTGCGCTCGCGGGGCGTCGTCGTGCTGGAGCCTGCGGTGGGGCGCCTGACCGGGCCGGACACCGGCAAGGGCCGGCTGCCGGAACCGGCGGAGATCGCCGATGTGGCGTTCTCGCTGCTCCGGCGCGGGGCGGCCGAGCCCGACCTGTCCGGGCGCCGGGTCGTGGTGTCCGCCGGTGGCACCCGCGAGTACCTCGACCCGGTGCGTTTCATCGGCAACCGCTCGTCCGGGCGCCAGGGCTACGCGCTGGCCCGCACCGCGGCCGCCCGGGGCGCGAAGGTGACGTTGATCGCAGCGAACACCGCGCTGCCCGACCCGGCTGGCGTCGACGTCGTCCGGGTCGTCAGCACCCGTGATCTGCAGGAGGCCGTCTTCGCGGCCGGCGCCGACGCGGACGTGGTTGTGATGGCCGCGGCTCCGGCCGACTTCCGGCCCGCCGATTACGTGGAGACGAAGATCAAGAAATCCGGTGACACCGATGCGCCGGTCGTCACGCTGATGCAGAACCCGGACATCCTCGCCGGGCTCGTCCGCCGGCGCCGCGAATCGGGCGGCGGCCCGGTGATCGTCGGCTTCGCGGCCGAAACCGGCGACACGACCGGCTCGGTGCTCGAGCTCGGCCGGGCCAAGCTCGCCCGGAAAGGCTGCGATCTGCTCGTCGTCAACGACGTCTCCGACGGCAAAGCCTTCGAATCGACCGAGAACGCCGCCGTCGTGCTCGCCGACGACGGCACCTCGACCGAGGTGCCGCACGGCCCGAAAGAGGTGCTGGCGGACACGATCTGGGATCTGGTCGCACCCCGCCTGCGCTAGTTGTTTCCGGAGGTCGACAACTTCTGGTTCAGGGCCCCGCTCTTTCCGGGGCTCACCCACCGGATCGGTAGACTCGCGCCGATACGAACCCACCCTCGACCCTGGGAGCACCGTGGCCCGCCGTTTGTTCACCTCCGAATCCGTGACCGAGGGTCACCCCGACAAGATCGCCGACGCGATCAGTGACGGCATCCTCGACGCGCTGCTGGCCCAGGACCCGCGCAGCCGGGTCGCGGTGGAGACCCTGATCACCACCGGCCAGGTCCACGTCGCCGGTGAGGTCACCACCGACGCGTACGCGGACATCCCGAGCATCGTCCGGGAGACCATCCTGGGGATCGGCTACGACTCGTCGAAGAAGGGCTTCGACGGAGCGTCCTGCGGGGTCAGCGTCTCGATCGGGTCGCAGTCGCCGGACATCGCGCAGGGCGTCGACACCGCCTACGAGGCCCGCGTCGAGGAGTCCGAGGAAGACGCGCTCGACCGCCAGGGCGCCGGCGACCAGGGCCTGATGTTCGGGTACGCCAACAACGACACCCCCGAGCTGCTGCCGCTGCCGATCGCGCTCGCCCACCGCCTCGCGCGCCGCCTCGCGCAGGTCCGCAAGGACGGGCTGATCCCGTACCTGCGCCCCGACGGCAAGACCCAGGTCACGATCGAGTACGACGGCCCCAAGGCGGTCCGTCTCGACACCGTGGTCGTCTCGTCGCAGCACGCCTCCGACATCTCGCTGGAGACGCTGCTCGCGCCCGACATCGCCGAGTACGTCGTCGCGCCCGAGCTCGCCGAGCTGGGTCTGGAGACCGAGGGCTACCGCCTGCTGGTCAACCCGACCGGTCGCTTCGAGATCGGTGGCCCGATGGGCGACGCCGGCCTCACCGGCCGCAAGATCATCGTCGACACCTACGGCGGTTTCGCCCGCCACGGCGGCGGCGCGTTCTCCGGCAAGGACCCGTCCAAGGTCGACCGGTCCGCCGCCTACGCGATGCGCTGGGTCGCCAAGAACATCGTCGCGGCCGGCCTCGCCGACCGGGCCGAGGTGCAGGTCGCGTACGCGATCGGCAAGGCGCACCCGGTGGGTCTGTTCCTGGAGACGTTCGGCACCGAGACCGTCGACCCGGACCGGATCACCAAGGCCGTCAACGAGGTCTTCGACCTGCGCCCGGCCGCGATCATCCGCGACCTGGACCTGCTGCGCCCGATCTACCGCCAGACCTCGGCCTACGGCCACTTCGGCCGCGAGCTGCCGGACTTCACCTGGGAGAAGACCGACCGCGCCGCGGCGCTGAAGGACGCCGCCGGCGCCTGAGAAGACCGAACTGGTGCGGTGTCCGCGGCGCTTAAGGACGCCGCCGGCGCCTGAGAAGGCCGAACTGGTGCGGTGTCCGCTGGGTTGAAGGACGCCGCCGGGGCCTGATCGCCCGCGTCTGTCGGAGGGTGCTGGTAGACCAGAGGCATGACGCTGCTGGACATGGAGCCCGCCGAGCCGGAAGGCACGGCGGGCTCCGCGCGTCCGGGGGCGAAGCGCGCCGCGCCGCGCCGGGCCCCGGCGCGCACCGAAGACACGGCGTTGCCCCTGGACCTGGCCCCCGCTCCCGGCGAACCACCGCCGGTCGAGGAGTCGGCACCCGCTGAGTCGGCACCCGCTGAGTCGGCACCCGCTGAGGCGGCGCCTGCCGAGGCGGCGCCTGCCGAGGCGGCGCCTGCCGAGGCGGCGCCTGCCGAGGCGGGGGCGAAGCCGGCCAAGAAGAAGCGGGCGGCCAAGCCGAAGGGTGCGCGTGAGCCCGCGGCCGAGCTGCCGGTCGCCCGGATCTGCGTCGACTTGCCGCTCCCGCACCTCGACCGCCCGTTCGACTACCTGGTCCCGTCCGATCTCGCCGACACCGCGGTCGTCGGCGGGCGCGTCCGGGTGCGCTTCGCCGGGCAACTCGTCGACGGCTACGTGCTCGACCGCGTCGCCACCACCGAACACACCGGGAAACTCGCGTACCTGGAGAAGGCCCTCTCCGCCGAGCCGGTGGTGAGCCCGGAGATCGCCCGGCTCGCCCGCACGGTCGCCGACCGGTCCGCCGGCACGCTCGCCGACGTGCTGCGCCTGGCGGTCCCGCCCCGGCACGCCCGCGCCGAAGCGGCCCGCCGCGGCGACGGCGTGCTCCCGGTCGACGAGCAGGGCCGCCACCGCCCCCCGGCCGACGGGTTCGCGCGCTACCGCGGCGGCGCCGCCTACCTGCGGCTGCTGGCCGAGGGCGGCTCACCCCGCGCGGTACTCGCCGCGCTCCCCGGCGAAGACTGGCCGCGCCGGGTCGCCGAGGCCGTCGCCGCCACCCTCGCGTCCGGGCGCGGAGCCGTCGCGGTGGTACCCGACGCCCGCGACCTCGAACGGCTCGACGGCGCCCTGGGCGACGTCCTCGGCTCGGGCCGCCACACCACGCTGGCCGCCTCGCTCGGCCCCGAGGAGCGCTACCGGCGCTGGCTGGCCGTGCGCCGCGGCGAAGTGCTCGCGGTCGCCGGCACCCGCGCCACCGCCTTCGCCCCCGTCCACGACCTCGGCCTGGCCGTCCTCTGGGACGACGGCGACGACCTGCACGCCGAACCGCGCGCACCGTACTGCCACGCGCGTGACGTGCTCCTCGTCCGCAGCCAGCTGGCCGGCGCCGGGCTGCTGCTCGGCGGGTACGCGCGTACGGCCGAGACGCAGCTGCTGCTGGAGACCGGCTGGGCCAAGCCGCTCGAAGCCGACCGCGAGGTCGTCCGCGCCGCCGCGCCGCGCGTCGTCCCGGTCGGCGACGACCGCGACCTGGCGGCCGACCCCACCGCGTCGGCCGCCCGGCTGCCCACCGTGGCCTGGCGCGCCGCCCGCGAGGCGCTCGCCGCCGACGCCCCCGTGCTGGTCCAGGTTCCCCGCCGGGGCTACGTGCCGTCGGTGGCCTGCGGCCGGTGCCGCCGGCCGGCCCGGTGCACGACCTGCTCCGGCCCGCTGGAGCTGCGGGGGAGCGGCACCGACGACGTACCGGCGTGCCGGTGGTGCGGTCACCTCGCCGGCGACTGGACCTGCCCCGAGTGCGGCCACCGCGGCCTGCGCGCGTCGATTCTCGGCGCACGGCGCACCGCCGAGGAGCTGGGCCGCGCGTTCCCCGGCGTCACCGTCCGCACGTCCGGCCGCGACGGCGTGCTCGGCTCGGTCGGCCCGGGAGCCGCGCTGGTGATCGCGACGCCCGGCGCCGAACCGGTCGCCGAGGGCGGATACGGCGCGGCGTTGCTGCTCGACACCTGGGCCCTGCTCACCCGGGCCGACCTGCGGGCCTCCGAGGAGGCGCTGCGCCGCTGGGCGAACGCGGTCGCGCTGGTGCGTCCGGCCCGCGCGGGTGGCCGCGTCGTCATCGCCGCCGACGGGGCGATCCCGGTCATCCAGGCCCTGCTGCGGTGGGATCCGGGCTGGCACGCCGGGCGTGAGCTCGCCGACCGGGCCGAGCTCGGGTTCCCCCCGGCGGTGAAGATGGCCAGCGCCACCGGCACCCCCGACGCGGTCGCCGACTTCGTCCGCCTGGCCGACCTCCCGCCCGAGGCCGAGGTGCTCGGCCCGGTTCCGGTCGCGGCCCCGCCCCGCGCCGGCGCCGAAGGCGAGGAGCTGGAACGGGCCCTGATCCGGGTGCCCCGCTCCCTCGGCCCGGCCCTCGCCACCGCCCTGCACGCCGCGGCCTCCGTCCGCAGCGCCCACAAGGCCCCGCAACCGGTCCGCGTCGAGATGGACCCCCTGGAGCTGCTCTGACGTTGCGGTCACCGCGTCCGCTGGCTCGCAGACAGGGCATATCGGCGGCGGCCGTAGAATCAAGGGCTGGCGCGCCGAGCGCGCCGGTTCCGCCATGCCTGCCGCCCGTCGCGAGAGGAACTGCGTGTCCGTCCGTCCCGTCCGGCTCTTCGGAGATCCGGTTCTGCGCACCCCCGCCGACCCGGTCGTCGACTTCGACCGTCAGCTGCGCAGCCTGGTGAAGGACCTCACCGAGACGATGCTCCAGGAGCGCGGCGCCGGCCTGGCCGCCCCGCAACTCGGCGTCGCGCTCCGGGTCTTCACGTTCGACGTCGGCGACGTCGTCGGTCACCTGGTCAACCCGGTCCTGGAATTCCCCGACGAGCAGGAGCAGGACGGCCCCGAGGGCTGCCTGTCGATCCCCGGCCTCTACTTCGACACCAAGCGCCGCCTGAACGTCGTCGCCAAGGGCCACGACATGCACGGCGAGCCGGTGCAGATCGTCGGCACCGAGATGATGGCGCGGTGCCTGCAGCACGAGACCGACCACCTGGACGGTGTCCTGTTCGTCGACCGGCTCGACGCGGCCACGAAGAAAGAAGCGATGAAGGCCATCCGCCAGGCCGAGTGGGCCGACCAGCCCGCGCCGACGGTCAAGGTCAGCCCGCACCCGCTGTTCGGCAAGATCCGATGAGGCTCGTGTTCGCCGGGACGCCGTCGGTCGCGGTGCCGCCGCTGGAACGGCTGGTGCGCAGCGGCCACGAGGTCGTCGCCGTCGTCACCCGCCCCGACGCCCCGGCCGGCCGTGGCCGCAAGCTGCAGCGCTCGCCGGTGGGGGAGGTCGCGGACGCGCACGGCATCGAGGTGCTCACCCCGGCGAAAGCCGGCGACCCGGAGTTCCTCGCGCGGCTGGCTTCGTTGGCGCCCGATCTCGCGCCGGTCGTCGCCTACGGCGGGCTGATCCCGCCGTCGGCGCTCGTGGTGCCGCGGCTGGGCTGGGTGAACCTGCACTTCTCGCTGCTGCCGGCCTGGCGTGGCGCCGCGCCGGTGCAGCACGCGATCCTGCACGGCGACGAACTCACCGGCGCCGCGGTGTTCCAGCTCGAGAAGGGCCTCGACACCGGGCCGGTCTTCGGCCAGCTCACCGAGGTGATCCGGCCCGACGACACCGCCGGGGCGCTGCTCGAGCGGCTGTCCGAGGCCGGAGCGGAGCTGCTCGCGCAGGTCGTCGACGGCATCGCCGCCGGGGCGTTGCAGGCCGTGCCGCAGCCCGCCGACGGCGTCTCGCTGGCGCCGAAACTCACCGCCGAGGACGCACATCTCGACTGGTCGGTGCCCGCGTTCGCGGTCGACCGGCGGATCCGGGCGTGCACTCCGGCGCCGGGCGCGTGGACGACGTTCCGCGGCGACCGGGTGAAGGTCGGGGCCGTGCGGACGGCGCCGGACGCGGAGCGGCTCGAACCGGGGGCGCTCCGGGTCGAGCGCAAGCGGATACTTGTCGGCACCGCGACCGATCCGGTGGTGCTGGGTGAGGTCGTGCCGCCGGGCAAGAAGGCGATGCCGGCCACTGACTGGGCGCGCGGCGCCCGCCCCGAACCCGGCGAGCGGTTCGAGTGACTTTTTCCTCCGAAGTGAAGGTGCAGCGGTGACCGAGGGCCAGGGCCGATTCCAGGGAGGCCGTTCCGACGGCGATCCCGACGCTTCCCGCGCGACGGGTCGGCCGAGTTCCGACCGGGGTTCCCGGGGCGAGGGCGGCGCGGATCGTTCCCGCGGTGAGGATCGTTCCCGCGGTGACCGGGGTGCGCATCGGCCTCGTACCCAGCGTGAGGGCGGCAGGCCCGACGGGGCGGGTGGCGATCGAGGTCGTCCGACGGGCGGCGGCCGGTTCGACAACGGGAACCGCGCCCGTGGGGGCGACAACCGCTCCGGAGGCTCCGGTCGTCCGGATCGGGATCGTGGGTCTTCGGAGGGGCGGGGCTCCGGTCGTCCGGATCGGGATCGCCCCGCATCCGGTGGTCGCCCCGACGGCGCCCGTGGCTCCGATCGCGGCTTCGGCCGCTCGGATCGCGCTCGCCCGGAGAGCGGCGACCGTGGCCGGCCGGAGAGCAATGGCCGTGGCCGCCCGGACAGTGGTGACCGTGGCCGCCCGGACCGCGGCGGCTCGAACGACCGCCCGTTCCGTGGTGATCGTGCGGCGGGTGGTTCGCGTGATGAGCGCCCGTTCCGTGGTGATCGTCCGAGCGGGGGCTCGCGTGACGAACGGCCGTACCGCGGTGATCGTCCGAGCGGGGGCTCGCGTGACGATCGGCCTGCCGGAGGGCGTGGGCCTCGTCCGGATCGCGGCGATCGCCCCACGGGTGGGTCGCGTGACGATCGGGGGTCGCGGTGGGCTCGGGACGACCGGACGGGTGGCGAGCGGGCCTCCGGGCCACGGGGGCCGCGTCCGGACCGGGGCGATCGGGCGGCGGGACCCCGCCCGGACCGTGGGCGCTCGGGCGGCGAACGGCCGCGTAACGCCGCGGGGCACGAGGGCGAGAAGCGCGCCTGGGGTTCGTACCAGAAAGCCACCCCCGACCCGGCCCGCCGCGCGGCCTTCGACGTGCTCGTCGCCGTCTCGGCCCGCGACGCCTACGCGAACCTCACCCTGCCGCCGATGCTGGTCGAACGCCGCATCACCGGGCGCGACGCGGCCTTCGTCACCGAGCTGACCTACGGCACCCTGCGCCACCGGGGCACGCTCGACGCGATCCTCGCCGCGGGGAGCAGCCGTCCGATCGACAAGGTCGACCTGCGGGTGCTCCAGGCGCTCCGGCTCGGCGCCTACCAGTTGCTCTTCACGCGCGTACCCGATCACGCGGCGGTCGCCGGCACGGTCGAGGTGGCGCGGGTCGCGCTCACCGACGGTCCGGCCCGCTTCGTGAACGCGGTGCTGCGCCGGGTCGCCGAACGGGACCTCGCCGACTGGCTCACCGAGGTCGTCCCGCCGCTCGGCGACGACCCGATCGCGCACCTCGCGATCCGCTACAGCCACCCGGAGTGGGTGGTACGAGCGTTCGCCGACGCGCTCGGCGAGGACGTCGCCCGCCTGGGCGAACCCGACAGCGAAACCGCGAAGGCGCTCGCCGCCGACAACGAGCGTCCCGGTGTCGACCTGGCCGCCCGGCCCGGTCGCATCGACCCGCTCGAACTGGCCACCGAGATCCAGACCGAGCTGACCCGCTGGACCCGCCCGGCCACACCCGAATCACCGGCCCGCCCAGCTACACCTGAATCCCCGGCCCGTCCGGCCGCGGCCGCCCCGCACCTGGAGCCCACCGCCTCGCCGGAGGCCGTCACCGCGGCGGCCGAAGCCTCGGTCCCGGAGGTCGTCACCGCGGCGGCTGAAGCCTCGGTCCCAGAGGTCGCGACCGCGACGGCCGAAGCCACCGATTCGACCCGGACCGAAGCCACCGACGCCGCCTCCCAGCGCCCGCCGGCGACCGAGGAGGCCCCGTCCGAGCAGCCGACCCCAGAGCAGCTCGCGCCCGAGCAGCCCTCAGCCGAGCAAGCCCCGGTGGAGCAAGCCCCGGTCCCCGAGATCGCGGCCGTGGCCGAGAAGCAGGCCGCACCGTCCGCCGACGACCCCGGCTCGCTCCTGGGCCGGTGGTCACCGGTCGCCGTCAGGCTCCCCGAAGGCGCCCCCGGCAACATCCCGGCCATCGCCGACGGTCGCGCGCACGTCCAGGACGAGGGCAGCCAGCTCTGCGCCTGGACCCTCGCCGCCGCACCCCTCGAGGGCCCCGACGCCCGGTGGCTCGACCTCTGCGCCGGTCCCGGCGGCAAGGCGGGCCTGCTGGCCGCGATCGGCGTCGACCGGGGCGCGCACCTCACCGCGGTCGAGGTGATCGAGCACCGCGCCGTGCTCGTCCAGCAAGCCGTGGCCGGCCTGCCCGCGACCGTCCTCACCGCCGACGGCCGCGACGTCGGCACCCACCCCGACCTGCCCGAGGGCGGCTTCGACCGGGTGCTCGTCGACGCTCCGTGCACGGGCCTCGGAGCCCTGCGCCGCCGCCCCGAGGCGCGCTGGCGCAAGGAGCCGGGCGATGTGCCGGCCCTGGCCAAACTCCAGCGCGAGCTGCTCACCGCCGCGCTCCGGGCGGCCCGCCCGGGTGGCCTGGTCGCGTACGTCACCTGCTCACCGCACCTGGCCGAGACCCGCGTGCTGGTGGCCGACGTCTGCCGTCGCACCGGCGCCGAGCCCGTCGACGTCCGCGGAGTGCCGGAAGCCGCGGCCGCCGCGGACCTCAACCCGACGCCGGAGCGGGTGAGCGCGTCCCGCGCGGCCGCCCTGCAGCTCTGGCCGCACCGCCACGGCACCGACGCGATGTTCCTGTCGCTGCTGCGCAAGCCGGTCGGAGGCCACGACTAAGCTTTCGGACGTGGAACTTTTCGTCGCACCGAGCATCCTGTCCGCCGACTTCGCCCGCCTCGCGGAGGCGGCCGCCTCGGTGGCCGGGCGCCCCGGCACGCCGGGCGCGGACTGGTTGCACGTCGACGTCATGGACAACCACTTCGTCCCGAACCTCACGCTCGGCCTGCCGGTCGTGAAGAGCATCAGGGCCGCCACCGAGATCCCGCTCGACTGTCACCTGATGATCGAGGACCCGGCGCGCTGGGCGCCGGGTTACGCCGAGGCGGGTGCGCACAACGTCACGTTCCACGCCGAGGCGACGGACGACCCGGCGGCGGTCGGGCGTGACCTGCGCAAGGCGGGCGCCAAGGCCGGGCTGGCGCTCAAGCCCGGCACGCCCCTCGAGCCCTACCTCGAGATCCTCAGGGACTTCGACACGCTGCTCGTGATGACCGTCGAACCCGGTTTCGGGGGCCAGGAGTTCATGGCCGAGGTCCTGCCGAAGGTCACCGAGGCCCGCAGGCGGGTCGAGTCCGGGCATCTCGAGTTGCGTATCGAGGTCGACGGCGGCATCAACGCCGACACGATCCACGCCGCGGCCGAGGCCGGGGCCGACACGTTCGTCGCCGGCTCCGCCGTGTACAACGCCGACGACCCCGCGAAGGCGGTCGCCGCCCTCCGCGAACTGGCGGCCCGCCGGTGACCCGCCCCGAGCCGGTGGCCACGCCGTGACCGGGCACGCGGCCGACGTCTCCGGCGGGAGCGTCGCTCGCGGTTCCGACGGGGTGATCCTCGTCGTCGACGACGACACCGACGTCGCGGCGCTGGTGGCGATGAACCTGCGCTTCGAGCGGTTCGATGTGGTCACGGCCCACGACGCCCGCGGTGCGCTGGCCGCGATCGAGCGCCACCGGCCCGACCTCGTGCTGCTCGACGTGATGATGCCGCGCGTCGACGGCTTCGAGTTGTGCCGCCAGTTACGGGCGTCCCCGCTCACCGCCGCGCTCCCGATCATCATGCTCACGGCCAAGGACCTGTCGGCCGACCGCATCCAGGGCCTCACCGCCGGCGCCGACGACTACATCGTCAAACCGTTCGACGTCACCGAGCTCGTCGCCCGGGTGAAGTCGACGCTGCGCCGCAACCGGGAGATGCGTGACGTCTCGCCGCTGACCGGTCTGCCGGGGAACACACGCATCCTCGAGGCCATCTCCGAGCGCATCGTGGCCCGGCAGGACCACGGCTGGGAGTACGCGGTCTGCTACGTCGACCTCGACAACTTCAAGACCGTCAACGACGTCTACGGGTTCTACCGGGGTGACCAGATGCTCACCGCCGCCGCCGGCGCGCTCCACTCGTCGACGATCGGGGTGGCCGGTTCGCCGCCGTTCCTCGGTCACATCGGCGGCGACGACTTCCTCGTGGTGTGCACGCCGGAGCAGGTGCGCCCGATCACCGACCGGGCGATCACGCTGTTCGACCAGGCCAGCCGCGTGCTGTACGACCCGGCCGACCTGGCCCGGGGTTACTTCGAGGTGGCCGACCGGCAGGGCCGGTTACGCCGCCACGGGCTGCTGACGCTCTCGATCGGCGTCACGGTCTCGACCCAGCGCCAGTTCGACGACCACCGTGCGGTGGTGGCCGCCGCCAGCGAGATGAAGTCGGTGGCCAAGCGCACCGAGGGGTCGATGGTGGCGATCGACCGGCGCCGTGACCCGGAGCCCGGTCGCGGCCCCGCCGCCCGCCATCAGGCCGCCCTCCAGCCGCTGCCCGACCCCGACACCCCGTAGCCGTCCGGGCGTGATCAAGGTCGCACCGGGCCGATCGGCGGTCGCCAACCGTGTCAGACTGGCGCGTAACGGTGGGATTTCGGCGACATCGGTGGCGATCTCCCGTCGGACGACGTAAGACAGAGTCAGAGCAACAGACCACAACAACGCAGTACGCGCGCTCCGGGGTCGGTGAAATTCCGAACCGGCGGTTACAGTCCGCGACCCGCAAGCCCTTCGGGGCGAGCGGTTGACCCGGTGGAACTCCGGGACCGACGGTTAAAGTCCGGATGGGAGGAAGCGCGCGGGCTGGCCGGCGTGCCCGTCCGCGGGTGACGCCGTCGCGCCCGTGCACGCCCATGTCCGCGCTCCGGAGCCTGCTCGAGGCGAGGAGGCGCACGGCGCACATGTTCACCGGCATCGTGGAAGAACTCGGCACGCTGGCCGCGGTCGAGGAACTCGACCGGGCGGCCCGGCTCCGGCTGAAAGGTCCACGCGTCGCCGTGGACGCCACCTACGGCGACTCGATCGCGGTCAACGGCGTCTGCCTGACGGTCGTGGAGAACACCGGCGACGAATTCACCGCCGACGTCATGGCCGAGACGCTCACCCGCTCGGCCCTCGGTGGCCTCGTCCCCGGCGACCCGGTCAACCTCGAACGGGCCGCGACGCTCAGCACCCGGCTCGGCGGGCATCTCGTGCAGGGCCACGTCGACGGCGTCGGCACGGTGCTCGAACGGCGACCGGACACCCACTGGGAGGTCGTGCGGATCGGCCTGCCCCCCGAACTGGGCCGGTACGTCGTCGAGAAAGGCTCGATCGCCGTCGACGGTGTCTCGCTCACCGTCACCGCCGTCGCCGACGACTGGTTCGAGGTGAGCCTGATCCCGACGACGCTCTCGGCGACCACGCTCGGCGGCCGGGAGCCCGGCTCGCGCGTCAACCTCGAGGTCGACGTCGTCGCGAAGTACGTGGAGAAGCTCTTGCCCGGACCGAAGGAGCAGTCATGACGTTCGGAAGCATCGAGCAGGCGATCGCCGACATCGCGGCCGGCAAGGCCGTCGTGGTCGTCGACGACGAGGACCGCGAGAACGAGGGCGACCTGGTGTTCGCCGCGTCGGCGGCGACCGCGGACCTGCTCGCGTTCACGATCCGGTACTCCTCCGGGGTGGTGTGCGCGCCGGTCACCGGGGCCGACGCCGACCGGCTGGGCCTGCCCCCGATGCACCACACCAATCAGGACAGCAAGGGCACCGCGTACACCGTCTCGGTGGACGCGCGGGACAAGACCACGACCGGGATCTCGGCGGCCGAGCGCGCGCTGACGATCCGCCTGCTCGGCGACCCGGCCGCGACCGCTGACGACTTCACCCGCCCCGGCCACGTGTTCCCGCTGCGTGCGGTGGACGGTGGTGTGCTCGCCCGGCCCGGCCACACCGAGGCCGCCATCGACCTCGCCCGGATGGCCGGCCGGTACCCGGCCGGCGCGGTCAGCGAGGTCGTCAACGACGACGGGACGATGGCCCGGCTGCCCGAGCTGATCGAGTTCTCGCGCGCGCACGACCTGACGCTGATCACGATCGCCGACCTGATCGCGTACCGGCGGCGCACCGAACGTCAGATCTCCCGGGAGGTCGACGCCCGGTTGCCCACCCGCCACGGCGCGTTCCGTGCCGTCGGCTACCGCAGCACGGTCGACGACACCGACCACGTCGCGTTCGTGCTCGGCGAGGTCTCCGGCGGCGACGACGTGCTGGTGCGCGTCCACTCCGAGTGCCTGACCGGGGACGTGTTCGGCAGCCTGCGCTGCGACTGCGGTCCGCAGCTGGAGACGGCGCTGGCCGCGGTCGCCGCCGAGGGGCGTGGGGTGGTCGTCTACCTGCGTGGGCACGAGGGGCGGGGTATCGGCCTGCTCTCGAAGCTCCACGCGTACCAGCTGCAGGACAGCGGCGCGGACACGGTCGACGCCAACCTCGAGCTGGGGTTGCCGGTGGACGCGCGGGACTACGCGATCGGCGCGCAGATCCTGCTCGACCTGGGCGTTCGCTCGGTGCGGCTGCTGACCAACAACCCGGCCAAGCAGGCGAGCTTGGAACGCTACGGCCTGCCCGTGGCCGGCCGGGTGGGGCTGCCCACCCACGCCCACCCGGAGAACGTCCGCTACCTCACCACCAAACGGGACCGGATGGGGCACGAGATCGTCGGCCTGCCCGACGAGATCGCGGTCGCGTCGGCCGTGCTGGACCAGGCGTCGCTGGGAGCGCCGGCATGAGCGGCGGAGGGCTCGCGGACCTCGGGCCGATCGACGCCGGCGGTGTCCGCCTGGGCGTGGTGGCCACCCGCTGGCACGCGGAGATCACCGACCGGCTGCTCGACCGTGCGCTGGCCACGGCCGCGCTGAGCGGCGTCACCGACGTGCTCACCGCGCGCGTCGCCGGCGCGGTGGAGCTGCCGGTGGTGGCGCAGGAGCTGGCGCAACGGTGCGACGCGGTCGTGGCGCTCGGCGTCGTCGTCCGCGGTGGCACACCGCACTTCGAGTACGTCTGCGACGCGGTCACGGCCGGCCTCACCCGGGTGGCGCTGGACTCCGCGACGCCGGTCGGCAACGGCGTGCTGACCTGTGACACCGAGGCGCAGGCCCGCGACCGGGCCGGCTTCGAGGACAGCGCCGAGGACAAGGGCCGCGAGGCCACGATCGCCGCTCTCGACGCGGCGCTGACGCTTCGCGATCTGCGCCGGGCGCCGGTGCCGCAGGTGGGCTTCGGTGTGAGCTAGGGCGGGTCGCCCGGGCACCGGTGGAGATCGGCGCCCGGGCGGCGTCCTGGCTCGTGAAAGACTGCGGGCGTGAAAACGTTCGATGCGCTGTTCGCCGAGCTGTCGGCCAAGGTGGCCGCCGGAACCGAGGGTTCCGGCACGGTGGAGGCGGTGCGGGCCGGCGTCCATACCGTGGGCAAGAAGGTCGTCGAGGAAGCGGCCGAGGTCTGGATGGCCGCCGAGCACGAGTCCTCGGAGCGGACCGCGGAGGAGATCTCCCAGCTGCTCTACCACCTGCAGGTCCTCATGCTGGCTCGCGGTCTGAGCCTCGAGGACGTCTACGCCCACCTGTAGTTCACCCCCGCACTGGAGGAACCCGGCATGCTGCGCATCGCCGTCCCCAACAAGGGATCGCTCTCCGAGCGGTCCACCCAGATGCTCGTCGAGGCCGGCTACAGCCAGCGTCGCGACCCCAAGGAACTGGTACTCACCGACACCGAGAACGAGGTCGAGTTCTTCTACCTGCGCCCCCGCGACATCGCGGTGTACGTGGGCTCGGGCGACCTCGACCTCGGCGTCACCGGCCGTGACCTGCTGCTCGACTCGGGCGCCGACGCCGTCGAGATGCTCGCGCTCGGGTTCGGCCGGTCCACGTTCCGGTTCGCGGCCCGCCCCGGGACGGTCGAGTCGGTCACCGACCTGGCCGGTCGCCGGATCGCGACGTCCTACCCCGGCCTGGTGCGCGCCCACCTGGCCGAGCACGGCATCACCGCGGAGGTCATCCGTCTGGACGGTGCGGTCGAGACCGCGATCCGCCTGGGCGTCGCCGACGTCATCGCCGACGTGGTCGAGACCGGAGCGACGCTCCGCCAGCAGGGGCTGGAGATCGTCGCCGAGCCGATCCTGCGGTCCGAGGCCGTGGTGATCCGCGGCAAGGGCCGGGCCGAGACCGGCGCCGACCACCGCATCGACCAGCTCACCCGCCGCCTCAACGGCGTCCTGGTCGCCCGCCGGTACGTCATGCTCGCGTACGACGTCGAGCTGGCCCGGCTGGACGACGCGGTGTCGCTCACGCCGGGCATCGAGGGCCCGACGATCTCGCCGCTGCACAAGGACGGGTGGGTGGCCGTCCAAGCGATGGTGCCGCGCGACGAGACCAATCGGATCATGGACACGCTCTACGACCTCGGTGCGCGGGCCATCATCGTCACGTCGATCCACGCCTGCCGGCTGTGACCGTGACCAGTCCGGAGGCCGACGTCGTCCGGTCGCGGCCGCACCGGCTGACGATCGTGTGCTGGATCCTCGCGATCGCGGTGATCGTGATCTTCAGCGTCGTCGCCGTGCTGCTGGGGCGGCCGACGACGACGGTGGACCCGGAGGTCGGGCCCCCGTTCGGCCTCGGCGACCAGATCGGAATGGTCTTCCTCGGCGTGCTGCTGGCCGGGGGAGTGCTCTCGCTGACCCGCCCCCGGATCGTCGCGGACGCCGAGCAGGTCACCGTGCGCAACGTCGTCGGGGGCGTCACCGTGCCGTGGACGCTCGTGCGGGGGGTGCGGTTCGACCGCCACTCCCCGTGGGCGGCACTGGAGCTCCTCAACGACGAACTCGTCTCGGTGCTCGCGGTTCAGGCCGCCGACAAACACCGCGCGGTCGACGCGGTGCGCGGCCTGCGCCGGCTGCACGCCGCGGCCTGGGAGGGCAAGGAGCCCCCGCCGGCCTGACATGCCGCGACCAACGCCGCCCGGCTTCCTGGCCCGAGCGGCGTTGACGTGTGCGAAGGATGTACTGGGCTACACCACGTTGGTGACGAATGCGCTCATGCCGCTAGCAATGTTCACCAAGCCGTCACCGAGTGATCGGACGACGCCGGCGGCATCCGCGGGCTGAGTGACGACGAAGAACACCAGCAGGGCAATCGCTCCCCATTTGAGGACCTTCTTCAACATGCCACGCCTCCTCGTTGCGGGGGTTGGCGCCTACGTGCACGCTTGCCGCAGAGTCACAGCCCATATACCAACAGTTAGAATCTAACACGCAGTTGTGACGCAGAGACTCTCGAGCTTCATTGTGTCGGATGACGAAGCGCGGCGTGTAGTCGCCCCTCGATTCACTCATGCTCACGTTTGGGGCGGATTACACACGGGGCCGGTCGACGTCTAGTTGACACTGTTCTCATCAGTGAGAGGCGTGTCCGGGTCGTCGGGCAGGACCGTGAGTTCGGCCGCGCCGGCCCGGGTGAGCTCACCGACGGGCGCCTCCGGTCCGTCCGGGTCGATCAGGGCGAACGACGGCAGTCCTAACAGGGTGCAGGAGCCGCCCACCATGCCGACCGCGAGGAACCAGTCGTCGGATTCGTCGTGGTACATCCAGCCGGCGTCCAGGTCTCCCCATCGGGGATCGCCGCTGGTCATCTCGGCCGCCTCCACTGTGGGTGCCGGGTCGCCGGCGGTCCCGGTCGGGGTGCTGAAGTCGGTGGGGTAGCCGACGCGGGGATCGTCCGAGGTCGGAGCGGTGGTCTCGGGCGGGGTGCTGGCGTTCTCGGGTGCCCGGGGTGCCGGGTCGGGTGCTGGGTCGTGCTGGGCCGGAATGTGGGGTGCGGCGTGGTCGGGTCCGGGCGCCGTCCGGTCGGGCGCCGGGGGTTCGGGCGCGGCGATGGCCGGTGGCGGGGCGTCCGGTACAGGGGTTCGCGGCGGAACCGGGACCAGGGGCGTGGCGTACCCGAGGGCCGTGGACTCGGCCGGCGGCCGGGGCCGGGGCAGGGCCGCCGGTCGGGCGCGCTCCTCGGTCGCGGGCGCGGCGGCCGTCAGCGCCGCCCGGCGCGGTGGCGGTGAGATCGGACGATGCACTTCGTCCGGCACCTTCAGCAGCCGCCGCTCCTCGACGCGGTCCGCGACCCGCGCGAATCCGGCCCCCACCAGGGCGAACAGGATCACGCCCGCGACGATCGCCGCCCACACCGCGGTACCGCCCCGCTCCGGAACGAGCCGCCAGCACAGCACCGCACCGGACACACTGGTGAGCAGGAACCCCAGCAGGGCCGAGAGCGCGGCCGGGAACTGAGTGATCGAGCCGCGTTGTGGACGGTCGGCACGCACCGCGGCGCGCGCGTGGGCGAGGATCACCGAGCCGCCACCGGCGAGCAATAACCCCAAGCCGAGCGCGACGGCTGCGACCAGAGTCGTCCTGTCCACCGGTTTCCTCCGCGCATCCTGCGCATTCCACGCCGCCGACGGTCGCCGGGCCACGTGTGAAACAGGGTAACGGGTCGCACGCCGGACACCGGTGACTGATGGTGGCGATGATCGTCCGTACCGACGAGCAGCGCAGGGCCGGTCGGGGTGATTCACCGGGCTCAACAGGTGAACGGTGTTATTACCAACTCTCCGGACGTAGCGGTAGCGTGTCTTAGCGTCACCAGAGAGGTGGTGGTACGTCGGCATGCCGATCGACGGATGCGGGAACCCAGTAGTGTCCGTGGCCGTGTAAGGGCCGAGGAGTCGGCGTACCAATGCGGGAGGTACAAATGCTGACCCACGTGATCCAGGCGACCGCAGGGATTCCTGACGAGATCCTTGCCGCGGCTGACCCGGGCGGCACCACGCTGAACACCGACGGCATCGTCGGCTTCATCGTGTCCAAGATCGTGCCGATCCTGCTGGCAGTCGTGGGCGTCATCATCCTGAGCCGGTCGGGCAAGGGCCAGTGGTCGGCGGCGCTGACCACGGGCGGCATCGCCCTGCTCGGCATCGTCTTCATCGCCGGCGCCGGGCTGCTCTTCGCGTTCGGGCAGAGCTTCGCCGAGCTCGTTCTCGGGGGCTGACCCGGATGCGGCTACGCCCGGACGACGACATCTACCGCGCGAAACTGCTCTTCCTGGGTCCGAAGGGCTTCACGCTGCCGGTACACCTGCCCTATGTGGCGTATCCACTGTTCGCGGTGGTACTCGCCGTCATCATCTTCATCCGGTACCTGTTGACCCAGGAAGTCGACTACTTCCCCGCGATCGAGATCGCCCTGTCGATCGTCCTGACCTCAGTGATCCTGCGCCAGGTCAGTCCTGACCGGCCGGTCCGCGCAGTGCTGCGCACCGCCGCGACCGACTGGCGCCGGGACCGCACCGCCGGCGAACGCGGCGGCCGGGCCCGGTCGAGGATCGTCGTTCGGGAGACCATTCGATGAGCGGACGTCACGCCCGGGGAGACGCCGACGCGGCGGCCGCCCGGGGCGCCCAGAGCAGCGCCGAGGAGTCGGCCGAGAAGGCCGCGGAAAACGGCGCCGAGGAGCGGGAGAGCGTGTCGGCGGGAGCAGGTCGGGGGAGAGCGCGCCGCTCCGGTTTCCCGGTGTTCCGACCGGCCGGTGCGAGGCAGCGGTCAGGTTCGTCTTCGGACGTGTCTTCTTCGGAGGGGGCGTCTTCGGAGGGGGCGTCCGCGGGGTCGTCCTCGGCTTCGTCGTCCGGGGAGGCGTCTTCCGAGGGTCCTTCTTCTTCGGGGTCTGCTTCGTCCGAGCGTGCTTCGTCCGAGCCTGCTTCGCTCGGTTCCTCGGTGGAGCCGTCGGCCGGGGAGCCGGATTCGGCTGGGGAGCCCGGTGCGGGTAAGGAAGCGGCGGACTCGGCCGAGGGGTCGGGTGGCCCGGTCGCGCCGGGTGGCCGGAAGGGTGGCCCCACCGCGGCTG
The DNA here is from genome assembly GCF_000585375.1 of Cryptosporangium arvum DSM 44712. Lineage (NCBI taxonomy): Bacteria > Bacillati > Actinomycetota > Actinomycetes > Cryptosporangiales > Cryptosporangiaceae > Cryptosporangium > Cryptosporangium arvum. The sequence continues at coordinate 2,592,226 of NZ_KK073874.1, forward strand.
ATCCGTACGACGCCGATCTGGAGTCGGCGATCTCCGACGCACTGCAGCTGGTGCCGCCGGCCACCTCGGCTCCGGAGCCGTCGAGCACGCAGGAACCGGTACCGCCCCAGCAGGGACGCCCGATCCCGTCCAGCGGCCCGCCCGGAACGGGTGCGCCCTACGCCGGGCCCGTGCAACCGTGGCCGGGGGAGCCGGTCGCGCCGGCGGAAAGCTCCGCGCAGGCCGTCGCCCCGGCGGCTCCGCCGTCCCCGTCAGGCGCCCACTCCGCGCCCGAGGTGCCCGGTCAGTATCCCGAGGCACCCTCCGGGGGTCCGTCCTCCTCCGGCGCGGCACCGCCGCGGTTCAGTGGTCGGCCGCCGGGCTCGCATCCGGGAACCCCCCAGTCCGGCCCGCCCCACCCCACAGTGTCCCAACCGGGCGTATTCGAAGCGGGCGCGTCCCATCCAGGCGTCTTCCGCGCGGGCGGACCTCAATCGGGGGCGACTCAACCGGGTGGGCCTCAGGAGGGTGTTTCCTCTCCGGGTGGGCCCCAGCAGGGCGTTTCCCAGCAGGGCGTTTCCCAGCAGGGCGTTTCCCAGCAGGGCGTTTCCCAGCAGGGCGTATCCCAGCAGGGCGTATCCCAGCAGGGCGCGCCTCGTCAGGGCGGGCCCGCACCGGGTGGGGTGCAGTCGGGCGCGTTCCAGCACGGTGGACCTCAGCAGGGTGGTCTCGCCGACCCTGCCGATCCCGAGGCGTCGCAGTACGGGGCGCAACGCTCGGCCGGGGCGCCAACCGGACCCGGTGAGCCCGGACCGGCAGAGGGCAGCGGGCCGGTCGGGCCGCAGTCGGCACCCCCGAGCCGTCCAGGACCCTTCCCCCCGCGGATCATGCCGCCCGGCGCCCGGCCGAACTACGGCCAGCCTCCGGTGGACCCCCGTGCGGTCAGCGGGCCGTCCGGTGCGCACCGGATCATCAACCAGCCGTCCGGCGCCTACCCCGTGCTCCCACCGAACCAGGTACCGCCGGGTGTCGGTCAGCCCTCGGGTGCACACCGGATCGTGCCGCCCAACGGCCCACCCCCCGGCCCCGTTCCACCCGGTGGCGCCCCTTCGCACGGCACTATCCCCCCGGGCCACATGGGCCCCGGCAGTGTGGCGCCCGGCAATGTGCCTCCGGGCAACGTGCCGCCCGGCAATGTGGGCTCGGGATATGTGCCGCCCGGTAGCGGGGGTCCCGGTCACATGGGTCCTGGTAACTCGAGCTCCGGCAACGTGGGCCCCGGCAACGTAGGCCCTGGCGGCGTGGGCCCTGGCGGCGTGGGGCCCGGCAACGTTCCGCCTGGTGTCGGGCAGCATTCCGGGGCGCATCGTGTGCTGCCGCCGAACGGAATGCCTCCGGGCAACGTCCCGCCGAGTGTCGCCCAGCAGTCCGGTGCTCATCCGGTTCTCCCGCAGTCCGGCCCGACACAGGGCCACCCCGGCCGATCGGCTGGCCCCGGTGGCCCCGGTGGCCCCGGCCAGCGTCCGGGCTCCCGTGGACCGGCGCCGCAAGGTGCTGGACCGGGATCGGGCCCTCAGGGTGCCGGACACGGCTCGGGCCCGGACTACCCAGGGCAGGGCTCCCAGGGCCAGCCGCCCCAAGGCCACGCTCCTCACGGCCAGCCACCCCACGGCCAGTCGACCTATGGTCAGGCGCCCCACGGCGCGGGACCTCACAACGCGGCCACCCAGGCGCAGGCATTCCATGGGACCGGCCCGCAGGGCAACCCAGCGGAGGGGAACGCGCCGCACGGCTCGCGGACCGGTGGGCCACAAGGACACGCAACTCGTGAACAGCAGGGCCCCCCGGGGTCCGGGCCGCAGTCGCAAGGCGGCCCGCAGTCGCAGGGCCAGGAGCCACAGGGTCCTGGTTCGCTACCGCAGGGTTCCGGCCCGCAGTCGCAGGGCGGCCCGCAGTCGCAGGGTGGGCCGCAGTCGCAAGGTCCCGGGCCGCGGTCGCGAGGACCTGAGGCTTCGGGACCCCACGGACCTCAGGGACCTCAAGGACCCCAGGGATCTCAAGGACGGCCGGTCGCCGGTCAGCGCGGCCCGGGCGGTGGGCGTCCCGGGGGCCAGATCGCACCGAACTCCGCCCCGCCCCGCCCCGGCGTACCGCGCGGTGGCGGTTACCCCACCCCGGGCGGCCCCTCCACCGGTCCGGTGTCCGGCCCGGCCGCACGTCCCCTGTCCGGACCGGCCGACCACCCCGTCTCCGGCCCCACCGCACACCCGGTGTCGGGCCCGGTCGGTCGCCCCGCACCCGGCTCGGGTGAACCCCCCGTGTCCGGCCCCGGCGGACGCCCCGTCTCCGGCCCCGTGGGCCGCCCGGTCTCCGGCCCGGTCAGCCGCCCGGTCTCCGGCCCCACCGCACACCCCGTGTCGGGCCCGGTCGGCCACCCCATATCCGGGCCCGTCGGACGCCCGGTCTCCGGGCCGGTCGGCGCGGACGGACTGGAGCACGGCCCAGGCCCCGCGCCCTGGCCGGTACAGCACCCGATGAACGCCGCGCCGCGGAACGCCGCGCCGCCCTCGACCTTGCCCACGCACCCCGCGTCGGTCGCGGTCGCGCCGCCCGCGCGGATGCCGAGCCGCCCGGTGACCGGCATCCCCACCTCGGCGCCGCCGCAGTCGAGCCCGCCGGCCCCGCTCTACGTGCCCGCGCCCGAGCGTTACCCCGCGATCGATCCCCCCGAGTCCGACGACGCGAAAACGGCGCGCGACGAACGTCGGCAGAAGAAACGCAAGCCACGACGGGTGCGGAGCCGCCCGCCGAAGGAGCAGAAGGACCGGCAGGCGGTTCATGAACTCGAGCTGCGTGAGATCGCCGGGCACCTGACCTTCACCCGCAACGACGTGACGGCCTGGTACCACCTCCCGGACATCCAGTGGGCGTTCCGGGCCGACAAGGAGCGGACCTCGATCCTGCTCGGCATCGCGGCGCAGTACGCGGCGCTGGGCGGCTACCGGCTGCACATGCGGCGCACCAACCGGCCGTACCCGGCCGTGGGCTGGGCGCGCCGGATGGCCGCGCTGACGCCGCACCCGGTCCCGGACGTCCGGGGCGCGCCGAGCTGGTCGGACCATCTCGAGGCGGGTCAGCGCCGGCTGCACGCCACCAGCCTCGCCGAGGGCGAGGTGTACCTCGGTGTCGTGTTCCAGCGCCGGACCATGCGTGAGCAAATGGTCGAGACCCTCAACGCGCTGCGCAAGCGCGGCTCCGGCAACGCGGAGCGGGCGCGTCTCGAACAGCTCGTCGGACGGTTCGACGAGGTGCTCGGCGCGTTCGGCATGCAGGCCCGGCCGGCGACGTCCAAGCAGGTGGAGTGGCTGATCCACCGGTCGGTGGCGCTGTGCATGCCCCCGCCGCCCGCGCTCTCGCCGGCCGAGGCCGGTGGCTGGGAGACCGGCGACCTGCTCGCGTTCACCGAGCACACGATGCGTTACCGGTCGCCGTACGGAAGCACGGTGAAGCTGCTCTCGCGGATCGGCGACGAGCACGTCGAGCGACACGTCGCGGTGCTGACGTTCGGTCGTATGGAGGAGCTGTCGATCCCCGAGCGGCACGAGCCGTGGCTGCACTTCCACGAGCAGTTGCCGTGGCCGATGGAGCTCTCCAGCCGCGTCGACGTGCTCGGCCAGGGCGACGCCCTGCGCTCGCTGGAGCACAAGTTGCTGACGATCCGGTCGCAGCAGCGCGACTACCACGAGCACGAGATGGACGCTCCGCCCGAGCTCGAGCGGCTCGCGCAGCGCGCACTGGACATCTCCGACGAGATGTCGACGGGTCTCGACCTGGACGCGGCCCGGGTGCACGGCTGGCACCGGATCGCGGTGTCGGGACGCACCGAGGAGGAGTGCCTCAAGCGGGTCCGCGCGCTGACCGACCACTACCGCTCGATGCGCATCACCCTGAACCACCCGCGTGACCAGCTGCGGCTGCTCGACGAGTTCATCCCGGGCCAGCCGGTGGCCAACACCGGTTACCTGCGTCGCATGCCCGCCAAGTACTTCGCCGCCTCGATCCCGCAGGCCGCGGCAGCGATCGGTGACCGGCGCGGACCGATCATCGGCGAGACGTGCGGAACGTCGCACCGTCCGGTCATGTGGGATCCGCACTACGCCACCGAGGTGCGTGAGCGGTCGGGTCTGACGGTGTTCGTCGCCGAGCCCGGCGGTGGTAAGTCGACGCTGATGGGCGGTATCGCCTACCTGGCGGCCCGACGCGGTGTGCAGTGCACGATCCTCGACCCGTCCGGCCCGCTGGCCCGGCTGGCGACGATGCCGGAGCTGGCGCCGTACTCCAAGGTGTACAACCTGACCCGGGGCGAGCCGGGCACGCTGGCGCCGTACGGCTTGATCCCGACCCCCCGGCGCGAGCACTTCGCGTCGGACGAGTCGGGCACGGCGGAGTGGAACTCGGCCGTCGCCGCGGCCCGCGCGGAGCGGAAGGCGCTGGCCACCGACATCTGCATGATGCTGCTGCCGCCGCAGATCCAGCGGGAGCGTTCGTCGCCCATCCTGCTGCAGCGGGCGGCACGTCAGGTGGAGCCGGAGGAGTCCGCGACCCTCGACGATCTGGTCGCCACCGTCGCCACGTTCGGCGAGGAGGGCGCCGAGCTGGCCGAGACGCTCGGCGACGTCCGGGACATGCCGCTCTCGCGGTTGTTCTTCGGGCGGTCAACGGCCCAATACGGTCAGGACGAGGCGGTGCTGACGATCATCACGATGGCCGGCCTCGCATTGCCCGACCTCTCGATCGACCGTGAGTTCTGGCAGCTCGAGGAACGCATGGCGCTGCCGATGCTGCACCTGGCCACGGCGTTCACCACCCGGCGGGCCTACGGCCGGGCGATGAGCGACCGGAAACTCGTGGCGCTCGACGAGACGCACTTCCTGGCCGGCTGGGGCTCGGGCCGGGCCCTCTTCACCCGCCTGGCCCGCGACTCCCGTAAGTGGAACATCGCTGCCCTGGCCGCGTCGCAGAACCCCGTGGACATTTTGGGGCTGGACGTCCAAAATCTAGTGTCGACGGTGTTCGTGGGGCGTATCGCCGAGGATCCCGAGATCGCGGCTCAGGCCCTTCGGATGCTCGGTGTACAGCGTGGAATCGGCTACGAGAACACGCTGGCGCAGTTGTCGGTTGCGGATACTCAGAACGACCAACGGCTCGGCTACCGGGAATTCGTCATGCGTGACGTTGACGGCCGGGTCCAGAAATTCCGGGCGGACCTGGCTTACGTGGCCGGGCTGCTCGAACACCTTGACACCACCGCCGATCCGCTCGGCGATGTGGGCCGGAACTCCGGCCAGGAGGGTGATGCCCGGTGACCCTACCTTCGGTGCCCAGGGGCGATGGTAGTCCCGAGGGAGTGGTGAGGCGTTCCGGCCCGAACCGGCGGGTGGTGCCGGCGGGCCGGTTGGTGGCGTGGGTCCTGACGGTGCTGGTGGTGGCAGTGGCGACGCTGTTCGCATCGCCGGGGGTCAGGCCGGCGCAGGCGGCATGCGGTCCGTCAGATCCAGCGGCGTGTCTGCCGAGCAGCAGCGTGGTCGACTGCCTAGACCCCCCAACCCCAGCCATGCCCGACACGGGCGTTTCCCGGTTTTTCTTGACGGCACCTGGAGACACGCCAGGTGATGGGCGATTGCATGCCACTTCGCGGTATGACGATTATGGCTATGCTGGCTTGCAATTTCACACGTACGACCTCGGGTGTGGCCCGGACGGTGCTGTGGCGCCCGATGCTCTCGTTAACAACTCAATCGCGAATATGATGCTTGGGGTTGCCACTTTTGTTGTCGGGCTCACCAACTCTGTAAGGGAGCATGCGTACGATCCGCAGGAGATGTGGGGTTGGACTGACGACCTAGTCGGCTCCGCAAGCGGTGCTCTATACGAACGGCTTTTTACGGCGCTCGGGGTTGTATCCGTCGTTATCGTCGGTGGCTGGCTGCTTTGGAGTGCACGGCGAGGTGATATGTCCAATGCGGCGACGACTGCTGGTTGGGCGGTTTTGGTTATGGTAGTAACCACCGCCATTGCTGCTTGGCCGGTGAGGGCAGCGTCGGTTGCTGACGGTGCTCTGACCGGATCGCTAGGTGCAGTCAATAGCGCCCTTCATCCGAATAAGGACGAAGTTTGTGGAACTACTCGGTGTGTGGACGATCGGACGCCTCAGCGACAAGCAAGCGGGGTAGTCTCGGAAGTTGTTCTTTATCGGCAATGGCTAAGTGGCGAGCTGGGTTCAGCAGATAGTCAGACTGCTAAGAAGTACGGTGAGCGACTTTACGCGGCGTCCGCATTTACTTGGCAAGAGGCCGAAGAAGTCCGCCGGGATCCTACGCGGCGCGAAGAAATTGTTAAACGCAAAAACCAGGAATGGAAAGACACTGCGGCCGAGATTAAGAAATCGGACCAGGATGCGTACGAGTATTTGACTGGCAAGCAAGGTACTGATCGGATGGGGGCCGCTTTTACTGCCCTGATTTCCGCGGCGGTCGCGGCGCCGTTCGACTTGATTTCATCAATTCTGATCATTATAGCGTTCCTCGTAATCCGATTGGCGGTCGTTTTCCTACCTGCAATCGCGACGATCGGGATAATGCGCCCAGCATCCGGTCCGCTTCGAGGACTGTTCCGAACCGTTGTGGCCGCGATTATCAATTGTGTGATCTTCGGGGTGGGTGCAAGCGTTTATCTCTTGGCGCTTGATTTGATAACCAGCACCGCCTCCCTGGCCGGCTGGCAACAGATCCTGCTGATCTTCCTCACCGGCCTCGTCATGTGGTTACTGCTCCGTCCTTTCCGCCGCCTTACCAGCCTGGCCGGCGGCAATCCGTTCCACGATCTCGTCGGTGGGCTCGGTGCGGTTCGACGCCGGGCCTTCGGTGACGCTCGTACGGCCGGTATCGCCGCCGCGGGCGTCTTCATCGGCAACAAAGCCGCCGAAGACGACGACAAACGCAGCGACGCCCGCCCGGAGTCCTGGAGCCGCGACCGTTCGTTCGTCCGGGTCGCCGACAGCCCGGCCGAGGCCGAGTCGGCCACCACCTTCACCCGCGCCAACGCCGGCGGCGGCCGCCTCTCCGACGAATCCCCGGTCGTCATGGCCGGCCGCAGCGCCCGCCCCGAGAACGGCACCACCGGCTCGTACGCCGGCGCCGGTTCGTACTCCGGCACCGGGCGGACGGACAGCGACGGCGATCAGATCACCCCCGCCGGCGCGCGTCCACCGATGCGTGTCCCCGCCGGCCCGGCGCGCCCCGAAAACGGGTCCGGCCTCGATTACCGCGATCCCTCGTACTCGGTGGCCACCCGCGGCGAGTCCGTCCCGGTCGAAGCCGAGGAGCGGTTCGTCGTCTACCGGCCTGACAGCGGTTACCGCACGGTGGAACCCGACATCCGTCCGGAGTCCCGCCCGACCCCGCGGCAGAGCGCCGACGCCACCGCGGGCAGTCGACCTGAGTAAGCGAGAGGAGTTCGTTCATGGCGCGGCTGCCGGCGGGCATCTACCTACGCCGGCCGGGTTACCGGATTCTGTCCGCGCTCGTGCTGGGCGTCATCGTGGCGGGCGTCGTCCTGCTGGCGCGGTTGTTCGGGTCGGTCACCGCGGACGGTACGGAGGCGGCCCCCGTGCCCGCGCCGTCGCGGACGGTCTCGTCCACCGAGGGCGACGACAGCGTCTACGCCGAGAAGAGCGCGTCGACGGCCCCCGCGGCCGGGGTCGGTGAGGCGTTCGTGCGTGCCTGGCTGCAGCCGACCGACGGACGTTCGCAGGGCCAGTGGTACGCGGGCCTGGCCCGTTACGCCCTCCCCGACCTCGCGGCGCAGCTCAAGAACGCCGACCCGACGACGAATCCCGCCACCGCGGTCACCGGTGAGCCGACGACGACCGTCATCAGCGAGACCAGCGCCCAGGTCGTCGTGCCGACCGACGCCGGAAAAGCGTCGACGCTGTGCGTACTGACCGAGGACGGTTGGCGCGTCGCGACGATCGACCTGGGGAAGTGACGCATGGCTGTCGACCTGCGTCCGGACGCTGACGAGACCCCGCCGCCGGAGAAGTCGCGGCTACGCAAATTCGTGGTCATCGGTATTGCGCTCGCGGCCGTCAGCGCGCTGCTCTGCCTGGGTTTCACGCCGATGGTCTTCAACTCGGTCGTACAGAGCATGCGTGACTCGGCCGAGAACGCTCAGCAGGGCTGCGGATCGCTGGGCTTCAGCGTCGACGACAACGTGAAAATCGACGGGTTGGCCGCTGACCAGTTGCAGAACGCGGCCACGGTCATCGGCGTCGGACAGAAAATGAAAGTGCCGCCGCGCGGGTGGGTGATCGCGTTGGCCACGGCACTGCAGGAAAGCCTTCTGCACAATTACACGGTCGCCACCGACCACGACTCGGTCGGCCTGTTCCAGCAGCGTCCTAGTAGCGGCTGGGGGAACGCGCCGGCGAATGCGAGCGACACCCGCACACCGGCTCAGCGGCTCACCGACCCGGCTTACTCGTCGGCGAAATTCTACGAGAAGCTCCTGCGGACGCCGAGCTGGAACTCTCGCCGGCTGGCCGACGTGGCCCAGGCCGTGCAGATCTCGGCCTTCCCGGAGGCCTATGCCCGCTGGGAGGGGTTCGCGACGCTGCTGGTCAACCGCATCACCAAGGGCGCCGCGAACGGTGTGGTCGCGAGCCAGGGCGATCCCATCCGCTGCGCCACGCCGGGCCAGGTGAGCGGCGCGGGCTGGACGGTGCCGGCGCTCGGTCACGTCGGTAGCGGTTTCCGGACGGCGGACCGGCCCGGGCACGCCGGGGTGGACATCATCGTGCCGCGCTACACCGTGATCCACGCGGCCAGCGCGGGCATCGTCGTCACGTCGACGTGCAACGCCTCGACGGACAACTGCGACGTCGACGGCAGCCCGGCGGTCAAGGGGTGCGGCTGGTACGTGGAGATCGCGCACACGACCGGACTCACCACCCGCTACTGCCACATGGTCGAACGGCCGGCGGTCGTCGTCGGCCAATCGGTGGAGGCGGGGCAGCCGCTGGGGAAGGTCGGCTCGTCGGGCAACTCGTCCGGGCCGCACCTGCACTTCGAGACCCGGGTGAACGGCGACGCGGTCAACCCGATCGCGTTCATGTCCGCCCGCGGCGCCCCGCTGGGCGAATCCCAGCGGTGAGCCGCGAACGAATCAGTAGACCGGGCCGGTCAGCTTCTCGCCCGGACCCTGCCCCGGCGGGTCAGGGATCACCGACGACTCCCGGAACGCCCGCTGCAGGCTGGACAGGCCGTCGCGCAGCGGCGCGGCATGGGCGCCGAGGTACTCGACCGATGACATGATCAGGCCGGCGAGGGCGGTGATCAGGCGTCGGGCCTCGTCGAGGTCGCGGTGCGGGGACGAGTCCGGGTCGTCGGACGCGAGGCCCAGACGCTCGGCGGCGGCACTCATCAGCATGACGGCGGCTCGGCTGATCACCTCGACCGACGGGATCTCCGCGAGGTCACGGATGTCCGGTTCGAGGGAATGCGCATCGCTGGCTGGGTGTTCGGAACTCATGCCTGGTACCCTGGCAGAACGACCAGCCGTCCGCGCAGCGGGTGGCAGCCAAGAGGAGCCCCGCTCCCACCCTCGCCGCCGCAAGGTAGCAGGGTCCGGTCACAGTTTGACGTGGTGAAACACGCCAAAGGACCGGTCGAGTGGGCCCCAGCATGCGCTGGGGCCTTCACGTGTTGTGGGGCTTCGGGCAGGCAGGTCAATGACTAGAAGTACGTCCGAGGAGGTCCCATCAGCGTAGAGCTGCGTGTGAACGACCAGATCCGCGCCCGCGAGGTGCGTCTCGTCGGTCCTGAAGGAGAGCAGGTCGGCATCGTTCCGGTTGCCGAGGCCCTGCGCCTCGCCCAGGACACCGACTTGGATTTGGTCGAGGTCGCGCCGACCGCGCGGCCGCCCGTCTGCAAGCTCATGGACTACGGAAAGTTCAAGTACGAGAGCGCGCAGAAAGCACGGGAGGCGCGGCGTAACCAGAGCCTCACCGTGATCAAGGAAATGAAGCTCCGGCCGAAGATCGACCCGCACGACTACGAGACCAAAAAGGGTCACGTCGTGCGATTCCTCAAAGCCGGCGACAAGGTCAAGATCACGATCATGTTCCGTGGGCGTGAGCAGAGCCGCCCCGAGCTGGGTTTCCGGCTGTTGAAGCGGCTCGCGGACGAGGTGACCGAGCTCGGCTTCGTCGAGTCGGCTCCCCGCCAGGACGGCCGCAACATGATCATGGTGATGGCCCCCCACCGAGCTTTGAAGACCGTTGGCCAGCGTGGCTCCGGGGAAGACACGGAGGCGGACGCCCCAGCGGACGTCTGACGCGTGACGGGAGGCGCGGCGCCCGGACAGCGGGCGCCGCGCCCCGGTACGCCCTGAGTAGGTAACCGAACAAGGAAAACTGATGCCGAAGAACAAGACCCACAAGGGCACCGCCAAGCGAGTGAAGCTGACCGGTACCGGCAAGCTGCGTCGCCAGAAGGCGAACCGGCGCCACCTGCTGGAGCACAAGTCCAGCACCCGCACGCGTCGTCTGGACGGCACGACCGACTTCGCGCCGACCGAGACGAAGCGCATCAAGCGCCTGCTCGGTATCTGAGTCTCTTTACTTCCCTTGACCATTGATCGTCGCCGCCCGACAACGGGGACCGGACGACGACCGCAAGAAGGACAGGTGTACCCGTGGCACGCGTGAAGCGGGCGGTCAATGCCCAGAAGAAGCGCCGGACCACCCTTGAGGCCGCGAAGGGTTACCGCGGCCAGCGCTCGCGGCTCTACCGCAAGGCCAAGGAGCAGCTCCTCCACTCCGCGACGTACTCCTACCGCGACCGCAAGGCGCGCAAGGGTGACTTCCGCCAGCTTTGGATCACTCGCATCAACGCTGCGGCTCGGGCCGAGGGTCTGACCTACAACCGTTTCATCCAGGGTCTGCGTCTCGCCGAGATCGAGATCGACCGCAAGGTCCTCGCCGACCTGGCCGTCAACGACGCCGCTGCGTTCGCGGCGATCGTCGCGGTGGCCAAGGCCGCGCTGCCGGAGGACACGTCGGCGCCGCGTGAGGACGCAGCCTGACCAGGTCTTCTGATCGTTTGACGCGACCCGAGGATCCACCGCTCGCGAGCGGTCGGACTCCTCGGGTCGCTGCTGCTCGGCGCCTGACGCGCCGATCGCGCCGCGACGACGTCGGCCAGTTCCTGGCCGAGGGACCGCAAGCGGTCCGGGAAGCGTTGGCGCTCCCGCCGGGTGCTCCGGGTGCACCGTCGTTGGTCTTCGGTACAACCGCAGCGTTGCGACGCTACGAGCAGCTCGTCGCCGGCGCGTCGGTACCGGTTGTTCCGGTCGACGAGGCGGGCATGGCCGGGCTCTCGGAGACCGTGTCGCCGCAGGGCCTGGTGGCGGTGTGCTCGTTCCTGGACGTGCCGCTCTCGGCGGTGTCGGGGCCGCTGGTGGCCGTGCTCGCGGAGATCCAGGACCCCGGGAACGCCGGAACCGTGCTGCGCACCGCGGACGCGGCCGGCGCGGGTGGCGTCGTGTTCACCGACGGCAGCGTGGATCCGTACAACGGGAAGTGTGTCCGCTCGTCGGCGGGAAGTCTGTTTCATCCACCGGTGGTGCGCGGGGTCGCCGCTTCCGAGGCGATCGTTTCGCTGCGTGACGCCGGGCTGCAGGTGCTGGCGGCTGACGGCTACGGCGAGGACGACCTCGACGACCTGGCCGACGCCGGGGAGTTGTCGCGGCCGACCGCATGGGTGTTCGGCAACGAGGCGCGGGGGTTGCCCGACTCGCTGGCCGCGCTGGCGGACCGGCGGGTGCGGATCCCGATCCACGGACGGGCCGAGAGCCTCAACCTGGCCGCCGCGGCGGCGGTGTGCCTGTACACCTCGGCACGGGCACTGCGTTTCCACAGCCCCGCGTAGCGCGGCGAATCGGGTCGGTCCGATCCGCTAGAGTTCCAGGCAATGACGACGTACGAGGAGGGGCGAGCGGTGCGCTATCGGCACGAGTTTCGCCGGCCCGCCGGTCGGGCCTGACGCTCCGAACCCCGGCGGGCTGCGGCTGAGCCGCCCGATCCTTGTCATTCCGCGCGCGCTGTAGTGGCGTTTGCTCTCGCGTGCGCTCAGTCGGAGGACGGAACCCCACCCGCATGTCTGGACCCAACGACCCCTATGACCCCAAGCAGGTCGCGCTGCTGAGCGCTGAAGCGCTCGGCGACGCCACGCTCAACGCCGAGAAGGCGTTCGCGGACGCCGCCGACCTCGACGGCCTGCACGCGGCGAAGAGCGCGCACCTCGGCGACCGGGCCCCGGTGTCCCTGGCCCGCCGTGAGCTCGGCGCGCTCCCGCCGCAAGCCCGCGCCGACGCCGGCCGCCGCGTCAACGAGACCCGCAAGGCCATCCAGGCCGCCTACGACGCGCGCGAGGCGATCCTGATCGTCGAGCGTGACGAGCGGGTGCTGCGCGACGAGGCCGTCGACGTCACGCTGCCGTTCGACCGGCGCCCGCGCGGCGCCCGGCACCCGATCGCCGCGCTCATCGACCGCGTCAGCGACCTGTTCATCGGCATGGGCTACGAGATCGCCGAAGGCCCCGAGATCGAGGCCGAGTGGCTCAACTTCGACGCGCTCAACATCGCGCCCGACCATCCGGCCCGCACCATGATGGACACGTTCTTCGTCGAGCCGCCCGAGGGTGGCCTGGTGCTCCGGACGCACACGTCCCCGGTGCAGGCGCGCACGATGCTCGACCGGCGGGAACCCCCGATCTACATCGCCGCGCCCGGGCGCGTGTTCCGCACCGACGAGCTCGACGCCACCCACACGCCGGTGTTCAGCCAGGTCGAGGGCCTCGTCATCGACAAGGGCATCACGATGGCGCACCTGCGGGGCACGCTCGACCACTTCTCCAAGGCGATGTTCGGCCCCGAGGCGGTCACGCGCTGGCGCCCGTCCTACTTCCCGTTCACCGAGCCGTCGGCGGAGTTCGACGTCTGGTTCCCCCAGGCCAAGGGCGGTCCACGGTGGATCGAATGGGGCGGCTGCGGCATGGTCAACCCGCGCGTGCTGATCGCGTGCGGCATCGACCCCGACGTCTACACCGGCTTCGCGTTCGGCATGGGGCTGGAGCGCGCCCTGCAGTTTCGGCACGAGGCCACCGACATGCGTGACATGGTCGAGGGCGACGTGCGCTTCTCGACCGCTTTCGGGATGGAGATCTGATGCGCGTCGCCGTGTCCTGGCTCGGCGAGTACCTCGACCTCTCCGGTCGTTCGGCCGAGGAGATCGACACCGCCTTCGTCCGGGCCGGGCTCGAGGTGGAGGCCGTGCACCGGCCCGGAGCGGAGATCTCCGGCCCGCTGGTGATCGGCCGCGTGCTCTCGGCCGAGGAACTGACCGGCTTCAAGAAGCCGATCTGGTACTGCCGCGTCGACGTCGGTCCCGAGCACAACGGCGACGAGGGGAGCCGCGGCATCGTCTGCGGCGCACCCAACGTGGCCACCGCGGAGTACGTCGTCGCCTCGCTGCCCGGCGCGGTGCTGCCCGGCGGATTCGCGATCGCGGCGCGCAAGACCTACGGGCAGGTCTCGGACGGCATGATCTGCTCCGGCCGTGAGCTAGGAATCAGCGACGACCACAGCGGGATCATCGCCCTCTCCGCGGCCGAGTTGCCGGCCGGCGTGGAACCGGGGTCGGACGCCGCGCCGGTGCTCGGGCTCGACGACGTCATCTTCGAGCTGGCGATCACGCCCGACCGGGGTTACTGCTTCTCGGTGCGTGGTCTGGCGCGGGAGCTGGCGTCCTCGCTGGGTGTGCCGTTCCGCGATCCGGCGTCGCTGGTCTCCGTGCCCGCCGCGTCGGGCGAGGTGCCGCACCCGGTGGTCGTGGAGGACACGGTCGGCTGCGACCGGTTCTACGCTCGGGCCGTCCGGGGCCTGAACCCCGCGGCGCCGTCGCCGCTGTGGATGAAGCGGCGGCTGCAGGCGGCCGGTGTGCGCTCGATCTCGCTCGCGGTCGACGTCACCAACTACCTGATGCTTGAGCTCGGGCAGCCGATGCACGCGTTCGACCGGGCGCGGGTGACCGGCCCGATCGTGGTGCGCCGTGGGCGGCCCGGGGAGCGGGTGACCACGCTGGACGGCGTCGACCGGGCCGTCTCCACCGAGGACCTGCTGATCACCGACGACACCGGCGCGATCGGCCTGGCCGCGGTGATGGGTGGCGAGACCACCGAGATCGGCCCCGACACCACCGTCGTGCTGATCGAGGCGGCCCACTGGGACCCGGTCACGGTCGCCCGCACCGCCCGGCGGCACAAGCTGCCCAGCGAGGCGTCGAAGCGCTTCGAGCGGGGCGTCGACCCCGAGATGACCGCGGTCGCGGCCGAAGCCGCGGTGCGGCTGCTCGTCGAGTACGGCGGCGCGGTCGCCGATCCCGGCGTGCTGGACCTGGACGCCCGTGCCGCCGTCGAGCCGATCCGGCTCCCGGTGGGGCTGGCGACGCGGGTCGTCGGGGTCGAATACTCGCGCTCGGTGGTGGAGCGGCGCCTGCGTGACGTGGGCTGCACGGTCACCACGGGCGGCGAGGACGAGCTGTGGGTGCTGCCGGCGTCGTGGCGGCCCGACCTCACCGACCCGATCGACCTGGTCGAAGAGGTCGCGCGGCTCGAGGGGTACGACAACATCCCGTCGATCCTGCCGCCGACGCCGTCCAGCCCCGGTCTGACCGACGACCAGCGCCGCCGCCGCACGGTGGCACGGGCCCTGGCCGAGGCCGGGTACGTCGAGGTGCTCAGCTACCCGTTCGTGTCACCGTCGATCCACGACGCGTTCGGCCTGGAGGCCGACGACCCCCGCCGCGCCGCGGTTCGGCTGGCCAACCCCCTGTCCGACGCCGAGCCGGAGATGCGCACCAGCCTGCTGCCCGGGCTGCTCAAGGCCGCGCAGCGCAACATCGGCCGGGGCCAGCGGGACGTGGCGCTGTACGAACTGGGCCTGGTCTTCTCCGCGTCCGGTGCCGGCCCGGCGCCGCGGCTCGGCGTCGACCGCCGTCCGACCGACGAGGAACTGGCCGCGCTCTACGCGGCGGTCCCGTCGCAGCCACGGCACGTGGCGGTCGTGCTCGCCGGCGACCGGGACCCCGCCGGTTGGTGGGGCGCCGGCCGGCCCGCGTCCTGGGCGGACGCGATCGAGTCCGCCCGACTCGTGGCCGCGGCCGCCGGCGTCGCCCTGACGGTGCGACGCGGCGAACTGGCGCCGTGGCACCCCGGGCGCTGCGCCGAACTCGTCGTGGACGGCCAAGTGGTCGGGCACGCGGGTGAGCTGCACCCGCGGGTCGTGACGGCGCTGGAGCTACCGCCCCGCACGGCGGCGATGGAGCTGGATCTCTCCGCCCTGCCGGCTCCGCGGGTCGCCACTGCTCCCGTGATCTCCCCGTTCCCGCCGGCGCTGCTGGACGTAGCCCTGGTGGTGGCCGAGTCGGTGCCGTCGGCGGAGGTCGAGAAGGCCCTCGTGGAGGGGGCGGGGGAGTTGCTGGAGTCGGTGCGGTTGTTCGACGTGTACACGGGGGCGCAGGTGGGAGAGGGCCGAAAGTCGCTGGCGTTCGCCCTGACCTTCCGCGCCGCAGACCGCACCCTGACGGTAGAAGAAGCCACGACGTCCCGAGACGCCGCCATAACCCAAGCCACCACCACCCACGGCGCCTCTCTACGAGCGTAGGTGGGCAGGTAGCAGATGCGGGAACGAGTTCGGCTGGTGGTGCTTAGGCGCCACCAGCCGAACTCGTTTAGGAATGAAGATTGCAAACCTTCCACTCGCGACCTTTACGCAGATCTGCAGTCAATATCCTGCGATCGACTTGTCGGGCGTTGTTTACATCAGCGACGACTTCGAGCGAGATGCGAATCTCGGCAGAGTCGTCGTCCCTGGAACTTTCGGAGACTGTCCAGCGTACGTCCGTTACTGTGCCGCCACTCGCCTCCGCAACTCCCAGTACTTGACGCTTAGCTCCAGCGTAGTCTATGGACGAAGCGTCGCAGATTGCAGCGGTTGCGGCGTTAGAGTCACCGGACTCGATTGCTGACATCAATTTATCGGCGGCCTCCGTTGGGGTCGATGACATTCCCTCCCTGTAGCGGGAGATGAATACACCAATCACGGCACATGCAATCGCCAGGAATATGATCGTCGTTGAAATTGCCACAACGGCCATCGGCTTATTGATCCGCGCGCTGTGCGGTCTGCGTGAAGGCGGGGGCTGGGGTGTCATGAATGCCTCGATTGGTTGCCCTTTGGGGGACGCACAACAGGGTATCGATCGACGCCTCGCGCCTTCAGGTATCTCGGTTGCATAGGAATCCGAGCTCGTGCATACTCATACGTAACCCAACGAGCGGAGGACGTAGTGTGCGTGCGGGCGGCCATCGCTGGAGCCAGCGGCTATGCCGGAGGCGAACTGCTGCGCCTCCTCCTCTCCCACCCCCACATCGAGCTCGGTGCCCTCACCGCCGCCTCCAGCGCCGGCACCACTGTCGGCGAGCACCACCCCCACCTCGCCCCGATCGCCGACGTGGTCCTCCAGCCGACCACCCTCGACGTCCTCCAGAACCACGACGTCGTCTTCCTCGCGCTGCCGCACGGTCACTCCGGTGAGATCGCCAACGTGCTCCCGGCCGAAACCATCGTCATCGACTGCGGGGCCGATTTCCGCCTCGCCGACCCGGTCGCCTGGAAGCGCTGGTACCAGTCGGACCACGCCGGCACCTGGCCCTACGGCCTCCCGGAACTTCCCGGCGCCCGGAAGCAGCTCGAGAAGGCGACCCGGATCGCGGTCCCGGGCTGCTATCCCACGGCGGCCAGCCTGGCCCTCGCCCCGGCGTACCAGGCCGGCCTGGCCGAGCCCGACGCGGTGATCGTGGCCGCCTCCGGCACGTCCGGAGCGGGTAAGTCGCTCAAGCCGCACCTGCTCGGCGCCGAGGTCATGGGCTCGCTCTCCGCGTACGGCGTGGGCGGCGCGCACCGCCACACGCCCGAGATCATCCAGAACCTGAGCCAGGCGGCCGACGAGCCGGTCACGGTGTCCTTCACGCCGGTGCTCGCGCCGCTGCCTCGGGGCATCCTCGCCACCTGCAGTGCGCTCGCGAAGCCCGGCGTCACCCTCCAGAAACTGCGAGAGGCGTACGCCGACGCCTACCGCGAGGAGCCGTTCGTGCAGCTCCTGCCCGAGAACCGCTGGCCGTCCACGGCGGCGACGCTCGGCGCCAACACCGCCCAAATCCAGGTCGCTCTCGACGAGGACGCCGGGCGGATCGTCGTCGTCGCCGCGATCGACAACCTGACGAAGGGCACCGCGGGCGCCGCGGTGCAGTGCCTGAACCTGGCTCTCGGGCTGCCCGAGACCACCGGTCTTCCGATGACGGGAGTAGCACCGTGAGCGTCACGAGCGCGCAGGGATTCGGAGCCGCGGGGGTCGCGGCCGGTCTCAAGACCAGCGGTGACCGCGACGTGGCGCTTGTCGTCAATCACGGTCCGCTCGACGCCGCGGCCGGTGTCTTCACGTCCAACCGTGTCAAGGCTGCGCCGGTGCTGTGGAGCGAGCAGGTGCTCAAGTCCGGCCGGCTGACCGCGGTGGTGCTCAATTCGGGCGGCGCGAACGCCTGCACCGGCCCGGAAGGTTTCCAGGACACCCACGCCACTGCCGAGCGCGTCGCGGAGCGGCTCGGCTGCGGCGCGGCCGACGTCGCCGTCTGCTCCACCGGCGTCATCGGCGAACGCCTCAACCTGCCCGCCCTCCTCCGCGGCGTAGACACCGCCGCCGCAGCGGCAGCCAGCAAGCCCGCCGCCATAGCGGCAGCCGACACGCCCGCCGCCATAGCGGCAGCCGACACGCCCGCCGCCGCAGCGGCAGCCGACACGCCCACTGCGGCAGCCAACAAGCCGACCGCTGCGGCAACAGGCAAGCCCGCCGCAGCAGCCAGCACACCCGCAGCAGCCAGCACACCCGCAGCAGCAGGCACCCCCACCGCCACGGAGGCATCAACCAAACCCGCCGACAAAAGCGCCACCCCCGACAACAGCGGCGGCCAAGCCGCAGCTCAAGCCATCATGACCACCGACACCCACCCCAAAACCGTCACTATCGACAACAAAACCTGGGTCGTCGGCGGCATGGCCAAAGGCGCCGGCATGCTCGCCCCCGCCCTCGCCACCATGCTCTGCGTCCTCACCACCGACGCGGTCGCCGACGCCGACGCCCTCGACACCGCCCTCCGCGCCGCGACCAAAACCACCTTCGACCGCATCGACTCCGACGGCTGCATGTCCACGAACGACACCGTCCTCCTGCTGGCCAGCGGCGCCTCCGGCATTAGCCCCACCCAAACAGAGCTGAACCAGGCCGTCGAAGCAGCCTGCGCCGACCTCGCCCGCCAGCTCATCGGCGACGCCGAGGGCGCCTCCAAGGAGGTCGCGATCACGATCACCGGCGCGGCCAGCGAGGACGAAGCGGTCACCGTCGCGCGCAGCATCTCGCGCAACAACCTCCTCATGTGCGCGCTGTTCGGCAACGACCCGTACTGGGGCCGGGTCCTGGCCGCGATCGGCACCACCGACGCCACCTTCGACCCCGACCGCGTCGACGTCTCCTTCAACGGCGTCAAGGTCTGCGTCAACGGCACGAAGAACCCCGAGGTCGAGGCCCCCAACATCGAGGACCGGCACCTCGAGGTCCACGTCGAGCTGAACGCCGGCGAGCACACCGCCACGGTCCATACGAACGACCTCACATTGGCGTACGTCCACGAGAACTCGGCTTACACCTCGTGAGCACGGAGATGCTCTCCGCCCGGGACATCGAGGCCGCCCAGCGCAAAGCCCGCGTGCTCATCGAAGCGCTGCCCTGGCTCAAACGGTTCAACGGCGCCGTCGTCGTCGTGAAGTACGGCGGTCATGCGATGACCGACGAGTCGTTGAAACGGGCCTTCGCCGCCGACATGGTGTTTCTGCGCTATGCCGGCGCGCGGCCGGTCGTCGTGCACGGCGGCGGCCCGCAGATCTCGAGCATGCTCGGGCGGCTCGGCATCGACAGCGAGTTCCGCGGCGGCTTCCGGGTCACCACACCCGAGACGATGGACGTCGTCCGCATGGTGCTCGTGGGGCAGGTGGGGCGCGAACTCGTCGGCCTGATCAACGAGCACGGACCGTTCGCCGTCGGCATGTCCGGTGAGGACGCGCACCTGCTGACCGCGACCCGCCGGTCGGCCACCGTCGACGGCGAGGAGGTCGACGTCGGCCTCGTGGGCGACGTCGCCACCGTCAACCCCGCCGCGGTCTGGGACCTGATCGAGTCCGGCCGCATCCCGGTCATCTCCACGGTCGCGCCCGACGCCGACGGCCAGGTGCACAACCTCAACGCCGATACCGCGGCCTCGGCGATCGCCGTCGCGCTCGGCGCCCAGAAGCTCGTGGTGCTCACCGACGTCGAAGGGCTCTACACCCGCTGGCCGGAGACGGACTCGCTGGTCAGCCAGATCGGCACCGAGGAGCTGGCGCAGCTGCTGCCGTCCCTGTCGGCGGGCATGATCCCGAAGATGGAGGCCTGCCTGCGCGCGGTCCGCGGGGGCGTGCCGCAGGCCACGGTCATCGACGGCCGGGTCGCGCACTCCCTGCTCCTGGAGATCTTCACCGAGGAAGGATTCGGCACGATGGTGGTGTCCTCATGAGCGACATGTCCGCCCGGTGGCGCGCCGCCCTCATGGACAACTACGGCACGCCGGCCACCGCCCTGGTCAAGGGGGACGGCGCGGTCGTCTGGGACGACAACGGCAACCAGTACGTCGACATGTACGCCGGCATCGCGGTCAACGTGCTCGGGCACGCCCACCCCGCGATCGTCGAGGCCGTCTCGGCCCAGGTCGCCACGCTCGGCCACGTGTCGAACCTCTTCGCGAACGTCCCGGCGATCACGCTGGCCGAACGCCTGCTGGGGATCTCCGGCCGCGACGGGCGCGTCTACTTCTGCAACTCCGGCGCGGAGGCCAACGAGGCCGCGTTCAAGCTGTCCCGGCGCACCGGCAAGACGCACATCGTCGCGACGCAGGGCGGCTTCCACGGCCGGACGATGGGCGCGCTCGCGCTCACCGGCCAGCCCGCCAAGCAAGACCCGTTCCGCCCGCTGCCCGGCGACGTCACCCACGTCCCGTTCGGCGACGCCGAGGCGCTCGAGCAGGCCGTCACCGACGAGACCGCAATGGTCATCCTTGAGCCGACGCTCGGTGAAGGCGGTGTCGTCCCCGCCCCGCCCGGCTACCTCGTCAGAGCCCGCGAGATCACGCAGAAGCGCAACGCACTGCTCACCATCGACGAGGTGCAGACCGGCATCGGGCGCACCGGCTTCTGGTTCGCCCACCAGGCCGACGGCATCCAACCCGACGTCGTCACGCTCGCCAAGGGGCTCGGTGGCGGCCTCCCGCTCGGGGCCACGCTGGCCTTCGGCGAGGCGGCGGCGCTGTTCGGCCCCGGCAGCCACGGTTCTACCTTCGGCGGCAACCCGGTGTGCTGCGCCGCCGCGCTGGCCGTACTCGACACGATCGTCCAGGACGACCTGCTCGCCCGGGCCAAGCACCTCGGCGAGCGCCTCCGCGCCGGGATCACGCACCCGGCGGTGGTCACCACCCGAGGGTCCGGCGCCCTCCTCGGCATCGTCCTCGCCGAGGACGTCGCCAAAGCCGCCGAGGCCGCCCTGGCCGAAGCCGGATTCCTCGTCAACGCGATCGCCCCCGGCGTGCTGCGGCTGGCCCCGCCCCTGATCCTCACCGACGACCAGGTCGACGCGTTCCTCGCGGCCCTCCCCGCCGCCCTCGACACAGCCACCGGAAAAGACACATGACCCGCCACTTCCTCGCCGACGACGACCTCAGCCCCGACGAGCAGGCCCAGGTGCTCGCGCTGGCCGCCGACATGAAGGCCGATCGGCACAAGTTCACCCCGTTCCAGGGCCCCAAGAGCGTCGCGGTCGTCTTCGACAAGCCGAGCACCCGCACCCGGGTCTCGTTCGCGGTCGGTATCGCCGAGCTCGGCGGATACCCGCTCGTTCTCGACGCCGGCACCAGCCAGCTCGGCCGCGGCGAGACGATCGAGGACACCACGCGCGTGCTCGACCGGCAGGTCGAAGCGATCGTCTGGCGGACGTTCGGCCAGGAGCGCGTCGAGGCGATGGCGAGCGTCAGCGCGGTGCCGGTCGTCAACGCGCTGACCGACCAGTTCCACCCGTGCCAGATCCTGGCCGACCTGCTCACGATCAAGGAGCGGTTCGGCACGATCAAGGGCCGGACGCTCGCCTACCTCGGTGACGCCGCCAACAACATGGCGCACTCGTACCTCGTCGGCGGGGCCGTCGCCGGGTTGCACGTGAAGATCGGGGCCCCCGCGAACGCCCAGCCCGACCCGGCCGTCGTCGAGCGCGCGAAAAAGATCGCCGAACGCACCCAGAGCACGATCACGGTGACCGACGACCCGGTGGCGGCAGCGACGAACGCCGACGTCCTGGCCACCGACACCTGGGTATCGATGGGGCAGGAGTCGGCGAGCAGCACCGAGCGCCTCGCAGCCCTCGCGCCCTACCAGATCAACGCCGAAGCGCTGAAAAACGCCAAAGACACCGCGATCGTGCTGCATTGCCTTCCCGCCTATCGTGGCAACGAAATCAGTGCCGACGTCCTCGACGGGCCGCGGTCGGCGGTCTGGGACCAGGCCGAGAACCGGTTGCACGCCCAGAAGGCCCTCCTCACATGGCTGGTTGAACAACGACGATGAGCAACCCGGTGACCAAGGCGGCGCGTCACGCCCGGATCAGCGAACTGGTCCGCACGACGCCCATCCCCTCCCAGACCGTGCTGGCCCGGTTGCTGGCCGACGAGGGAATGGCCGTCACCCAGGCCACGCTCTCCCGCGATCTGGAGGAGCTCGGCGCGGTGAAACTCCGCGGCGCCGACGGGTCACCGGCCTCGTACGTCCTGCCGGAGGAGGGGGCCGCCCCGATGCGCCCCTCGGTCAGCCCGCCCGACCAGCTCATCCGCCGGCTGCAGGAACTGCTCACCGGCGCCGAGGCCAGCGGCAACCTCGTCGTGCTCCGCACCCCGCCCGGCGCCGCGCAGTTCCTCGCCTCGGGGCTCGACCGGTCCGGGTTGCCTGACATCATCGGAACGATCGCCGGTGACGACACGATCCTCGTCATCACCCGCGAGACCGACGGCGGCGAGGCGTTCGCGGGCAAGGTCCTCGACTGGGCGCACCAGCGGGGCAGCGCCACGGTCGAGGTCAACACGTCGGGCCACCACCACGCCGCAACACTTCTCAAGGAAACCCAGTGACCGATACCGAAACCACCCGCCTCTGGGGCGGCCGCTTCTCCGGCGGCCCCGCCGAGGCCCTGGCCCGGCTTTCCGTCAGCGTCCACTTCGACTGGCGGCTGGCCCCGTACGACCTGGCCGGCTCGCGGGCCCACGCGCGTGTGCTCAACCGCGCCGGGCTGCTCACCGCCGACGAGCTGCACCTGATGCTCAAGGCGCTCGACGAGCTCGAGAAGGACTGCGCCGACGGCGCGTTCACCCCGACGATCGACGACGAGGACGTGCACACCGCGCTCGAACGCGGTCTCCTCGAGCGGCTCGGCGCCCTCGGCGGCAAGCTGCGTGCCGGTCGCAGCCGCAACGACCAGGTCGCCACCGACCTACGCCTCTACCTGCGCGACCACGCGCGTGGCGTCGCCCAGGGCCTGACTGATCTGGCCACGGCCCTGCACGAGCAGGCCGAAACACACAAAGCCGTCCCCGCCCCCGGCATGACCCACCTCCAGCACGCGCAGCCGATCCTGTTCAGCCACCAGCTGCTCGCGCACGTGCAGTCGCTGCTGCGCGACCTCGACCGGCTCGTCGACTGGGACAAACGCGCCGCGGTCAGCCCGCTCGGCGCCGGCGCGCTGGCCGGCTCCTCCTTGCCGCTCGACCCGGAGGCGGTGGCCAAGGAACTCGGGTTCACCCGGAACGCCGAGAACTCCATCGACGCGGTGAGCGACCGCGACTTCGCGGCGGAGTTCCTGTTCATCGCCGCCCTGATCGGCGTACACCTCTCCCGCCTCGGCGAGGAGGTCGTGCTCTGGACGTCGCAGGAATTCGGCTGGGTCACGCTCGACGACGCCTATGCGACCGGCAGCTCGATCATGCCGCAGAAGAAGAACTCGGACATCGCCGAGCTCTCCCGCGGCAAGTCCGGCCGCCTGATCGGCAACCTCACCGGCCTGCTCGCCACGCTCAAGGCGCTCCCGCTCGCCTACGACCGTGACCTCCAGGAAGACAAGGAGCCGGTGTTCGACGCGGTGGAAACCCTCGGCCTGCTCCTTCCGGCGCTCACCGGCATGATCGCCACGATGCAGGTGCACACCGACGTGCTCGAGAAGTCCACCCCCACCGGGTTCGCGCTCGCGACCGACGTCGCCGAATGGCTCGTCCGCAAGGGCGTGGCGTTCCGCGACGCGCACGAGATCGTCGGCGCGATGGTGGCGAAGGCAGCCCAGCGCAACGACGAGCTCGACGACCTCACCGATGACGACCTCGCCCAGGTCAGCCCGCACCTCGACCCGTCGGTCCGCGAGGTGTTGTCCGTGGAGGGTGCCCTCCGCGCCCGCACCACGCCCGGCTCCACCGGACCGGAAGCGGTCGCGGTCCAGCTGACCAACGCCAAGACCGCGATCGCCGGGTTCACCGACTGGGCTCAGGAGCAGGTTGTCCCTCGCTGAAATCCTCAACGGACCGCCCGAGGACGCCGCCCCGGCAATCCTCGGGCGGTACGTGCGCGCGAACGGCGTCACGCTGCGCATCACCGAGACCGAGGCGTACGCCGGGACTGCCGGTGACCCCGCGTCCCACGCCTATCGGCGGCGCACCGTGCGTAACGCGAGCATGTTCGAGGGCCCCGGCACGCTGTACGTCTACTTCAGCTACGGCATGCACTGGTGCGTCAACATCACCTGCGGGCCGGTCGACGTCGCGGCCGCCGTGCTCCTGCGCGCCGGGCGGGTCGTCGACGGGCTGGAGGAAGCCCGGCGAGGGAGGACTGTCAAGGATCGTGACCTCGCCCGCGGCCCCGCACGCCTCACCAGGACCCTGGGCATCGATCGCGAAGCCGACGGCACGAACCTGCTCGACGGCAAGGGACCGCTGATCCTGGTCGACGGACCGCGGGAGCCCGTCGGCACGATCCGGCGGGGCCCCCGGACCGGGGTCTCGCAAGGCGCCGACACCCCGTGGCGGTTCTGGATCGACGGCGACGAAACGGTGAGCCCGTATAGGCGTTCGCCCCGCGCCCCGGCGATACGGAATGATGCTCTCCGTGAGTGAATTCCTCGACGAACTGCGCTGGCGCGGTCTGATCGCACAGACCACCGACGAACAGGCCCTGAGCACGGCCCTCGACAATGCCCCGCTCACGGTCTACGCCGGGTTCGACCCCACCGCGGCGAGCCTGCACGCCGGTCACCTCGTCCCGCTGCTCACGCTCCGCCGTTTCCAGCAGGCCGGCCACCGCCCGATCGTCCTCGCCGGCGGTGCCACCGGGCTCATCGGCGACCCCAGCGGCCGCTCCTCCGAACGCGTTCTCAACACACCGGAAAAGGTCCGCGAGCTGGTCGAGAAACTGCGTCCGCAGCTCGCCAAGTTCGTGGACTTCGAACAGGGCGCGATTCTCGCGAACAACCTCGACTGGACCGCCAACATCTCCGCGCTCGACTTCCTGCGCGACGTCGGCAAACATTTCCCGGTCACACAAATGATGGCGCGCGAGTCCGTCTCCGCGCGCATCAACTCCGGCGGCCTGAGCTACACCGAATTCAGTTACCAGCTCCTGCAGGCCAACGACTACCTCCAGCTCTACCGCGACCAGAATTGCCGCCTCCAGATCGGCGGCAACGACCAGTGGGGCAACATCACCGCGGGCCTCGACTACATCCGCCGGGTCACCGCGAACGAGGGCGGCCACGCGCACGCCCTCACGCTCCCGCTGCTCACCAACGCCAGCGGCGAGAAGTTCGGCAAGAGCACCGGCGGGGGATCGGTCTGGCTCGACCCCGACCTCACCAGCCCCTACGCCTGGTACCAGTTCTGGTTCAACACCGACGACCGTGACGTCGTCAGCCGCCTCAAGACGTTCACGTTCCTCGACCGCAAGGAGATCGAGGAGCTCGAGGCCGCGGTCGCCGAACGTCCCGCGGCCCGGCTGGCCCAGCGACGTCTGGCCGAAGAGATGACCACGCTGGTCCACGGCGCCGACGAGACCGCCGCCGTCACCGCAGCGAGCGGTGCGCTGTTCGGCCGCGGCGAACTCGGCGGCCTCCCCGCCGACACCCTCCGCGCCGCACTCGCCGAGGCCGGCCTGCACGAGGTCAGCGGCGAGCTCCCGTCCGTCGCCGCGCTGTTCCAGGCCTCCGGGCTGGCGGCCAGCCTTTCCGAGGCGCGCCGCACGGTCCGCGAGGGCGGCGCGTACGTCAACAACACGAAGGTCACCGACGGCGAGGCTCCTCCCTCCCGGGAGGAACTGCTCCACGGCCGGTGGTTGGTGCTCCGCCGCGGCAAGCGCACCGTCGCCGGGGTAGAGGTCAAGGCCTGAGCGGATTACGCCTGCCGGGCGCGCGCCGGTGCCTTCCGGCTCCGACGCGCTCCGGCTGCCGCGCGTTACGCACGGCACGCCCGGGCCGGTACCGGAGGGGTCCTCACTCCGGTCACCGCCACCGTGCGGGAGTGTGGCGCGGACCACGTCTCCACGGGTTTGCGTATCCGGCCGGAGCCGCGTAGATTTCATCGGGCCCGCAGGGGAGACGGACACGAGCCGGACGCGCAAGCGTCGGAGTGGACGGCCCGCGGGAAAGCAGCCGATCCGACCGGTGCGAACCGGTCGACTAAGTTGCGTCCGGGCGAGGTAGGGCCGATTTGGCACTACGAACTCGACCGGATACCGTAGGAAGCCCGATCGAAACGGCGCCTAAACGGCGCGGGTTCGTGACGGTCCCCACCAGGAAGAAGGCTTACCGCGAATTTGGCGGAAAGAATTCGGCCGGGTAAGGTGGGAAAGAGCAAGGCCCCGATAGAGGAAACAGAGCGAATTTGGTTCTGGAAATCGGATCGGGTACAGTAAGAAACGCAGGACAAGCCCTGAGTGAGGCTCGAGAGAGCGGATCCGGTGCGCGTGTGTTGTTTGAGAACTCAACAGTGTGTTTGAAAGTTAGTGCCAAGTGTTTGACCTCGGCTCACCATTTTTGGTGGGTTCAAGGTTCCTTTGGTTGGACTGACTAGCCCCTGCCAACGTTGGGGTGATGTTGGTTCTGCTAGGTAAATGGATTCTCTAAGGGTATTGGCACCGTTGCCTTCGCCGGCTGGTGCTGATGAAAAACCTTGATGGAGAGTTTGATCCTGGCTCAGGACGAACGCTGGCGGCGTGCTTAACACATGCAAGTCGAGCGGAAAGGCCCTTCGGGGTACTCGAGCGGCGAACGGGTGAGTAACACGTGGGCAATCTGCCCCTCGCTCTGGGATAACTCCGGGAAACCGGGGCTAATACCGGATACGACCACTTTAGGCATCTTCGGTGGTGGAAAGTTTTTCGGCGAGGGATGAGCCCGCGGCCTATCAGCTTGTTGGTGGGGTAATGGCCTACCAAGGCAGTGACGGGTAGCCGGCCTGAGAGGGCGACCGGCCACACTGGGACTGAGACACGGCCCAGACTCCTACGGGAGGCAGCAGTGGGGAATATTGCGCAATGGGCGAAAGCCTGACGCAGCGACGCCGCGTGAGGGATGACGGCCTTCGGGTTGTAAACCTCTTTCAGCAGGGACGAAGCGCAAGTGACGGTACCTGCAGAAGAAGCACCGGCCAACTACGTGCCAGCAGCCGCGGTAATACGTAGGGTGCAAGCGTTGTCCGGAATTATTGGGCGTAAAGAGCTCGTAGGCGGCTTGTCACGTCGACTGTGAAAACCCGGGGCTCAACTCCGGGCCTGCAGTCGATACGGGCTGGCTTGAGTGCGGTAGGGGAGACTGGAATTCCTGGTGTAGCGGTGAAATGCGCAGATATCAGGAGGAACACCGGTGGCGAAGGCGGGTCTCTGGGCCGTAACTGACGCTGAGGAGCGAAAGCGTGGGGAGCGAACAGGATTAGATACCCTGGTAGTCCACGCCGTAAACGTTGGGCGCTAGGTGTGGGACCCTATCCACGGGTTCCGTGCCGCAGCTAACGCATTAAGCGCCCCGCCTGGGGAGTACGGCCGCAAGGCTAAAACTCAAAGGAATTGACGGGGGCCCGCACAAGCGGCGGAGCATGCGGCTTAATTCGATGCAACGCGAAGAACCTTACCAAGGCTTGACATACACCGAAAACTCGTAGAGATACGGGGTCCTTCGGGGCGGTGTACAGGTGGTGCATGGTTGTCGTCAGCTCGTGTCGTGAGATGTTGGGTTAAGTCCCGCAACGAGCGCAACCCTCGTTCCATGTTGCCAGCACTTCGGGTGGGGACTCATGGGAGACTGCCGGGGTCAACTCGGAGGAAGGTGGGGATGACGTCAAATCATCATGCCCCTTATGTCTTGGGCTGCACGCATGCTACAATGGCCGGTACAGAGGGCTGCGAAACCGTAAGGTCGAGCGAATCCCAAAAAGCCGGTCTCAGTTCGGATCGGGGTCTGCAACTCGACCCCGTGAAGTCGGAGTCGCTAGTAATCGCAGATCAGCAACGCTGCGGTGAATACGTTCCCGGGCCTTGTACACACCGCCCGTCACGTCACGAAAGTCGGTAACACCCGAAGCCCGTGGCCCAACTCTTCGGAGAGGGAGCGGTCGAAGGTGGGACTGGCGATTGGGACGAAGTCGTAACAAGGTAGCCGTACCGGAAGGTGCGGCTGGATCACCTCCTTTCTAAGGAGCACTCGGCACCGGTCCTCTTTTGAGGCGGTGTCCAGATGCCGTTTATCGAGCGCGACCTTGTTCATGTAGGGATGAGGCAAGTTTCGATGCGGTTGCTCGGGTGGATCACTAACTAGTTCGAGTGCATGGATGTAGAGGGTCGTTTAGTACAGCATCTTTGGGTGCAGGAACGGGGCCGGCTAGATCGATGGCTTGTAGAACACACTGTTGGGTCCTGAAATAACACACGCAGGGTGCTCTTTGCTGAGCGGCGTTGTGGGATTTCAGCCGGACCATTCCACACCACATCGACGGACACTGGGTTTTGGGTGTTTGGGCTGGTGGTGAGCGCGGGGTGGGTGCTGGTCGTTGTTTGAGAACTGCACAGTGGATGCGAGCATCTTATCTTTGTGGTCAAGTTGTTAAGGGCGCACGGTGGATGCCTTGGCACCAGGAGCCGATGAAGGACGTGGGAGACCGCGATAGTCCTCGAGGAGCTGTCAACCGAGCTGTGATTCGAGGGTGTCCGAATGGGGAAACCCGGCAGCAGTTATGTGCTGTCACCCGCACCTGAACACATAGGGTGTGTGGAGGGAACGTGGGGAAGTGAAACATCTCAGTACCCACAGGAAGAGAAAACAAGAGTGATTCCGTGAGTAGTGGCGAGCGAAAGCGGATGAGGCTAAACCAGTGACGTGTGATACCCGGCAGGGGTTGCGTCGTTGGGGTCGTGGGACGGCTATTCGTCAGTCTGCCGGCTGATGGGGAAGTAAGAAAATCATGTGGTTAGTCGAAGGTTCTGGGAAGGACCGGCGTAGAGGGTGAGACTCCCGTAGACGAAAACCTGTGATCTTCCTTTAGTTGTTCCCAAGTAGCACGGGGCCCGTGAAATCTCGTGTGAATCTGGCGGGACCACCCGCTAAGCCTAAATACTCCCTGGTGACCGATAGTGCACTAGTACCGTGAGGGAAAGGTGAAAAGTACCCCGGGAGGGGAGTGAAATAGTACCTGAAACCGTGTGCCTACAAGCCGTCGGAGCAGATCTTCGGAGATGTGACGGCGTGCCTTTTGAAGAATGAGCCTGCGAGTTAGTGGTACGTGGCGAGGTTAACCCGTGTGGGTAGCCGTAGCGAAAGCGAGTCCGAATAGGGCGTGTGAGTCGCGTGCTCTAGACCCGAAGCGGAGTGATCTATCCATGGGCAGGGTGAAGCGCCGGTAAGACGGCGTGGAGGCCCGAACCCACCAGGGTTGAAAACCTGGGGGATGACCTGTGGATAGGGGTGAAAGGCCAATCAAACTCCGTGATAGCTGGTTCTCCCCGAAATGCATTTAGGTGCAGCGTTGCGTGTTTCTTGCCGGAGGTAGAGCACTGGATGGCCTAGGGGGCCCACAAGCTTACTGAAGTCAGCCAAACTCCGAATGCCGGTAAGTGAGAGCGTGGCAGTGAGACTGCGGGGGATAAGCTTCGTAGTCGAGAGGGAAACAGCCCAGATCTCCAGCTAAGGCCCCTAAGCGTGTGCTAAGTGGGAAAGGATGTGGAGTCGCAGAGACAACCAGGAGGTTGGCTTAGAAGCAGCCACCCTTTAAAGAGTGCGTAATAGCTCACTGGTCAAGTGATTCCGCGCCGACAATGTAGCGGGGCTCAAGTACACCGCCGAAGCTGAGGCATTGACACGTATAGTCTGGTTTGAATTCCTGCGGGACTCTTATTGGATGTGTTGATGGGTAGGGGAGCGTCGTACGACGGAGGAAGCTGCCGAGTGATCGAGTGGTGGACGTCGTGCGAGTGAGAATGCAGGCATGAGTAGCGAATGACGGGTGAGAAACCCGTCCGCCGAATGACCAAGGGTTCCTGGGCCAGGCTAATCCGCCCAGGGTGAGTCGGGACCTAAGGCGAGGCCGACAGGCGTAGTCGATGGACAACGGGTTGATATTCCCGTACCCGCGAAGGATCGCCCATGATGAACCTACTTTGTGCTAACCACCCAAGCCGGCCGATTCCTTCGGGAAGGAGCTGGGGAGGCTGGGATCCCGGGTGGTAGTAGTCAAGCGATGGGGTGACGCAGGAAGGTAGCTCATCCCGGTGAATGGTGGTGCCGGGCTAAGGGTGTAGGACGAGGCATTGGTAAATCCGTGCTTCATATAGTCTGAGACCTGATGGGGAGCCGTTGTGGCGAAGTGAGTGATCCTATGCTGCCGAGAAAAGCCTCTAGCGAGATCCGAGCGGCCCGTACCCTAAACCGACACAGGTGGTCAGGTAGAGAATACCAAGGCGATCGAGCGAACTGTGGTTAAGGAACTCGGCAAAATACCCCCGTAACTTCGGGAGAAGGGGGGCCGGAGACGTGATCCCACTTGCTGGGGGAGCGTTGTATGGCCGCAGAGACCAGGGGAAAGCGACTGTTTACTAAAAACACAGGTCCGTGCGAAGTCGTAAGACGATGTATACGGACTGACGCCTGCCCGGTGCTGGAACGTTAAGGGGACCGGTTAGTCCGTAAGGGCGAAGCTGAGAACTTAAGCGCCAGTAAACGGCGGTGGTAACTATAACCATCCTAAGGTAGCGAAATTCCTTGTCGGGTAAGTTCCGACCTGCACGAATGGCGTAACGACTTTCCTACTGTCTCAACCACAGGCTCGGCGAAATTGCACTACGAGTAAAGATGCTCGTTACGCGCGGCAGGACGGAAAGACCCCGGGACCTTTACTATAGCTTGGTATTGGTGTTCGATTCGGCTTGTGTAGGATAGGTGGGAGACTGTGAAGCGGGCACGCCAGTGTTCGTGGAGTCATCGTTGAAATACCACTCTGGTCGTATTGGATGTCTAACCCGGGCCCCTGATCGGGGTCGGGGACAGTGCCTGGTGGGTAGTTTAACTGGGGCGGTTGCCTCCTAAAATGTAACGGAGGCGCCCAAAGGTTCCCTCAGCCTGGTTGGCAATCAGGTGTTGAGTGCAAGTGCACAAGGGAGCTTGACTGTGAGACTGACAGGTCGAGCAGGAGCGAAAGCTGGGACTAGTGATCCGGCACTGGCTGGTGGAAGCGGTGTCGCTCAACGGATAAAAGGTACCCCGGGGATAACAGGCTGATCTTCCCCAAGAGTCCATATCGACGGGATGGTTTGGCACCTCGATGTCGGCTCGTCGCATCCTGGGGCTGGAGTAGGTCCCAAGGGTTGGGCTGTTCGCCCATTAAAGCGGTACGCGAGCTGGGTTTAGAACGTCGTGAGACAGTTCGGTCCCTATCCGCCGTGCGCGTTGGAGATTTGAGAAGGGCTGTCCCTAGTACGAGAGGACCGGGACGGACGAACCTCTGGTGTGCCAGTTGTTCCGCCAGGAGCATGGCTGGTTGGCTACGTTCGGAAGGGATAACCGCTGAAAGCATCTAAGCGGGAAGCCTGCTTCGAGATGAGGTCTCCCACCACCTTGAGTGGTTAAGGCCCCCGAGTAGACGATCGGGTTGATAGGCCGGATGTGGAAGCCTGGTAACAGGTGGAGCTGACCGGTACTAATAGGCCGAGGGCTTGCCCACAAAGTATGACGTTGAAAGTAAGTAGTCGCATCCACTGTGTGGTTCCCAGACCACGAACAGCATTGGTTTCTGTTCAGTAGGTCTGATCAGGTTCCGGTGGTTATAGCGAGGAGGAAACGCCCGGTCCCATTCCGAACCCGGAAGCTAAGCTCCTCAGCGCCGATGGTACTGCACTGGTGATGGTGTGGGAGAGTAGGACGCCGCCGGACTTTTCTTTGTCGGTAACGCCGTTATCGACCCTGATGATTACCCGTTTTCACGGGATCAGGGGTCGGTAGCGGCGTTACTGCTATGTGGGCCCGTGTCGTTCTGTCGGCGACGCCCAGTACGTTGTTGACCGGAGGTGCGGAGTGGCCGACGCAGGTAGGTACGGACGCGGGGACGCGGGCGGGGACGACCGGCGCGGTGACCGCGCGGGCCCACGTGATGGCGCCCCACGCGGCGAACGGCGCTCCGGTCCCGGTTCCGCGGACGCCCGGGGTGACCGCGGCGCCCCCCGGCGCGACGCCACCTCCGGCGGTGAAGGGCGGCCGGCTCGTGCCGGTCGGCCCGGCGGACACAGCAGCGCCGGCGGTGGCGCACGCTCACCGCGCCCCCAGGGAGCCAGCTTCTCCCGCGGCGCACGCCCCCACGACGGGGCTCGCGGCACCAACGATCGCCGCGCGTCCCGCGACGGCGACGACCGCTCGCCCCGCTCCGACGGCCCCCGCAACTCCTCCGGCGGCACCTCCTCCCGTGGTGAGGGCGGCAGCAGCGGCAGCGCCCGAGGCGACGGTGACCGCAATTTCGGTGACCGCAGTTATGGTGGCCGCGGCTCCGGTGACCGCAGTTTCGGTGGCCGTAGCGTCGGCGACCGCCCGGCCCGAAGCGATGGCGCCCGCAATTTTGGTGATCGCTCGTCCCGGAGCGATGGCGCCCGCAATTTTGGTGACCGCTCGTCCCGGAGCGACGGCGCTCGCGATTCAGGCGACCGGCCGTCCCGCGGCGAGGGCACCCGCGGCTCCTACGGCGATCGCCCCTCGCGCGGCACCAGCGACCGCGGCTCTAGCGACCGCGGCTCTAGCGCTGGAGCTCGCGGCTCCTACGGTGATCGCCCCTCGCGCGGCGACAGTGACCGCGGCTCTTCCGGTGACCGCTCTTCTTCTCGCGGCGATGGCTCGCGGGGCTCCTACGGTGATCGTCCCTCGCGCGGCGACGGAGACCGGCGCTCGTTCGGCGACCGGCCGGGTCGGGACGCTCGTTCCTCCTCGGGCGATCGTGGATCTCGCGGGGACCGTCCGTCCGGCGGCGACCGCTCTTCGAACTACGATCGCTCCTCGAACAACGATCGCTCGTACGGCGACCGTCCGTCTCGCACCGACCGCCCGGCTTACGGCGATCAGCGCGGGGGCGACCGGTCGCGTGGCGGGGGTCAGTCGGGGGAACGGTCGTTCGGTGACCGGCCGTCCCGTGGCGACCGGCCGGGTGGCGGTGACCGCTCCTTCGGGGACCGGCCGTCGCGTGGCGATCGTCCCTCCTACAGCGACCGCAACGCGGGCCGCGGGCGCCCCGGCGGCGACCGGCCCTCGAGCGGCGATCGTCCCGGGGGCGGCGATCGGTTCCGGAGCGGTGGCGGTCCTGGAGGCGGCGACCGGGCTGGGGGCGCAGGACGCTCCGGCGGCGACCGTTCGTACGGGGATCGGTCGGCGCGTGGGGATCGTCCCGCCTACGGCGACCGGGGAGCCGGCGGTGGTTCGTACGGCGACCGGCCGGCGCGCGGGGATCGGCCTGCGTACGGCGAGCGTGCCGGGGGAGACCGTCCCGGTGGTGGGCGCGGTGCCGGTGGCGGGCGGCCGTCGTCCGGGGAGCGCGGTGGCCGGGATGGCTACCAGGACCGGAACTCGCAGGGCGACCGTGGTTCGCACGGGGACCGGGGTTCGCAAAGCAGTGGTTCGTTCGGAGACCGGAACTCGCGTGGCGACCGGAGCTCGTACGGGGACCGGAGCTCGCAGGGCGACCGTTCGTACGGCGATCGGGGCTCGCGGGGCGACCGGTCCTACGGCGACCGGGGCTCGCAGGGCGAGCGTTCGTATGGGGACCGGGGCCCGCGCGGCGATCGGGGTTCGTCCGGGGACCGGGGCTCCTACGGTGACCGGCAGCGGCCGGGGCGGGGTGGACGGCCGGACTCGCGGGGTGGTGCGTCCCGGTCGGCGCGGCCGGGGTCCAGTGGGCCGATCGTGGTGGGGTCGACGGGGCGGCCGCGGCCGCCGGGTCCGGACATTCCCGCCGACATCGAGGTGCGCGACCTCGACCGTGAGGTGCGGGCGGAGCTGCGTGCGCTGCCGAAGGGCGCGGCGGACACCGTGGCGCGTCACCTGGTGGCCGCGGGGCGGTTCCTCGACACCGACCCGGCGCTGGCGTTGGAGCACGCTCAGGCGGCGCGTCTGCAGGCGGCGCGGATCGCGTCCGTGCGGGAGGCCGTGGGGATCGCGGCCTACCACGCCGGGGAGTGGAAGCTGGCGATCGGCGAGCTGCGTGCGTGGCGGCGGCTCACCGGTTCGGATGCGCACCTCGCGGTGATCGCGGACTCCGAGCGGGCGCTCGGCCGGCCGGAGAAGGCGATCGAGCTCGCGGCCAGCCCCGAGGCGGCGCGGCTCGACACCGAGACACGGGTCGAGCTGATGATCGTGGCCGCCGGGGCCCGGCAGGACCAGGGCGACCTCGAGGGTGCTCTGGCGACGCTCGACGTGCCCGAGTTGCGGACGCAGCGGGCGTCGGACTGGCTCGCGCGGCTGCGGTACGCCTACGCCGAGTTGTTGCTCGCCGCGGGGCAGGTGGACACGGCGCGGGAATGGTTCGTGCAGGCCGCTGACGCGGACGTCGACGGGGCTACCGACGCCGACGAGCGGGTGCTCGACCTCGACGGGTTCCTCTTCACCGAGGAGGGCACCGAGCACGACGACGCCGACGACGAGCGCGACCTGGTCGAACCCTTCGACGAGGACGAGTCCGACGATGCCGACGACGCCACTTCCCTCGACGAGAACGCCACCCACGACGACGCCCAGGACGACGACGCCCAGGACGACGCTTCGCGCGCGCAGGAGGACGCCCCGAGCGATCGGGACGACGCTCCGAGCGCGCAGGACGGCGACGGGAGTGACCAGGACGACTTCGCGGACGAGCGGGACGACGCCTACGAGGTGGACGCCCGGGAGGACGACCTCGGCGCTGAGGTGCTGCTCGACCGTGAGGTGAGCGGCGACGACGACTGGGATGACGACGAGGACGTGGCCGATCGGCCCACCGATGAGCAGATCGCAGCTCGTGATGACCAGCCCGTTCGTGACGACCAGGACGGTCGTGACGACCAGGACGGGCGTGACGACGAGGGTCGTCGGGGCGACGTCGCTGGGTTGGTGGCCGGGGCGGACGGGGCTCTCGTGGACGAATCGGGGTCGGTCGGCGAGGGTGGCGATGGCCGGACCGGTTCCGCCGGGACGGCGTCAGGGGAACCTTCGTCGCCTGCGGTGGTTCGCGGTGTGGCGTCGGAAGAGAACGAACAGGACCACGACGGCGGGGGACGTACCGCGGGGTAGCCGGCGGGACGCCGGCGTTGCACACGACGTGTACTTCGGAGGCTGACGCATGACTGAGACGCCGGATCCGGGCTCGCCGACCGGGGAAGCGTACGACTGGTTCCGTCGCGGGGAGGAGTTGCTCCGTCAGGGCAACGCCGCGGCGGCCGCGCAGCTGTTGCAGCGGGCGCTCGCGGCGGACCCGGGCTCGCGGTCCGCGCGGGAGTCGCTGGCGCGGGCGCTGTTCGATTCCGAGCAGTACGCGGAGGCCCGCGAGCTGTTCGCGCAGATCGTGGCCGACCACCCGTCGGACGACTACGCGCAGTTCGGGCTGGGCCTGGCGGCGCTGCGCACGGGCGATCCCAAGGTGGCGGTGGAGCACCTGTCGCTGGCGGTCGCGATGAAGCCGCACGACCACCACTACGCGACCGCCCTGCGTAACGCGCGGGCGCAGAACGCGGTGGATCCGGTCGGGGGGCCGGCGACGGCGGGCGCTCCGGTCGAGGAGCAACGGCCCACGCGCGGGTCGACGGTGAACGTGCCGGTCGAGATCGAGGAACTGCTGCGCGGGATCGAACGCAGCGACGGGGCGCCGGACGACGACGCGCCCAACGGTGAGGTGCGATGACCGGGCTGCGCGGTACCGACGAGCCGCTGAGCGCGCTCTACGACGCGGCGCTCTTCGACCTCGACGGAGTGCTCTACCTGCAGGAAGATCCGATTCCGCAGGCTCCGGATGGCGTCGCGGCCGCGCGGGCGGCGGGGATGCGCATCGGGTTCGTGACGAACAACGCGTCGCGGCGGGCGCCGACCGTGGTGGCGTTGCTGGGGCGGGTCGGCGTGAAGGCGACCGAGGACGAAGTCGTGACCGCGGCGCAGGCGTCCGCGGCGCTGCTGGCCGAGGAGTTGCCGGCCGGTTCCGCGGTGCTGATCGTCGGGGCGCAGGGGCTGGCGGACGAGGTCGCGGACGTCGGGCTGCGTCCGGTGCGCTCGGCGGACGAGAAGCCCGCGGCGGTCGTGCAGGGGTTCGCGAAGGAGGTCGGCTGGGAGCAGCTGGCCGAGGCGGCGGTGGCGCTGCGGTCCGGGGCCCGGTGGGTGGCGACGAACCGGGACTTCACGATCCCGTCGACGCGGGGTCCGTTGCCGGGGAACGGTTCGCTGGTGGCCGTGCTCACCACCGCGCTCCGGCGGGAACCGGACGTGATCGTCGGGAAGCCGCATCCGCGGCTGCACCAGGAGTCGGTGCGCCGGATCGGTGCCGACCGGCCGCTGGTGGTGGGGGATCGGCTCGACACCGACATCGCGGGCGCGGTGAACGGTGGCGCGGATTCGCTGCTGGTCATGACCGGCGTGACCGACGCGTCCGGCCTGCTCGCGGCCCGGTCCGGCGAACGGCCGACGTACGTGGCCGCCGACCTGCTCAGCGGGCTCACCGAGCCGCACCCCGCGGTGCCGGCGGGGTGGACCGTCACGGCCGACGGCTCCGGTCTGGTGCTCGGCGGCGCCGGGTCCTCGCTGGACGCGCTCCGCGCGCTGGCGACGGCCGCGTGGGCGTTGCCGGGCGCGGACGACGACGCGTGGCCGGGGCCGTCCGCGGTGCGCGCGGACGGTGCGGCGGCGCAGGAGGCCCTGGACTCGCTCGGCCTCTGAACAACCCCGAACAACGACGAGCCGGGCGCCCTGCGCCCGGCTCGTGGTCGTCACCGGAGCTAGAGCAGCTTGCGGACCTGGAGCATGTCCTTGATGCCGGCCTGGACCTTGATCCGGCCGCTGACCCAGGCCTTGGCGAAGTCGAGCTCGCCGCGGCTGAGAGCCACCAGGTCGTCGCTGGAGAGCGTCAACGCGATCTGCGCCTTGGGGTCGTCGCCGTCGGTCAGGTTCTGGATCGTGCCGCCGGCGAGGCGACCGTGGAACCCGGTGCCGAGGTCGGTGATCCGGCATGCCAGCGAGCGGTCCAGTTTCGGCGGCTGACGGTCGCCGGTGTCGCCCGAGGCGATCCGGTCGGCCACGTCCTGCAGCGCTTTGCGGCACTCCTCCAGCGTCGCCATGGGTTCCTTCCGCTCGTTCGGTTCGGGTGTTCACCCGGCTCGGACGGTACCCCGGCGAAACCAACGCGGCGGGTCGCGGTGCCCGTGGTCGCGCTGCGTGTCCGGGCGGCGGATTCGCGGGCTCCGGCGTGTCCGGCCGATGTGGGCGATCAGCAGGGCTTCGACGTGCGAATCTGTGTGCTGCCGCCGGGCCGCCGTCACCGGCGGTGTGCTGGGAACTGGGACCAACGGGTAGCGTGAGGTGACTCGGCCGCGTGGGCCAACGCGGCGCAGCGGAAGGTGTCTACCCCATGCAGGAAGCACTCAAGACGTATCTCGCCCTCGCGACCGGGCTGGCCGACGTGCCGAAGAAGCAGGCCAAGGCAGCCGCGAAGAAGCTCGCGAAGAGCGGTGGCGCCACTGTCGAGCAGGTCCAGGCGCTCACCGAGGACCTCCTCAAGACCAGCCTCGAGAACCGTGAGGCGCTGACCAACCTGGTTCGGGCGGAGATCGAGAAGTCGCTGAACCGCGTCGGGTTGGCCACGGCCGATGAGGTCGGCCAGCTGACCGCTCGCATCAAGGAACTCGAGGCCGCGCTGAAGGCCGCGCAGGGTGGGGCGGGTACGTCGGCCGGTGGGCCGCAGGGTGACCCGCTCGCCGACGCCGCGGCGGGGAAGAAGGCCCCCGCGAAGGCGCCGGTCAAGGTTCCGGCCAAGGCGCCCGCGAAGGTCGCGGTCAAGAAGGTCGCGGCGAAGAAGGTGGCTCCGGTTCCGGCGGTGAAGGCGGTCACGCCGTCGGTGGCGAAGGCGGCGGCGAAGGCCACGTCGGCTTCGGAGTCGACGTCGGGGACGCAGGGTGATGCGCTGGCCAGCGCGGTGAAGTCGGCGCCGGCGAAGACCGCGAAGGCTACGGCGGCCAAGAGCGTGCCCGCGAAGAAGGCTCCGGCCAAGGAGGCGCCTGTGCCTGCGCCTGCGAAGAGCGCGCCTGCGAAGAGCGCTCCAGCCAAGAGCGCTCCGGCCAAGAGCACGCCGGCCAAGAGCGCTCCGGTGAAGGCGACGCCGGCCACGGCGACGACCACTGCGGCGACGACGCCCGCTGCTGCGCCTGCTGCGACGGCGGCGCCTTCGGTGAGCGCGTCTCCGGCGGGGGCTGTGACTCCGGCGACGACGGCGCCGGCCACGACCACCCCGGCGAAGACGGCTCCGGCGACCAAGGCGGCGAAGGCCTCCGCGGCCAAGGCGACGCCCGCGAAGTCGACGGCGGCGAAGTCGACGCCTGCGAAGGCCGCGCCTGCGAAGGCCGCTCCTGCGAGCACGCCTACGAGCACGCCTACGAGCACGTCTGCGAGCACGACGCCTGCCAAGACCGCGCCTGGGAAGAGCGCGTCTGCGAAGGCGACGCCGGCCAAGTCGGCGCCTGCTAAGAGCGCGGCGGCGAAGAGCGCGCCGGCCAAAACGGCTCCGGCCAAGACGGCTCCGGCGAAGCCCGCGTTCGCGTCGGCTCCGGCTGACTCCGCGACGGGTACCTCCGCGACCGGCGCCTCCCCGACGGGGGCTCCGGCGACGGGCACGGGCACGACAGGCACGGGCACTCCGGCGACAGGCACGGGTGCTCCGGCGACCGGCGCTCCGGTGACCGGTGCGAGCGGGGCCAGCACTCCCGCCGTCGAGGCGACTCCGGCCACTACGCCGCCCGCCACCACCACCCCGGCCAAGACGGCTCCGGCGACCAAGGCAGCCAAGGCCGCGGCCGCGAAGACGACCCCCGCGAAGACGACGACTCCCGCCAAGACGACTCCCGCCAAGACGACTCCCGCCAAGACGACCTCCGCGAAGGCGACGGCGGCGAAGTCGGCTCCCGCCAAGACCACCGCGGCGAAGTCCACCCCCTCCACCACCTCCGCGGCCAAGACCACAGCCGCCAAGGCGACCCCGGCCAAGTCGACGCCGAACGGCACCGCCGCGAAGAGCACCGCCGCGAAGAACACCGCGGCCAAGGCGACCCCGGCGAAGAGCACCGGCAACACCGACACCAACAACGCCACCGGCCCCACCGGCAACGCCGCGCCGGCCGGCGGCTCCTCGGACTCGTGACGTCCGGACCGGACCACCGAGGCTTCGGCGCGTTCGCGCCGAAGCCCGGCCCGCCCACCCCGAAACCCACTCCGCCACCAGCCCCGAGCGGCCCCACCCCGGCGAACGCCAACCGGGCGAATGTCGGCCCGGCGAACGCCAACCCGGCGAATGCCGGTCCGGGGAGCGCCGGTCCGGGGAACGCCAGCCCGGGGAACGCCGGTCCGGGGAACGCCGGTCCGGGGAACGCCGGTCCGGGGAA
The DNA here is from genome assembly GCF_000585375.1 of Cryptosporangium arvum DSM 44712. Classification (NCBI taxonomy): domain Bacteria; kingdom Bacillati; phylum Actinomycetota; class Actinomycetes; order Cryptosporangiales; family Cryptosporangiaceae; genus Cryptosporangium; species Cryptosporangium arvum. The sequence continues at coordinate 2,631,658 of NZ_KK073874.1, forward strand.
CACCGGTCCGGGGAACACGGCCCCGGCGGACACCCCCACCCACATCGACGCCGGCGTGGCCGAGACTCAGGTGGCATCCGTGCTCGCTGAACTCGACGACCTCGAAGAGCGGCCGGTGTCCGAGCACGTCGCCGTGTACGAAGCCGTGCACCGCACGCTGCAGGACACGCTCGCCGCGGTCGACGGGAGCTGAGTGGCCCGCCGTACACGTCTGGACGCCGAACTCGTCCGCCGGGGCCTCGCGCGTTCCCGTGAGGACGCCGCGACCCTCATCGCGGCCGGAGCGGTCAAGGTCGACGGGCGGGTCGCGGCCAAAGCGGCGACCGCCGTCGACCCGGCCTCGGCGGTGACCGTCACCGAGGACACCGGCCCGAAGTACGTCTCGCGCGGCGGCCACAAACTGGCGGGCGCGCTCGAGGCCTTCCAGGTCCCGGTCAAGAACCGGCGCTGCCTAGACGCCGGCGCCTCCACCGGTGGCTTCACCGATGTGCTGCTGCGCGCCGAAGCCGCGCACGTCGTCGCCGTGGATGTGGGTTATGGGCAGTTGGCCTGGTCCCTGCGGACCGACGACCGGGTGACGGTGATCGACCGCACGAACGTCCGGACGCTCGAACCGGAGGCGATCGGCGGTCCGTGCGACGTCACGGTGGCCGACCTGAGTTTCATCTCGCTCGGGCTGGTGCTGCCCGCGCTCGCGGCGTGCACGACGCCCGACGGCGACCTCGTCCCGATGGTCAAGCCGCAGTTCGAGGTCGGCAAGGAACGGCTGGGTGCGGGCGGTGTGGTCCGCGACAAGTCCCACCGCGTCGAGGCGGTGCTCGGGGTCGCGAACCAGGCTGCGACGATGGGCCTGGGCGTGGCCGGGGTAGTGGCCAGCCCGCTTCCCGGCCCGTCCGGGAACGTGGAGTTTTTCCTCTGGCTGCGGCGGGACGCTCCGGCGGTCGACCCCGAGGCGGTCAGGACAGCGGTCGAACAAGCACCAGAGCCAGGGAGAGCTAGCTGAGATGAGTCGGCAGGCACTGATCGTCACCCACGCCGGCCGAGCGCTCAACGTCGTGCACGCCCGCAGAGTGGCGGCACAGCTCTCCGCCGCCGGGTTCGGCCTGCGGGTGCTCACCGACGAGGCGCCCGACCTGAACATCGACGCGCAGGTCGTCCGGCCGGACGAGAAGGCCGCGGTGGGCGCGGAGATCGTGTTCGCGCTCGGCGGTGACGGCACCGTGCTGCGTGGCGCCGCGCTCGCCCGCCCGGCCGGTGCCGCGCTGCTCGGCGTCAACCTCGGCCGGGTCGGGTTCCTCGCCGAGACCGAGGCCGAGCACCTGGACGAGACCGTGCGCCGGGTCGTCGAGGGCGATTACGTCGTCGACGAGCGGATGACGCTGGAGCTGACCGTCGGCCGCCCGGACGGCACCACCGCGCACGGATGGGCGCTCAACGAGGCGTCGGTGGAAAAAGCGATGCGCGAGCGGATGCTCGAAGTGATGGTGTCGATCGACGGCCGGCCGCTGTCGCGGTGGGGGTGCGACGGCGTGGTCTGCGCCACGCCGACCGGCTCCACGGCCTACGCGTTCTCCGCCGGTGGCCCGGTCGTGTGGCCCGACGTGGAGGCGATGCTCGTCGTGCCGATAAGCGCCCACGCGCTCTTCGCCCGGCCGCTCGTCACCGCTCCGACCTCGACGATCATGATCGAGGTGCTCGCCGAGGGCGTCCCAGCCGTGGTGTCCTGCGACGGGCAGCGGGTGGTGGCGATGCCGCCGGGAAGCCGGGCGGTGATCCGCCGGGGAAGCGACCCGGTGCGTGTCGTCCGGATGAGCCCGCGGCCGTTCACCGATCGCCTGGTGGCGAAGTTCGGGCTGCCCGTTCAGGGGTGGCGCGGCGACGCGGAAGCGGCCCGCAACGAGCGGGCTGTCGGTGGGGCTGGGTAGCCTCTGCCACGTGCTGGAGGAAATCCGAATCACCGGACTGGGCGTCATCGAAGACGCGACGCTGGAGCTCGTTGACGGATTCACTGTCGTCACCGGCGAGACCGGTGCCGGCAAGACGATGGTGGTGGCCGGGCTCGGCCTGCTGTTCGGCGGCCGCGCCGACGCCGGGCGGGTCCGTCGTGGCAGCGGCCGGGCGCTGGTGGAGGGGCGGCTGCGGTTCGAACCCGACGACCCGGCGCAGAAGCTCGTGCTCGACCGGGTGGCCGAGGCCGGCGCCGCGCCCGACGAGGACGGCACGTTGCTGCTCGCGCGCAGCGTCGCCGCGGAGGGCCGGTCCCGGGCCCACGTCGGCGGCCGCACGGTGCCGGTGGGCCTGCTCGGCGAGCTGGCCGAGCAGATGCTGGCGGTGCACGGTCAGTCCGACCAGCTGCGGCTGCTCTCGGCGGCCGAGCAGCGCGCCGCGCTCGACCGGTACGCGGGTGAGGAAGTCACCGCGCTGCGCGAGCAGACGAGCCGGCAGTACCAGGCGTGGCGGAAAACCGTCGGCGAGCTCACCGACCGCACGAACCGGGCCCACGAGCGCGCGCAGGAGGCCGACGCGCTGCGCTTCGGCCTCACCGAGATCGAGGCGGTCAACCCGCTGCCGGGCGAGGACGAGGAGCTGAAGGCCGAGTCCCAGCGCCTCGAGCACGCCGAGGAACTGCGGATCGCGGCCTACACCGCGCACCAGGCGCTGGCCGGTGACCCCACGGCGGAACAGGAGTCGGCCGACGTCGCGGCGCTGCTCGGCGTCGTCCGGCGGTCGCTGTCCGCTGTGGCCGGTCACGACGCGGTCCTGGCCGACGCGGGGCGCCGCGCCGACGAGCTGGCCGCGCTCTGCGGCGAGCTGGGCACCGAGCTCGCGTCCTACACCGAGAACCTGGACGCCGACCCGGCGCGGCTCGCGGCCGTGCACGAGCGGCGCGCGCAGCTGGCCGGGCTCACCCGCAAGTACTCCGACTCGATCGACGGTGTGCTGGCCTGGGCCGAGCAGGCCGCCGGGAAGCTCGCCGACCTCGACACGTCGGAGGAGGCGCTGGACGCGCTGCGGGCGCGGCGCGACGAGCTGGCCGCCGCGCTGGCGAAGTCGGCCGTCGCCCTGAGCAAGGCCCGGCAGGCCGCCGCCACCCGGTTCGGCGAGCAGGTCACCGCCGAGCTCACCGGCCTGGCGATGCCGCACGCGCGGGTCGTCGCCGCGGTCTCGCAGAAGGACGCTTCGGAGGCGGCGCCGTCGGTGGAGATCGACGGCCGGCGGCTGGCGGTCGGCCCGGAGGGCATCGACGACGTCGAGCTGCGCCTGGCGTCGCACCCGGGCGCGCCGGAATTGGCGTTGCACCGGGGGGCCTCCGGTGGTGAGCTGTCCCGCGTGATGCTCGCGATCGAGGTCGTGTTCGCCGGGGCCGGTGGCCCTCCGACGATGGTGTTCGACGAGGTGGACGCCGGCGTCGGGGGCCGGGCCGCGGTGGAGATCGGCAAGCGGCTGGCCCGGCTGGCCCGCACCCACCAGGTGCTCGTCGTCACGCACCTGCCGCAGGTCGCCGCGTTCGCCGACCACCACGTGGTCGTCGTGAAGGACTCGGACGGGTCGGTGACCACGAGCGGCCTGCGGTCGCTGTCGGCCACCGAGCGCCCGCGTGAACTCGCGCGGATGCTGGCCGGGTTGGACGACAGCGATCTGGGGCTGGCCCACGCCGAGGAACTGCTCGCGGTCGCCCAGGCCGAGAAGGACGCGGCGGCATGATCGAGATCGTGCGGCTCACGCCCGAGGACACCGCGCTGACGAAGGCCGGTTCGCAGCTGCTGCGCACCGCGTTCGGCCCCTGGCCGCCGCGCGCGGCCGCCGACGAGGACAGCGACCGGTACCGGCGCAGCACCGAGAACAACGTCGTCTTCGCCGCGGTGGAGGGGCGCGACCTGCTCGGGGTCACCTCGATCCGGCCCGACGGGCAGTGGTTCGCCGGGCGCGAGCTACCGATGGGCGGCATCTCGGCGGTGGCGGTCGCGGCGCACGCGCGGCGGCGTGGTGTCGCCCGTAAGCTGCTGACCCGCGCGATCGAGCAGATGCACGGCGACGGGCGGCCGGTGAGCACGCTCTACCCGTCGATCCCGCCGGCGTACCGGTCGTTCGGGTGGGAGGTCGCCGGTCAGCTCGCGGTCATCGATCTGCCCACGGCGGTCCTGTCGGCGGCCGGCCTGGCCGGTCCGGCCGGCGTCAAGCCGAGTACCGACGTCACGCTGCGCGCGCTCGACCGCTCCGACCCCGCCGACGCCGACCTGCAGGCCGTGCACGCGCTCTACACCGCGGCCGCGCGCCCGGCGGTCGGCCCGCTCACCCGTACCGGCCCGCACTTCCGGCTCGCGAAGCTCGCCGAGCTGGACGGCGTCGTGATCGCGTCGGTCGACGGTACGGACGCGGGGTACGCGAGCTGGAGCCGGGCGGCGGCTTCGGACGGTTCGACGCGGCTCGAGGTGCACGACCTGATCGCCGACCGGCAGGACGTCCGCGACGCGCTGCTGACGGTCGCCGGCTCCTGGCAGACGTCGATCCGGAACACCCGGGTGCGCTTGGCCGACCCGGTGCTCGGCGGGGTCGGGCTGCCCCGCGGCGGTCACACCCTGCACGAGCCCTGGATGCTGCGGCTGATCGACGTGGCCGACGCGGTCGCCGGCCGGGGCTTCGGCCCGCTGGGCGGCGAGGTCGACCTGGAGATCACCGACCCGCAGGCGCCGTGGAACGACGGGCGGTGGACGCTGTCGGTCGCCGAGGGGCGGGGCACGTTGACGCCCGGCGGCACCGGCGCGGTGAAGCTCGGGCCGCGTGGCCTGGCCGCGGTGTTCACCGGGTACGCCGGAGCCGCCGCGCTGCGCTCGGCGAACCTGGCCGATGGCGACGAGACCGCGGTGGCGCGACTCGCGGCGCTGTTCGCCGGCCCTGCCCCCTGGATGCTCGACGACTTCTAGTACGGCGATTAGTGCCCTTTGTGGGGGTTCGTGCCAGGAGGGCGCGTCGCTGCCAATCCTGTAGGTGCGCGGTGAGAGGATGCAGGGGATGCGCCTCCCGACTCTCCGACGCCCCCGCGCTGCCGATGGTGACTCCGCCACGGCAGGGCCGGCGCGACTCGACCGCCGCACCAAGCGGCTCACTCAGCGGCTCAAGCCGGGTGACGTCGCGATCATCGACCACGTCGACATCGACCGGGTCGCCGGTGACGCGCTCGTCGCGTCCGGTGTCTCGGCGGTGATCAACGCGGCACCGAGCATCTCCGGCCGCTACCCCAACCTGGGGCCCGAGGTCATCGTCGCCGCGGGCATCACGCTCGTCGACGCGGTCGGCCAGGAGATCTTCGACCGGGTCCGGGAAGGGCAGCGCGTCCGCGTCGACGGCGCGAACGTCTACCTCGGTGACGAGATCGTCGCGACCGGGCAGCGCCAGGACACCGAGACCGTCGCGGCCGCGATGACCGAGGCCAAGGCCGGGTTGTCGGTGCAGCTCGAGGCGTTCGCGGCGAACACGATGGAGTACATGAAGCGGGAGCGCGAGCTCCTGCTCGACGGCGTCGGCGTGCCGGAGATCCGCACCCAGATCGACGGCAGGCACTGCCTGATCGTGGTGCGCGGGTACGACTACCGCGAGGACCTCGACGTGCTCGGCTCGTACATCCGCGAGTTCCGGCCGGTGCTGATCGGCGTCGACGGCGGGGCGGACGCGCTGGTCGAGGCCGGGTACACGCCCGACCTGATCGTCGGCGACATGGACTCGGTCTCCGACGACGTGCTGCGCTGCGGCGCCGAGGTCGTCGTCCACGCCTACCCCGACGGGCGCGCGCCCGGCCTGGCCCGCGTCGACCGGCTCGGCGTCCGGGCCGTGGTGTTCCCGGCCGCGGCCACCAGCGAGGACATCGCGATGCTGCTGGCCGACGAGCGGGGCGCGACGCTCATCGTCGCGGTGGGCACGCACGCCACCCTGGTCGAGTTCCTCGACAAGGGACGGGCGGGCATGGCCTCGACGTTCCTCACCCGGTTGCGGGTCGGCGGCAAACTGGTGGACGCCAAGGGGGTGAGCCGCCTCTACCGGCAGCGGATGTCGTCGATGTCACTGTTCGTCCTGATCGCCTCGGGGCTGTGCGCGATGGCGGCCGCGCTGGCGATCTCCACCGTCGGCCGCACCTCCCTGCAACTGCTCGCCGAGCAGTGGGACAACCTGGTCTTCCAGCTGCAGAGGCTGTTCTCGTGATCAACTTCCGGTACCACGTGGTCTCGTTGACCGCGGTCTTCCTCGCGCTCGCCGTGGGTCTGGTGCTCGGTACGGCGGCCCTCAACGGCACCGTGCAGAACCAGCTCAACGAGCAGGTCAGCGGGCTCCGGAACAGCAACGGCCAGCTGCGTGACCAGGTCGAGGAACTGCAGACCAGAGCGGCCTCGCAGGACGAGTTCGTGCGCCAGATCGCGCCGGGCCTGCTGGCCGGGACGCTCACCGGCCGGTCCGTGCTGGTGGTCAGCGGCCCGACCGCCGACAACGACGACCGCGACCAGGTCGTGAAGATGCTCGCGCTGGCCGGCGCGAAGCCCACCGGTCAGGTGCGGCTGCGCAAGGACTTCACCGACCCGAACAAGGACGACGCGCTGCAGGACCTGGCCGCACGCGTCACCCCGGCCAGCGTCACGACGCTGCCGAACAACGGGGTGGGGGTCGAGACGTCCTCGGCGCTGCTGGCCAACGTCCTGCTGGCCGATCCGGCGAAGATCACGACCGCGAACCGCACGACGATCCTGCAGGCCTACGAGAGCCTGGGGGTGCTCGATCTGGACGGTGAGGTCACCGCGACCCCGGCGACGGCCGTCGTGATGCTGACCGGCGCCCCGGAGACCGGTACCGGCTCGGCCGACCGCAACAAGGCGTTCACCGAGATCGTGAAGCAGTTCGACACCGTGGCCGGGCAGATGGTACTGGCCGGGACGACGGCGGCGGGGGCGGGCAACCCGGTGGCCGCGGTTCGCGACGACGGTACCCTGGCCAAGGCGATCTCGACCGTGGACGGGGTCTCGCTCGCGGAGGGGCAGGTCGCCACCGCCATGGCGCTGGCCGAGCAGTTCACCGGCCGCGTCGGGCACTACGGCACCGGCAGCGGCGCGAGCGCGCGGATCCCGACGCTACGCAGCTGATTCCCCGGCAGTTGCCCGACGAGGAGGACGGCGTGCCCCCCGCACGGAGGTTCGGCACCGCGACCCTGGCGGTCGCGACGACGTTCGCGTTGCAGCGCGCGGCGGCGCGGCTCCCCGCGTCGATCAGCGACGCGTTGGCGCGGACGAACCACCGCGGTGAGCCGGTGACGCTCGCCGAAGGCCCGGTGACGGCGCTGGGCGCCACGCTCGCGGCCGTGATCGGCGTCGCGGTGGTCGCACCCCGGGTAGCGGCCGCGGCCGGCGTGGCGGGCCTCGGAGCGGCGGCGGTGGGGGCGTACGACGACGTCGTGGGCGCCCGGCCGGACCAGCGCACCGACAAGGGCTTCCGCGGGCACCTCGACGCGCTGCGCGCGGGCCGGGTGAGCGCCGGGGCGGTGAAGGTGGCCGGTATCGGCGCGAGCGCGCTCGTCGCGGGCGCGCTGCTGCCCCGGTCGCGCTCGCCGCTCGGCGCGGCGGCCGACACCGTGCTGGCCGCCACCGTCGTCGCGGGCACGGCGAACGTCGTCAACCTGTTCGACCTGCGCCCGGGACGGGCGTTGAAGGTCGGTCTGCTGGCCGCCGCTCCGCTGCTGGCCGGCGACCGGAACGGCTCCGCCGTCGTCGCGTCCGCGGTCACCGGTGCGGCCGTCACCGCGCTGCCCGACGACCTGGGCGAGCGGAGCATGCTGGGCGACGCCGGGGCGAACGCCCTGGGAGCGTTGCTGGGCGT